>JAHDWN010000006.1 GCA_023382675.1 Anaerolineae bacterium
GCAAGTATTTGATCGTTGATCAGAGCGAAGGCGACCAACAGCACGGCCAGCGCGCCGACGATGCCAACCACCGTCAGGATCAGGCGCTGCATGGCGGCTTCGCGTTCGTGACGGGTACGGTACTCACCAAGCAAACGCGGCGTCCGCTTGCCGCTCTCACCAGACTCTTTCGCAGCCTTGGTCGGTGTGCGTTTGGGGAGACCGGTCGTTTGCTCACTGCGTTTCGACATGGATTTGCTCCTGGGCAAGCACGAAGGCACAGTATCGACCGACTGCGCCCTCGACGTGGGAGAAGGACTCGGTCATGGGTTGGCGGGCAGCACACGGCGCACTGCCCACGCCTGCTTGACTAATCTGAAAGGCTAACGAACGGCAGCAGCGCGAGGTGACGCGCACGCTTGATCTCACGCGCCAATTCACGCTGGCAGCGCGAGCAGTTGCCTGTCTGGCGTCGTGGCTTGATTTTGCCGGTTTCGGTCACGTAGCGGCGCAGAGTATCGACATCTTTGTAGTCGAAGCATTTGCCGGGCGGGCAGTAGATCTGCGCGCGACCGCGACCGCGCATTGGGCGAGGCCCTCGGTCTGAACGACCATAACGGCGCGGGCGGTCTGAAGAACCGCCTTCATCTTGTTGTGCGGTTTCTTCGGTATCCGCTTCTACGGCTTCGTTTTCAAGTTCACGGGGCTTGTCAGTCACAGGGGTATCTCCTGATGTACTTTCACTACGGATATTTAGAATGCGTAATCGTTGTCGTTGTCATCATTGTCGATGAAGTCGATGTCGCCGTTGTGCGTGCGCCGATCGCCGAGCAAGATCATCTCTTGCGCCACCAGTTCGGTGCGAAAATGTTTCTTACCCTGTTCGTCTTCCCAGCCACGTGTTTGCAGACGACCCTCGACGTAGACCTGCTGGTTCCTGGTCAGATGTGCTTTGCAGATTTCCGCCAGGTTGCCCCAGGCGACGACGTTGAACCACTCGGTTTCTTCACGGCGCTCACCTTCGGCTGAAACCCAGGTGCGTGGCGTAGAAACACTAAAGCTCGTGACGGGACGACCACTGGGTGTATACCGCATTTCGGGCTCTCGCCCGACATAGCCGATGATGATGACTTTATTCAGGCCACGTCCCATCGAATTCGACCTCTAAAGCGCAGCGAGGGCAGGCACGTAGAGGCCTATTCCTCGGTGCGCACGACCAGATAGCGCAGGATGTTCTGAGACAGATTGATATTACGTTCCAATTCCTTGATCGCCTGCGGCTCAATCTGGCTTTCCATCAGAACGTAGAAGCCTTCGCGCTGCTTTTCGATCTCGTAGGCCAGCTTGCGCCGACCCCAACGGTCGATCTTCATCACCTGTCCCAGATCGTCAGTTTCGATCCAGTTGCGCACCTGGTCGATGGTGCCGTTGAGCGTGGCTTCATCGACATCGATACGCACGATAAAAGTAACCTCGTAGGCTCGTTTCATAGGGGTTCAATTTCTCCTTCCCCCGGGCTTGCCCTGGTCCGGTGCTGAGCATCCGGCGCAGAGCGGAAAGTATCGATCAAGCTGATATTGGGGATGATCAGCCGGTCGCATATTACAATTGTGTGCGCATTTTCGCAACGGTCGATTCGTGCTCGACCCGCGCCAACCGTGCGCTCGCCAGCGCCAGGGCGACGACCGACCAGAACAACGTGATCGAGGCGTGGAAATCGAGCCGAAAGAAATAGAGATCGGCGACTGCGTTCGCCAGCGCTGCCACGAGCGCCGCATGATAGCCAAGAAAGATGGCAACCAGCTCCGGGTTGTGTTTGACACGCCTCCAGGCTGTGAGGCCATAGACGAAGACGCTCAGCATGGCGACGGCGAAAATCGCGACGCCAGTGACACCGATCTGGTTCGCCATGATCAAGTACATGCTGGCAACGTCGGTGTAGAGGTCGATGTCCGGCGTGCCGGTGAAGCCGACACCGAACACCGGATAGCGGCTGATCAGCCGGAAGGAGTCGGTGTATTCGCCGATGCGCATCTGTGTCGCCAGGTCTTGCACGGTGAACGCATCGACAAAGCGTTCGACCAGCGGCTGTGTTTGCGGCAGCACCAGGACGATGACGAGCGCCGCGGCCATCAGCAGCAGAAACTTGCGATAGCGCAGCGCGCCGATGACGAGCACACCCGCGCCAAAGGCGAGCAGCGATGCGCGTGAATAGGTCAGGAACAGCGCCAGCGCCAGAATGCCGAAGATGAGGATCGTCAGCCAGCGGTAGCGAAACACCGGCTTAGTGGCGAACACCTGCGGCGCGACGATGGTCGAAGCGATTGCCAGGACACCGCCGAGCGCGTTTGGATCAACCCACGTGCCGATGGCGCGTTCCGCCAGGTCGCGATTGTCTTCGATGTAACGGATGACGCCGCCGTCCGGGTAGCCAAGTGGGGAAAGGCGGACGAGGATATTCTCGGCCAGGTCGTTCGGCAGTGCGTACAGGACGAGCGTTAACAGCGCCTGTAAGCCGACAAAGGCCATGATCGCGATCACAAGCCGCCGCAGGGCAGGGGGATCGCGCAGAAAATCCACCAGGATGAAGACCAGACCGATGCTCAGGAGCGTTTCGACGAAGCCGCGCAGATCAGTGCTCGTCGGCGGCGCGTAACGCAGGCCGAGCACGAACGTCAGGATCAGCCAGCCCATGTAGATCAGGATGAAGAAATGGGCGGGGGTCGTCTGAAACGAGCGGCGCTGCCCGCGCACCCACTGGAGCAGATAGACGAGCAGAAACGCGCCCATCGCGCCGTCGAGCAGGGTTGGTGTGAAGCCGATCTTGATCGGAAATGTGCCGAATGGGATCAGCGCCAGCACCGCGATCATGCCGTAGAGCGCGGCCTGGATGTTGGTGATGATAAACAAGCCCGCCATCAGGCCAAGCACCGCGCCGAAAGCCAGCAGCGGCTCGGCGACGACTATCAGCAGGCCGGCGGCGCCGCCGACAACGCCGAGCAGGACGCCAACGAGCACTGCATAGGTGCGGCGATCCAGGCGCGCGATCCATTCTTGGACGGGGTTAAAGGTGAGCATGGGCGGCTACTGCCGGTTGACTTTCCGCTGTCTGAGCAAGAACGCGAGGCTGAGTATACCAAGCCCACCCCAGGCAACCAGACTGATCAACGCGCCCGCGCGGTAGGAGAGCGGATCGTAGGTCAGGTGCACAGTATGCGCGCCCTCTGGCACGACGACCGCCGTCAGCACACCATAGGCGCGCAGGATCGGCGCATCGGCAGCATCGATCGTCGCGCGCCAGCCGGGATAATCGACCTGGGCAATGGACAGTATCGCCGGCTGTGGACTGTCAATCTCAATCGTGAGCGTCTCCGGCGCAAAGGCGACGACGCGGGCACTTCCATCGGTCGCCTCTGGCAAGATCTCCACACCGGGATCGGCGTTCAGGATGACCGTTCGGCGGGCGGCGAAATCCGGCGCATCGAGACGGGCCAGGGCTGCCGCATCGTCGAGGATGACCTCATACTGACTCAGCAGTAGCGCATAGGGCCGCGGATCATCGAGGCGGTGCAGGTTGATGTCGCCGTAGAAATCTGTGCCCTGGCCGACGATCTCGCTCGGCACAGGCAGTTCGTTCCAGTCGGTGAAGACGTAGCGCACGCCGAACAGTTCCCAGGCAAGTGGGTTCGGGAAACCGCGCTCGATGATCGCATAGGCACGCCCCAGCCAGAGCGGGCTGATGCCGCGAATATCCGCCAGCCCGTAGAGACTGCCGTAGTTGGCCGTCAGCCCGCGAAAACCATCGACGCGAAACGGCACGCTGTCATCCGCCAACGCCTGCGCGACCAGCGGCGGGGGCGTCAGGCTGAGTTGATCGCCTGGCGGCACGGAGTTATAGGTGCCGCGGGCGTTCATATTGACGGTGAACAACTCAAAGACGATCAGGATCAACAGTGCCCAGCGCAGCCAGGGACGCTCAGGCTGTGCCGCCAGCGCTGGGATGAGCCAGAGGGCGAGGCCCGCGACGACTGCCGACAGCACCGCGTAACCAACGAAAGCGGCGTACTCCTCCGGGAAGCCGAGCCAGGCGATGACGATCAGTGCCACCGCTAGGGCGACAGCGATGAATACCCAGCGCAGCCCGCGCCGCAGCGCTTTGAGGCTGGCGTCATTCTGCCAGGCAGCGAGTTGCACCACACCCAGTCCTGCGAGGATGGCGAGCGCATTGGCGACGATGAAGGCAGCACGCTCCTGTCCGCGGAATGGGTTCAGTCCTGGCAGCAGGTAATAGAGCGCCGGGTAGAGGACGCTGTTCGCACCAAAGCTCCATGCCAGGGCGAACAGCGCGGCGGCAATCCAGAAGATCGCGCCCGCCGCGCGCCGCCAGACGGCGATCAGTGCCAGCAGCAGTCCGCCCACGCCGACGTACAAGGGAGAGTAAAGGCTGACGACGCCCGGAACGGCGAACTGGACGACATCTTGCAGCGGAAAGCCATTGCCCTTGGCGTCAAAGCCGAAGCCCGTCCGCGTCGTCAGCGCCAGGTACTCGAAACCGGGCAGCAACTGCACAGCGGCGAGCGCCACGCCGAGCAGACCGAAAATGGCCGCACCGCCAACGAAGGTTGTCCAGTGCCAGCGGTGGGTATAGACACGATAGGCGAGATAGGCCAGCAGCACGTAAGTCGTGAAGAAGGTCGTCTGTGGATGTCCCGCCAGCCAAGACAGTCCGTAGGCGAGGCCGGTCAACAGCAGCCACGGATAATGGGGAGTACTGAGTACTGAGTACTGAGTACTCGGTGCTCGGTGCTCGGTGCTCAGTGTTGGATTCCGTGGCTTGTCTCTGTAGGGATCAGTGGTTCGTGTGGCTTCGTGGATGCCGAGCAGCGCCAGCGGTAGCCAGGTTGCAGCCTCCAGTATGGCGAGTTGCAGCGGAGGGTAGCCGCTCAGGAAGCCGCCGTAGCCGCCGACGATGGCCGCCGTCAACCCGGCGAGCTGCGTGCCCGGCTGGCGCAGCGTCATTCGCCGGACGAGCGCGTAGAGCAGGAGCGAGTAGACGAGGACGTGCGCTGTCATCTCCAGTTCGAGCGCGTGATACGACCAGCCGCCCATCAAACGCGCCAGGGCGATGGTCGCTAACCGTGGCGGGTAAAAGACCGCCGCCTGTGTATCGGCGATGAACGGCAGTCCGCCGTTGTTGTACGGATTCCAGAGCGGGATTTCGCCCGCCGTCCAGCGCGCGTACTGATAGCCGCCAAAAGCGACGAACTGGCCGCTGAAATCGCCCAGTTTGAGCGAGGCTTGATCGGCGGCGACGGGTGTGAACAGCCGCCAGAAGAAGAGCAGCCAGAGCGCGATCAGCACGCCAACGGCGGCCATGTCGGGATGGATACGCAGCGCGCGCGGTGTTGGCGCAGGCGTAGTCCGGCTCATGATCCCTCCGGCAGGATGCGCACGCGCGAAAGCTGGGTGTAGTCAAAAGCTTCACCGCCATCGGGCGTGATGACGCGCAGGCGATTGAACGCGCCGTCGTCCCCGCGCGTGTACAGCCCGACATAGATCTCGTAGATGCCCGGCGGCCCATCGGCGCTCACCGTTAGCGTATGCGCATCTGCGACAATCTCGCCGGGTGTCCAGGTCGTGGTCGGGCGCGCCCAGGCCGCGGGCATGGCATCCGACGCGGCATAGATGGCCGTCGTGATCGGGTCAATGATCTGCGCGAAGACGACGTAATCCGTCTCAATCTGCGTCAGGCCGCGCCAATAGAGCGTCAGCGTTACGGCTTCGCCCTGCGCCGGGCTGAGATCGCTCAGGGTATAGCCGACGAGTTCGATCTGGTTGGCGAAGTTGACGTTGATTGGGTTGGGCACGCCAAGATCGCTCACGCGCGGCAGCAGCGCAACCTGGCCGACGGTGAAGGTCTCGCCGCCATCTGCCAGCGTCATGCGCTCACCCGTCTGCAAATCGTACCAGCCGATGGCGACATCGAGCGTTTGTGGCGCGTAGGCATTCGCGGGCACCCAGACGGCGACCGGGTTCAGCCAGGCGTCATTCGGCGGTGGATCTGACGTGGCGATCAGCCCGCCAGCGGGGTAGACGTCGCGCTGGCCGATGATGACGCCATCGGGCGTCACGAGATGGACGAACAGACTCCAGTCGTGCATCAGCGGCTCTGTCACATGGTTGACCAGCGTGAATTCCAGGTACTCCTCTGGCCGCACCTGCGCGGGCAGGCGAGCCAGCGCCTGGATCGTAATTGTGCCGCCCCCATCCGGCTCGATAAACGTCGCTAATGGTTCGCCGGATGCGGCAGTATAGGTCACGGCGGGGAGCGGCAGCACCTGGATCGGTGCCCAGATGGCGATGAGCGCGGTGAAGGCGACCGGCAGCGCTGCCAGGATACGCGCTCGACGCGGCAGCCACCACGACCAGCCGAGCGCCAGCCAGACGCAGATCGACGACAGCGCGCCGAAGACGAGCCGCCCCTGGCTGGCTGGCGTCTCCGCTGTCCAGCGCAAATACGAGACGAACGTGATCGCGATCCAGAGCAGTGTGATCCAGTGGGCGATGGTGAGGCGCGGCTCGATACGGCGTGCTGCGGTGCGCCAGACGACATAGGCCAGCGCGCCCACGAGGCCGATGCCAGCCAGAATGTTGTAGATGGTGTAAACGGCTATGGGCAGCGGCACATTCATACCGCCGAAGAAGCCCCAGAAGGCCTGCAAGAAGCTGTCACGCTCCGACCACAACTGCGCGGCATTGGCCGGGATGGCGCGCCGCCCGACGATGTCGAGAAAGACGTTCAGACCGGTCGGATCGCCATAGAGCTGCGCATTACGTAAGTACCACCAGCCCGCGACGAGGATCGCCAGCACGCCGCTGACCACGCCGCCGATCACCAGTGGACGCCAATCGCGGCGGCGCAGGCTGATCCAGAGCAGGCTGAGGGCGATGATCGGGATGAAGAAGCCCAGGTTGAGCTTTGCCAGCAAGCCCGCGCCGGTCACAGCGCCGAGGACGGCATAATCGCGTACCCGCGGCGCATCTTCGCTCATGAGAAGGTGCGCTATCAGCAGCGTGAGCAGGTTGCCGAGCAGGTTCGAGAGGTTGTCGTTGTTGGCCGAGCCGCTGATGAACAGGAACATCGGCAGGCAGGCGTTGAAGGCCATCGCCAGCACGGCAATCTCACGTCGGGTCGGGAACAACTGCAAGCCGAGTAGATAGGTGACGAGCACTGTGCCTGCGCTCAGTACTACCGAGAGCAAGCGCGCGAGTTGCAGCGCCAGCAGCGCGCCGGAGAAGCGGTGCTGTGCCTCGTCCGGGCGGTGCGTGAGCATGTTGGTGTTGCCATCTGGACGGACGACGCCGATGTCTGCGTGCGGGTTGATGCGCCGCCAGTAGCCCACATCCGACGTGTCGATCCACGACGTGAGCGCGGCGGCGAGCAGGTAGTAGAGCGGCGGCTGGCTGCCTTCTTGCCGCCAGGCGGTCGGGACAGCCGGATCTTGTCTGGGAAGCTGCAAGCCGTTGTCCGCCAGATGCTGGATCATGGGGTAGTGCCAGAGTTCGTCGGACGCTTCGAACGGCGGCGTGACCAGGCTGTAGATCGTCGCCAGGATCAGGTAGGCGGCGAGAATCAGGACAGCCGCACGGTGTTCGCGCCAGATGCGAGTCATGCGCATGTCTCCCGCACGCGATCAAAGAACGCAACGTGCTCGCGCGCGATCTGCTCCCAGTCGAAGGTTGGAGCGAGCGCGGCTGCGCCCTGGCTCAATTTGCGCCGCAGGTCGGGATCGATATACAGGCGGCGCAGCCCGGCGGCCAGCGCATCGGGATCATCTGGCGGCACACAGAGCAGGTTTTCGCCATCGACAAATGATGGAATAGCGACGGATTGCGTCGTGGTGACGATGGGGCAGGCATAGCGCAGCGCCGCCATCAGGCTTCCACGCCGGTAGGATGCGCCGTCACGATAGGGCAGGGCCACCACGTCGGCGGCGTGCAGGTAGGCGCTGACATCGCTCTCATCCAGGTAGCCGGTCTGATGGATGACTGGGCGCAGTTCCATCGAGTCAATCAATCCGTCAATCTCTTTCGCATAGTCAAGATTGGTCGGGTCGTTGCCGCCTGCCGTACCACCGACGATCAGCAGGCGCGCTGAGACACCATCCTTGCGCAAGAGCGCCAGCGCGCGCAGCAGCACGTCGAGACCTTTGCTGCGGTTGATCAGACCGAAGTGAGCGATCACGAAATCACCCTCGACTGCCCCGGCGCGCGCGCGCCACTCGGCAGCGTTGAACGTCTCCGTCAGGGCAGTCGTGATATTGCTGGCGATGGGGATCAAGGCGCGGCAGTCGTGGAAGGCGAGCGCGGCCATGTCCTCGTGATTGGTGGTGATCACGCCCGCCGAGAAGCGCGCCAATCGTCTGACGATCCACGTGCGCAGCATACCCGCCTTGGGGAACAGATACGGATAGCGCAGATCGTGAAAGGTCGTGACGACGGGCAGCGGGCGCAGGATGTCCGGCAGGAAATGAACCCACGGCGACATGGCGTAGGCGGCGGTTTGATATTGCAGGCTGATGAGTTCAAGCCGGTGCTCACGCGCCCAGGCACGCGCTTTGAGCCAGGCGCGGCCATCCCAACGACGGATGGTGTTCGTCAGGTGGATGCTGTTGTCCTCGTAACGCGCTCGCTCATCGGTCAGGATGTAGATGCCGTGCCCCTGCGCTGCCAGATGCCGCGCCAGGATGCGGCTGTACGCGCCGACGCCGCCGTGCATGGGCGGGAATTCGCCTGTGATGATGCCGATGCGCATCAATGCACCCTCAAACCCGACCGCAGAACGCGCCAGTAGGCGTCGATGCGCTCGCGGCGCATAGCTGGTTTGTGGCCGAGCAGCGCCTTGGCCCCTTCGAGAACGATCTGCCAGGCATAGTTGAACAGCAAGAAGAGGCGCAGGCTGTGTGCAGCCAGCGCGCCGTGATATTTGCGGTAGTAGCGGAGTTTGCTCTCTTGAAAATGGATGTGCTTGCGGGCAACGACCTGTTCGGTGCTCTTGCCGCCGTGGTGGGTGATGTGGGCGCTGCCCAAATAGACGACCCGCCAGCCAGCGAGTTTAGCGCGCTTGCACCAATCCAGTTCTTCCGAGAACATGATGTAGCCCTCATCCAGCCCGCCGATCTGCTCGTAAACCTCGCGGCGCGCCAGTAGTGCTGACCCCTGCACCCAGTCGACATCGACGGTCGCATCGTCGGCTGAATCACGGACATAATAGCGGTCGAGCATGGCCTTCGGCGCGAAGGGCTGCAACCACGTGCTCTCGAAGAAACCTGTCGCCAGTGTCGGAAAGCGCCGCCGGCTGGATTGTGTTGTGCCGTCGCTGTTGTGCGTGTGCGGGCCGACGATGCCCACGTCAGGATGCGCGTCCAGGTAGGCAATCATCTGTTGGAGCGCGTCGCCGATAATTGCTGTATCCGGATTGAGCAGGAAGAGATTGCGCCCCTCAGCCAGCCCCAGGCCGAGATTGTTGCCGCGTGTGTAGCCGACATTTTCCGACTGTGCTGACAGACGCACCTGGGGATAGCGTTCGCGCAGCATGGCGACGGTCTTGTCGCTGCTGGCGGAATCGACGACGATGATCTCGACGTTTGGCCGCTCGCCATCGGCATCATCGAGCGCTACGTCGCTACGGAGAATGCTGTCCAGGCAGGCTGCCAGCAGATCGGCCACATTCCAACTGACAATGATGATCGAGAGATCGCGCATACATATCCCTTTCGGGGGCGCGATTTTACCAGAATTTAGCACTTGCCGTGATGCCAGACATACTTTCATTACATTTGTGCCGCAAGATCGAGCTATCAAATCATTTGACTGGAGAGGAGCCGATCATGAAACGCACAACACTATTTATCCTATTGATTGCCCTGTTGATCTCCGTGATTGCTTCCGGCGCTGCCGCTGCGCAAGACGCGCCGCCGCAACCACCGCACGGGCCAGACCGTCCTGGACAGCAGTTGCTCGGCCAACCCAATCGTCCAGGTCAGAACAGGCCTGCGTTCGATGCTGTGCAGGCATTGCTCAACGTGATCGCGTCTGAAACCGGACTGCTGCCGCGCGAGATCGTCCAGCAGGTTGTGCAGGGGCAATCGCTGGCCGACGTAATCACGGCGAACGGTGGCGACGTGCAGGTAATTATCGATGGCGTGATTGCGCCAGTTACACAGCGCCTGGACAATGCCGTTGCTGATGGCGGAATGACGCAGGAACGCGCGGATGAGATTCTTGCCAACGCGCAGGCTGCGATTGATCGAGCGCTGAACGGTGAGTTGCATTTCCCTGATCCCGGCCAGCCAGGGCCAAATCGCGATCAGGCGCGGCGGCAGGGTGAGCGTGCGCTGCTCGATGCTGTGGGCGGCGCAACCGGGCTGAGTGGGCGCGAAATCCTGTCACAACTGCGCGAAGGCGCTACGCTGGCCGAGGTTGTGACCGCCAGCGGCGGTGACATCGACGCGGTGATCGCTGAGGCGACGGCGGTGCTCAATCAGCGCATCGATCAGGCGCTGGCAAACGGGCGCATCACGCAAGCGCAGGCTGACGAGCTACGCGGCACGATTGACATGGGCTTGATCGAACTTGTCAACGGCGACATCTGGGCGCGTGAGGCCGGGGCGCTTGCAACCGCAGGTGTGGTTCGTCTGGCGCTGGAACGGACCGGGCTGACGCCGCTTGAACTGCGCGATCAGCTTCAGAGCGGCGCGACACTGGCGCAGGTTCTGGAAGCGAATGGCGTCGCGGTCGATGGCTTTATCGCAGACATGACAGCGCGCGTTGGCGCACGGCTTAACGTCCTGGTCGTTGATGGGCGGATGTCACAGGCACGCGCCGACGAACTCCTGGCACAGTTCCAGGCGCGGCTGACCGAGCGGATCAATCAGGCCGGGCCGCAAGGCCAGGACGGCGACATCTGATTGCCACATATTGGCCGACGATACAGAGGCACGCAACCCGTGCCTCTTGCTTTGTTTGGAGATTTATGACAATTGGAACAGGCGCTCAGCGTTCTGGGTCGTGATGGCGGCCATTTCATCGGTGGCGATCAACTTGAGCGCTGCCAGCCGCTCGACCATATAGGGGATGTAGGCTGGCTCGTTGCGTTTGCCGCGATAGGGGACAGGTGTGAGAAAGGGCGCGTCAGTTTCGACCAGCAGCCGGTCGAGCGGCACGGCAGCGGCGATCCGGCGCGTGTCTTCCGCGTTTTTGAATGTTAGCGGCCCGGTGAAGCCGAGATAGAACCCGGCTTGCAGCGCGTGTTCGGCCATCGCCATGTCCCCGGAGAATGAGTGAAGCACGCCCGGTCGCTCACGAAGTGATGGCGGCAGCGCTGCCGCCCACTGTTCGAGAATCGTCATCACATCATCGTTGGCGTCACGATTGTGGATGATGACCGGGAGATCGAGGCGCGCAGCCAGCGCCAATTGTGCTTCAAAGGCGTTTCTCTGCGTGTCCTTTGGGCTTTTGTCCCAATAGTAATCCAGCCCGATCTCGCCGATCGCGACGACTTTTGCATGGCCGGCATGGCCTTCCACGGCTGTCAGATGTTCGGGCGAAAAGCTGGCGGTGCTGGTCGGGTGTATGCCAACGGCGGCATACACCCCTGCATAGCGATCGGCCAGCCGGAGTGCCGCTGCGCACGCCGCCAGATCGACCGCCGGGTTGATGATGCGGGTGACATCGGCTGCCGCTGCCCGCGCGACGACCGCATCCCGGTCGTCGTCAAATGCCGCGAAATCGAGATGACAATGGGTGTCGATCACAACTGGTGTTGTTCTTTCAGTAGACGCAGATCATTTTCAACCATGCGCTGGATCATCTCCGGGAAAGTGATCTGCGGCTCCCAATCCAGAATGCGCTTGGCTTTGCTGGCATCGCCCAATAATAGATCGACTTCGGCGGGGCGCATGAAGCGCGAGTCTTGCATAACGTAGTTCTTCCAATCGAGATCGACGCAGTTGAAGGCGGTCTCGATCAGTGTTTCGACGCTCTGTGTCCTGCCGGTGGCGACGACGAAATCGTCCGGCGTATCCTGTTGCAGCATCAGCCACATCGCCCGCACGTAATCGGGCGCGTAGCCCCAATCGCGCTTGGAATCCAGATTGCCCATGCGCAGTTCGTGCGCCAGCCCCAGCTTGATTTTGGCTGCGCCGTGGGTGACTTTGCGTGTGACAAACTCCAGGCCGCGCCGTTCGCTCTCGTGATTGAACAGGATGCCGCTGGTGGCATGAAGCCCGAAGCTTTCACGATAGTTGACGGTGATCCAGTGCCCGTAGACCTTGGCGACCGCATATGGGCTGCGCGGATAGAAGGGCGTCGTCTCGCGCTGGGGGGTTTCGACCACTTTGCCGAACATCTCGCTGCTCGACGCCTGGTAGAAACGAATGCTGGGATCGACCGTGCGAATGGCATCGAGCATGCGCGTCACGCCCAGGGCTGCCGTATCGCCGGTCAGCACGGGTTGAGTCCACGACGTGGCAACGAAACTCTGTGCTGCAAGGTTGTAAATCTCTGTCGGCCTGATGTCCTGCAGCGCCAGGATCATGCTGGTTTGGTCGTGCAGGTCGCCATCGACAAGATGGATTTTGTCAACGAGATGGCGAATACGGCCATAGTTAGGCGTGCTCAAGCGGCGCACCAGGCCGTAGACTTCGTAGCCCTTTTCCAGCAGGAGTTCTGCCAGGTACGAGCCGTCCTGCCCGGTAATACCCGTGATCAGCGCGCGATTCTTCGTCATATCGATATTTACTCCATGTTAGTTTGGCGCAGAAGACTGTGAAACACGCTGGCGAAAGTCGTTCAGAATTTCGCGCAGCGATTGTTCAAACGGGATCATCGGCTGCCAGCCGGTGAGTTGATTCAGCTTGGACGAGTCACCCCAGACGAGCGGCACGCGCGACGGTCGCATCCGTGCCGGGTCTTGTTCCACGCTGATGTTCGCTGTCGTCAGGCTCAGTAATGTGTCCAGCACTTGCTGAACCGGGTAGGCGACGCCGGACGCGATGTTGTAGATCTCACCCGGCACACCCTGATTCATGATCAGGCGCTGTCCGCGCACGGAGTCGCGAACGTCCGTGAAATCGCGGCGTGCTTCGAGATTGCCCACGCGCATGAGCGGGCTTTGCTGACCGGCCTCGATTTTCGCGATCTGGCTGGCAAAATCGGGCGCGACGAAGCCCAGGTTCTGCCCAGGGCCGATCTGGTTGAACGGGCGGGAGATCAAGACCGGGATTTGTTGGCTGTGAAAATATTGCAGCCCTAAGGCTTCTTGCGTGATCTTACTGACGCTGTACGGGCTGGACGGCTGGGGCAGCGCCGTTTCCTCGGTTGGGTGATCGTCACGATTGGCGGTTGCGTAGATCTCACCGCTGCTTACCACCAGGACGCGCGGCTTGAGGTTGTGAACGGCACAGGCTTCAAAGATGTTGAGCTGGGAGCGAATGTTCGTCTCCAGCGTGTCCCACGGATCGCTGAACGAAGCGCCGACTGCCGCCTGCGCTGCCAGATGGTAGATCTGATCCGGACGAGTCTCGCCGATCAGGTTCAATACCGCGTCGCGCTCGCGCAGATCGACGGGGTAGATCGTCATCCCCGCCAATTCGGTAGCGTCGCTCAAATCGGGCTTGGTGGTTCCGAAGAGCAGGTCATCGGGCCGTTGCTCGTGCAGGTGCGCGGTGAGATGACGACCGACAAAGCCGGTTGCGCCCGTGACTAATATGCGCAAAATGAGATCTCCATCAACGTTAGGCCAATAGTGGCGGGCATTGTGACAGACTCCCTACGCCTAACGGCTGGGGCTTCTACTGTCAATACGGCTGCGTGCCGAAGCACGTCTGACTGCCGCTCGTATACTACGCTGATGCCCCAGCGTAGTGAGCGTTTAAGGACGGCTCAATGTCCGGTTCTCGCTTGGGAGCGTTGAAAGTTTTACGGGATGGACTGCCCATTCCAACGCCCTACATTCAGTTGCTAAAGCGCCGCACTGGACTTTTTTCGCTACCATCACAGGCTTGTGTAGTGATTGTCCAGTCGAATTGCAGCGAGTATAGCCCAAAGGAGCTATCAAATGCCTAACAAGTTCTTGCCTTGTATCCCAAGCCTGAAGGTCGGGGTTTTACGGCGCTGTTCAATAACGGCTGCACGCCCGGTTGTTCTAGTCTGAAACAATCGGGTAAGGCAGGGCAAAAAACACCGGATTGGTCGCTAATTGCGACCATGACGCGACGATTTCATAGGCTGCGCCAGCCTCAAGTATGACTGCCGGGACACTCGCTACGATGCTGGTCTTCGCCTCGTCGACCACATAGAAATTGTAGCCGCCAGACGGGAGTTGCGCGGCGAGCGAGGCCAGATCAGCACCGGCAATCACCAGCCGCCGCGCGCCAAAGGGTAAGTTGACTGTCTGATCGTTCGGGACGGGTGTGGTGGCAAATGTGTCATTTGTCTCCGCCAGCGTCTCCTGAGCCGGGGCGAACCATAGGCTGAGGGCTGCGCTGTCACTGCCAGAGATTTGCACCAGCCGAATACGTCCCGCGCCAGAGGGGAAGGTCATCGACGTATCTTCGATGACGGTGATCTGGGGAACGGTCGCGTCGCCACGAGCATAAATACTGTAGCGATGATACGGCGTCAGTGTCACGGGGGTGCTGCTGCTGCCGGCTGCGCTGGTGACGAGCAGGTTGAAATCACCACCGGCGATCATCTGCACGTCGCTGGCGCTGGCAAAATCAAGATCGCTGACCTGAAGCATATCGTCCAGCGAAAAGCTCAGTTGGCTATCCGGGATGGCGTTGATCCAGCGAACCTGCGTGTTTGTTTCTTCCTGCTGCGCGGTACTTGGAAGCACTTCGACTGTGTGCTCCAGAACAACCGCCGGGGCGTCTGCCCGGTTGGTGACGAGGTAGAGATAGTGCGTGTTTGGCGCAAGGGTGATGTTGCTTTCAAACAACGGGTCGCCCGAATTGTCACCGACGAGCGCGGGCTGCCAGATAAACTGCTGCTCGCCGGCATTGGTGATGAAGGTCGCCGGCTGCCCGTAATCAAGCTCGATTGGCTCCTGCATGACGCCGTCTGTGCCGCCGCTGCGGATGGTATCGATGCCTGGGATCAGATGGATGAAGGTGATGCTCGATTCGCCGTCATTTAGCACTATGCTGACATCGTTGAAGGTGATGAGTTGGTTGTTGGCCGCGTTTCCGACAGCGATCAGCGTCAACCTGTCGCCAGGGCTGGGCGCAAGCGTGGTTGCCAGCAGCGGTACCGAGTTCGTGTCCTGACCTGCGGGGAAGATGCGCAGACTTTCCGTCGTGGTCGGCTGCTCGCTCGGATCGGTGACACCACCGAAGGCCAGATCGTGGGCAAGTTGCACATCACCGAGATAAACATCGACCGAGCCAGCCTCAGGATCGAGGCCGTTGAAAACCCGTATCTGCGCCAGGCCGGGCACATCCGTCTCTGCTTGATAGATTGTCCAGGCATCGCGCGTGCCCATGATCAGGATAGTGGTCTGCCGGAGTTCACGCAGATCGAGCGGAAGATCGAACCATCTGCGCCCATCGATTCGCGTCTGCAAGTTGACGTTCCCAGCCTCGACCGTGATCGGCGCGGAAGATTGCCCATACGCCAGTGCATCAATCAAGGCGCTGCCATCCTCGCTTCTGATCTGGAGTGATGGCACATCGGCCACGGCGTTAATCACCATTACCCGGCTGCGCCCGACGGCGAGCGGCGAATGATCATCGGGAATTGCCGTCAATACCGGCGCGGCAGGGTCGCCGGAGAGGAGCAGGGTATAACTGTTGCCGCCGGAGAGTTCCATCGTTTGTTGGACGAGTGGCACTGCATCAATGCCGCCGCCTGCAGGGACGACGCGGAAGGTGTATGTACCACCGGCGATACGACTATCCCCGGCGCTCGATATGCCAAAACCAAGATTCAGCGCGACAGTGCTAAGTTCGGCGTAAATATCGACGTTTTCAAGACCCTGAACGGCATGAACGCTGCGCAGGCCGATCTGATCTTCCTGGTTCAAAGTGATGATGCGCGGGACGAAAGCCGGGGTGGCCGTTGCGGTTGGCTCGCCGGTAGGCAGCGGCGTATTCGTTGGCGGTGGTGGCGGAGTCGATGGCGCACACGACGCCATAATGATGGCCGCCAATGCGAACCAGACGGCGATGAGCTGATTCCGGCGCATGGGTTGTTCTCCCGACGCGGTCAAAAACAAACGCGATCCGTCAATATTTGACCATACCATAAACGAATAGTCCTGCGGATTGAGGTGTCCGCAGGACTAAGGTCATCTCTTTGGCCGGGCGCGGCTAGGCGCTAGGTGTCCCTTCCGGCGTTGGTGTAATCCCCAACGTCACCGTCACGGGGATGGCCTGGAGCTCGTAGGTTTCGCCGTTGAAGGTATAGCTCAGGTAGCGGCTCGAAGTCCAACCAATTTGACCTTCGAACTCGACCTGAACCCATTCAGCCGTGTCGGTGCGACCGCTCACAATCAACTGGGTTCCATCCGGCATCAGCGCGAGCGATTCTGAATTGGCGTTCGGGTTACGGCGCAGGTGCAGGTTCGCGCCCGCGTCAAGCTCAATCGTCCCGACGACGACATCGCGCAGCGGATTTCGCGTTGGCGCAATCGGCGCCGCAGCACCGCTGCTCATGTCGCCGCGCTGGGTGTCGTCAATGATGTTGAGCAGTTCGCGCGTTTCCATCTCTTCGTAATCGATGCTGCGATCACGGAAGCTGTAGCGCAAGAACCGTGTGCTGACCCAACCGCGAACAATGCCGCCTTCCGGTTGCACGTAGCGGACGAACGCCCACTCACGTGCCTCGTTGACGCCGAGCAGTTCCATAACGGTGTCATTCGGTACCAGCGCCAGCGACTCGCCACTGGTAGTTGGCGTGCGGCGGATTTGCAGATTAACACCAGCATCCAACCCGATCACGATGGCCTGCACGATGTTTTCGGGCAGCGGCGGGGGAGTCACGGCGGTGTTGCGCGCTTCACCCGGCTGATTGTTGGGGACAGTCGGCAAATCTGCCAGGCGCTGTTTACGACCGCGCGCGTCGCGCACATCCAGGAACTGCGCGTTGACCCAGGCATTGATGACGCCGCCATCCGGGGCTATGTAATCGACGTTTAGCCACGTGTCGCCGGGGAGAAGATCAGCGTCGGCTTCCAGCAAGGTCGCCGGATCGACGAACTCTGTAGCCTCTGGTGCGAGAGTGGGGGTTGCCACGTCAGGCAGGTAGACCGGCGCGCCTTCGCGCCCGTTGACGATCAGCACTGTGCCAGAGGGCGCGAGACCGAGCGAGAATGCATCACGGCTGGGATACTGGCGCAACTGAAGATTCGCACCCGGATCGAGGATGATGCGGCCTGTCGGCCCGCTGGGGGCAGCCGTGGCTGCCGGTGGCGGGGTCGCCTGCACGACTTCCGAATCCGAGGCGGGCGCAACCGGCTGCACAACCTGAGGTTCCGCCGTCGGCAACTCCACGACCACGGTCGGTTCCGGCGCTGCGGCGACCAGGCTGGTGCCCGGCGCGCTGCCAATCGTCTGTGCCAGACTGACGGGCGGGAATTCGATCAACTCAATGCCGGATTCGCCGGAAACGGCCAGGGCTGTGTAATAAGCACCGCCGTAGACGACCGGAACATTGAGCGCAACATCGTCACTCGTGCTGCCGCCATAGTTGATCGTGAGCGTGGGCGCTGCATCAGTGGCGGCCAGAGCGGCGGTTTCTTGCGCGCCACCAGCGATTGCAGCGGTGAGCGGCGTGCCATCAGCGGACTGGAGCGTGACATTGACCGGGCTCGCGCCGAGGACGCCGTTGATGACGCTAAAACCAGCGGTGAGTTGATCGACCGCAGCGGTGTCATCGACGAACGGTTGCACAATGACGGCATCACCGTCGAGCAGCGCCGCGGCAGTAATCCGCTCTTCCATGCTGACGCTTAGTGATGCATCCGCAACCGGATCACTGCTTCCGGTGGCACGCAAGCTGATTGCATAGTCACCTTCCGGCAGCGCGATGTAATCAGTCGATTCGCCTTCGCTCAAGTTAGGCACGATCAGCGTGTCGTTGGCGTAGATATCGACTGCCGGGCCGCCGGGTACACCGTGCGCAAAACGGACGTAGCCACCGGCGTTCTCGGCATTCGTCGGCGCATTGAGCGCAAGAATCTGTGGATTGGCCGCCGAGCCGTAGGCGACAAGCATATAGGATGTGCCGGTGTCGAGCGAGAACGGTGCCGGGGCGATCAAAGCATCCGAGACGCTTGCCCCGGCTGGGACGATGCCCAGTTCGTAGGTCAGCGCCGGGATGTCGAGGGTGCCATACGGCTGATTGTAGTTCAGACCGGCGACGACACCGCGCCCGTCGGCGAGAACGACATCGACGCTGGGCGCATCGGCGATAGCGTGGACAGCCGTGATGCGGCTGCTGCCCAGTGGCAGGGAGTTCAAATCATCCGGGAAGGCCGCGTATGTCAGCGGATTCGTCGATGAGACGATCAGGGTGAATGCCTGACCGGCGGTTGGCGCGAAATCCTGCTGCCAGAGCGGAGTCGTCGCGCCGCTCTGCGTTGTCACAATATGCTGCGCACCCGCAGGGATGCGAAGATAAGTGGAGGCTTCTCCAAAAGCCAGGGCACGCACAGCAGGCGCGTCGTTCACATAGATGTCAACGGCTCCCGCGCCGGGGAGGGCATGGACGAAGCGAACCAGCGCATCACTCGTCTGTGCCAGACTTGCGCCGGGCAAAAGCGCCGTCATACAGACGACTACCAATAAGGCAATCGTAAGTTTTGCGATTCTACGCATATACTGCTCCTTAGAAACGAGGGCGCTCCTGCGCCAGAGACAATGACTAGGTGCCCTCTTCCCACTGGTTGAGGTACTTTTCTTGCTCCGAGGTCAGATTATCAATGCGGACGCCCATGGCCTCAAGCTTAATGCGGGCAATCTCTTTGTCAACGTCCTCAGGAATACGATAGACCTGCGATGACATCGATTTGCCGTTGCGAAGCATGTATTCGGCGGCCAGCGCCTGGTTGGCAAAGCTCATGTCCATCACGCTTGCCGGGTGTCCCTCGGCTGCCGCCAGGTTGATCAGACGGCCTTCGCCGAGCACGTAAATCGAACGGCCTTTGACGCGATATTCTTCAACGAACGGGCGCACGAGCTGAGGATCACCCTTGCTGAGTTCGCGCAGGGCCTTGAGATTGAGTTCGACGTTAAAGTGGCCGGAGTTGGCGACAATCGCGCCGTTCTTCATGCGTTCGAAATGGTGCTTGTCGATGACGTTGACGTCGCCCGTCACGGTAATGAAAATGTCGCCGATCTCGGCGGCTTCGATCATCGGCATGACGCGGAAACCATCCATGACCGCTTCGAGCGCATTCAACGGTTCGACCTCAGTCACGACGACATTCGCGCCCATGCCACGCGCGCGCGATGCTACGCCTTTGCCGCACCAGCCATAGCCGGCGACGACGAGCGTGCGCCCGGCGAGCAGAATGTTGGTCGAGCGAATGACGCCATCGAGTGTACTCTGCCCGGTGCCATAACGGTTGTCGAACATATGCTTGGTGTCGCTGTCATTGACGGCGATGACCGGGAAGGCGAGTGCGCCGTCTTTCGCCATAGCACGCAGGCGAATGACGCCGGTGGTGGTTTCTTCCGTGCCGCCGACAATATCATTCATCAGTTCGCGGCGACGCTTGTGGATCGTGCCGACGAGATCCGCGCCATCATCCATCGTGATGTTGGGCTTATGATCCAGCGCTGCGCGGATATGGTCGTAGTAGGTGTCGTTGTCTTCCCCCTTGATGGCGAAGACGGGGATTTCGTAATGCGCTACCAGTGCCGCCGCTACGTCATCCTGGGTCGAAAGGGGATTCGATGCGCAAAGCACGACATCGGCACCGCCCGCTTGCAGGGTGTGCATGAGGTTGGCGGTTTCGGTGGTTACGTGCAGACAGGCAGAAAGGCGAACGCCTTGCAGAGGCTTTTCACGTTCGAAGCGCTCGCGAATGGCGCGCAGCACCGGCATTTCCTGCTCTGCCCAGTCGATGCGATAGCGCCCGCCTGTGGCGAGATCGAGATTCTTGACATCATGTTCTATCGTCATTCAGGTCTCCCGTCCTTACGGTGATACATATTTTGTCTAGCACGGCGCATTTTAGCACACAGGTCAGCCGCTGTAATTGGCGTTCTGCTTTAATCGATCAAGCTTGCTGGCGTCATCAAAGTGGGAGCGATAGCGGGTGATGAATTCGTCGATGTTGAAGCGATGGCTTTGTGTGCCGGTGTTTTCCAGAACGTAGGTTGCGCAGAGCGATCCCATTTGGCCGGCGATCTCGATGGGGAGATCGTAGAGCAGGCCACAGAACAGGCCGGCACGGTAAGCATCGCCGCCGCCCGTCGGATCTTTGATGGCTTTGGGCGGGAAGGCGGGGATGTGGACGATGTCGCCGCCCGTATAGATTTCGGAGCCGTGCCTGCCGCGGGTGATGATGAGCACGTCGATTTCACGGCGCAAATCATCGAGTTTCATGCCGGTCTTTTCGCAGATCAACTCTGACTCATAACCGTTGACTGTCATCAAGTACGCGCCTTCCATGCCGGCACGCAAAGATGCGCCGTCCAGGCGCGGCACCTGCTGGCTGGGATCGTAAACAAAGCGAATGCCGCGCTCGCGGCACTCCTGCGCCAGATTGATCATGGCGATCGGGTCGTTGGGCGAGATCACCACCAGATCGGGCGTGCCCTCGTAGACATCTGCCAGTTTGTAATCGCGCGCGCGTGACATTGCGCCGCCGTAGAACGAGGCGATCTGATTGTTGTCGAGGTCGGTGTTGACGAAGAACGAGGCGGTGAAAACCTCCGGGATTTCGCGGACTGTGCTGCAATCGACCCCCACTTGCTCCAGCCATTGGCGGTAATCGCTAAAGTCACGTCCCACTGTGCCCATCAACTTGGGCCTCGTACCCAGCAGCGCCATCGTATAGGCGATGTTGGCCGCGACGCCGCCCCAGTGTTTCGTCATGTCCTCGACCAGGAAGCTCAAACTCACCTGGTGCAGTTGTTCGGGGATCAAATATTCGGTGAAGCGCCCCGGAAAGCGCATTAGATAATCGTAGGCAATCGAACCTGTAATGACGATTTCCCGCATGTCAAATTCCAAGCCTGATGTTGCTCAATCTGGCGAGACAAAGGCGCAGTATAACACGAATGATGTGCCAGTGTGAGGCGCATGTCGGAACGTTCAGCATGAATGCCTTGCCAATGCGGTTATAATCGCGTTGTGAAGGTTTACGAATTATAGAGGCTGGAGTAGTTATGGCGCATTCCGGCGAGGATCATCTACCGGACGATCTCCAGGTAAACGCGTACCGGCGCGACGCGGACAAAGGACGTGAGCCGCAGTTGGTGGCCGCGCGTCAGGGCACACGCATGTTTTCTCTGGCCGCGCTCCAGGAACGTATCGAAGCGGAATTCATTGAAGAGTATGGCGAAGACTCGGCGGCGCTGCGTGCAGCCGAGACTCCGACAAAACGGATCAAGCTGATTCTGGAGACGGTAGACTATGTACTCGGTGTCGAGTCGGTCGTGCTGGCGCCGGAGGCCAAAGCCGATCTGATCGAGCGCATCCACAGCAATCTGTTCGGCTACGGTGCGCTCGATCCCTACTTGTTGGACGCACGGGTGACGACCATCGCTATTCATGGCGCTGCGCACGTCTCGGTGCGTTACGGGCACGGCGAGCTTGAGCACACGGAGGCGATGTTCGAAGACGAGGCGCAACTGCGCACGATTGTCGGGCGGCTGCTGCGCGACGCTGGTGCAGAGGCGGACGAAAATATACCGATCATCGAGACCGGGCTGACGATTGCGGGGCGGCGGATGTCGCTGAGCCTGGCCGCGCCGCCGTTCAGCCCCTACGTGCATGTCGATATGCGCCTGCACTCACCGGAAGTGCCCACGCTCGATGAGTTGGTCGCAGAAGGCTTCATGCTCCCTGAAGCGGCTGATCTCCTGCGTCAGATCGTGCAATCGCGTTATGGGTTTGCGATTGTGGGCGAGTCGGAAAGCGGCAAGACGACACTGCTCAGTGTGCTGGCACAGCTTTTGCCGGATAAACAGATTGTCGCGGTCGAACGCACAGGCGAACTCCAACTGCAAGAGACTGCCGTGCGCTTGACGCCGCGTTGGGTTCCTGGTGGGGCGACTTTCGGCGAACAGATCGAGGCCGCCACGCGACAAAAGGCCGACGTATTGATCCTGGACGAGATCCGGTCGGACGAGCCGCTCACGATCCTGCCACTGCTGACGAATGACGATCTGCCGCGCCAGATCTGGGCCGTGCGCGGCGTGCCGGATGCCAAACGGTTACAAAGCAGCATGGGTATGCTGGCACGGCGCGCGGATATGAGCCGCAGCGAAGCGATGGTGATGGCGCTCTACGACCGGCTACCGTTTGTGCTCACTGTCCACAACATCCAGGGGCAGCTCAAGCTCTTCAGCATCGCCGAATGGCAATCGCGCGCAGACAGCGACTATCCAGACTACGTGATGATCACACAGTATCGAGATGGTGGCTCACGCCCGACCGGCAGAGCGCTGGCGCGCTGGCTGGACGTGTAACTGTTTTTGGAGACGACGTAGAGGCGGCATCATTACCGCCTCTATTCTTCTATATCACTGGCTGGCTTCCACCATTTGGCGCAGGCTCTCGGTGAAGGGCGGGCGCGCGATGCCGTTTTCGGTGACGATGCCGCTCAGATAGCGATTCGGTGTCACATCGAACGCGGGGTTGCGCGCCTTGAAGTGTGGCGGCGTGATCGGGTGGCCGAACGGCGCCAGCACCTCGCTCTTATCGCGCTCCTCAATCGGAATTTCGGCACCGCTCTTGAGCGACAGATCGACCGTCGAAGTCGGCGCAACCGAATAGAACGGGATGCCGTGTTCTTTCGCCATGATCGCGACCTGGTAGGTGCCGATCTTGTTGGCGAAATCACCGTTGGCGGCGATACGATCCGCCCCCAGGAGCACCAGTTTGATCTCGCCGCGCGCCATGTAGAACCCTGCCGCAGTGTCGGGCAGAATGTCGTAGGGGACGCCGAGTTGTTCCATCTCCCAGGCGCTCAGGCGCGCGCCCTGGAGGCGAGGGCGTGTCTCATCCAGCAGGACGTGGAAGCGCTTTCCCTGCTCGAACGCGGCGCGGATGACGCCGATGGCCGTGCCGTAGTCCACGGTCGCGAGCGCGCCGGTATTGCAGTGATGCAGCACCGTGTCGCCGTTGTGGATCAGCTCTGCGCCGTGCGCGCCCATCCGCTTGTTGATTTCGACATCCTCATCGGCAATGCGCTGTGCTTCGACGAGCAGGACATCGCGCAGCTTGTCTGGATGGCGGTAGTCGCCACTGCGCGCGACTGCCATCAGGCGATCCACTGCCCAGGCGAGATTGACAGCGGTAGGCCGCGCAGCCTTCAAAACACGCGCGGCCTCTTCGAGATCGGCGAGTAATTTTTCCAGCGTTTCCGCGCGACTTTGCTGGGCGGCCAGCGCTAGCCCAAAGCCTGCCGCTGCACCAATGGCGGGTGCGCCGCGCACCGTCATATCGGTGATGGCATTGGCGACCGCGTGGTAATTGTCGAATTCGACCAGCGCCAATTCCCAGGGGATGCGCTTCTGGTCGATCATCCGTACTTTGCAATCGTGCCAGTCTACAGTACGCATAGTTTCAACCTAACTGTTGGCGTTGGCTGCATCCGTGATGGCCGCAAGGATTTCGAATGGTACGCCGCCACGGTTGTACGTTTGACCGGCGTAGGTGATGAACTGCGGCGCGGAATCGCCATAACGGACACCGATGGCCGGTGTACCCTGAATACCTACCTGCTGTCCGAGCGCCATGTCAACACGGACTCGATTCGAGTTTTGCTGGCAACTGAGCAGGTCGCTGTAAGAAGCGTTCAATTCACTGGCAACGGTACGCGGCGCATCCTGGTACAGACCCTGCTGCGCAAGCTGCCCGAAACGTTCACGCGCTACCCAGAAGCCATCCGCCTGAAAATTGGCGAGGCACTCAGCGATGCCGCCGGCGAAAACCGTTTGCTGACCGCCCGCCGTCGCAAAGACGCGGTACTCGAACTTGGCTTTGCCAGTGGCAACATATTCTTCAATGAAACGAGTGATATTCGGCTCATATTGCTGGCACGCCGGGCAGGCGTAGTCAGCAAATTCGACGATTGTGATCGGCGCTTCTGGACTGCCGAGCACAAAGCCGCCGTCCGCTGCTCGTGATTGCGGGATAGCAGCAAAATCGATGCCGGTTTGTGTGGTCTGCCCCGACAGAAGGATCGCGGCGGCAACTGCGATGATGGCAACAATGGCGATAATGCCAATCAACAGCGTTTGCTGCTGGCGTTTCTTCTGATCTGGGGCTTTGCTGGTAGCTGCAACACTCACGTAGGCCGTCCTTCATGTCTATTGCGAAAACGAGTACGACAAATATTAACCCATGCAGATGAGAGGCTCAATAATTATCTATGCGGGTTTACAGGAGTTTTACATGTAAAAGATACCGTCACCCGATCACTGTTGCGCATCGGATGCGAGCGCGACGACCTCGCCATCAACGATGTGATAGCGAATTTCAGGCGCGTCGATCCAGGTGTGGGCAGCGAAACGGATCTCGCCATTGATGCCCTCGTAGTCGATCTGATCGAGGGCGTGGGTGGCGCTGGTTCGCGTCGCGCCGCTGGTGGTCGCCCGGATCGCCATGCGCATCGCGTCATAGACCAGCGTCGCGAGCGGCGTTGGCGGCGGCGCGAATGTGTCAGCGGCGCGATAGCGTGCGCTGAAATCGGTATCGGGTGGTGCGGCGCTCGATACCCACTCTTGCACTGGCGTTTCGTCCAGGACGCGCGCGCCTGCATAGAACTGTGCATCGCTGGTCGTGTCGTCGCTGAAGCGCGTCAGGAGGAACGTTTCAGCGCCCACCGGCTGCGTTCCCCAGTTGCCAGCAACAACGATCGGCACATCCGCAAAGGCGACCTGCGTTTCGGCATCGGCGGCGGCGAATCCAACGACGATGGCAGTGAGCACCGCCGGATCTTGTGCCAATGCCTGGGCACGATCTGCAGCGCGCTCCGTCGTGCCACCGTCGTCAACTGCCAGCAGTTCGATGTGTGGGGCGTTTGCCTCGGCCAGCGCCAGACGGGCGGCATAGAGGGCATCGTAGCCGACTTCACGATAGCGACCTTCGAACGGCGCGAGCAGGGCGATTTTGTAGATAGACGGTGTTGAGCGGACGGCACAGGCCGCCAACAGCAGCACGACCGTGAGTGGCAGCAGAAGCAAACGAAATGCGCGCCTGCTTACAGCATCAGCAGCCATTCGCCAGATGTTCCTCGAACGTAACGGCAAAATCATGGTAGCCACTGCCATCACAGCGGGCGCGGAAGTAGAGATAGCTGCTGGCTGTCGGATTGAGCGCCGCACGGATGGCGGCCAGGCCCGGGCTGGCAATCGGGCCGGGTGGCAGTCCGGTGTTCAGATAGGTGTTGTAGGGTGATCGCGCTGTCTGGTAATCCTCGACCGTGATCTGCGGCCACCAAGAGCCATTGCGCAGGCCGATGCCATACTGCACGGTGGGATCGGCGTCGAGTTTCATCCCGACGCGCAGGCGATTGCGATAGACACTGCTGATGAGCGGCATTTCGTCCACACGCACGGCCTCACGCTGGATGATCGACGCCAGCGTGACCACCTGATAGAGCGAGAAGCCCTGTTCGCGTGCTTGCGCCGGAATGTCGCTGCCCATGCGGTCGATGAATTCCTGAGTCACGATCTGACGCAGTTGGATCGGGGTGACAGCGGCGGGAAGCTGGTAGGTGTCCGGGAAGAGGAAGCCTTCGAGCGATGCGCCCGCTGGCAGCCCGACAAATTGAGCGAAGGTCAGGTCTTGCTGTGCGCCCGGCCCGGCGACGGCGAAAAAGTCCGCGCCGCTGAAGCCAAAGAAGGGATTGGTATCGATGAGGTTGTAGACGACCTCTTCCAGGCGCTGGCCTTCGAGGATGCGGAACAGAAACTGGCTGCCGGCTGAATCGGTCAGCGCGTGCGCGATCTCTGTCAGCGGCTGGGTGCGGTACAAAAAGAAGACTCCGGCCTCAAGCTGGTTGTCGATGTCGTAGGCGCGCACGTAATCGACGAACAGATCAGCGTCGGCGATCAATCCGTCGGCGAGCAGGTTTTGCGCAATCAGGCGCGGTGTGTCGCCTGATTCGATGGTGAAGCGGATGGGCGCTGTGTCTGTACCCAGTGGACGGTTGAGATCGGCTTCGCGGGCTGCCAGCCGCGCGCGCGCCAATTGATCCTGTATGAACTCGCCCAGTCGCCCGCCAGAGAGCACGAAGATCGTGCCCGCGCAGATGAGCACACCGATGAGAAGCATCCCGATTGCGACTGCGAGTGTGCGCCAGAACCGATTCAACCTGCCCACCTGCCTTCCGCCATGTCGGCGTCTCTATCTATCATTCGCTTCATCGCTAACCCGAATGGGCGGCTGCGCCAGACCGGCGTGCACCGCGTCGAGATAGCTTTGCAGGATCACCCGCGCCGCCAGATCGTCCACAGGTGCGTCACGCTTGCGGCGCTGCTGCCGGGCGAGATCACGCGCGTCGTGGCTGGTCATCGTCTCATCCCAGAGGACAACCGGCAGCGGCGTGGCTGCGCGCAGTGCCTCTGCCCACGTGCGGACTCGATCTGCCTGCGAGTATAACCCCTGTGCCGCGCGTTCGTAATCCGTCGGTACGCCTACGATCAGGGCGACAGCGCGCTGCTCGGCGGCGATCCGGTTGATTTTGTCGAAATCTTCGCGCTTGGACGTGCGGCGGATGATCGCTAGTTCGCGCGCGACGAAGCCCGTTTCGTCGCTGACGGCGATGCCGAGACGCACCAGTCCATGATCGATGCCGAGCAGTCTGCCAGTTACACGTGGGGCACCGTTCATGGCGTGAGAGTCTCCATAATAATGCGGATGCGGGCTGCCAGGAGCGGCAGATTAGGCAGCCAGCCTGGCGTGACGGCGATCTCCGGTGCGGTATCCGGCTGGAGATCGAGTTCCGTCGTCAGGTAAGCCTGAGCATCAGCGACTGAACGACCCGCCATGCGGTCGCGGAGGACTTCGGGGTCGATCTGGGCGATAACGGTGCCCTGGGCAGTCATGACGAAGCCGACGCGCCCTGTGCTGTCGATGCTGACGCCGCTCGACTCGTATTCGAGTGTCTCCGGCAGGAGGATGCGACCGCGCGGGATTTGCGCGGAGAGGCGGGCGAGTGCGACCTGCTGGCCGTTGAGCTGTTCGATGGCGGTCGCTTCGACCACGAGGCGCATACTCAGGCTGAGTTCGTCGGCAACATCGCCCGGCTGCGCGCTGAATGTCGTCAGGTCGCCGCGCTCTTCGATGATGCGCACCGTGTCGCAGAGGACGGTCTGCGTTGCGGAGACGCGGTTGGTCATTTCGTCGCAGGCGCGTGATTGCATCTGTTGGCGCAGGGTGAACAGCAGCCGCTCCTGATCGGCCAGAGTGACGGTGCGCAGAGTGCGATCTTCACCGCCCACCGTCGGCGAGATGTTGCGCACACTGATCCGGTCGGCCAGATCGCCGGTAACGGTGTTGATCAGCCCCGCATCGACGTTCCCAGCGCTGCCGGCATATTCCGGGAGGGCTTCGACCGGCGCTTCCACCTGGAGGCCGACCCCGCCCGCCAGCAAAGCCGTGTCAGTTGTCTGGAACATGATTGGGGTCCCGGCGCTGGTCGCGACGACTGTGCCTGCCGGGATGTCAATCGGGGAGTCGGTCTGGTTGATGAACACGACTGTGCCCCCGGCGCGGCTATCTTCGACCTCGCGCAGGCCGGTCGTTTGAGTCGTGGCGGTGTCTTCGAGCGGCACCTGGACGATCAGCGCCGGGATGAGTCCGGCGTCCACATCGACGGTTGTTACAGCGGGATTGGGATCGGCCACAATCGGGGCCTGGACTTCCAGCCGCTCTTGCGCCGGGGTGATGCGGATCGTTGCGCTGGGCATGATGACGTAGGTCGCGGCGGCGATCACGGCAACAATCAGCAGGAGGGTGACGAGCTGCACCCATGGGCGTGTGCGCGCGGGCAGGAGCGCATCACTGCGCACGCGGCTGGCGACCGGCATGAGTTCATCGGCGCTCGGTTCCTCGTCGGGTTTGCGGGCACGGTCGGCGAAGAGGCTGCCGCGCGCGCGTTTCCAGCGTTTGCGTTCGCTCTCGCCAATCGTCTCGAAGACGCTGATGTTCAGCTCGCGGGCATGGCGTGCCACGTCCGCGTCGTGGCTGACGATAGCCAGCCGGATCGACAGCCGGGCGGCTTCGCGCTGCACGAGCACCAGATCGAGCTTGCGATTCAGCGCAGTGCCTGATTCTGGCCAGACGAGCAGCACCCGCCGCCCGCGAAGAAACGTCAGGCGGTCGCGAACGGCGGCGGCATCATCGCCAGATTCAAGCTGGACATAATCAGGTTTCGTCGGCATAGACTGCGCTCTCAGACTTCAGCGACGGCAGCCAGCATGAAGCGGATCGCCGAGCGTTAGGACGCGCGTCCGGCGATCAGCTTGCGCGCCTCCGCCAGCGCTGCCGGGAGACGGCTGGCATCCTTGCCGCCTGCCTGGGCCATGTTCGGACGCCCGCCGCCGCCGCCACCGACAATCGGCGCGATCTGCTTGATCAGGTTGCCCGCGTGCAAGCCCTGCTTGGTCATGTCGTCGGTTACGGCGACCAGAAGCTGTGGTCGCCCATCGGTGACGCTGCCGAGCACGACCACGCCGTGCTCGGTGACGGTGTCGCGGAACCAATCCGCCATCTCGCGCAGTGTCTCGACCGGCGTGTTATCCACCTGCGCGATCAGCGCCTGGACACCATCCACCTGCTCCAATCCGGTGAGCAGACTCTCGAACTGCTGGCGCGCGATCCGGCGCTGGAGCGCTTCGATCTGCTTGTACGCGCCGCTCAACTCGATCATCAGGCTGGCGACGCGGTCGCCGACCATGTCGGGTGTTGTGCCCAGCGCCTGCGCGACATGATCCATCATCATCAGATTGCGCTGCACGTAGTGCGCCGCACCAGCGCCGGTCAGCGCTTCGACACGGCGGATGCCCGCGCTGACGCTGCCTTCGCTGACGATCAGGAACGAGCCAATCGTCGCCGTCTCCGGGACGTGGCAGCCGCCGCAGAGTTCGTAGCTGTAGCGCCGGTTGCCGTCGCCATCAATGATGCTGATCGTGCGCACGCGGTCGCCGTATTTTTCGCCGAAGAGCGCCATCGCGCCTTCTTTGCGCGCTTCCTGGAGGCTCTTTTCCTTCGGTTGAACAGCGTAGTTGGCGAGAATGATGTTGTTGATCTCGTCTTCGATCGCGCGCAGCGTGTTGGTGTCGATCTTGCCATCATGTACGAAGTCGAAGCGCAGGCGATCCGGCGCGACCAGCGATCCGCGCTGCTGGACGTGGTCGCCTAGTCGGTTGCGCAGCGCCGCGTGGAGCAGGTGCGTCGCCGTGTGATTGCGCGTGATGTCTGCGCGCCGGTCCGCATCGACCTCGGCAGTCGCCATGTCACCGACGTGCGGCCTGCCTTCGGCGACTTCGCCCACGTGGACGATCAAGCCGCCGACCGGGCGCTTCATGTCTTCGATCTCGATCACCCAGCCGTCCCCGCGAATGATGCCGGTATCGCTGATCTGGCCGCCGCTCTCGACGTAGAAGCCGGTCGTGCCCAGGACGACCTCGACACGATCACCAGCGATGGCGCTATCCACCGGCTGCCCATCGACCAGCAGCGCCAGCACACGGTCATCGACGCGCAGGTGCTCATACGGCTCATAGGTCACGCCGGTCGCTCCGAGCTTGCCCTCGCGCTGGAGATCGGTGAGGACGTTGTTGTAGATCTCCGCCGCCTCGATGGTGCCCATCGGTTTGTCACCACCGCTGGCAATGGCGTGCTCGTCTTCGGCGGCCTGGAAGCCCTGCATATCGACGCTGAAGCCGCGCTCCTCGACGATGTCCTTCGTCACCTGGATTGGCAGGCCGAGCGTCGCCTTGAGATAGAAAGCCTTGTCGCCGGGCAGCACGCGCCCGCCGTTGCCGCTGATCTCCATCAGCATCAGGTCGAGTTCACCCAGGCCGCGCTCCATCGTGCGCAGGAAGCGCTCTTCTTCGAGCGTAATCACGCGCTTGATCGCCCCGGCGCGCTCGACCAGATCGGTGTAGTGGCCGCCCATGATGTCGATGACCGAGTCGGCAATCTCCGCCAGGAACGGCTGGTGAAAGCCAATCTTCGCGCCGAAGCGCGCGGCACGCCGGATGACGAGACGGCAGATCGCGTCGCGCCCCTTCGCGCCGGGCAGTACGCCATCGGCAATCAGGAAGACCGCTGCGCGAACATGATCGGCGATGACGCGGTAGGGCACGATGTTGGCGTCGCGCTCGGCGTCCGAATGGCCGGTCAGTTCCTGCGTCTTGCGGATGATCGGCAGGAACAGATCAGTTTCGTAGTTCGCGCTCACCCCATTGACGATGCTGAGCAGACGCTCCAGCCCCATGCCGGTATCGACGCCCGGCGCAGGCAGCGGCACGTCGAATTTGCCCGTGTGCTGTTCGTCCGGCTGCGTGCGATTGAACTGCATGAAGACGAGATTCCACAGTTCGAGGAAGCGGTCATCTTCCGCTGTCAGCGACGGGATGATGTCGTCGATACCGCGCTCCGGGTACTTGTCCCAGTGGAGTTCGCTGGTGGGGCCGCAGGGGCCGGTCTCCGCCATCTGCCAGAAGTTGGTCTTCGGCCCTAGACGGGCGACGCGCTTTGGATCGACACCCATCTCGTTGACCCAGATGTTGTAGGCTTCGTCGTCGTTGGCGTATACGGTGAAGGCGAGGCGTTCCGGCGGCAGGCCGTAGACCTCGGTCAGCAGTGTGTATGCATATTTGATGGCGTCGCGCTTGAAGTAATCGCCAAAGCTGAAGTTGCCGAGCATTTCGAAGAAGGTGTGATGGCGCGGTGACGGGCCGACTTCCTCGATGTCGTTGTGCTTGCCGGAGACGCGCATACATTTTTGCGAGGTGGTGGCGCGTTTGTAATCGCGCTTGTCCAGCCCCAGGAAGACATCCTTGAACTGCACCATGCCCGCGTTGGTGAAGAGCAGGGTAGGGTCATTGCCCGGCACAAGCGAGGAAGAAGCGACTTTTTTGTGCCCCATCTCCTCGAAAAAATCGAGAAACGCCTGGCGCGCCTCTGCGCTGGTCATATTTTGCATACGAATATTGTCCCTGCTGCCAATCGGTCCGCGTGAATGAATGATTATAGAGGGCATATCGAAAGTTTTGTAGAAGCTTTTCACACGCGGCCTGCCTGGCTGCATGGAGGTATGTGCCTATGAGCCGCGTACGCGCTCAAGATCAGGGAGTTCTGCGATGAAATTTGGCGTGACTTTACCTCCATTCGGCGACTTTGCCGATCCTGCCTATCTGGCGGAAATGGCGCAGGTGGCCGAAGACACCGGATGGGATGGCTTCTTTATCTGGGATCACGTCATGTTTGACCCCACATTTCACCCGAATACTGATCCGTGGGTCGCGCTGGCGGCGGTCGCCTGTCACACCCAACGGCTGCGCATTGGCACCATGGTCACGCCGGTGGCGCGGCGGCGTCCGTGGACTCTGGCACGACAAACCGCCGCTTTAGATCGTCTGTCTGGCGGACGGTTGACTCTGGGTGTGGGCTTGGGAGAACCCGCGCAGTGGGACTTTGGCTTTTTTGGTGAAGACATAGATGCCCGGCTGCGCGCGCAAAAGCTGGACGAAGGGTTAGAGATACTGAAAGGTTTGTGGAGCGGGCAGCCGTTTCAGTTTGATGGGCAGCACTATCATCTGAAGCCAGTCACGTTCTTGCCCGCGCCGCAGCAAACGCCGCGCATTCCGATCTGGGTCGGCGGACATCTGCGCAACAAGCCGCCGATGCGCCGGGCGGCGCGTTGGGATGGCTATTTCCCGATCAAAATGGATGGGCCGATACTGCCTGGAGACTGGCGTGAAGCTCTGAGCTACATCTCGCAGTATCGCACCGAGACTTCGTCGTTCGATCTGGTTCAAGGCAGTTGGCTGCCTTTGGAAGACTGGCACAATGCCGCCCACGTCATCGAGCCTTATATCGAGGTCGGCGTCACCTGGTGGATTGAGGATGTTAGCCCGTGGCGCTTCGGCCACAGTTGGGAGAGCCAGTGGCAGCCTGAATTCACGCGCGTCATGGAAGAGGTTATCCGGCGCGGCCCACCGAAGCTGTAGTTCGCGCAGGTCGCCGACGTGGAGCAAGGGGTGGCCTTCACCGCGACGATGCAACCGGTCTCGGTGGCGAAGGTCGTCTACGCGGGCGTGGTGGATTTCGAAATTAAGATACTATGCCCACGGCCTTAGCGATTTCCTCCGCCGCCATACCCTCTGTCAACTCAATGTAATCCAGCGAACTTGTGTTGAATAGGTAGAGTCGAATTCGAGAGGGCATGTTTCTACGATGCCACAAGATGAAATCCAGGAAGCTCTCTTTGGGACCTGTATCAAACTCAACAGTCTGATGATCTGTACGAAGACGCCCTCAAAAACCGCTCTCAGTTTCGTTTTCAGGCGGCAGTTTCCATTCAAGAAGACCTATTTCCGCATTCGAAGAGAAAACACGAGCTGCGGGCCATTTCTCCAATAGACTCGCCCGATAGCGATCTGCGTCGATTCGAAATTCACTTGGCGGCGCTGGCCGCTCTTTAAGTGAATCTTCCCAAGTGTCAGGATTGTATGGAGCGATAAGGAAGTACGTAGACACTATTTTCTCCTTGGCTTTCAAATCAAAGCCCTTCGTACGAGGAGCCAACAGACTCGGAAGAAAATCTATGATAGCTCTTCAAATTCGTACGTGTGCCTCGTGTGCTAATTATGCACATCCAACCCAATTTGAAATCTACTCTCAAACGAACGCCTGCACAACCAGAACAACGTCTCTCCAAGAAACTCCCCTTTGTGTCCTGCGGTGCTTTGTGGTGTAATTTGCAGCCAGATTGCGCAGCAGTAATAAGCAGGAAGTGTCCAGATGCCCACGATTGACGAGCAAGTCGAGATTTTGATGTCGGGTGTGGAATACGGCGATCCGGCGACGAAAGAGGTCATGGCGCGTGAACTGCGCGAACGGCTGATCGAGGCCGAGAAGCAGGGGCGGATGCTGCGCGTCTACTGCGGCTACGATCCGCGCACGTCCGACCTGCACCTGGGGCACACGATCACGATGCGCAAGCTGCGCCAGTTCCAGGAATTCGGCCACGACGTAACGTTCCTCGTCGGCACGTTCACCAGCCTGATCGGCGATCCGTCGGACAAGGACAAGGAACGCGAGCAGCTCACGCGCGATCAGGTCGAAGAGAATGCCATGACCTACGCCGCGCAGGCGTTCAAGATTCTCGACCCGAATCTCACGCGCGTGCGCCGCAACGACGAGTGGCTGAGCACGCTCGACTTCGCCGACATCATCCGGCTGGCGAGCAACTTCACCGTGCAGCAGTTCCTGGTGCGCGAAAATTTCGCCAAGCGCGTCGAGGCTGGCTCACCGATCTATTTGCATGAGTTCTTCTATGCGCTGATGCAGGCCTATGACGCTGTGGCGCAGGAGGCGGACGTGCAGGTTGGCGGGCAGGATCAGTTGTTCAACATCGTCGTCGCCGGGCGCAAGCTCCAGCAGGCGCTCGGCCAGCGCCCGCAGATCGCTATCATCATGGGCGAGAGCCTGCCGGGCACGGACGGCGAGATCAAGATGAGTAAGAGCCTGGGCAATCACATCCCGATCATGGCGACCCCGGACGACATGTTCGGCAAGGTCATGAGCGTCCCGGACAAAGCGATGCCGATCTATCACAAGCTGATCCTGGGCTGGACACCGGCACAGATGAGCGCTTTCGAGCAGCAGCTTGCCGATGGCTCACTGCATCCCAACGACGCCAAGATGCGGCTCGCGCGCGAGATCGTCGCCATCTTCCACAGCCCCGACGCAGCCGAGCAGGCGCAGAAGACGTGGGATCAGGTGCATCGCGGCGGCACGGGTTTGCCGGAAGACATGGCGGAGGCAGCGCTGGTCGCTGAAGAGCGCGTGGTCGAAATCCTGCGCCGACTGGGCATGGTCAGCAGCGGCGGTGAAGCGCGGCGCTTGATCGAGCAGGGCGGCATCCGTCTCAATGGCGATGCGATTGCGGATATTCACGCGGTGATTGCGCCCGAACAGCTCCCGGCGGTGCTCCAGGTCGGCAAGCGCAAGTTTGTCAAGCTGGTGGCGGCGAATTAGCCCATCAGCATCTGGCTGTTAGGTCAGGCCAGCAGCCGTTCCAGCTTTTGTTCGCCGTAGCGGCGGATCAGCTCCAGGCTGTTGGCGCGGTCTTCGGCTTCGTCGCCCTCGTAAGCCATCGCCAGCAGATCCTGGATGGTCTCGCCAAGCTCGGCGATAATGGCGCGCAGTTGGTGGATGTCGTCGGTTCGTTCGATTTCTGTCTGGAAATCACGCATCGACCTCGCCTCCTGTGCATGAGTTTGAGATCTCAATACCATCACATCTATTCTAACATGGACGCATATTAAGCAGATGAACGACAGGCGGTCGATAAGCGGGAAGCAGATCATCATCGTCGGCTCGGTTGTGATTGTGATCGTGATGCTGCTGTCCGTGCTGGTGGTGAACACGCTCGTATCTGGCAGCAGCAAGGGCTACAACTTCCTGCGCCAGCTTTTCGAGGGCAATGAGGAAGCGGCCATGGAATATGTCAGCCCGGCGTTCCTGGACGTGGTGCGTCTGAACTGCACACGCGGCGTCCTGACCGGCTGCCTGGAAGATCGCGTACCCGCCGAATGGGGCAGGGTGGGCGACATCACATTTGTGCAGGCGGCGCAGGCTGCCACCGAGGTCGCTGAACTATACCACCTGAGCTTTGCAGGTCTAGAACAGCCAGTCAGCGTCGTGCTGCTTCTGCGCGAGCAGTCTGGCAGCCGCTTGATCGTCGGCTGGCGCGGCTGGGCAATCAGCGAAGGCGCGGCGGCTGACGAGGCGCTGCTGCGCGGCGACCGTCACGACCACGAATTGACCAGTCCTTAGCTGCTCGGCGGCACGGTGAGCAGAAAGATCGCGTTGAACGTCAATAATGCGAGCATCATCTGGTCGAAGCGCTTGCGATTCAAGTGGTTGACGACGCGGCGTCCGATGTAGACGCTGATCGGGATCACCGGCAGCGCCCAGAGCACGCTCGTCAGGTCGTGCAGATCGAAAACCTGCGCTGCGATCAGCCCCGGCAGCTTGAGCACGTTGACGATGGCGAAGAAGAGCGTCGCCGTGCCAGCGAAAGCGATGGGCGTGAGTTCTTGTTGGAACAGCATGTAAATCGTGAAGGGCGGGCCGCCGACGTTCGCCAGGGCAGAGCCGAAGCCGCTAACGACCCCGGTGAGCATCCCATGCCAATCGCGCGGCTGGTAAACCACGTTGAGCAGCCTGGGTTCGACCACGATCTTGTAGATGACGAACAAAAGCACGAACAACCCCACCAAACGCCGCAACGCCACATCATCCAGATTTGCCAACAGATAGGTGCCGAGCAAGATGCCGACGATGGCCGGGGGCAGCAGCAGCTTGATGTGATGGAGATCCCAACGCTGCCAGAAGGCGGCCAGTGCGAACAGGTCTGCAAAAATGAGCAGCGGCAGCGTCATGCTGATCGCTTGCTGCACCGGCATGACCAGGCTGAGCAGCGGGATGCAGAGGACGACCAGCGCCGCGCCTAGGCCGCCTTTGGACAAACCAATGATGAGGCAAACGATGATGACGATGACGACGAAGAAAGGTTGGATCGGCATTCGGGATGGCCCTTAGTGTTGCTTCCGTGGCTGCGCGCGGTCGTGTATGATAACGCAAAGTGAGGGATGAGTGATATATGGCGAAGAGGAAGCATCCACAGCCATCACAGGAGACGTACGAACTGCGCGAACGGCCGCTGGAATATGCCGTCTGGGGCGCTGATTACATCGATGCTGAGGCGCGCAAGCAGATGGACAACGCCATGCGGCTGCCGGTCAGTGTGGCCGGGGCGCTGATGCCCGATGCACACGTTGGCTATGGCCTCCCCATCGGCGGCGTGCTGGCGACAGATAACGCGGTCATTCCCTACGCGGTCGGCGTTGACATCGCCTGCCGGATGCGGCTGACGATCTTTCCGGTATCGCCGATTGTGATCCGCCAGAAGGTTGCCCAGTTCAAGAAGGCGCTCCTGGAGCAGACCCGTTTCGGCGCGGGGTCGGAGTGGAAGCCGAACGAGCAGGTCGAGCATGAAGTTCTCGACGATCCCAATTGGGCAGCGACCGACCTGCTGCGCTCGCTCAAGAGCCTGGCCTACCGCCAGTTAGGTACGAGCGGCACCGGCAATCACTTTGTCGAATGGGGCGCATTCGAAGTCGAGCGCGATGATCCCGATCTCGATCTGGAGCGCGGGCAGTACCTGGCGCTGCTTTCGCACAGCGGCTCACGCGGCGTCGGCTTCAAGATTGCCAACTTCTACTCGAAACTGGCGAAGGAGTTCCATCCACAGCTCGATCCGGCGGTGCGCCATCTGGCCTGGTTCGTGCTGGACAGTCACTACGGCCAGGAATACTGGCTGTCGATGCAATTGGCCGGACGCTTCGCCGCGGCTAATCACGAGGTCATCCACCGGCGCATCGCCAAAGCCATCGGTTACAAGCCGGTGATCTCCCTCGAAAATCATCACAATTTCGCCTGGAAAGAGACGATCCCCGCGCCTGCCGGTTTTCAGGGCGGTGAGCGTGAAGTCATCGTCCATCGCAAAGGCGCGACCCCGGCAGGAGAAGATGTCTACGGCATCATCCCCGGCTCGATGGGCGATGCAGGCTATCTCATGCGTGGGCGCGGCAACGTCCAGGCCATCAACTCCGCCGCGCATGGCGCTGGACGGCAGATGAGCCGCCGTAAAGCCATTGAGACGATCACACGCACTGAGCGCGACCGTTATCTCAAGGAGCGCGGCGTGACGCTGCTTGGCGGCGGGCTGGACGAGAGTCCGCAGGCCTATAAGCGGATCGACGACATCATCGACGCGCAGGCCGATCTGATCGCCATCGCGGGCAAGTTCACGCCGATCATGGTGCGTATGGCCGACGATGGGAAAGACGAAGGTTGATGAGCGCAGACCACAGTGTCGATGAATTGATCGCCGTCTGCATCTCGCGCCAGGTCGTCGATGGCGAAGTGCTGGCGCAGGGCATCAACACGCCGCTGGTAATGGCCGGGTTCATCCTCGCGCAGTGTACGCACGCGCCGAATGTGCGTTTCGCTTCGGCCATCGGCCAGAGCATGTGCCGCGAATGGGGTGCGCTTGGCGTCGGGCGCGTCGAAGATCTGTGGTTGGGCAAGGCGCAGATGCACGTCGGCTTCGTCAGCGCGGCGGCGGATCTGCTGCCCAAGTACAATCCAAAAGAGTTCTTCCGCCCCGCGCAGGTGGATGTGTACGGCAATTTCAACAACGTCGCCATCAAGCGACCACGGATGCGTCTGCCCGGCACTGGTGGCATCCCCGACGTGACACCGACGTCGGAGCACATCTATCTCTACGTGCCCCGGCATTCGCGCGTCGTCTTCGTCGAGGCGGTCGATTTCGTCAGCGGCATGGGGCACGCGCCGCAGCGCCAGCACGGATCAGGCCCGCGCTATCTTGTCAGCGATCTGGGCGAGTTCGACTGGCATGAGGGGCGAATGCGGCTGATCCGCCACTTTCCGGGCGTTACGGTCGAGCATATCCAAAAGAAGACCGGATTTGCATTGGATATCGCCCCGGACGTGAGCGAGACGCCGCTGCCGTCGTCTGAGGAACTGCGGCTGCTGCGCGAGGACATCGATCCGCTCGGCGTGCGGCGTTTGGAGACACTCGGCGGCAGTGCGCGTAAAGATCTGCTGCGCCAGATTTTGGCGGCGGAAGGCGCGCTCTAATTCACGCGCCAATCGCCAAGTGTGCGGAAACGGTCAGACAAGGCACCGATCGTCCCTAGCTGGACATTGGTCAGCCGTGGACTGGTCGCATACGTGAATAGCGGATAGTACAGCGGAATAGCGATGACGCGTTCGGCAAATTCGCGCTGAAACGCCTGGTAGAGTTCGATGCGATTGATGCCGTTTGGATCGCGCCGCGCCCGTTCCAGCAACTGGCTGATCGTGCGGTCATCCGCGCCGCCATAGTTCAAGCCATCGGGCACGAACTGCCCCTGATGCCAGAACGTATAAACATCGGGATCTGTGCTCGCGCCAAGCGCATATTCGACGATTGCCACGTCAAATTCGCCTGCCTCCAGGCGCGCATGATAATCAGCGAGGCTGACTGCCTCGACGCCGACGGCGAGATTGAGCTGTGACCACTGGGCGGCGATCTCCTGCGCCATGTTGACCCGGGCTGGATCATCCGGCACGAGGATGCTGAAATGGAACAGGAAGCCGTCTGGCGTGGTCGTCGGGGCGCTTTCACCCCCTTCAGGTGTGGCCTCGTCGTCGGCATTGCGGGCGGCGATGGCGGCGAGACGCTCGCTCGCCAACTGAAGTTCGACGCGTGCGGTATCCGGCGCATAGGCCGGCCAGGGCAGATCGGTTACGTAGGCCCACGAGTTTGGCATCAGCGGGCTGTTGGCCTCGACGGCAACGTTGGACAGATTGCGCTCGATCACTGACGAGCGATCCAGGCCGGATGCGAGTGCGACCCGAACGCGCTGCTCGCGGAAAAAGCGTGTCGTATCTTGCTGCCAGTTGAAGATGAGTACTCCCAGGAGCGGCTCGAGCTGCGTATTCAGGGCGATACCGGGATTGCTGTTCGCCAGATCGAAAAGCTGGCGGCGCTGCTGAGCTGTTTGCGCTGCGAGGCCGTCGATGCTGCCGCTGCTCAAGGCCTGCGCTGCGCTGTCGAACGAGTTGTAGAGCACGAAGCTGATGCGCTCGATGGGGTAGCGGTCGCGCGCCTCCGGGCGCTGGCGATAGACGGTTGCCGCGCGCAGGTCGATCTGCGTCGGTTGCCCCTGGTCGTTGACCTGGATTTGCTCAAGCTGATATGGGCCGGTGCCGATGGGTGTCAGGTCGAAGGGATGTGTGACCAGCTGCGCGCCATTTGTACCGCGCAGGGCATGTTCGGGCAGGATGCCGATCTGGAGCATGTCCAGGAAGGTGCCCAACGGCTGTGTCAGGCGAAAACGCACCAGCCGCTCGCCGATGATCTCCGTTTCGACGGTACGCCAGAAGTTGCGCAGCTCCGCCGAGCCGGGGAAGTCGGGCGCGCGCAAAATGCTCATGGTATAGGCGACATCGACTGCAGAAAACGGCACGCCATCCTGCCAGAGCACATCGTCGCGCAGGGTGACGACATATTCCAGCCCATCGGACGAAATGACCCAGCTTTGCGCCAGGGCGGGTTCAGGTTCCCCATACGTATTGGTGCGCGTCAAGCCTTCGAAGATCAGGGATGTGATGTCATGATCGACTGGGTTGAGGTCAGCGAACAGCGGATTAAGGCGTTGGATCGTACCGACAAGGCCTTCGCGGAGGGTGCTGATGGTGCCCGCAGGCGGTGGCGTCGACGTCGGCGGCACGGGGGACGGCTCAATGACTGCCGTCGAAGTCACCGATAGTGCGAGCGTGGGCGAGATTGCAGGTGTCTCGGCGGGCGATACAGGCTGTGAGCGGAAGATCAAACTGGCGGCGAATAGAAACGCTGCCAGGATCAGCGCAAGAAGTTGCCAACGAAAACCTCGCAGCATAGGCAATCTCATCCTAGACGAAAAAGAGGTGCTGGATCACTCCGAACACCTCTGTACACAACTATGGAGAAGCAACGTGTGCGGGCAACCTGAACAGCGGCGATCAGCGACCGAATGCCACTGCCAGGATCGACACGGCCACAAAGGCGAACGCCAGGACGATGGTCAGTTGGAAAAGCGTCTTTTCCAGGCCGCGCCGGGTGCGGGCGATGCCACCCATCGCTTCGCCACCGAGCAGGCTGCCCAGCCCACTGCCTTTGACCTGAAGCAGAATGATGACGACCAGCGCGATAGATAGAATGATCGAGGCGATTTCGAGCGCGACATTCATGGGCGCGTGTACTCCCTGGCTAACCAATGGACGCAATGGCAGCAGTATATCATGCTCGCGCAGCGGCGCAAAGTCCGGGTAGCGTCCTCAATTCTGCGGCAGCGCGACGAGTTGCGTCTGGAGGAAATCCAGTGCGGCATTCAGTTGGATGTCGTTCTCGAAATCCTCGGCGGACGTGGGTGACCATTCGACCATGATGTCCGGCGTGATGCCCTGCTGGTGGATCCAGCTTCCGTGCGGCGTGAGCCAGCGCGCGATGGTGATACGTGCGCCGCCGCCGTTGAGCAGCGCGTGCCACGTCTGCACTGTACCCTTGCCGAATGTCGTTTCGCCAATCACCGTGACGACGCCGTAATCTTGCCATGCGCCCGCTACCAGTTCGGACGCGCTGGCGCTGGACTCATCCACCAGCAGCACGACGGGGATGTCGAGCGACAAAGCATTGCCTTCGGCGGCGAGGTCTTGCTTCTGGTCGCCGAAATCTTCCGTGACCAGCGTGCCCTCGTTCACCAGCAAACTGCCCACGTCGATGGCGCTGTCCAGCAAGCCGCCGAGGTTGCCACGGAAGTCGAAGATCAAGCCCTTCAGACTATCTGGATTCAAATCTGCGAGCGCTGTGTCGATTTCGGCGCGCGCGTCCGGGCTGAATTCGCTCAGACGCACGTAGCCGATGTCGCCGTCAAGACGTTCGCTTTCGACGTTCTGGATCTGGATGCGTTCGCGGCGGATCTCGAAGTCAACCAACTGATCGCCGCGCAGCATGGTGATATTGACGGTTGTGCCTTCGCGCCCGCGGACGATGAGTGCCAGTTCCATCTGGGAGACACCGGTCATATCCTGACCGTCAACCATCGCGAAGATGTCGCCGGGCAGTACGCCAGCCTTTTGCGCGGGCGTCCCTTCCAGAACGCTGACGACCTCGATCTGTTCCGCGTCGTTAGTGCGGATGACAACGCCGATACCGGTGATCTCGCCGTCGAGGTCATCATTCATCATCTCGAACGTCGCCGGGTCCATGTAGCCGCTGAAATCGTCGCCAAGCGCGTTGAGCATCCCGTCGAGTGCGCCGTTGACGAGTGTCGCATCGTCGATTTGATCGCGATCCAGGTAATCGCTGCGGATCAGGTTGTAGGTCTGCCAGAAGGCGCGAAAAGCCTCGCGTGCTTCCGGCGGGGGCGAGCCTGAATCCTGCGCGAATGTGATGCTATTTTGACCACCGACAAAGATCCCAAGCGCGAAAACGACCACGAGCAGGAGACCGGTCGGTAGATATTTGCCAAGGAATGCGGACGAGAGTTTCATGTTGGACATGCTCCACAACAAATGGTCTCTCTATTATACGCACGAGCCAAAGCGAAGAATTGAGTGATAGCTAAACGTCACATATGCAATATATAAATCCATCCTACTGTAATGCACAGTGACAACGGTTACGCGGGAGAAGGTGGGGACACATGATGCTGACACGTGACGATTTGCGCGGCCAATGCCTGGCGCAGGTGGGTGCAATCGAGGATTTCCCGTTCGGGGCAGACGTGGCCGTCTACAAAGTTGGCGGCAAGATCTTTGCGCTGCTGCCTGTGGACGAGTCGCTGACGATTTCGCTCAAGTGCGAGCCGACGCTGGCGAAGGTCTTGCGCGACACCTATCCGGCAGTGCGGCCCGGCTACCACCTCAACAAGCAGCATTGGAATACGGTAACTGTCGATGGCAGCATCTCGCCGGACGAGATCATCGACATGATCGAGCATTCGTATGGGCGCGTCTTTTCCGGTCTGACACGCGCGCAGCGCAAGGCCATCAGCGGCGAGGGGTAAGCGAGGATCAATCCGGTTCGGCGATGGATTGCCAGGGCAGAATGATGGTCGCTCGCGTGCCTCTTTCGGGTCTGGGTTCGACGTAGCACTCACCACCGACGATGTTCAGCAGCGTGCGATGCAGCGCCAGGCCGTTGTGACCAGGCGAGTCGGCTGGTGGCACGTGGTCGATGCCGATGCCGTTGTCCTCCACGTGGATGTAAAGCGCATCGCGCGCCTGGATTTCGAGGGTCAGGTGCAGCGGATCGCCGTTTTTGCTGCGCGCGTGCAGGGCGGCATTGCGCACGAACTCGCGGACGGCATTGACGAGCACATCTTTTGCCAGCGGATCGAGCGGCGGCAGTGGCCGGTCAGTGATCTGCCAATCGACACGCTCGAAAGCCGCGGGGAATTCATGTGCGATCAGGGCGCGCAGTTCAGCGACGAGATCGGCTTGCTTGCTCGCCTGAAGCGGGACGAGTGAGACGCGAATCAGATCGGAGATTTGCTGATGCACGTTTGTCAGAGCGGGGAGCGCATCACTGCCACCCGGCAGCGCGCTGATCTGCAAAATGGCATCGTGCAGCGTGGGCAGCACTTCGTCGTGCAGCGTGCGCCGGGTCGCCAGATCGACCACGCGGCTGGCGGTCGTGCGTTTGCGCTGGAGCTTGAGCAAGCGTTCGGTCATGGTCTCGCTGACGAGCATATCGATGATTCGCTCGCCGCTCGCCTGCGCGATGTCGATCTCCTCCTGGCTGTAGAGTCCGCCATCGGTTTTCTTGCTCAGAAACAGCGCGCCGATCAGGCCGCGCTCTGCCCAGAGCGGGATCGCCCAGTGATACGTTTGAACCGCCTCTGTCGAAAGCAGCACCGGCCCATCTTCCAGGCTGGCAGGGACAGGCGGCACTAAAGGCGTGACAGCCTTGGGATAGGCCAGCGCCGCGCCTGCGAGCGAGGCGAACGGGCCCAGCGGCAAGAGCAGCCCGCGATTCGTATTCAGCACGTCATGGCAAGTTGCGTCGAGCAGTTCCTGCGCGCGGGATGCGCCGTCCTGACTCAGGCTGAGCGCGCGCGTGAGCGTTCGATGGCTGCCGACAAAGGGGCGTAACTGGCGAATGAGCGCCTCGTGTTCTTCGAACGTGCGCCAACTGTAGACCGCAACCATGGCGACCGCCATCACGACCGTCAGCAGCAAGCCATAGATCAGCCGCAATTGGAGGAGGATGCTCCAACTGACGATGACCGCCAGTACCAGTGCGATCAGCAGCACGATACGCCACTGCCGGTTCAAGCGTCTGCGCGGCAGGATGCGCCCCGTGAACACCTCGTAGGTGACTATCGCCTGGCCGAGCGCAAGGTTGCCCACGGCAATCAGGAGCGACAGCGCCAGATCGAACCAACCGATAGAGTCGGCGCGAATGCTGAACAGCCCAGCACGTTCGCTCTGGCCGAGCACCCGGGCCACGAAATAGCAGACTAACACGCTGACGGCGAGCAGCAGCCCGGAAGTGCCGAGCAGCCACGGGCGCGCGCGCTGGCGGCCGATCGCTACTGCTGGCTGTGACGATGGGGCAGGGTGGAGCAGTGCGTCAATCGACAGGCCGATGCAGCTCACCATCAGGAGCGGGGCGGCGACAAAGACAATCGGAATGCCAAACAGGCTCGGCGTTTTGGCGAGATCGAGCGCGATGATGCTCTCGAAGGCCGGGATCGGGTTGGCGAAGATCATCCACAGGAGCAAGACGACGCCGATCAGCGTTGCCAGACTCAGCCATAGCGCATGGCGGCGGAAAAGCGGTGAGTGTGGGCGATTCCAGAAGCCGCTGAACCAGAGGATGACGACGTACCAGACATATGGCGCGGCGGTCACAGGCAGCCAGCCGGACTGCCACCAGAAATTCAGGCCGTCATAGTTGAAGCTGAGGGATTGGCCCAGGATAGCAGTGTGAGTGATGAAGAACGCTGCGCCCAGCAGCAGCCCGCCGCCCATCAAGAGCACGCCGCTGTTGCGCAGGTCGGCATTCAGGAGCACGATCAGGCCGAGCCAGAGCAAGACAATGGTGTTGAACAGCGAGACGGCGATAATCGCCCAATCGAGCAGCGCGAGGCCGGTCATAGCGCCACTGGTGCCCAATCTCCGCGCGCATCCAGGCAGTAGGCTGTGCCGTCGGTATCCCAGCGCAAGAGTTCTCCGCGTTGATAGATGATGCTGGCGCGCGTCCGGGCGATCTTCTCGTCGGTTGTGCTGTCCACCAGCCCCCAGGCGGCGTAGATCTCGCCGTTCGTCCGGCTGATCGTCCGCTTGTCACGGAAACCCATGCGCGTGGCAATCTGCTCGTTGGTCAGCCCTCGCGCGATCAGGCGGATGACCGTTTGCTCGTTCGGTTCCAGGAGTGCCATCGGGTCGTTCTGATCCCGCTGTCTCACTTCCTGCACGCGCATCTCAATATCCGGGTCGATGAAACTGCGGCCGGCCACGGCGTCCTTGAGCAAGGGGACAATCATGTCTGGCAGCAGATAATTGGACTTGCGCACGTAGGCATAGTGGCTGAGGATGCCCGATTCTCTGAACATGCGGTAATAGCTGTCATCGTCCTGGATCGAGTAGAAGACCACCGGCATCCGCGGGAACTCGCGCCGGATCGCAATCGCCGCTTCGATGCCATTCATGACGCCAGCCAGGGCAACATCCATCAGAATGACGCGCACCGGCACATCACTCAGGCAGAGTTCGAGCGCCGCTTCGCCCGTATCCGTCTCCGCCGTCACTGCGACGTCGCCGGTCACTTCCAACCCCTTTTTCAGCCCCGCGCGCAGCCGCGCATGATCTTCTACCAGCATCGTTTCGAGCATCGACACATCCTCCTATTTGAACACTAAAGTGGGTTGTGCGTCCGGTCAAGCACTCAGGTGCTTCAGGTTGGCGACCTGAGCAGTGGAGCACAACGGGCGAATTCCCTAAGCTGGATACATCTCTGGTTGGCAGCCTGTGCGCCGCCGACCACGACTCAGACAATGGAAGCAAGGAGCACCGCCGTGAAAGTCAAAATGATCTTGCCTGCGCTGACCGAGGCCAAAAGCCCGTTCTTCCGGCCAATCAAGTATTCGCTGTTTCCGCCGCTGGGTCTGGCGACACTGGCTGCTTATCTCGACATGGACGATGAGGTGGTGATCCAGGACGAGCATGTCGAGACACTCGACCTGACCGACGAGCCAGATCTGGTGGTGATCCAGGTCTACATCACGTCGGCATATCGCGCTTATCAGCTTGCCGATCATTATCGTGCGAAAGGTGCATATGTGGCGCTCGGTGGCTTGCACGTGACCTCGCTGCCGGACGAGGCTGCCGAACACGCAGATTCTATCTTCCTGGGGCCGGGTGAGGATACCTGGCCGCAGTTCCTACGCGATTTCCGCGCTGGCCATCCCGCGCCGGCCTATCAATCCAACGTGCGTACCCTGATCGGCTTGCCGCCTGTGCGTCGCGAGCTGATCAAACGGCATCTGTACCTCGTGCCGAACTCGATTGTCGTCTCACGCGGCTGCCCGCACGTGTGCGACTTCTGTTACAAAGAGGCATTCTTCAAGGGCGGCAAAGGCTTTTATACGCAGACGGTTGACGATGCGCTGGCCGAGATCGAACGTCTGCCTGGGCGGCATCTCTATTTCCTCGACGATCATCTGTTCGGCAACGCGCGGTTTGCCTCGGCCCTGTTCGACGGTATGCAGGGCATGGGGCGCTTGTGGCAGGCGGCGGGGACTGTTCAGTCGGTGCTCAAGCCGGGGCTGCTGGAGAAGGCTGTCGCCGCCGGATTGCGCAGTCTGTTCGTCGGCTTCGAGACGCTTAATCCGAACAGCCTGCGCGAGCAGCACAAAGTCCAGAATCTCAATCGGGATTACGCCGCAGCCATTCGCCGCCTGCACGATCTGGGCGTGATGGTCAATGGCAGCTTCGTCTTTGGCATGGATGATGATGACGAATCGGTCTTTGATCGCACGGTCGCCTGGGCGATTGAGCAGGGGATCGAGACGGCGACATTTCACATTCTCACGCCGTACCCGGATACGGCGCTGCACCAGCGGATGGAAGCGGAAGACCGCGTCACGAGCCGCAACTGGGATCTGTATGATACGCGGCACGTCGTCTATCGCCCGGCGAAACTCGCGCCGGAAGCGCTCGAAGCTGGTTACTGGCGCGCCTACCGCGAGTTTTATCGCTGGGGTGCGATTTTCCGTGGGGCGATGACCAAGCCGACATTGTCAGGGTCAGTGCGGCATGTCGCCTATGCGGGGGGCTGGAAGAAGTTCGAGCCTTTCTGGGATGCTGTCGTCCGCATGAAGCGCGCGACCCAACTGCTGCCACTGCTGGAAACAATCCTGGCCGAATTTGGCCGCCACGCGCCCGGAACGCCCGGAACGCCCGCTGCAAACGCAGAGGGAGCACTCGTATTGAGCGGCAAACAGGCTTGAGTTGGCAAGAGACAATACGAGCCTCAAAGACGCAAAAACGCAATGAAAAATCCTTTTGAATGAATTCCCCTTTGCGACCTTTGTGCCTTTGAGGTTCAAAATGAATGTGACGGGTTTGCTCGGTTGCACGCTACTTGAATTTTGACACGACCTTACGGCGTGGTTATACTCTTTCCACCGTTAGGAGGTTTGCGCGTGTTCTGCTTGACATTCCGCCACCATTATCGATATACCTCGCATCTGGTGCCGGTTCGCGACTGAACACGTATTGCTGTTTTAGATCGACAGTCCCCGCATCAGGCGGGGTTTTTTGTTTTAGGAGGTCGCTGGATGCTGGCAGTCATCGATTACGGCGCAGGTAATTTACGCAGCGTGCTCCACGCCCTGTCCCACCTCGGCGTCGAGAGCATTCGTCTCGTGCGCACGCCGTATGAACTCAACGGCGCGCATAAAATCATCCTGCCCGGTGTCGGCGCGTTTGGCGCTGGGATGCAGAAGCTCCACGAGCAAGGGTTGGTCAAGCCGATTTCCGACGCAGTGCGTGCGGGGATTCCGTATCTGGGCATTTGCCTGGGGATGCAGTTCTTGTTCGATTACAGCGACGAAATGGGCGATCATCAGGGATTGGGGCTGCTGCCCGGCCACGTGACACGCTTTCCAGAGACGCCCGGTTACAAGGTGCCACACATGGGCTGGAATGCGCTGCGCATCGTCCGCGAGACACCGCTGCTGCGTGACCTGCCCGGCGAAGGCTATGCCTATTTCGTCCACAGCTATTACTGCGCCCCGGCGGAACCGAGCGATGTGGCGGCGGTGGTCGATTACGGCATCGCGTTCACGGCGGTCGTCCAGCGCGATAACATCTATGGCGTCCAATTCCACCCGGAGAAGAGCCAGCGCACCGGTCTGCGCATTCTGACCAATTTCCTGGAGTTGCCCGCATGATCATCTATCCGGCAATCGATCTGCGCGGCGGCAAAGTCGTGCGGCTGCGCGAGGGCGATCCCGACCGCCAGACAGTCTTCAGTGAAGATCCGGTCGCGATGGCGCGCCAGTGGATCGCGCAGGGTGCGCGCTGGTTGCACGTGGTCAATCTCGACGGTGCATTCGCGGCAGCCAATGATAACAGCGCGATCCTGCGTGAGATCGCGCGGTTGGGACTGCCGGTGCAGTTTGGCGGCGGCTTGCGTTCGCTGGAAGACATCGCCGCTGCGGTGGACGCTGGCGCAGCGCGCGTGATCCTGGGCACGATTGCGGTGCAGCAGCCGGAAGTGGTTGATCAGGCGCTGGCACGCTATGGCGCAGAGGCAATCTGTGTGGCGCTCGATTCGCGCGATGGTTACGTAACGACGCATGGCTGGCAGCGGACGACAGAGATGACGGCGGTCGCCCTGGGTGAGCAGATGGCGGCGCGCGGTGTCGTTCACTGCCTGTATACCGACGTGGCGCGGGATGGCGGCCTGGCGGGCGTGAACCGCGAAGCAACCATCGACCTGGCGCGTTCGACCGGACTGCGCGTCATTGCCTCTGGCGGCGTCAACTCGCTCGACGACGTGCGCGCGCTGGCGGCGAGTCGTGTCGTCGCGGGCGCGGTCATCGGCATGGCGCTTTATGAGGGCAGAATTCAATTGGCTGAGGCGATAGACGCAGCGGGAGAGGGCGATGCTGGCTAAACGGATCATTCCCTGCCTCGACGTGATGGAGGGGCGGGTCGTCAAAGGGATCAACTTCGTCAATTTGCGTGATGCCGGGGATCCGGTGGAGCAGGCGGCCATCTACGACCGCGAAGGCGCGGACGAGCTGGTATTTCTGGACATCACGGCCTCACACGAGAATCGCAGCACGATGCTGGACATGGTGCGCCGCGTGGCGGATACGCTCTTTATCCCGTTCTGCGTCGGCGGGGGGATACGCACCATCGAAGATATTCGGGCGACACTGCTGGCGGGCGCGGATAAAGTGTCGATCAACAGCGCCGCAGTCAAAAAGCCGGAACTGATCAGCGAGGGCGCGTGGGGCTTCGGCAGCCAGTGCATCGTCGTCGCTATCGATCCGAAGTGGACAGGCGATCATTGGGAGGTGTATATCAACGGCGGGCGCGTGTCGACCGGACTCGATGCGCTTGAATGGGCGCGCGAAGTCGAGCGGCGCGGCGCGGGCGAGATTTTACTCACCAGTATGGATCGTGACGGCACACGCGCAGGCTACAACATCGAACTGACGCGCGCTGTCAGTGCTGCCGTTTCGATCCCCGTGATCGCATCCGGCGGTGCGGGGACAGTCGAGCATTTCTATGAGGCGCTCACGGCAGGCGGCGCAGATGCGGCGCTGGCGGCCTCGCTCTTTCACTACAACGAGCTGCGTGTACCCGATCTCAAACGTTATCTGGATGGGCGCGGCGTACACGTGCGCCTGGATGGCTGGGAAGCTGACTTATGAATATCGAAGTTATTCAATGGAATGAGCGCGGGCTGGTGCCCACCATCGTGCAGGATGCCACCACACGCCAGGTGTTGATGGTCGCTTATATGAGTCGTGAGTCCCTGGAACGCACGCTCGAAATCGGCGAGACTGTTTTCTGGAGTCGCAGCCGGGCGAAGCTCTGGCACAAAGGAGAGACATCCGGCAATATCCAGCGTGTGCGCGAGATATATGTCGATTGCGATGGCGATACCCTGTTGGTAATGGTCGATGCGGCAGGCCCGGCCTGCCATACCGGCGAAGTATCGTGCTTTTATCGCCGCCTGGAGGCAGAAAGTGACTGATATGCTGCGTGAACTTGAACGCATCATTGGCGAACGCAAGGCGAATCCACAGCCGGAGAGCTACACGCACCGCTTATTCGAGAGCGGCACGAACAAGATCGCGCAGAAGGTCGGCGAGGAGGCGGTCGAGGTGGTGGTGGCGGCGTTGGGGCAGGGGCGCACGGAGCAGATTGGCGAACTGGCTGATCTTTTCTATCATACGCTCGTGTTAATGTCTCAGCTCGGCATTGGCCTGGAAGACGTGGACAACGAGCTTCACCGCCGCCACGCGGCCAGGCCGCAATCGCCGGCACAGGAGTAAGGGTATGTCGGCAGAAGATCGGTTTGTCGCCGAAACCAGCTTCTACGTTCGTTATGCTGAAACGGACGCGATGGGCATCGTCCACCATTCCAGCTACATCGTCTGGTTTGAAGAAGGTCGCAGCAATTATGCCCGCCAGCGCGGCAGTGATTATGCCGATTTCGAACGCAGCGGCCATTACCTGACCGTCGCCGAGGTCAACGCGCGCTATTTGAAGCCCATGGTGTATGGCACGCGGGTGACGGTGCGCTGCTGGATTGAAGCAATGCAGTCGCGCGCACTCACCTTTGCCTATGAGATCGTGGATGCGGAAACCGGCGCTGTTTGCGTCACCGGCTCGACGCGGCACATTTGCATCACACACGGGGGCCACGTCGCTCCGCTGCCGGAAGCGTGGCGTGCCTGGGGGGACTGTTAGACGATTGCAGTCCTGTTTGGCGTAGATTATACTCGGCATAACCTGTTGCGTTAGATTGTGGTTAAATTTTAGGCGGAGAGATTCTAATGGTCACTTATGCCGAGCGCCCCTGGACAAAAAAATATGACGAATTCGTCCCCCAAAGTCTGGAGCCTTATCCTGATCATCCCCTGCACGAATTCTTACGTAAAGCGGCGCGGCTATCTCCAGAAGGTCCGGCGCTCGTCGCCAGCGCCCACCTGCCACTTTTAGGACGTGTTGGTAATGTCGTGACATTTGCTCAAATCGATGCTGCTTCGGATGCACTGGCAGCGGCGATGATCGAGATGGGCTTGAAAAAAGGTGATCGCGTCGTCATCGTCATGCCGAACTGTGTCCAGTTCGTGATTGCGTTCTATGCCATTCTCAAAGCGGGTGGGGTGGTCGCTGCGACCAATCCCACATATCCCCCCGAAAAGATGCAGTTCCAGATCAATGACTGCGATGCCGAAATCGTGCTTACCCTGTCGTTGTTTTACAAGCTGGTCAAGGACATTCAACCGCGCACAAAAGTCAAGCAAGTCATTGTTACCAATATCAAAGAGTATCTGCCTGGCCCGGCGAAATTCCTGTTTACCCTGGCCCGCGAGAAGAAAGACGGCCACTACGTCGAAGCGCTGGCTTCGGGCGATGTCTGGTTGCAGGATGTGCTGGCGCGTTATGCGGGCAGAAAACCGGGTGTGGATGTGCAGCCAGACGACCTGGCGCTGTTTCAGTACACGGGCGGGACAACGGGCGTCAGTAAGGCGGCGATGTCTACCCACAGGGCATTGGTAGCAAATACGCTCCAATGCAAGGCCTGGTTCATGGGCGCAGACAAGGAACAGGCACCGGAAGAGGTCTTCATGGGCGCAATTCCGATGTTCCATGTTTTCGGAATGGTAGCGGTGCTCAGTTTTGCCGTCGGCATGGGGTCGCGCATCACTCTCGTGTCGAATGCGCGTGACATTGCCGATGTGCTGGGCGTGATCGATAGTTACAAGCCGACTCTGTTCATGGGCGTGCCTGCGCTCTACAACGCGATCAACAATCACCCGGATGTGAAATCAGGCAAAGTTAGCTTGCGCTCGATCAAATACTGTCTGAGCGGTTCTGCGCCGCTGCCTCCGGCAACCAAACGCGAATTTGAACAATTGAGCGGTGGCAGGCTGATGGAAGGCTTCGGCATGAGCGAAGCGCCGACGGCGACCCACTGCAATCCGATCAATGGCGAGAATCGTGCAGGGGCGATCGGTCTGCCGTTCCCGGATATGGATATGCGTATCGTCAGTCTGGATGATGGCGAAACCGATCTGCCAGCGGGTGAAGTGGGTGAGTTGGTGATGGCCGGTCCGCAGTTGATGACCGGCTATCACGGGATGCCCACTGAGACGGCCAACACCTTGCGCGAGAAAGACGGCAAGCTCTGGTTGTACACCGGCGACATCGCGCGGATGGACGAAGACGGCTACTTCTACATTGTTGATAGAAAGAAGGATATGGCGTTAATAGGCGGCTTCAACGTCTATCCGAATAACATCGAAAAAATCCTGGCCGATCATCCGGCGGTGTTGGAAGTCGGCGTTGCTGCGGTGCCACACCCGGAGAAGGAAGGGCAGGAGGCGCTCAAAGCGTGGGTTGTCGTGCGGCCAGGCATGTCTGTCACCGCCGATGAGTTGATCAAGTATGCGGAAAAACTTCTGGCGCGCTACGAAATACCTACCCGGTTTGCCTTTGTTGATTCACTACCCAAAACCACGGTCGGCAAGACTCTACGGCGCGAACTCGTCCAGATGGAAATGGCGGAACGGGAAAGTACGTTGTCGGGTGGCAACAGCTAGTCTGTGCCTTCGTCTGTCGCGGTTGTGGACGTGGTTCTGGCAGGTTCTTTCAGAAAGTGCCCACGGAAGAAGGCCCTGGCAGGGCCACGATTCATATACCAGGCGACATACAGCGGGATCATGACGGTGAAACAGAGTTGGAGCGTGGCGAGTGAACGTGTCATCGCCGCGCCGGAGTCGATGCCGGTTTGGAGGGTCTGCGGAGTCGTCAATGTGGTGATCAATAGAACGATGTTGCCTGCCGATAATAGTACGACCGCGCCGATGAGAATGAAACGTATGGTAGAGGGTTTTCCGCGCCATGCGAATGCAGCAATTATCAGGAACAGCAGCGCGAGCACGGCTTGCACAATCAGGCGCGGTGAGTCGGCATTCAGCACGTTCCCACCAAAGGCTGCTGTGCCACCGCCGTCTAATTGCACCAGTTCCGTTTCCAGTCTCCCCCGTAGCGCCAGCACCATGATGACTTCTAAGAGCGGTAAACAGGAAAATAAACAGACGCTTGCCAGAATGGCAACTGCGATACCGAGTGTTCGCGGCGGTTTATTCACGAGTGCGTTCTCCAGAGATGGACAGCCTATTATGCGAATGGCATCTTGTCACGTAGCACATCACTTACAAAACATGGTAAACTAGCTGTAAACACTGTTGTCTCTTCAAGCCTGAGAAGGTAGGCGATCATGAATCTACAGGAATCTATAGAGCAGCAATACGAAAGGTTTCTGGAAGCGGCACAATCATCCAAGATTATCCTGCTCCATCCAGATAGCCGATTGCGCTCGCCGCTGGTAGCCCGTTTGCTCGACTCACAAGATTATCATGTCCTCTATTATGCAATGGGGCCTGATGATGTGTCGGTCGACTCGGTTGTTGGCGGTATGTCTCATGACATCGCCGAGCAGAGCCGACTCTTTGGACGGCATCTTAACGTTTTGAGTGTACGTGAACAAGCAGATGTGCCGACGCTTATTTCTGCCCTTGTTCGCGAGTTCGTCGATATACAGGATCGGAATGTACTCCTGATTCTTGATGAGTATGATCGTTCGGATGAGGCGGATGATGTGCAGGACTTTGTCGAGTTACTCAGTGGTCAACTCCCTGAACACAGCCGCGTCGTCATCAATAGTCGAACTATGCCCAGACTACCCTGGGTCTCGATGATTGCGCATCAGCGGGCGCTTCTCCTTCAGGATGATACGATTATTCGCCGCGACTTCTACGGCACGCTGCCAGAAGCGGATTACGATCTGGAAGTGTTCGGGCTGGGACCGGGTTTCGTGCTCTTCAATGGAAAAACCATTGACGCCTGGGAAGGACACCTTCCGCGCCTTTTGTTTTTCTTCGCTCTTGAGAAGCCCGTCGTTACCCGTTCAGAGATCTGCCGCGCCTTCTGGCCGGATTTGGATGTCGATCAAGCCGTCAATGTTTTCCATGTTACCAAAAGGCGCTTGCACAAAGCGCTGCAATTCGACATGGATATTTTAATGCACGACGACGGTTATTATTACATCAATCCTGCGCTGAGCCTGGACTACGATGTCATGCGCTTTGTGTCTGCATTGATGGACGCGCGCGCGCACGCCCACGAAAAACCGTTCGATAAGTGGCAGCGCGTGGCAGACATGTATCAGGGGCCGTATCTTCAAGGACACGACGATCCGTGGATTCTGGCACGGAGGCAGGATTATCGGGCAGGCTTTATCGAAGCGTTGTCGCATCTGGCGCAAATCCGGCTGGAAGCGGATCGTCCAGAACATGCACTTGGCTTCCTGCTGCGTGGTGCCGAAGAAGATGACTTCCGCGAAGACTTACACCAGCAGATCATGCAGTTGTACGATCAGCTGGGGCGCAGAAGCGAGGCGGCGGCCTACTATCAGCGTCTGATGACGCGCTTCAAGAAGCGCAAAATGGCCCTGAGCGACATGACCCAGGCCGTCTACCACGAAATCATGAATAGATAACAGGCAAGCTTCTTGTCTATCAGTAATTCGCCCCAGTCCGGGGCGAATTCGTTTTGTGCCCCCGGAGAGAATCGAACTCCCGACACACGGTTTAGAAGACCGTTGTTCTATCCACTGAACTACGGGGGCAGTTGATTGAATTCTATGAACCCAGCAAGCTTGTGTCAAGTCGTGTTACTGGCGCACATTAGTTCTAATTTGCACATTGAATCCTCACCTGAGATGGGGTATAATTAATGAAATAAGTAACGCCATTTAAGAAGGATTTTGCAGCCTGTAAAATGGCGTTCGAGAGTGCGCACTGGCGCGCTCTTATTTTGTTCAGCGAGTCGAACGGGATGCCGAGGAAACCAGATGGCAAAGAATAGTGCGGCCCCTGCCTACGATGAGAGCAGTTTTCAGCATCTCAACCCCAGGGAACACATCCGCCTACGGCCAGGCATGTATGTGGGCGGGACGGATGTGCGTGCGATGCATCATCTCGTCTACGAAATTGTCGATAATGCGATTGACGAGGCCTTGGCCGGGCGCTGTGATCAAATCGTCGTGACGCTTCATGACGACAATCGTGTGACTGTTGCCGATAACGGCGTTGGTATTCCGGTCGGCATTCATCGTGTCACTGGTAAGTCGACGCTGGAAATGGCACTGACCGAAGTCGGTTCAGGTGCCAAGTTCGACAACCAGGCCTACAAAGTCAGCGGTGGGTTGCATGGCGTTGGCGCTGCGGCAGTGAATGCGCTGTCTTCTGAACTCACGGCGACCATTTACCGCGATAACTACGTTTGGGAACAGTCGTATTGCGCTGGTGAGGCGATAGCGCCGGTGCAGAAAGTACGCAAGCTCAATCCGGATGAGGGCACCGGAACAGTAATCACCTTTAAACCGGACTTCACAGTACTGGAGCCGAACAGCTTTAGCTACGACACACTGATGACGCGCTTCCGCGAGATGGCGTTTGTAACGCGCAAGGTCTGGCTGACGCTGCGTGATGAGCGGGTTAAACCCGTCCCGCGTGAAGTCACTTTCTATTTTGAGGGTGGGCTGCGCGCCTTTGTACGTTATCTCAATCGCAACCGTAACCCGCTGCATGCGGTAGTTTACGCCGACCGCGATGTGCAGATTGCGCCGGAAGGTAAAGCGCCGTTTACAGTTGGCATCGAACTCGCTTTTCAGTACAACGACACCGCCAACGTAACCGAACTGGCGTTTGCCAACACGATCAATACACCGGACGGCGGTACGCACCTGACCGGCTTGCGCTCGTCGATCACGGGTGTGATCAATCGCTATGCCCGCAAGGCCGGTTATCTCAAGGACAAGGACAACAACTTCTCCGGCACGGATACGCTGGAGGGGTTGACAGCCATTGTCAGCGTCAAGCATCCAAACCCGGCCTTCGAAAGCCAGACAAAAGTCAAGCTGATCAATCCAGAAGTGCAGGGCGCGGTCTCTCAGGTGGTGACGGAGGCGTTCAACGAGTTTCTCGAACTCAACCCGCGTGAGGCGCGCAAGATCATCGAAAAGTGCATGACGAGTATGCGCGCGCGTGAGGCGGCGCGTAAGGCGCGCGATCTGGTGCGCGGCGGCCCGAGCCTGCTGGAAAGCACAACGCTGCCCGGTAAGCTGGCGGACTGCTCTCAGCGCGGCGAAACCGCCGAAATCTACATCGTCGAGGGTGATAGCGCCGGTGGCTCGGCCAAGCAAGGCCGCGATCGGCACTTCCAGGCGATCCTGCCGCTGCGTGGGAAGATTCTCAACACTGAGCGTGCGCGCCTGGACAAGATGCTGGATAACAACGAGATCAAGGCGTTGATCAGTGCGCTGGGCACTGGGGTCAGCGAAGATTTCAATGTCGAGAATCTGCGCTACGGTCGCGTCATCGTCATGACGGACGCGGACGTTGATGGTTCGCACATTCGCACGCTGCTGCTGACGTTCTTTTTCCGGCACATGCAGGCCTTGATTCAGGAAGGCCATCTCTACATCGCACAGCCGCCCATCTTCCGCTTGCAGCATGGCAAGGATATTCGCTACGTCTATCCTGAAGCCGGGCTGCACGAGACGGAGCTGCTGGCTAAGGCATTGAAGGACTACAAAGAACCGGATCGCGTCAAGGTCAGCCGCTACAAAGGTCTGGGCGAAATGAACCCGGATCAGCTTTGGGAGACGACCATGGACCCGGAGACGCGGACGCTGCTCCAGGTGACGATTGAGGATGCTGTCGAAGCGGATCGTGTTTTCGACATGCTCATGGGCAGCGCAGTGCCGCCGCGCCGCAAATTTATCCAGACGCACGCCAAGAGCGTTCGCAATCTGGACATCTAGCACTGATCATCAGCGGCTAGCCGTGGACACTACGCGGCTGGCCGCTACCCCTCTAACGCAACAATCTGCTGCTCGTCAATCTTCAAGCCAAGCGTAGTGCCTGGCGTGAGTTCCTGCCGTCCGTTTTGGGCTGGCGCTGAGACTTCCAACGTCATGCCGCTGGCGTGTTGCAGACGCAGACGGTAGCTTTCCCCCGTAAATACACGGTCGGCTACGCGCACTTCAAGTACCCGATCAGCCGACTGATCCGCCAGAGACAGGCTCCCCGGCGTCAGCAGCAGGGCGGTCGGCTTACCCTCGACAGCGTAATCGCCGAGCGGTGTGATCGCAAGCCCATGATCGACGCGCTCAACAGGCAGAATGTTGGTAAAGCCGAGAAAGCGGGCGATGAACACGGTTCGCGGATGCCGGTAGATGGCTTCCGGCGTCCCGATTTGCTCGATCCTGCCGGCGTTGATGACAGCGATGCGATCGGCGATGTCGAATGCCTCCGCCTGATCGTGTGTCACGTAGAGGGTCGTCAATTGCAGACTGCGCAGGATCGCTTTCAGATCGCCAAGCAGGCGCTGGCGCAGGGCGGCGTCAAGCGCGCCGAGCGGCTCATCGAGCATGAGCAGGCGTGGCTGCGGCGCGAGGCTGCGCGCCAGGGCGACACGCTGCTGCTCGCCGCCGGAGAGATGTGTGACCCGTCGCCGTTCGAATCCGCGTAGATTGACGAGCGCCAACAGTTCGTCGAGACGCTTGTGGCGATCCGCGCGCGGCAGGCCGTGCATCTTCAGGCCGAACAGGATGTTCTGGGTGACGTTGAGATGCGGAAAGAGCGCGTAATCCTGGAACATCAGGCCGATATTGCGCGCGTGCGGCGGGACTCCTGCCAGAGATTCCCCGTCGAGCAGGATGTCGCCGGATGACGGGCGCTCCAACCCGGCGATCAGGCGCAGCAGCGTGCTCTTGCCGCTGCCGCTGGGGCCGATGAGGGCGACGATTTCGCCGCGCGCAATTTCCAGGTCGATGTCGTGGAGGATCGTGCGGCCAGGGATGGCGAAGGCCAGCGAGCGAATAGATAGCATCAGTATGTCCGATCCGATGTGGGCTGCGTGCGCTCGATCAGGGCAAAGCCGACAGCACAGACGAACAGCAGAATGCTGCTTAAGGCGAGCGCGCGCCCGTAGTTGGCCTCGCCCGGCTGGCCGAGTAAGCGGAAGATAGCAATCGGCAGGGTGGGGTTGTTCGGGCGCGCGACAAATAGCGACGCTCCGAATTCGCCCATGCTCATGGTGAAGGCGAAGACGGATGCCACTGCCAGCGCCCGGCTGATCAGCGGCAGTTGGATGCGCCAGAAGGTCATGATCGGGTTTGCGCCGAGCACCTGGGCGGCTTCCTCGACATGCGCGGGCAGGCTGCGCAGCGCCGGGACGATGCTGCGCAGGACGAACGGCAGCGCGACCAGCGTGTGCGCAATCGGCAGCAGCGCGACCGACGTGCGCAAGTTGAGCGGCGGCGCATCGAGCGCCACGTTGAAGCCGAAGCCGAGAACGACGGCGCTGGTTGCCAGCGGCAGCATGAAGACCGTCTCCAGCCAGGCTGGCGCGCCCGAACGCCGTGTCAGTGCGCGGGCGGCCATCAAGCCGAGTATGACGGTGAGCGCCGTGGCGACGAGCGCAATGGCAATGGACGTGCCCACGGCTTGCAGCGGCGGCACGCTCAAGACCGAGCCGCGCAGGTTTTCGCCAAGTCCCGCGTAGTAGTTCAACGTCAATGCGCCCTGTGGGGTGGTGAACGAGCGCGCGACCAGCGCCAGCAGCGGCGCGATCAGGAACAGGGCGACGATGGTCTGGTTGGCGGCGATCATGAGCCATTCGCCCGGGTTTCGCGGCGGTCGCCCGGGCGGCGCGCCCTGCGCCAAGGCTAACCCGGCGCGCTTTTCCAGGCGGTTGTAGAGACCGATGGCAACGAACATGAACGCGATCTGTACAACCGACAGGGCCGAAGCGACAGGTAAATCAAAAATGTTGGCGACCTGACGGTAGATCTCGACTTCCAGCGTGGCAAAGCGTGGCCCGCCGAGGATGACGATCACGCCGAAGCTGGTGAAGGTGTAGATGAAGACGAGCGTGGCAGCCGCGATCAAGGCCGGGCGCAGGATCGGCAGCCGGACGTGCCACCAGAGCCGCCAGCCGCGCGCGCCCAGGATGCGGGCAGCCTCCTCGATGCGCAGCGAGCGGTTGGCCCAGAAGGCGCTGATCAGTCGGAAGGCGACGCCGTAGTTATAGAAGACATGTGCGAGCAGGATGATTGTCAGCGTGCGTTCGAGCTGGATCGGCGGCTGGGTGAGATCGAGCGTGCTCATGAGCGCCTGGTTGACGAGGCCGCGTGGGCCGATCAGCGCCAGGAACGCCGCCGCGACGACGACCGTTGGCAGCACGAACGGCAGCGCTGCCAGCGCCGCGAAGATGCTGCGACCGGGAAAGCGATAATGCGTGAAGACGAACGCACCCGGCACGGCCAGAAGCAGCGTGAGCAGAGTCGAGATGACGGCCTGCCCCAGCGTGAAGCCGAGCGTTTGCAGATAGTAAGATGACGAGGCGATCTCGATCAGCCCGGTCAGATCGAGCTTGCCCTCCGGCGCGAAACCGACGCCGAGGATGCTCACCAGCGGGTAGGCGAAAAAGATTGCCAGGAACGCGAGCGGCACGAACCAGAGTCCATGCCGCCCAACGCGCATCAGCCACTTCAACGCAGAACCGTCTCGGTCCATGCCTGGATCCAGGCTTCGCGGCCAGCATCGATTTGCTCCGGCGTCAGCGTGACCGGCTGATCGGGAATGGCCGCGTACTCGGCGAAGACTTCCGGCAGCACGGCCTCTGAATTGACCGGGAAGACGAACATGTTGAGCGGCATGTCTTCCTGGAAGGGCTGGCCGAGCATGAAGTCGATAAACTGCTGGGCTTCCGCCTCCATATCTGTTCGGTTCAGGATGCCTGCGAATTCGATCTGCCGGAAACAGGTATCGTCAGCGACGATCGATCCGGTCGGCGCAGCCTCCGGCTGTGGATCGGCAAAGAAGACCTCGGCGGGCGGGCTGCTGGCATAGCTGACGACCAGCGGGCGCACACCCAGGCTGCCCAGGCTGCCGCTGAACTGGTTGTAGTAGGCATCTGTCCAGTCATCAGAGATGTAGACATCGTTCGCGACCAGATCGCGCCAGTAGTCCAGGTAAGTGTAGTCGCTCTCCTCGCCGAAGACGGCGACCGTCGTCAGGAGGAAGGCCAGACCGGGCGAGGACGTGGCCGGGTTCGCGACGGTCAGCAGGCCGTTGTAGACTGGATCGGTCAGATCAGCCAGCGACTCCGGCAGCGGCACGGCGTGCTCGTCGAAGTAGGCAACGTCATAGTTCAGGCAGACATCGCCGTAATCAATCGGCGTGACGCGGTGCTCCGGATCAACGATGAAGCGTTGATCGACGTTCTCCAGCAGCGGCGATTCATAGGCCACGAACAGATCGGCGTCGAGCGCGCGCCCCAGGAAGGTGTTGTCGACGCCAAAGAGGACGTCGCCCAGCGGATTCTCTCGATTGAGAATCGACTGGTTGACGAGCAATCCGGCATCGCCCAGGCGGAGGACTTCCACCGCGATACCCGTTTCTTCTGTGAACGTGTCCAGCACGGACTGGGTGTAGTTGAAGCTGTCGTGTGCGATCACGGTCAGCGTCGGTTGTGGCTGAGCCAGCGCAGGCGTGGCCAGCAGCAGCATGAGCAGCATCGTCAAGATGCGCATACGTTGTGCCTCCTGTTCAATAGACCAGGGAAGCCCAAAAAAAGACCCCTACGCAGGGTCGCAGGGGTTGGTTGGTGCTTGATCATACGCAACACTCCCTACGCCGGTATGAACCGGATCAGGTTAGAGGGTCGGTGCGGCGTTACGCACCCTCTCAGCCCACTTGCGTGGACTCCCCTGGTAATCACGATGGTATGATAATAGTCGATTGCCGGCCGGATTTCAACGCTTATTCGGTGCTATTGATGAACTCGTCCAGGAACATCTGAAAGCGGCCATTGTTGCAGGCGTCAACGTAGTCCAGGAACATGCCGCCCGCCACCGGGTAGAGCGGGTAGCAGCTTGTCGGATGCGCGCCGCCGGGTGCGTGGACGATGTAATCGACCCCGACCGACGGTATCAGCAGGCCATCCGCATCGCGTTCCAGATGGTCAACGATGTGCTCGACGGTGACGATGACGAGATCGCTGATGTAAATCAATTCCAGATCAACGCCCAGGTTGTTATTGAGCTTGACGTTGCCTTCGCGGTCGGCGGCCAGCCCGTGGATTATCGCGACATCGCAGCCGATGGCCGGGAACGCCATCAACGTTTCGCCGCTGTAGGGATCAGTGATGGTCTTCACATCCGGGCGCAAGCGCGGCAGATCGGTGCCGATCCAGGCGCGCGAGGGCATAAAGCCGACGTTGTGCATCCGCGCGCGCATCCCCATGGAGAGGCTGAGTTCTGTCTCCTCGATGATCTCGATGGTTTCTCTCGCAGCGGCTTCGGTGAACATCGGCGCGAGGCCGAACGCTTCCAGGCCGAAATAGACAGAGCGAATCGTCTTGACACGGCCCGCACCAACGAGCAAGTCCGACTCGAACCCCGCAGTGAAGCACAGCAGCGTCAGGTCTTTGGGCGGAAGTTTGCGGCGGAGAAGGGCACGCACGAAGCCGACGGGGCGGCGGTAGAGCGTCATGCCGCCGAGCGCGAGCGTCATGCCGTCATGAATCTGCTGCGCGGCGTGATCGAGGGTGACGAATTGAGGCTGCTGCATAGTTGCGCGTTCATTTCAGATTGTTGCTGTGGCAGAATTGAAGCACAAAGGCGCACTGTCGCCAAGGCACAAAGGTTATTATTCAGATGCCCTTGATCGCATTGCTGACTGATTTTGGAACCCAGGATGCCTACGTCGGTGTCATGAAGGGCGTGATGGCTGGTATCTGCCCGGATGCGCAGTTTATCGACCTGACGCACGCCATCGAGCCGCAGAACGTCCGCCAGGGCGCGTTCGTGCTGATGACCGCCTTCAGTTATTTCCCGAAAGGGACGGTCTTCCTGGTGGTTGTTGATCCGGGCGTTGGCAGTCAGCGGCGCGCGCTTGCCGCGCGTGCGGGCGATTATTACTTCGTCGCGCCGGATAACGGTGTGCTGAGCTATGTCCTGCGCCGCTATCCCTATGCCGTTATCAACGAACTGACGAGCACCACACACCGGCTTACGAACGTCAGCAGCACATTTCACGGGCGGGATGTGTTTGCGCCAGCGGCAGCCTATCTGGCGGCGGGCGAGGCGCTGGATCGGCTGGGGGGGCGTGTGCGCGACCACCAGAAGCTGCCGCAGCCCGCGCTGACCGCCCAGGCGGATCGTTTGGCGGGGGAGGTGCTGCACATCGATCACTACGGTAATATCGTCACCAGCCTGGGGGCGCTGGCCTGGGAAGATGAATACACACTGGTGCTGACGCCGGCCTTTGGCAGCGTGCGCAAGCCCCTGCGTTTCAACGCGAGCGCCGCAGTCTGCCACATTGGCGGCACGCAGATCGACGGCGTGGCCCGGACCTATGCGCAGGCGGGGCAGGGCGATCTGGTTGCGCTCGTCGGCAGCAGCGGATTTGTGGAGATCTCGGTCAATCATGGCAGCGCCGCTGCGCGCCTGGGCGTTCATCTGGGCGACACGGTCGAATTGAACATCAAGCAGGCATAAGTACCTATGCAGCAGTTTGTCATACGCGGCGGTGAGCCGCTCAACGGAACGATCAAACCTGGCGGCAACAAGAATGCAGCCCTCAAGATGCTGGCCGCCTGTTTGCTGACCGATGAGCCGGTCGTTTTGCATAACGTGCCGGACATTCTGGACATGCGCACGGGGATTGAGATCATGCGCCAGTTGGGCGCGCAGGTCGAATGGCTGAACGAGAATACGCTGCGTGTTCATGCGCAGGAAATCGCGACTTCGCAGTTGGACAAGAAGCTGGCGAGCAAGATGCGTTCGAGCATCATTTTCGCCGGGCCGATGCTGGGCAGACGCGGTGAGATCATTCTGCCGCCGCCGGGGGGTGATGCCATCGGCGAGCGCCGTCTCGACAGTCACGTGTTGGCGCTGCGCAAACTCGGCGCGGACATCCAGTTTGACGGCGTCTTCACCATGCGCGCGCCCGACCTGCACGGCGCGACGATACTGCTGCCGGAAGCGAGCGTGACGGCGACCGAGAACGCACTGATGGCGGCGGTGCTGGCGAAGGGCACGACGGTCATCAACAATGCCGCCAGCGAGCCGCACGTTCAGGATTTGTGCCGCATGTTGAATGCGCTCGGCGGCCAAATCGAGGGCGTCGGCTCCAACCGGCTGACGATCCAGGGCGTCGAACGGTTGCACGGTGGCGAGGCGCGTATCGGCGCGGATTTCATGGAGGTCGGCAGCTTCATCGGCGCCGCGGTCATGACCGGTGGCGCGATCACACTCGAAAACGCCGACCCGCACTATCTGGACATGATCGCGCTCGTCTACGAACGCCTGGGCATCGTCTGGGAGACGCGCGGGAGCGACATCTACCTGCCCGCAGGTCAATCGATGACGATTGCGGCCGATCTCGGCAATCGCATCCCGATCATCAAAGCCCAACCGTGGCCGGCGTTCCCGCCCGATTTGATGAGCATCGCGTTGGTGATGGCGACGCAGTGCGCAGGCGCGGCGCTGTTTCACGATTGGATGTACGAGAGTCGCTTCTTCTTCACCGATAAGCTGGTGCAGATGGGCGCGCGCATCACCCTCTGCGATCCGCATCGTGTGCTTGTGCAGGGGCCGTCGGCGCTGCACGGCGTGCCACACATCAGCAGCCCGGATATTCGCGCGGGGATGGCGCTGCTGCTGGCGGCGCTGGCAGCCAAGGGGGAGACGCGCATCTCGAACATCCACCAGATCGACAAAGGCTACGCCAATGTCGAGCAAAAGCTGCGCTCACTCGGTGCGCACATCGAGCGCGTGGAAGACGAAAATACCGTCAAAGACGGCGACGGTCTGCATATCCCGCATTAGCGCCGGACGCGTGCATCGCCGACGCGTTTCGTGATCGCCTGTGCATCCAGATATTCGAGCAGCCCAATCGCATATTTTCGCGACGTGCCAAAAGCGTCGCGCAGCATGGCGGCGGTCACTGATCCATGTTGATCGATCAATGCCAGGGTACCGCTGACCATTTCGTCATAGGTCACGCGTGCCAGGATCACATCCGGTTGGACGCGCACAATGTTGCCCAACTCGATCAGCGCCAGCAGCACATCTTCGCCGACGATCTGCGCGGCTTCGTCGAAGGACGGCGGCGTGAAGCGAGCGCTGTCAAAGGTTGCGCGCAGGCGTTCGATCTGGCTGAGCTGCGTCGCCGTGAACGTCACCTGATGCTCTGCCAGCCGCAGCAGCGAGTCCTGCGCCACGATCTCGGTCTGCAACCCCAGCAGCGCGTTCAGCGTCGCCTGTTTGATGCCGATGCGACTGCGCAGGGCCTCACGTGCCATACCGAGGCGCAGCGGATACTCGCGGTGGAAGGTGTCCAATTCGCGCAGCATGGCGTTGTGCAGCCCGCGTGCGCTGTCGCCGCTCAGGTAGACATCCCCCGGCAGAGCGATGATCAAATCGGTGGACAGCGCTTCGTCGAGCGCAGCGGCAAATTCCGCGGTATTCATGCCTGCTGTTTGCTGCAAGGCCGTCGCTTTGAGCGGTTCGTTGCCGCTGGCGAGTTGTGCCAGCTGTTCTGCCGGGCTGCCCATCAGCCGGAGTTGCAGTTGTTCGACCACGGCGGGCTGGAAGCGTTTCCAACGCCGCGCGGGATGTGGATCGACAATAACGCCGCCGCCAATCGTCTCGGCGGGTGACGGGCGGCGCAGAATGAAGCGGTCGCCGCGTGAGACGGCCAGCGGCGCATCGAGTCTGATCTGTAGCCAGCCTTCCATGCCAGGCGCGAGCGTCTCGGCGTCAAGCAGGCGAACGCGGGCGGTCGTTTCTGCCGCGCCGGTGAAGACCTTGACCTCGGCGTTATGCGGCAGCGGATGCGCTGCATCGGGCAGATGGCGAAACAACACGTCGATAAGCTGCGTCGGCTGCAAGCTGCCCGGCTGCGTCAGCACCTGCCCGCGCGCGAGTTCGTCTTTGTCGACGCCGGTCAGGTTGACCGCCACCCGGCTGCCGGGCAGTGCCGTTTGCACGGTTTGCTTGTAGCTTTGCAGTGTGCGGATGCGCGCCCGGCGCGTCCCTGGCTGAATCTCGACTTCATCGCCGACACGGATCGAGCCGCCGGTCAGAGTACCGGTGACGACCGTGCCGAAGCCGGTCATGGTGAAGACGCGATCAATCGGCAGGCGCGGCGCACCGTGATCCGCACGTGGCGGGAGGTCGCTCACCAGTTGCTCGATGGCAGCTATTAGATCGGCAATGCCCGCGCCAGAATGGGCGGAGACATGGACAATGGGGGCGTCCGCCAGGGTTGTTCCTGCAAGTACCTCGTATACGTCCGCCTCGATCAATGCCAGCCAATCGGCGTCATCGACCAGATCGATCTTGCTCAGAACGACGATGCCGCGCGTGATGCCGAGCAGGTCGAGGATGGCGAGATGTTCGCGTGTCTGCGGCATGACTCCTTCATCAGCGGCAATCACCAGCAGCGCGGCGTCGATGCCGCCGACTCCGGCGAGCATGTTCTCGATGAAATCGCGGTGCCCTGGCACATCGACAATGCCGAGAAGTTCGCCGCTCTCCAGCGGCAGCCAGGCAAAGCCGAGATCTATCGTCATCTCGCGGGCTTTCTCCTCGGCGAGACGATCCGGATCGATATTGGTCAGGCGCCGAACGAGCGAAGATTTCCCGTGATCGACGTGGCCTGCGGTGCCTATGACGCGCATAAGATCAATGACCGGTGACTGATGAAAACGACAAACGTGCGAACGCCTACGATCCAGTGCCGTTGTTGGCTTCCTGAGGCGCGGTGCGCTGTGGTGGGATGTTGGCCGCCGAGTCGTATTCGAGCAGCAGCGCCTGATAGCGTTCGCGATAAAGCTGCGCGCGCTCGCGTTCGAGCGCCCAGAGACGGCCGATGCTGTCGCCGAGCGGTTCGAGCTTGTGTTCGACCTCGGTGATGCGCTGGACGAAACGCTCGAACTCCTTGTCATGCAGACGCCAAACCTCGTCGTTGGAAAGCGTGAACTGCTTCCAGCGCTTCTGGTCGTTGTCAGTCCATTCGACCCATTCCTCGCGGAAGCGGTTTTCGCTCAGACGCTGCATCTCGGCTACTTCGTTGATGCGACGCTCGAGCCGGTCGCCGATGCGTTCGAAGTCGTCGACAATACGCTTCATGTCGCGGTAGGCTTCCGCCCAGGTTTCGAAGCGTTCCAGGTTGCGCTGCATGACGCTGTCCTGCTCGCCGAAGCGCCGGGTGATGTCCTGGATCTGCTGATCGCGCTGCTGCAAGATCAGGTTCTGCTGGTCGATGAACTGCTGCATCTGCTCGCGGCGGTCGCGGTCGCCGTTGAGCACGTCCTGCACCTTGCGCTCGTTGCGCAGCGCCAGATCTTCCAGGAGGGTCAGTTTCGGGCGAATCTGGTCGATGGCCTTGCGCAGTTCCGGCAGTTCGGATTCAGTTTCGGAGAGGCGGCGCGTATCCTGCCGGCGCTGTTCTTCCAGGAAAGTGATCCGGCGTTCTGGCTCATCCAGGCGCTTGACCAGATCGTCGAAGCGCTGCTGAAGTTCGGCCACGACGGAGGCCACGCGGTCGCGTTCGACGCCCATGGCGGGCAGTTCGGTTGCCTGGCGCTCGTAGCGGCTCATCTTCTCGGTCAATTCGCGCACGGAACGTGAAATCGGTTCACGCGCCAGTTCTGCACGCCGTTCTAGCTCGCGCTCGGCGGCGGCACGTTTGTTTTCCAGCGTTTCCATCGCCTGTTGGAGATCGTGGCGAATCTGGTCGACAACATCGAGCGATGCGCCACTGCCATTGGTCTGCGCCTGGATCACCGTTTGATCGGATTCGATGCTGTTCAAACGGCGGCTCAGCGTGTCTATTGTTTGCTGCTGTGACGCGAGGCGTTCTTGCAGCGTCGCGATCAAGGCCTTGTCGCGCCGGCGCTCTTCGTCCAGCCACTCGATCATTTTCGCGATTTGTTGAATATCCATACCGATACGTCCCGATTCGGTGACATTTCTTTCGGCATATTATAGCACGTGCCTGCGTTTGCGGCGTCGTCAGGTGTACGCGGTAGAATATGTGGGGTCTAACGCTTGCCGGGAGGGCGGTCTATGGCATATGCACGACGTGATCTGGAACAGCTTGAAATCCAGAGTCTCGCGCCCTTCGCGCTCAAGAGCGGCGAAAGCAAGGGGCGGATGCACCCCGAGCGCGAGCCGGAGTATCGCACGGCCTTTCAGCGTGACCGTGACCGCATTTTGCACTCGGCGGCATTTCGACGCCTCGAATACAAAACACAGGTCTTTGTCAATGACGAGGGCGATTACTACCGCACGCGGCTGACTCATACCCTGGAAGTCGCGCAGATTGGCCGGACGCTGGCCCGTGCGCTGCGCGTCAACGAGGATCTGGTAGAGGCCATTTGCCTGGCGCACGATCTGGGACATCCGCCGTTCGGCCACGCAGGCGAGTGGGCGCTGGATGAACTGATGCACAATCACGGCGGTTTCAATCACAATTATCAGAGCTATCGCGTTGTCACCGAATTGGAAAAGCGCTATGCCGATTGGCGCGGTCTCAACCTGACGCTGGAAACGCTGTGGGGATTGGCGAAGCACGAGACCAACTTCGGCTTGAGCGAGGCGGTCGGTCTCGATCCGAGCTTGCGCGGCAGCGTAGAGGCGCAGATCGCGGACATCACCGACGCGCTTGCCTATACCGCGCATGATCTGGACGATGGTTTGATGGCCGAATTGCTTTCCACCCGTGAATTGGAGACGCTCGACATCTGGCGCTTGATCTGCGAGCGGGTGGGCTGGCGTGGTGGGCAGCTTGACGAAGTTACGCGGCACAGCCTGATTCGCGAGCTGGTCGGGCTGCTGGTGAGCGACGTGCTTACTGTGACGAATGCCAATCTGGAGGCGCTAAAGCCAACCACGCCGGAAGATATACAAAAGAACACCGTTAATGTCGTCGGCTACAGTGATACAATGGACAGAATGCGCCTTGCGCTGCGCAAGTTTTTATACGAGCGCATGTACAGCCATTATCGCGTCATTCGGATGCAGCAGCGCGCACGGCGTTTCGTTCGGTCGATGTTCGAGGCGCTGACCGAGGAGCCAAGGCAGATGCCGGAAGAATATCAGGCGCATGTCGAGGCGCGCGGTCTGGAACGGACAGTCGCCGATTACATTGCCAGTATGACCGATAGAAGCGCAATACAAGAGTATCGTCAGTTGTTCGATCCAACTGTGCGCCCCTGAAATGGAGTCCGTAAGCGAGCAGCCCATGTCAAGTGAGACCATTCTCAACAATCGTTATCGCCTGGTGGCCCAGCAGGGTTCGGGCGGTATGGCGGTCATCTATAAAGCGATTGATCAGGTGCTGGGTCGCACGGTCGCGATCAAGATCCTGCGCCCCAGCCTGACCAACGACCCGGCGTTCCTGGCGCGCTTTCGTAACGAAGCTCGCAGCGTCGCCAATTTGCAGCATCCGAACATCGTCACTGTCCACGACGTGGGCAACGAAGGCGCGACCCACTACATCGTCATGGAATTCATCGAAGGCCAGGATCTGAAGAAGATCATCAAGGCCAGCGGTGTGCTGCCCATCGACCGGGCGCTCCACCTCGGCATTCAGATCTGCTCCGGGATTGGCTTTGCACATCGCGCCGGGATTGTTCACGCCGACGTGAAACCGCAGAATATGCTTGTCACCAAAGATGACATGATCAAGGTGACAGATTTCGGTATCGCGCAGGCGTTCAGTGAGGCCGCGCCCGGCGAGCGCCAGCAGATCGTCTGGGGCAGCCCGCATTATTTTGCGCCGGAACAGGCACGCGGCGAGAAGCCTACCCCTGCGTCTGACGTTTACTCTATCGGCATCGTCCTGTTCGAGATGCTGACTGGCCGCCTGCCATTCACGGGCAACAACCAGCAAGAACTGGCACTGGCGCACATTCGTGAACCTGCCCCGCTCATCTCGGATTTCAACCCCTCGGTGCCGGAAAACGTCGTCCAGATTGTGCATAAGGTCATGAGCAAAGAACCGGCAATGCGCTATCGCATGGCCGATCAGCTTGGCCGAATTCTCGAAAGCTATAGGGATCGCGGACGCCAGTACACCATGCCCAATATGGCTGTGCCAAGCAGCCCCCGGCCTGCTGCGCCTACGGTGCCGAATCTACCGCCGGTGGGAGGCTCCCCAGCAACGAATACGCCGCCGCCAAGCGCTGTGCCGACTCAGGTCAATCTGCCGCCGATCACGCCGCCACCATCAACGCTGCCGCACGGGGTCGAACCGCTGGCGACGCAGCGGGTCGAGCTTGCGCCGAATGCGCCCTCGCTCCCCCTCAGGCCAGGTGCTCGATCGCAGCCACAGCCGGCGCTCATTCCCAGTCCCTATGAGCCAGCGCCACTGGATTCGCGGCGCTTGCAGACTGGCAGCCAGCCGCTCTACCCGCCGATGAACGACCGGCAGACGGAACTACCGCCGGTGCTCGATCTGGTGACGATTGCGCTGGCGATTCTGGCGTTCTTTGCCGTTGCGTGCCTGATTCCGCTGTATATCGCGGTGCTTCAGGCCTATCTAGGCTGATCAACGGTCAGTCATGGTCAGTCATTGCAGGGACAAGCGGAAACACCTGAAACGCTGTCACATCCAGGCTAGCGCTGCCGTCTGAGGGCGCAGCCACGTAGATGCCGATTGCGCCGGTGTCGAACGTGTCATCTTCAAGCTGGACGACGGATTGATCATTGACGTAGCCGACCAGCCGGACGCCGACGACGTTGATGCGCAGCTTGTTTACCTCGCCGACAGGGGCGACAGCCGCACCCGATGTCCAGTTGTCGGCTTCTCCGCGTAGCTCTCGCCAGGCACCGGCCTGGCGCACCCAGATGCTGTAACGTCCGGCACCATCGACGGCGAACACGTTGTAGTTGTCCTCGTCCTGGTAACGAAAGACAATGCCGAAGGCAGCGCTCGCCGGGCTGGTTCCATCAGTGGTGAGCGTGCCGTCGAGCATGATAGTGACGTTCTCATACGGGCGCTCATTATTCACGAGGGTTGTCACCGCGCCGTCGCGTAGATTGTTGGCGATCTGGTAGATGCCTTCCGGCAGCAAGGTTCTTTCGACCGGCCCATCGACTCCAGTCGGAAAGCGGTTATTGTCCTCGTCATCGGCAGCGAAGTTGGTTGTGAAGCCGGTTGTGCTCAACGTTCTGGCGGGCGGCTCTTCGCGCTGTGTTTGTTGGTTTGGGCTGTCGTCACTGCCGGTCGCGGGTGTCTCCTGTATCAGCAGTAGGGCGCTGATGATGATCAGCGCCACGGCTGCGGAGATCAACCAGCGCAGCCAGGGGCTGCTGCGCTGCGGCGAGGTGGGGGAGACGCCCGACGCCGTTGGATCAAGCTTCTTTCCCAGGATAATGGTCTTGTCTTCAACCGCTTCCGGCGGATGGTACAGCGCCGCTCTGAGATCTCTGGCTGATTGGAAGCGCTCGTCTGGCGCTTTTGCCAGGGCGCGCAGGATGATCGCGTCCAGACCTGGCTCCGATGTCGAGAGCGTATCCGAGATGGTGGGGATGGGCGCGTTGATGTGTTTGAGCGCCAGCGTCAAGCCGCCTTCATCGGTATAGGGTGGTCTGCCGGTGAGCATCTCGAACAACATACAGCCCAGCGAGTACAGATCGCTGCGCGCATCGCCGCCTTCGCCTTGCACCTGCTCCGGTGACATATAGGCAGGAGTCCCGGTCGCAAGACTGTCCTGGGTCAGGCGGTTCGATTGCACCATGCGCGCAATGCCGAAGTCGGTCAAAATCGGGCTGCCGTTTTCATCCAGCATGACATTGCCGGGTTTGACAGCGCGATGAACCATGCCGCGATCGTGTGCATAACCAAGCGCATCACACAGCGCATCCATGATCGACAGGACCCGCTCACGTGGCATTTGCTGACCGTTCTGCAAGTAGCTATCGATGGTTTGCCGCAGCGTGTCTCCGGCGATGAACGGCATGACCATGAAGTAGACGGGCACACCATCACGTTCGAAGTGATTGAAATCGTAGACCTGGACGATACCCGGATGGTTGAGGCTGGCGACGAGTTTTGCCTCGCGGTCGAAGCGTTCCTTGAACGAAGGATCGTCGACGAGATGCTCGTGCAAGATCTTGACTGCGACCCAACGGTCTAGATTGACATCCCAAGCCTTGAAAACGCGTGCCATCCCGCCCGCGCCAATCCGTTCGCGGATTTCATAGCGGCCAGCGAGTTTGGTTTGAAGAAAGTCTGACATACCTCGTGCTCATCGCTCATTCTAGCTTCCGGTAATAGTAGCGCGAAAAGCCACGAATGGGATGAGGTGGCACGCATGGGTTAGGAAATATTGACGCCATGACACCATCCAATCCTGACGCAGGCTGGTGTCAGTCATCTAGCCGCCAGGTTGTACACGGTTGACGAGCGCATCGAATACCGGGCGCACCTGCCCATTCGTGCCAATCAGGCTGGTGTAGCAGGCTTCGGTATCGTCGGGCAGCGCCACGCAGCCATTGAGATTATCGACGAACATCGCGCCGACGTAGCCGAGTTCCGCGCCCAGCGTTAGCGCGCGCGGGGTGTAGGTGGCCTGCTCGGCCAGATCGGTGTAACTGTAAAAGATGTTGATGGCGGAGGGCGGTGTCGTATCTTCGCTGGAACCCCAGCCGAAGCGCGTCACCCAGATAGATGCCGCCTGATCGCCATGGTCGCTCATGATCTGGCGGTAGTCCGCAAGCGTATCGAGGAAGAAGAAGGTGCGGCTGTCGTAATGGGTTTCGACGCCTTCAGGTTGATTACAGCAGCGGGCATCCGGCGGGTTGGCCCAGCCTTCCGGATGCGCACCGATTGCATCGCTGATGCTTGCCAACCCGGAGGCATACAGATCGCGCAAGTACAGGCGGTCGTCAATGGCGTTGACGCCGTCGTTGAAGCCGGTCGGTGCTAGCCCGGCGCTGATGACGAGCGCGTTCGGGTCGCCCGCTTTGACCGCCTCATACGATAGGCGCAGCAGTTCCGCATAGCTTGCCGCACTGATCGGGTGGCGCGTGCTGTTCCATTCGCGCCGCAGGTTTGGCTCGTTCCAGATTTCGTAGGCCTGCACACGGCCCTGATAGCGCTCGGCCAGGGTGCGCATGAAACCGGCATAGGCGCTGAAATCATCCGGCGGGCCGCTTTCTTCGGCATTGCTCCGTGCCCAGCCCGGCGCTGCCCAGACGGTGAAGAGAATGTTCAGATCCGCCTGATCCAGCATCGCGACGACGGCGTCAAGTTCGTCGAAGTTGTAGACACCGGCTGTAGGTTCCAGGTCGCGCCACATCACGTCGAGCTTGACCCATGACATACCCAGACGCTGAATCTGTTCAATCACCAAAGTCGTGTCCTGACCCGTGAAGAAGGTGGTGATGCCCGTTGCCATAACCGGCGCTGGTGCAGGGGCTGCCGTCTCCGCTGCGGCTGTTTCGGCTGCGGCGGGTGCTGGCACCGGAATCACCAGCCGCTGCCCGGCGTAGATCAGGTTAGGGTTTGCGATCCGATTGGCGCTGAGAATGGCCCCGACGGTTGTACCGAAGCGGCGCGCGATGCGATTCAGGTTGTCGCCGCGTTGTACGACGTAGACCGTCTCCGTTGTCGGCGCATCAGTCTGGTTGGGTTGAACCTGGCCTGAGTGGCGAAGCGTCTGCGCTGCCGTGAGATTCGCACCGAGCAGCAGAAGGAGCAGAATGAAACTGAACATGATCGAACTGAGCGTCTTGCGCATGGGCTAAGATCTCCTGACAGCACGGTGTGTAATCAGATTATGTGTATTATCCTACAATGCAAGTTCGCGCTCAGACAATGTTGCTGCGCGTTCTCTACAGGACTATCATGGATATGGTGAGGCTTAGGCGCGGAGGAATACAATGAGCAAACGCCTGCTGGGCGTGTCTATTGTTTTCTTGTGCATGATGTTGCTCGCATCATCGGCACAGGCACAGACACGTTCAGTTTTCTGGAATCGCTGGGATGTGGTCATCAACAACGTCGATACAGCACGCAACCAGTTTGATGTGCGGGAAATCTATGACGTTCGCTTTAATGGACGTTTTACCTTCGGGTCGGCGGTGATCCCAACTGATCGCCTCGACTCGATCACGAACATCCAGGTCTTCGACGGTGAAACGCCGCTCCGCCAGGAGTGTTCTGATCGCGCCGGGACTTATTGCGTCGAACGCTCCGGCGGTGATCTTTCGATTACCTACTTCTTCACGCAGCCGGTGTCGGATACGACCCGGCACTTCGAAATCACCTACACCGTTAACGGCGCGCTCCGGATCTATCCGGGCGGCGATCAGTTGTGGTGGGATGCGATCCCCGATGAGCATTTCGGCTTTGGCATCGGCAGCGCGACAGTGACGGTCGAAATGCCGCGCGGGTACGCGCCACGCGAAGGCGTTGATCCGGTGGAGACGTATGGCGCACGTGGTGACGTTCAGGTGCAGGGGGGCGTGATCACGGCGCGCGCGGTGGACGGCGTGGGCGCATACGACTCGTTCAGCGTCCGTGTGCAGTATCCACATAATCCAGAGGCGCGCCCGCCGAGCTGGCAGTCTTCATTTGACACACAGCGCACCTACGACGAACAGACGCGACCACTGATTACGCTGGCGTTGTGTGCCGGATCACTAGTGGCCGGGCTGGGAGGCTCGCTGTGGATGATTCTGCGCTATCAAACACGCGGGCGTGACCCGGAGATTGGCCCGGTGCCTGAGTATTTGAGCGAACCGCCGTCGAATTTGCCGCCATCGGTCGCTGGGACGCTGGTTGACGAGCGCGCGGACGTGCGCGATGTGCTGGCTGCGATTCTTGACTTGGGACGCCGTGGCTATCTGGTCATCGAAGAAGACCAGACGCAAGGCTTTCTCGGCATCGGCGCGACCAGCACCTTCACCTTCAAGCGCACGGATAAGCCCAAGAACGATCTGCGGGAATTCGAGGCATCACTGCTTAACCATTTGTTCCCTGGAGATCAACTTCAACGCTCGATGGAATCATTGCGCAACCGCTTTTACACCGTCATCCCGACGATCCAGAACGCGCTCTACGACGAGGCCGTGGCTGAGGAATTCTTCACCCGCTCACCGCAAGCCGTTCGCTCGACCTGGGGCATCGTCGGCGGGGTGCTGGTTGTGCTGGCGTTTGCCATGGGCTTTATCATGATGGGGGGACTCGAAAGTGTCAGTTTCGCGGTGATTGGCCCGCCAATTGCCGTCGGGCTGATCGGCGTCGTGGCGCTCGTTTTGAGTTCATTCATGCCTGCCAAAACACGCAAAGGTGCGGAGGAGGCGGCCAAATGGCGCGCTTTCCGTGAGTATCTACGCAATCTTGACCGGTACGATGACGTGGAAAATGCCGCTCAGCGCCTCGCGGATTACATCCCCTACGCCGTCGCGTTTGGTATCGAGCGCGCCTGGTTTCAGCATTTCGACGAAGTGCCTTACGCGCCGCTGCCGCCGTGGTATTTCCCGCGCCATTGGGGCGGACCCTACAGCCGTGGCTATGTGCCGGGTTCGCCGTTTCCCAGCAGTATGAGCGGCGGGCGTGGCTTGCCCGGTGATCTGGCACGTGCCGGTGATGGCTCGCTCGGCGACTTTTCCGGACAGATGGCGCGCGGCCTGAGCGCAATGTCGGCCAGCCTGACGACGATGCTGGACTCCGCTTCGCGCGTGATGACCAGCCGACCGCAGCAGTCTTCAGGCAGTGGTCGCTGGAGCAGTGGCGGCAGTGGATGGAGCGGCGGTGGTTTCAGCGGCGGCGGCGCCAGTGGTGGTGGCAGCCGTGGCTTTGGATAATGCACAGCGACAAATTCCTGGAGGTAATCGATGAACAGTAGTCGTCTGTTCGGCATTGTGCTTTCGGTCGTGGGCATTGGCCTGGCCGTCATCGCCGGGTTGTGGCTGGCTGCGCAAACGAGCGCGGGCGATTTACAAGCCGATGGCGCGCTGCTGGGCGCTGGAATCGCGTTCATTCCGGTCGCGCTGCTCGTGGGGGCGGGCCTCTATCTGTTCCTGCGTGGCGGCGCGCAATCGCAGCAAGAGAGCATCATGCGCACACAGCGCAAGTTGATGGACATCGTGCGCAGCCGCGGACAGGTCGATATCAGCGATCTGGCGCTTGAACTGAATGTGCCAACCGGTGAAATCAAAGATCTGGTGCATCAACTGGTAGGGCTACAGGTCTTCAGTGGTTACATCAATTGGGATGACGGCACGCTGTATTCGATGCAGGCGCAGGAACTGCGTCAACTCGATAAATGCAAGAACTGCGGCGGCGAGCTCAAGATTTCCGGCAAAGGTGTCGTCACCTGCCGCTTTTGTGGAACCGAGTATTTTGTCGGCTGAGTTGAGCGTTACCCCGCGTTTACGGGGGACGCTGCGGACTCATTCGGGGGTACAATAGAACAGCTTCCGTTCTCAAAGGAGTGTTCGTCAATGAGTGATCTGTATGAGCGGATTATCAGCCAGCGGGATGCCTTGCCGCGCCTGATGGAGCGGATTCCGGGCTTCACCGGCTATCTCGATCTCACAGCACGACGCGCCGCCGACCGCATGATTCGCGATTATGTGTCTGGCGAGGTTCAGAAGCGTCTGACCCGCCTGGCAGACATCGGCAAGCGGTTGCTAGACAGCGAAGGCGGTCTGTCACGGATGAGTAAGCTGGAAAGCGCACGCAGCAAGTGGCAGCTGTATCATGATCGCGTCAAAGCGGCCGCGCCGGGCTATCAGGGCTTTTTCGAGTTGAAGAAAGTCGATGCTTTGGCATTGGAGCATCTCTACAGTTTCGACGATGCGCAGTTGCGTTTTGTAGATCGTCTGGATGAGGCGGTGACGGCACTCGACCAGGCCGTTCGCGACCAGGCTGATGTCGGTGCAGCTATCGAGGCGCTTGAGCAAGCGGCGGTCGAAGCGAACGAAGCGTTCTTGCTGCGCGACGACGTTGTCGCGCAGATTGGTCAGGCGAAATAACTTTCGTGTAGTCATTATTCATCAATTCTGAAACGCAAGGGGGTCTTACATGCCGCGAATTATCGACGTAATCGATCATGTGAATGTGCTGGACGATGAACTGGCATATCGCGAGCCGCAGGAAGGCAGCGGCGATTGGCGGATGGGGTCGCAGGTGATCGTCGGCGAAAGCCAGGCCGCAGTGTTTGTTCGCGGCGGCGAGGCGCTGGACGTGCTGGGGCCGGGCAGGCACACGCTCTCCACCGCTAACCTGCCGATTCTCTCAGGTCTGATCGGGTTGGCGACCAGCGGCCGCACGCCGTTCACCGCCGACCTGTATTTCGTCAACCTGAAGGATATGCCGCAGGTGGGGTGGGGGACTAACCCGCCGATTGTCATGGAGACGCCTGGGCGTGGTATGGGGGTCGTGCTCTTAATCACCCACGGCGTGATCGATATTGGCGTGGACGAGGCGATGCGTTTTGTCAAGCAGTATGGGGTCGGCAAGGCCGTCGTCCGCCTGCGCGACATCAAGGATCGCATCCAGGCTATGCTGCTTGGGGAGATCAGTGAGCTGATTCTGAAGTCCGGTGCGCAGAGCGTACCCGACGCGAATAAGCTCCTGAGCGATCTTGAAGGTGCGATGCTGGCGCGCGTGAATGACAAATTCGCGGCCATGGGTCTGCGTATCAAAGCCTTTGAAGCCAATCCGTTCCAGGCGAAGCAGGACGTGTCGCTGGACGAACTGCGCAATTACGTCAGCCTGGAAGTATGGGAGCGGGTACAGCGGCTCATCATTGCCCAGAAAGCAGCCGAAAATGAAGGTCTGGGCGGCGCGCTGGCAGGTGCGGGCGTGGGGCTTGGCGTTGGCCAGCAGATGGGCGCGGCGCTCAACCCGGATATGGCCGAACTCCAGCGGCAGTTGATGCAGCAGCAGTTGATGATGCAGCAGATGATGACGAATATGGCACAGCAAAATCAACCGCAGCAGACGCAAAGTACCGAGGCTGCGGGGGCTACGCCAAAGACGAAAGCTGAAGTCCAGGCGATGCTCGACTCGCTCGACATGAAGCTGGCAAACGGCGAAATTTCGGAGACAGTCTACAACCGGCTGGTCGAAAAATGGCAGCAACGCCTCTCCGAGATGGAGTAGGCTTTCGTGTAGTCATGTACAAATATGCATGAGCAGACGGAAAAAGGAGGGACAGACACCTCCTTTTTTGCTGCGGAGGTTTCATTTACTTCGCATAGTCATAGGACAATCGAGGCGATATAGGCTTGTCTCGTTCTTTCAACGGCTCAACACATTACGCTTTTATAGTCTGTTTCTCGAATAGATCGAGTTCCTCTGGTGTTAGAGGCATTCCCTGAGGTTTTCCCAGATCGTAGATGTACTGTTTCAGACTCAACTCATGTTTGATCGCAGAATGACACACAGGCACAACAGGATCAGAAATCGTTAAACTCACACGAGGATCGACAAAAACGATCAGAGGTTTAACTTCAACATCCTTACCTATACTCTTCAACAAAGTCTGCACATGCTGAGCAGCACGAATCGCATCCGCTGACGGATTACCGATGGAATCAAAGCGAAACAAACTCGCAATTTTCCCGGCAACGCCACTTTGTTTACGCCACTTATCGCCCTCATTAACAAGACGACCATCCTGATAGCGCGTCACTATCGCGAACACACCCTGAGGACATACAAACACGTGCCGGGCAGGAAAGTGATAGTAGTTGTAGAGCACCGATTTTGTGCTCAGACCTTTCAACCCTTCAGCAATCGCCGTCTCTGGGCGCGGCTGGCGCACCCAGAGATTGGTTGTGCGTACTGAGAAGAACGTCAACCCGTACGCCAGGATCAAGACCAGCGGCGGCAGGATCAGCCCCAGAGCAACGTCGAGTTCATTCTCTGGAGCGATTTGCCGCCCGGCTACAAATAGGCCCACGCCAAGCAGACCAAAACTGACGAAGAACAGATACTGTGCCAGTTTACGATTGCGGCTGACCAGTTTCTCATTGGTAACGATGCGCACAGTACAAGCCCTTCCCGGTGCGATACGCGATTAGAAGACAAAATCAATTCGTAGGCGTTGCCGTTGCCAGCCCATTCGGTACAAAGTAAGAGAGATTGCCGCCACGGCGAATGTCCGCACAGATGAGATCGCCAAAGCGTTGGGTCGGCTGCAAATGCCACTGACGCGGCAGACCCCAGGCCACGCCGATGACCGCCGTCGGCAGATCAGCAGCAGCCGGGCGAATGCAATGCGTGACCGTATTCACCAACCGGCCAGAGAGCACGTTGCCGCCACTGCGGAAGAACAGGATGTCATACAGATCGCCGCGTCGATCATAGCCCTGCGGCGAAGTCGGTGACTGCCAGCTCGGCTGGATAGCGCAATGGACATTGAGATCATCGCGGAAGGTGATGTTTTCGTCTGCGGTGTCATATAAGACTTGCGAGCAGTTGGGGAACGTTTGCAGCACCGCCAGGTCGCTGCCGGCGGGGCCAGGCTGCTGCGTCACTACGGCCACGGGCGTGCCGGGAGTCGCGTTCGGAGACGCGGAGACCTCGAACGAGATGCGCGCCTTACCATTCATGTTGATGCTGACCGGGGCGGTTCCATCGGCTGGCCCAAGCACACCCGCTGAGGCGAGATTGTTCAGGTCGAATGTGCTGCCACCTGTCCATGCCCAATACGTCAGCACAGAGGTTCCCCCCGTATCGGCCAGGAAGCGGAAATTCACCGGCAGATAAAACCCGACCCAGACAGCACGTTGAGTTACCAGGACGGGCGTGGGGAAGACGGCTGTGAAGACACCGGATTGTTGGATGTCCACCGACGTTCGTCCAGCCAGGCGCGCGTCGCTGGGGGAGCCGCCATTCGCGTCTTCGTAGACGACGACCTCAATCGGACTGCCGGGCACAGGGGTATCGACCGCGATGCTGACCCGGTCGATATACGCCGGCAGCGCGACACTGAAGCTCGCCAGATCAAAACCATTCATAACCAGGGTCTGCTCGCCGCTGACAAACCAGACGGCATTGCCATCGCCGTTGATGCTGATAGTCTTTTCCCCAGCGCTGACAGCCAGCGGAATCAGCAGCAATACGATCAATACGCAGGGCATAACCCTGTGGAGAGTGCGTTGCCTCATGACAAGCCTTTCGAACCAGATCATCTCTAGCAGCGAGCCGAAACGGATTCGCTGACAGGCTGCGTATTGTAGACGGTCAGGCAGCCTCAGGCAACGTGCGGAAGTGATACCACGCTGAGCACATGGTCATGCTACGACGTTTACGCGGGTAGGGTGGGGGGATATAATCGCATTTGATTGGAATCTCGGATAGACAAGGTCATCTGCATGGAACAGACGCTATTGTTTGCGATTGTCCTCTTACTGGCGCTGGGAGCATACTGGTCATTGGTCATCTTTCCCCGGCAGCGCGATTTTCAGAAACGTCAGCAATACGTGAGCCAGCTACAAACCGGGGATGAGATGATCACCTATGGGGGGATCATTGGCCGTGTAGTCAGCGTCGAAGCGGAGCAGGGCACAGCCCACGTCGAGATCGCACCCGGTGTCATCGTGCGTGTGCTGTCCGTTGCGCTTGTGCAACCTTTCGATCCGGAAAAACTGTCGGAGAACGTTCGCAAAGCTCAATCCTAACTCCGGCCTTGCGAGATATGCCGCCAGAGGGAACAATACTCCCTATTCTACGCCAGCAGCACAGGGCGACTCTCCGCCCTGTGTTTACGAAGGTTATACTATGGGTTCACATCTGCGCTGGTTTCTGGTCGTTATTGCGCTCAGTCTCTTTTCACTCTGGGTGGCGTTGCCGGATACGAAGATCAGCAACATGCCCGATTCGTGCTATTTAAACCCTGCTGACATCCCCGCACAGGGCCTCCATCTGGATTTGAATGGCGATTGCCAGGAAGAACTGCGGTTGGGCGTTCGCCAGAGTCTGGGACTCGATCTGGTCGGTGGTTTGCGCGTCTTGTTACAGGCTGAACTTCCGCCCGGCTCCTACACCGCAGACGACCTGCGTGAAGCAGCCAACAATGTCGCCCGACGCGTCAATGCCCTCGGCGTTAATGAGCCTGCGATCCAGGTGCAGGGCAGCAACCGCATTCTGGTCGAACTACCAGGCATTTCCGATCCGCAGCAAGCTATCGACACCATTCGCCAGACGGCACTGCTGGAATTCGTCAATTTCAGCGGCTTGACCGGCGCGGAAGTACTCGACCTCGAAGGCAAAAAGATCCTGACGACAGAACAGCTTCGCATTCAAGAGGCGCGCCGTCTGGAAGGTGATGCGGCGACCACAGACGAGGGGCCAGCGCCGCTCGTCAATCCACGCACCGGCTTGCCGTTCGAAACAGTCATGACTGGGGCAGGGTTGCAGGCTGCGTCGGCGGCGCTCGAACCGAGCGGACGCTGGGTGATCGTCTTCGAAACGACTTCCGACGGTGCGCAGATATTCGGTGATTACACGCAAGCCAACGTTGGCAGCCCGATGGCGATTGTGCTGGATGGGGTGGTGCTGTCCGCGCCCAACATCCAGAGCCGGATCGACACCAACGGACAGATCACGGGTAACTTCGACCAGGAATCGGCGCAGCAGCTTGCATTGCAGCTTCGTTCCGGCGCGCTGCCCATCCCACTGCGAGTCGAGTCGAGTGAGCGCGTCGGCGCGACATTGGGGCAAGAATCGGTCAACCTCAGTATCCGCGCGGGCATCATCGGCGTTATCGTCGTGCTCGCCTTCATGTTGATTTACTACCGTGTGCCTGGCATCGCCGCCGATCTCGCGCTGCTGGTCTTCGTCCTGTTGAACCTCGCCGCTTTCAAACTGATCCCGGTTACACTGACTCTGCCGGCTATCACCGGCTTCCTGATCTCCATCGGCACGGCGGTAGATGGCAACATTCTGATCTTCGAGCGCATCAAGGAAGAACTTCGCGCCGGCAGGGATGTCGAAAATGCCCTGAATGCGGGCTTTGATCGTGCATGGCAATCGATTCGCGACTCGAACATCTCAACCATCATCATCTGTTTTGTGCTGTTCTTGTTCGGCCAGACGCCGGGCGCGAGCATTGTCAGCGGTTTTGCGATTACCCTCGCACTCGGCCTCGTGCTCAACCTGTTCACGGCAGTGCTCGTCACGCGCACGTTTCTGCATGTCCTTATCAAGCTGTTCGACAAGCCGGTGCATGAGCGCCAATGGCTGCTCGGCGTCTGATTCGAAAAGAGGCAACGAATGTTCAGCATTGTGCAAAAACGGCGTCTGTATTTCCTGATCTCAGCCGCCTTGATCATCCCCGGCATTCTGATCATGCTGTATTCGCTGGCGGCCACCGGCTCGCTGCTGAAGTTGAGCATCGATTTTGAGGGCGGTAGTCTCTACGATGTGACATTTCTGCAAAGCGGCGCGGACGAGAGCAACATCCGCGATGTCTTCACCCAGTTTGGTAATTCGAATCCACTGATCCAGCGACTTGGCGATCCGGAAGCCAATCACTGGTCGATCCGTGCGCAATTCCAGGAGCAGACAGTCACCAATCAGATCGTCGCAGCGTTGAACGAAATCGCGCCGGTCGATACCGGCAGTATTCGTGTTGAAACACTCTCGGAGACGGTCGGGCAGGAAGCCACTCAGGCGGCTTTCCTCGCGGTCGCGGCAGCAGCGGTGGTGGTGACGGGCTTCATCGTGCTGGCCTTCCGCACCGTCCCCAAGGCACTGCGCTACGGCATTTGCGCGATTGTCGCCATGCTTCACGACGTGCTGTTCGTCGCCGGGGCGATGTCGCTGTTAGGTCTGCTGTTGGGCTGGGAAGTCGATGCCCTGTTCTTGACGGCGGTGCTGACGGTCGTCGGCTTCTCGATCCAGGACACCATCGTCATGTTCGACCGTATTCGCGAGAACATCCCGCGCCACCTGGGCGAGCCCTACGAGGCCATCGTCAATCGCAGCATTCTGGAGACGATGCACCGCTCACTCGCCACGCAGTTGAACGCCTTCTTCATCATGGTGGCGATTATGTTGTTTGGCGGTGAGAGCATTCGCCAGTTCATCACCATTCTCTTCATCGGCCTGCTGACCGGCACGTATTCGTCGATCTTTATCGCGGTGCCGCTGCTGGTTGCCTGGGAAAAGGGCGAGCTGCCGTTTACGCGCTCATCTGCGCTGCCGCAGCCCAGCGCCGGATAAGTGATGCGTGCAGTCATCTTCGATGGGACGCTCAGAGTCGTTTCTGATGCGCCCGAACCCGTTCTACAATCGGATGCTGAGGTCGTTATTCAGCCTCGGCTGATGGGCATCTGCAATACCGATCTGGAGCTGACGCGCGGCTATAAGGACTTTTCCGGTATCCTCGGCCACGAATTTGTCGGCAAGGTCGTCGCCGGCGATCCTGCCTGGATTGGGAGGCGGGTCGTCGGTGAGATCAGCCTTGCCTGCGGTGAGTGTGATTTTTGCCGCCGGAATGTGCCCAGCCAATGTCGAAATCGAACGACGCTCGGCATCTGGCAGCATCCCGGTGTCTTTGCCGACTACGCCTCACTCCCAACTGCCAATTTGAAGGCGGTTGATGATCGGATTTCTGACCGCGCCGCCGTTTTTGTCGAACCGCTGGCGGCCTGTCTACAGATCACGGAAGCCGTGCACATTTCGCCGCGTGACCGGGTCGTGGTTATAGGTGCGGGCAAGATGGGGCTTCTGGCCGCGCAGGTGCTCAAGTTGACGGGGGCGGATGTCCGTGTCATTGTGCGCCGCGAGCGACCTGCGCGTCTTTTGTCAGGGTGGAGGATACCCGCAGTCGAGCGAGCGGCCGTTGCGGACAAAAGTATTGATATTGTGGTCGATTGTACGGGCAATGAGTCCGGGTTCGCTGAAGCTCTTCAGATGGTGCGCGCGCGCGGCACTATCGTCCTCAAGAGCACCTATGCACATTTACCGACCGCGGATCTTACGCGCGTTGTCGTTGACGAAATTACGGTGGTGGGAAGTCGCTGTGGCCCGTTCGAGGCGGCGCTGCGCTTGCTGGCACACGGATTGATTGATGTCGAGTCGATGATCGACGCAGAGTATTCGCTTGACGAGGTACTGGCTGCCTTCGACAGCGCTGCCCAGCCGGGAGCGCTCAAGGTGCTGCTTACGCCAGCTTCTGAATGGCCGGTAACGTGAAAAAGAAGGTGCTGCCGCTGCCTAGTTCACTTTCGACCCAGATGTTGCCGCCGTGCGCCTCGATAATGTGGCGCGCAATCGTCAGGCCAAGACCAGTCCCCTGGGTAAAGCCCGACGTATCCGCCACGCGGTAGAACTTTTCGAACAGGTGTCGCTGCGATTCTTGAGGAATACCATATCCGGTATCGGCGACGGCGATTTGTGCAAACGGCTCCTCGTGGGCAAGCAGGGGAGTCACCCGAATGTCAATGATGCCGTGCTCGCGATTGTACTTGACGGCGTTGCTCAAGAGATTGAGCACAACCTGCTTGACTTTGCCGCGATCCGCCCTCACCGCGAAATCAGGAATCGCCTTCTTGATCTGAATGCCGCGTTCTGTGGCTTGAGGATGAACAATGTCCACACACTCATAGAGCAGCTTTTCCAGCGATACCTCGCTGATTTCCAACCGAGCGCGTCCGCTTTCCAGGCGCGCCAGATCGAGATACTCCGAGGTGAGCCGCACGAGGCGCTCGGTTTCTGATTGCAGCGTCTCGATGATGTCAGTGCGTTTCTCATCCGGTAGATCAGAGCGTGAGAGCAGCGCTGTACTCGTTTTCAGCGCGACGAGCGGCGTACGCAGTTCGTGTACCATCTCTGCCATGAAATCACTCTGCTGAAACAACCGCGCATTCTCGATGGCGGTGGCCGCGTGCAGCGCCAGCAGCGTCAGCATCTTGATGTCATCGTCTTGATAATGCGCCGGGCCACGTTTATTGAGCGCCTCTAGCACCCCGATGACCTGACCGCGTCTCGATTTGAGGGGCACGGCCAGCAAATTGCTGGTTCTCACGCGGGTAGCATCTTCGACCTGCTGGGAGTATCCGGGATCGGTGGTAATGTCCTGAATCAGCCGCACTTCACCATGGGTTACGACCCAACCGGCAATGCTGCCCTCGATGGGCACGACAATGTTTGTCAGGTCGCTCGATACCATGTTTGATGCCATCTCGAAGCGCAATTCGCCAGTGGCGGAATCCAGCAGCAAAATCGACGAGGCTTCCGAGTCGGTCAGTTCGCTGGCCGCATTCACAATCACGCGCAACAGTGCCTGGTGATCGAACATCACTGCCAGTTCCTGGCTGATCTCCAGGATGCGCTCATAGCGAAACAGACGTTGCTGGATTTGATTCCAGTTGGGGAATAGCTTATTCGGTTCACTGTCCGTCAAGGTGTGCTCTCCAAATAGTGCAGAATTTCGGGGAGTACAACCGCAGCATCTTCATGGATGACAACGTCGGCTCTTTGATCGAAATCGGTTGGCTCCAGATTGATGATCACAAGTTTCGCTCCGCTGCGTGTTGCAATGATTGGAATATCACTTGCAGGCGCAACTTCAAGCGATGAACCAATAATCACCATCAAATCGGCACGCCGCGCAACGTCCTGCGCTGCACGTAGCACCTGCAATGGCAATTGCTCACCGTACAAGATTACATTAGGCTTAATTACACCGCCACAACGTGGACAGCGCGGCACCTTGCTATCTGTTAGGAATTGTTCCAGCAATGGCAGGCCAGGATAAGTCGTGAAGCAGTGAGTGCAGGTAGCTTCGCGAAAGTGACCATGCAGCTCGTAAACCTGCGAACTGCCGGCGCGTTGATGCAGCATGTCGATGTTTTGCGTGATTACCGCGATCAAGTGTGCGACTATCTCCAGGCGCGCAAGCGCAAGGTGGGCAGCATTCGGTTGTGCCGCCAGTGTCTTCTGTGCCAGAGGAAATACCCAATCGTAGAAGGCGCGTGGATTCTGCCGAAAGCCGAACAGGCTGGCAACCGCCATCGGGTTAACGTTTTCCCACAAGCCACTCGTCGGACTGCGAAAATCAGGGATGCCGGACGGCGTACTGATTCCCGCGCCGGTGAAGGCGACAGTCGCCCGTGACTCACGAATATAATTTGCTACTTGAGCAATTGCGGTTTCACTGCTCATTGCCAGAAGCTAACTAAGTATCATAAAGCGGACAATTCTCAATTACTCTAGAACAGCCTGCTGCGAAGCTTGCAGCGCTTTGACACTGACTTCCTCTGCCAATTTGATCACCTGGTTCGAGAAGGCTGCTCCCGGTTGGAAAGTGACAGGTGTTACCCGCGCCTGCACAGCCTGCAAAATCAGGTCGGCGCTCGGCGCAATCGCCGCCCGAATCGGCAGCCCAACGATGCGTTCGAGATCTTGCCAGGCAAGCTGCTTCCCTTGCTGGCCGTGCTGGACGGCAACCACACTCACGCGCTGCGCATCATTGCCACTCCACTGATGCAGCTCGTTAAGCTGCTCGCGCGCCATCATCGACGTGATCGGATTAGTATCGATCACCATCAAGAGGTGATCCAACTCGCGCTGAAGATTACTTACTAGCGGCGTGTAGCCGGAACCCAGATCGATAATGACAGGGCGACCCAACTGGCGCAGACAACGCAGCGCTGCGACCATGGCCTCGGCGCTAAGATTGATCTGCGTCTCCTGCGCCTGAGCCGAGGATAGCAGGCCGCGCAAGCCAGAAGCATGGCTGACCAACTCAGCTTCGACCAGCCGTGGTAGGATTTCGGTGTGGGGTCGCTGGAGCACGTTTGCCATGCCTTGCGACTGGGGAAAGCCGAGCGATAGACCAATCGTGCCAAGCCCTGGCCTGAAGTCGGCGATGATCGCATTTTCGCCGGCCAGGACACGTGCAGCGGCCATATTCAGCGCGAGTGTGGTCACGCCGACACCCCCCTTGGCCCCGACAACGCCGATGGTAGGTGCCATGTTGGCTTGATGGCGGCGTTGGGCTGTGCGCTGCAAAATCGCCTTGACCCGAGACGCGAGTTCGGCGGGGTGTGTCGGCTTGGTCAGGTAGTCATCCGCACCAGCTTCGAACCCAGCCACCTTGTCATCGATAAGGGTCTTAGCTGTGAACATGATGATCGGAATGCCCTTGGTCTCAACATTGAGTCGCAGGCGACGGCACACTTCATAGCCGTTCATATCCGGCATCATTACGTCAAGAATGATGAGATCCGGGTGTTCGGCCATGGCTCGTGTCAACGCCTGGGCACCTGTGTTCGCTGCAGAAACCTCATACCCATTCCGCTGAAGCATCAGGCCGATAAGCTTCAAACTATCAAGGTCATCATCGACAACCAGAATACGCTCTGCCATGAAACCTCTTCACCAGGTTGCTTAAGAATAGCGTTTGAACTGACCGTTGAACGCAGTATAGCATAGAACCCCATCCTTCAGAGAATAGACTTGTTATATCTACAGCTACAGGAAACTGGTGCAGATTCCACTGAACTACATTCACCTGACTGCGTGTATAGTGAAAGACGTATATTCACCTGTAACGCTTATAGAAAGTCAGACTCCATGGATGTGCAGCACATCACTACGGATGGAAAGACAACGGCAACGGTTGACTCATTGCTGCGCGCAACACCCTATCCGGTGATTCTACTGAATGTAACCCAACAATTGACTGCGTGGAATGCGCCCGCGCGCGATCTTTTCGCGCTAACCGGCGACACACAGCCAAATCTGGCCGATCTGCCAGGAGGAGATCGGCTGGTGCAGTGGCTCAGCGGTACACAGGACACAGTCGAATGGGCCTTGAGCGAGGAGATACGCTACCGGCCTTACGTCGAACCCATCGGTGACAGGGAGCAGCCCCTTGGCTGGGTAATGTTATTGCGCGACATGACCGAGAGACAACGACTGGTGCGCAGTCAGGCCGAATACATTCGCCTGATCTCACACGACCTGCGAACGCCGCTGACGTCGGTGGTTGGGTTCGCCAGCATGTTGCAGCAGTTGCTGATCGGCGATGAGTTGGCGCAGCCGCGGCATTTCGTCAACAAGATTATCTCTGGCCTGAATGTGCTCACCGGTCTGCTCGAAAACATTCAGGATGCCGGACGGTTCGACCCCGAGACAGGCTTCTATGAAATGAGCCGGACGATGTGTGACCCCGGCGAAATCGTGCAGCGCATCATCAAGAACTACCCGATGCCCGCCGACAAGCCTGATCTCCGTGTACGGGTCACTATCGACGATGACGTACCCGTTTTCGCGGCAGACACGAATATGCTGGAACGCGCCGTGAGCAATCTGTTCGACAACGCCGTCAAATACACGCCCAACGGCAGCGCCATCGACGTTCACGTGCAGCGTTCCGGTGATGAAGTGATCATTGCCGTGCGCGACAGCGGCCTGGGTATTCCACCTGAGGATCAGCAGCGGTTGTTCCAGCGCCACACGCGTGTCGCGCGCAAGGAATTCAAGAAGATCAAAGGTACCGGGCTGGGACTCTTCATCGTGCGCAGCGTTGCCCAGCATCACGGCGGACGCGCCTGGGTGGAAAGCGAATCAGGACAGGGGAGCTGCTTCTATCTGGCGCTGCCTGTCGTCACCCGACCGACGCGCCAAGATTGAAATTACCGCGCGCCTGGGCTATGATCCGCACGTCTGTTCGTGAGCTTTGAGGCATAGTCCGATGCGCATCGCGGTGCTGCCTGAAGAAGTCGTTGCCCAGATCGCGGCGGGCGAGGTCGTGGAGCGCCCGGCGTCCGTCGTCAAAGAGCTGCTCGAAAATGCCATCGACGCCGGCGCCCGGCAAATCCGCGTCGCTATCAACGGTGATGGGCGCACACGCATCGTCGTCGCGGATGATGGGTCAGGTATCCACACCGAGGAAGTCGAAACGGCTTTCATGCGCCATGCAACCAGCAAACTGCGCGCGCTGGATGATCTCAACCGGTTGCAGACGCTTGGCTTTCGCGGGGAAGCCCTGGCGAGCATCGCTGCGGTCAGCCGTGTTACGCTGGTGACGCGCCACATCGATGAGCAGGCGGGCACGCGCATGCTGGTCGAGGGTGGTCACTTGCGCGAACGCAAAAGCATCGGCGCGCCCGCTGGTACGGTGCTCACCATTGAGAATCTCTTCTTCAATACGCCGGCGCGGCTCAAGTTTCTCAAAAGCGAAAATACCGAAAAACGGCAGATTACAGCCGTCATCTCGCGTTACTCTATGGCCTATCCGGACGTGCGCGCCGTGCTCGAACAGGACGGCCGCGAGATTTTCCGCACGCATGGCAGTGGTTTTCTCGGCGATGTCATCACGTCGGCGCTTGGCTTGGAGCATGGCAAGCAGATGGTCGCGGTCGATAACGGCGAGGGCGAGCGCATCCGCGTCTACGGCTACACGTCCGCGCCGAGCCTTAACCGTGCTGACCGTTCACGCATCACGCTGTTCGTCAATGGCCGTTGGATCGTCGATAACAGCCTGACCTACGCCGTCATTCAGGCTTATCACACGCTGCTGATGACCGGGCGCTACCCAGTTGCCGTGCTGATGATTCAGGTGCCGCCGGAGGATGTGGATGTCAACGTTCATCCCACCAAGGCCGAAGTGCGCTTTCGCGACGGCGACGCTGTTTTCGCTGCGATCCAGAAAGCCGTGCGCCGCGCCGTCATCGAGCAGGCGCAGACACCAGGCATCTTTGCCGGACGTTTTAACGCATCCGACAGCGGCGCTCGCTCATGGGGAGATCGCTACGAAGCCGCGCAGCTCGATCTCTCGTTCGATTTGATCGAGCCAGGGCAGCACGCGCGCAAACAGCATGTCGAAACGGCATCTCCCGATGAAAACGATCCAACCGCGATTCCATACGGCCCCGGAGCGCCGCTCAAACCGCGCACGCTGCCGCTGCTGCGCGTGATCGGCCAGGTCGCTGCCAGCTACATCGTCGCCGAGGGGCCTGCGGGTCTCTATCTGGTCGATCAGCACGCCGCTCATGAGCGCATCCTCTATGAACAGTTCATGGACGAACATGCCAGGCAAGGGATGATCGCGCAGTTCGCGCTCGCGGCGCAAACACTGCACGTGTCACCCGACGAAGCACGCTTGCTCGAAGATAATCTGGAATCATTGCAGGCGTTTGGCTTCGAGATCGAACCGTTCGGGCCGAACGCCTTTGTAGTGCGAAGCGTCCCGGCGATGCTTGCCGACCGTGATCCGGCGACGGTTATTGGCGGTATCCTGGAAGACCTCTATCAGGGAAATAAACCCGGCCAAGCGCGTATCGAGGACAAGATCGTCATCCGTGTTTGCAAGCAGGCCGCCGTCAAAGCCGGGCAGATTCTCAGTCTGGAACAGATGCAGGGACTGATCCGCCAGCTTGAGCGCTGCGACTCGCCGCTGACATGCCCCCATGGCCGCCCGACCATGATCCACATGAGCAGCGACCAGCTCGAACGCGAATTTGGCCGGACAGGGGTTTAGCTGCCCGCTCCCCAGGTGAACATGCGCCATTCGCCTTCCGCGCCGATGACAGCGTAAAGACCGTCGGCGTTCTGCTGCGCCACCGAAACACGCCAACGGTATTGCGGTCGTTCCCCGTTTGTGGGCGCAATCTCTGCTGGCAAGCGATACGAGGTCGCGCGGGTGATGTCATTGAATGTCGTTCCGCTGGTGAGATTCTCGATTTGTATCAAGTAGACCTGTTGCGTCTCCAACACACCGACGCTGACCCACTGCAAGGCAAATGTCGATGCGGCGTTGATCGCGGCATCGCGCGGCGGAAAGCTGATGCGCGGTGCGGCAAAGGTTGGCGTCGGCGTGGCCGTTTCATTGCCGGATGGCGTCGGCGAAAGTGTCGGCGTTGGCGTCGGCGCGGGCACGTTCACTGCCGCGCCTGTGTCCAGCAAGACGGTGCAATCCGGGCCGCCGCTAGGGTTAGACAGGTCGCAGTTGAAGAATCCAATCTGCGGATTCAGATCGCGCAGCACCCGCAGTGTCGTCCGGTATTGTTCGGCGATGCCCAGAATCGTTTCGCCCTCGCGCACGACGTGCGGGACGATGGTCGTCTGGATTGCGAGTGACACCTGCGGGATGCCGGACATGGCGGTCGCCGTTTTCGCATCGGCGGGCAGCGTTGGCGCTATCGTCGGCAGCGGGATCAGGATCGTGTTCCCCGGCCCAGGCAGCCGATCCGCACTGGGCAGATTCGGATTGATGCGCACGATCTCGTCGAGCACACTCAGATCGCGATAACCAAACTGCTGGATGATGTAGATCAGCGTGTCATCCGGCTGAATGACGTACTCCACGACGGAAGGTGTCGGTGTAGCTGCCGGTTCGTCGGTCACTGGCTGCGTAGGCATGTCGGTCGGCTGCGCGATTTGCAGCGCTGCTGTTGGCGTTGGTGTCTGGCTGGCCGTCGGCTGGGGTGTGGCGGTTGGCGACGGCAGCGCTTCTTGAATCGGCGTTGGCGTTGGCACTTGCGGTGGATTGGCGCAGCCAGCCGCGATTGTAATCAGAGCAAGGATAAGCACGGCGCGAATCAGTTTCTTCATCAAGACGTTCCTGCTCGGCTTTCCCATATGAATATGCGTGTGTCGGTCGTGAAAATCGGCGTTTCCGGGGCATCCAGATCGATCACGCTCACTGACCAGGAAAACTCGTGGCGGCGACCATCACTGCCTTGCCATTCCGCCGGAACGACAAAAAACAACTCTTTGGTGTCGTTGGAATGATCGACGCCCGCTGTCAGATCGCGCACGCCCACTCGATAGACTTCGTTTGGCCCCAGTGTGCCGGTGGTAATCCAGCGCAGCGTAACCAATTCGTCAGCCTGAAACAGCGCCCGGTCGCCCGGACTGAGCGAAGTCGGCGCGTTGAAAGTCGGTGTCGCCGTCGGTGTCGGCGTTTCACTGCCCGACGGTGTCGGCGGAATCGTCGGCGTTGCCGTCGGCGAGGGCACACGGATTTGTTCACCTTCAATCAGGAGCACAGTACAACGTGGGCCGCCGCTATCCATGCCGAAGTCGCACTGTGAAAACTCAATCTCCGGGTTGAGTTGCGACAGAATCTCGGCATTCGCGCCATACTGCACCGCAATCGAGAGCATCGTTTCGTCTTTGCGCACCGTATGCCAGGCGACGCCTGGTTGCAGCGTCTCTGTAGGGAAGACGTTGGCCGCAAGTTCAGGCGAGTTCGATGACACTGCGATGGTATCCGAACCCGAACCATTGGCTGAGGATTCAGTGTCGGGCGGCGCAGACGGCTGATTTGGATCGGCTGTCGCTGTCGGCCACGGGATCACGATCTCCTGGCCGACTTGAATTGCCTCTGGCGCGCTCAGCGCATTGGTCGCCACGATCAGGTCGATCACATCCAGATCGCGATGCCCACAGGCTATTGCCAACCCCAGGAGACTGTCGCCCGCCTGGACGCGGCGAACACACGGCGCAGGCGTCGGCGATGGAGTCGCGGTGGCCGGCGCTGGCGTCACAGTGATCAGATTGGGCGCAGGCCGCGCGGTGTTGGTGACAATTGGCAGTGCAGACGGCGTGACGAAACCGACGTTGATGTCGCCGCCGGTTGCGGCGGGCGTGGGCGTTTGCGTGTCTTCGGCGGCTACAGGCAGAATGGTTGTCCCCAGGAAACGCGCCCCCAGGAATAACACCAGGCCAACGCAGACCGCTGCTGCGAGGACTAACACGCCGCCAAAAACGAGTGGGTCTCGATTTCGGCGCAGCGCACCTTCATAGAGATCCGTCTCGCCATAGCGATAGTCGTACCCCGATGCACGGGACGAGGTCTTCTGTGCTTGTTTTTCAGTGTCAGTGACCTGGACATCGGTCAGAGTCGTCCCGCAGGTCGGGCAGATCACTGCATTGTGGTGCGCCGCCGTTCCGCAGATTGGGCACGTTTTGTAGACTTGTGACAACAGGCCATCCTCGGTTCGCCGCAGTTCATCACAATCGGTAGTATAGCGGTTGTTCCAGCGGCGTAGAAGTGGCGAGTGGCCATGCGTAGGCCACTCGTACCGGGACGAGCCGTGCCCGCCCCGGTAAAAAGAGGCGTCAGTCTGCCGCTTGCAGCGTCGTTAGCCGTTCGCTCACCTGAGCCAGCGACGCTTGTAAGTCGCTGAGCTTGGTGCGCTCACGCTCGACCACATCCGGGCGGGCGCGCTGGACAAACTGCTCATTGCCGAGCATAGACTGCGAGCGCCCGATCAGTTCTTGCAGCTTCTCACGCTCCTTCGCCAGCCGCTCACGCTCCGCGTCGATGTCGATCAAGTCTTCCAACGGAATGTAGATCGTCACATCACTGGCGACCACCGTGGCGGCCTTGTCCGTCGCAGTTGCACTAGCATCGAGCAAGCGGGTCTGGCTCACGTTCGCCAGTCGTGCAAACAGATAGTCGTAGTCTTGCAGCACTGCGCGATGTTCACCCGGACTGATCAGCACGGCGATTTTGTGCCCCGGCTCGACATTGTACTGATCGCGCACCAGCCGGATACCCCGCACAAGTTCCATCATCATCGTCATCTTACGCTCGGCTTCGGCGTCGATGCGCGTTTCGTCTGCCTGCGGCCAGCGGGCCACGATCAGCGCTTCGCCCTCGGTCGGGATATAGCGCCAGATTTCCTCCGTCACGTAGGGCATGAACGGGTGCAGTAGTCGCAGGCTGGTGTCGAGCACGTCCAGCAAGACAGCTAATGTCGATTGCTTCTCGTCCGGCGTGCCGTTGTAGAGCGGGTGCTTGCTGATCTCGATGTACCAGTCGGCAAATTCACCCCAAAGGAATTCGTCGATTTGTCGCCCGGCCTCGCCATACTGATAGGTGTCGAACAGGCGCGTCACCAGTTTCACCAGGCTGTTCAGGCGGCTCAAAATCCACTGCGACGGCAAATCGAGCTGCTCGTGCGGTGGCAGCGGTGCGCGCTCGGCATCACCGAGATTCTGGGTGATGAAATTCGCCATCTGCCAGATCTTGTTGACGAACTTCCAGTTCCTTTCGATGCGCGCCGGGTCAAGGTTGGTGTCGTTGCCCGGTGTGCTGCCTGTCACCAGCGTATAGCGCAGGGGATCAGCCCCATACTGATCGACCATCACCAGCGGGTCGATCACGTTGCCGTAGGTCTTGCTGATCTTGCGTCCATCCTTGTCACGCACCAGCCCGTGCAGATAGACAGTGTCGAAGGGGACGTCATCCGTGAACCAGAGACCCATCATGATCATGCGCGCCACCCAGAAGAACAGGATGTCGTAGCCCGTTTCCATCATTTGCGTCGGGTAGAAGCGTTTCAGATCGTCAGTTTGCTGCGGCCAACCAAGCGTGCTGAACGGCCACAAGCCGCTGCTGAACCATGTGTCGAGCACGTCGAGTTCCGGCTTCCATTCGCGGCCATCCTGCGGTGCTTCTTTGCCGACGAAGATTTCGCCGTCCGGGCCATACCAGGCGGGGACGCGGTGTCCCCACCACAATTGGCGGCTGACGCACCAGTCCTCGATGTTTTCCAGCCAGTGAAAATAGACCTTTTCGAAGCGTTCTGGCACGATCTTGATCCGGCCATCGCGCACCGCCGCCATCGCTTTATCGGCCAGCGGCTGGATGCGCACGAACCACTGCTCGCTCAAGAGCGGCTCAATGACTTCGTTGCCTCGGAAGGCGCGCGGCACGACGTAGCGGTGCGGCTGCACACGCACCGTCATCCCCGCGGCTTCCATATCTGCCCAGAGCTTCTCGCGGCACGCAAAGCGATCCATCCCGGCATAGCGTCCCGCATTCGCGTTCATGGTCGCATCGGGATTCATCACATTGACGATCTCTAGCCCGTGGCGCTTGTAGATCTCGTAGTCGTTGAAGTCGTGCGCCGGCGTGATCTTGAGCGCGCCGGTGCCGAATTCACGGTCGACGTAATCGTCCGCAATCACCGGAATGCGCCGGTTGAGCATCGGCACGAGCGCGAACTGGCCGATCAGATGGCGATAGCGCTCATCTTCAGGGTGTACGCACACGGCTGTATCGCCCAGGATTGTCTCCGGGCGTGTGGTCGCCACCGGAATATGTCCGCCGTTCGCCAACGGATAGTTGAAGAAGTAGAGGTTGCCATCTTCTTCCTCGCGTACCACTTCGAGATCGGATACGGCGGTTTGCAGCCCCGGCGACCAGTTGACCAGCCGTGGGCCGCGATAGATCAAGCCCTGGTCGTAGAGCGTGATAAAGACTTCTTGCACTGCCGCCGATAGACCATCATCCAGCGTAAAGCGCTCGCGATCCCAGTCGCAGCTTGCGCCCATGCGGCGGATCTGGCTCTTGATCTCGCCTTCGTACTTGCGCTTCCACTCCCAGGTGCGTTCCAGGAAACCCTCATAGCCGACTTCGCGGCGGCTCGTGCCCTGGTCGCGCAGCATTTTTTCGACCTGGAGCTGTGTAGCGATGCCAGCGTGATCCGTGCCCGGAACCCAGAGCGCGGCCTTGCCCTGCATCCGGGCGTAACGCACCATCAGATCTTCTATCGCAATGAACAGCGCATGGCCGAGGTGCAGCGCGCCGGTCACGTTCGGCGGCGGCATACTGATAACGTACGGCTCGGCGTCCGGCGGCGCGACCTCCGGTTTGAACCAGCCGCTGCTTTCCCACCACTTGTAGATGCGCGATTCTGCCTCGGCGAAGTCGAAGTTTTTTGGCATTCCTTGTGACATACGTTCCTCTACCTGTCTCACCTTCGTCTGTTCAGGTCTTCACTTGGCTACAGTCAGGGGTTTTCGCGCGACCAGCACCCGCTCGGCACGATCAGGCTGATCGATCACGTCTTCAAATCCTACCTCTAACAGCACAACTTTGACTTCATCAGTCGACAACGGGCGATACATGACGCGCCGTTTGAGGGTCCGGTAATCCTGCCCGTCACCGTGAACGATGAAGAGATTTTGCGTGGCGATGATCGGCGGGCCATCCTGCCAATCCCAGATGTCGAACGTAATCAATTCGCCGCCGTCGTCCATCTCATGGACGAAGCCGGGGATGAAGCGCGGGCGCATTTCGATGAATGGCGCGAAGTCACGCATCCCAATGACGAGCGTGCCGCCGGGGCGCAGCAGGTCGAACAGGTTGTGAAGTGCGCCCTCGATTTCAACATCCCGCAATAGATGCGGTAATGCATTGCCCTTGCTGATCACGGCGTCGAACGGGCCAGGAAAGACAATCGGCAAACTGGCGAAATCTGCCTGGGCATGGCGGATCTTGCGCAAGATACCATAGTCGTGCGCGAATTCTTCCAACTTATGCAGCATCCCGGCGCTGGGGTCGGCTGCGCAGACATCAAAGCCAAGCATCGCCAGGGGGATCGTCTGCGCACCGGCGCGGCAAGACGCATCCAGCACCGAGCTGACGCCGCGATTACGGAAGATCGCCTTCAGGCCCAGCCCTTCGCGCTGGAGCTGCGTTTCCCAATCGCGGTAGAAATAGGGGTAATACTCCGCAATCGCATCGTAGAAGCCGCTGGTATCGTTGCTGAGTGAGAACATGGCGTCGCGCTCGCAATCAACGATCAAAAAACCCCTTCCATCACACAAGGACGAAAGGGGTTTACTTCCGTGGTACCACCTTGCTTCGCCAGCAGCTCGAAAGCGGCACAGCGCGCTCGTTTGCGCTATAACGGGCTTGCCCGGCACAACCTACTGAAAGTGTGGGTTCGGCTGTGCAACTCGCAGGTGACTTGTGTTTATCTTGACGAGCGGGCTTTCAGCCTGTGACCCGCACTCTCTAGCGTCAGTGGATAATCACCTGTCCTGGTCATCGTCGTTCGCTATGGACTTGAGTTCGCGGTTAGTGTAGCAGCGTCTGTTTGCCGCTGTCAATCCCTGCCGCGCGCCTGGAGCAAACTGCGGATGCGGTCGGCAACCATGTCCATGGCGACCTCGTTGAAACCGCCTTCCGGGATGATGACGTGCGCGTAACGCTTGCTCGGCTCGACGAATTCCAGGTGCATCGGGCGCACAGTCGCCAGATATTGCTTGATAACGGACTCGACAGATCGCCCACGTTCGATCACGTCCCGCTGGAGCCGCCGAATGAAACGCAGATCAGCGTCCGTATCGACGAAGATTTTCACGTCGAAGATGTCGCGTAGGCTGGGTTCCGAAAGTACAAGTATGCCTTCGACCAGGATGATAGGGTGGGGGGCTATACGGAGTCGTTCTTCCGTTCTCGCATTCCGTGTGAAGTCGTAGATGGGTATCTCAACCGGCTCGCCGCGCTGGAGCTGGCGAATGTGCTCCACCATCAGCGGCGTGTCGAGCGCATCAGGATGATCAAAATTGATGGCCGAGCCGTGCTCCGTGGAAAGCTCGCTCAGGTCTTTGTAATAGGCGTCGTGAGGCAGATAGGCGATATTGTGGCTGCCCACCCGATCGAGGATCGCGTTGGAGACGGTCGTCTTGCCGGAGCCTGAGCCGCCGGCGACGGCCATCGTGACAGGACGAGGATAGACTGACATTTGCCCTCCCTCAGGCAAAAAAATACCCGCAGACCGGGTAGGAAGGGTGCGGGTAAGTCTGAAGAGCCACTCGTGGGATTTGAACCCACAACCTAACGCTTACGAAGCGTTTGCTCTGCCGTTGAGCTAGAGTGGCGCTAGTTGGATCAGTATAGCAAACCCCAAAACGCGTGACAAGCCTGGTTTCGGCGCTCGACCACGGGTATCAGTGGCGGAAATGCCGTGCGCCGGTGAAGATCATTGCCATATTGGCCTGGTTTGCAATCTCGATCACTTCCGAGTCGCGGATAGAACCGCCTGGCTGGATAATGGCTGTGATCCCAGCCTGGGCCGCCGTTTCGACAGCATCTGGAAACGGGAAGAATGCATCGGAAGCAAGCACCGCGCCGCGCGCGCGCGCATCCGCTTTTTCGACTGCCAGTTTTGTGGCGTCCACACGGCTGGATAATCCGCCGCCAATGCCGTAGGTGGCATTGCCACCCGCAATTACTATCGCATTCGATTTGACGTGCTGCACAGCCTTCCAGGCAAAGCCAAGGGCGGCCATTTCCTCGGCGGTTGGCGTGCGTTGTGTCACCGTCTTAAGCAGCACGTGATCCGGATCGCCGATGTCCGAACGCTGTACCAGCAGACCGCGATGCACGCTGCGAATCTCAATCCCATTGCCATCGAACGGCTGTGGCACCTGGAGCAGCCGGCAGTTCTTACGCCCGGCGTTCAGTTGTTCAACCGCAGCCTCAGTAAAAGTCGGCGCAGCAATCGCCTCCAGGAACAGTGAACCGAGCGCTGTCACAAAGGCTTCGTCCACGCCGCGGTTGACCGCGATGACACCGCCGAAGGCCGAGACAGCGTCGGAAGCCAGCGCGAGAGGATAGGCTTCGGCGATGGTTTGCCCGGTGGCGATGCCGGTCGGGTTCAGGTGTTTGACGATAACGACTGCCGGGCCATCAAAACTGCTCACGGCGCGCCACGCCGCATCCAGATCGAGAATGTTGTTGTACGAAAGCTGCTTCCCGCCAAGTACAGTTCCACCCAGGGGGCCGCCACGGCCATCCTGGCTGTAATAGGCCGCGCTCTGGTGCGGGTTTTCCCCATAACGTAGTGCTTCGACCTGGCGCGCAGCGACGGAAAGCTGTGACGGCAACGCATCGCTAGCCGCCATATTCGGCGCCAGATCCCGCGAGAGAAACGCATGAATCGCCGTGTCGTAGTCGCGGGTGTGCGCGAAGGCTTTAATAGCCAGTTCGCGCCGCAAAGCCAGATCTGCCTCGTTGCTGTAGGCCAGCGCCGCCGCGACCCGGTCGTAATCTGCCGGATCACACACGACCGTGACATTCAGGAAGTTTTTCGCTGCTGCCCGAAGCAACGCGACGCCTCCAATATCGATTTGCTCGATGGCGTCTTGCAGCGTGGTCCCGTGTTTAGCAACGGTCTGCTGGAACGGATATAGATTACAGATCACCAGATCGATTTCGGAATAGCCTTCGGCGGCAAGTTCATCGCTATCTTGCGGTGTTCGGCGTGTCAGGATGCCCGCGTGAACGGCTGGGTGCAGCGTTTTGACGCGCCCGCCGAGCATTTCCGCCGCGCCGGTCAGCGTTTCAATCGATGTCACCGTCAAGCCCGCGTCTTGCAGCGTCTGGGCCGTGCCCCCACTGGCGATGAGATCGAAGCCCAGATAGCTGATTTGTGCCGCGAACTCGGCCAGTCCTGTTTTGTCGTAAACACTCAAAAGTGCACGCGGCATGACTTGTCCTCAATTCCCCTGATCGGCACGTGTGAAGGTGCATGATTATAACGTGACGCTGTGCCGTACACATCCCTTGTGAGAATACTGAAATCACCGCTACAATAGACACTACTTTCACGGGTCAATCTGAGTGCAAGGACAGTCCGGATGACGAGCGCGGAGACCATTTTGAAGCGGCGCGATGCCAAAGCCAAGCCACATCTGGCACAGTATGCGCCAGTCTGGATCATCGAAGAAAAGGTGATCGTCAAAGATGACGCTGTTCAGTTCGAGGCGGTGTTCCAGCACAACCTCTACGGTTGGGTAAGCCGTCGCTATCGTTACGACAGCTTCAACGACGTGCTCTACTTCAAGGGACAGGGCCTCCTTGATGAAGACGCGGCGCTGAACATTCAGGAACAAGAACCATATATCGCGGCCCAGGTTGCCGACATCCCAAATGCTTACGGGGGCTAAAGTCGGCAACCTGGCCTGAGAGCTAACTCGCTACTGGCAAGGTAGCAACATCGCCTGAATCCACGAGCGTGACCAGGACAGCCAACAGCCAGCCGGTTTCACCATCATACTCGACACGCAACCACTGGTCATTCACATCGCGGGCGTTCGCCGTAAGTTCGGTATCGAACGGGATCACCAGAACGGTTTCCGAGTTCAGTGTCGGGCCGGCGCGCAGATTGACATTGTAACGTGTGATTATGGCGAGGCCATTTTCCGTTATGGCTGTAGCGGTAGCGCGCACCGGCGGTGGTTCTTCGCTCACCACTGGCACTGATGTCAGATCGCCAGTGATAGTGACGACGTAGTAGGCCACCCAGCCAGTGTCGGTCTCAGTTTCGACTTTCAGCCAGTCACTGGATTCATTGCTGCGTGCCAATACGGGAACGACAGCGCCGCGTTCCAGGATCGTGACAACCTCGGAGTTCACTGTAGGTAGCGAACGGACGTTGACGCGACGATAGGCAGTGGCACTCACATCATCTGCCATAAGTCCCGGCACTGCCGCCGCATCAAGAGACTCGGTACTTGTCTCCGGCAGAATTTCCTCAATCGGCAGTGTCGAAAGATCGCCTGTTACAGCGACGACAAAATAGGCGACCCAACCCTGCTCATCGCCGGCCTGGATCAGAAGCCAGTCGTTTTCCTCGTTGTTTCGGGCAATGACTCTGGCCGTATCCCCTGGATTGAGTGTGGTGACAATTGGACTGCCGACGCCAGGTGTACTGCGCACATTGACGATCCGGTAGGCCTGGACAGTCACCTCTCCGGGTGTTTCCTCCTGTGCCTGGGCGAATGCAGCGCCCCAGAGCATAACAAGGATCGTCAGCATAACTGTCGTGACTCGCATTGGCGAGATATCTCCTGTACTGTTATCGAGATCGCGAGAATCTTATCACAGTCGCCCGCCGGATGCGGCGGTGAACATCCCGAAGGCCTTATGAAACGAAGACAGGCTGATACCGTCCATTCGCCAATATACGAGGCCGAGGTCGTTGCCGGGCTGGCAGCCATCAGCGCCAGCGAACTTGAACAGCGCGTGGCCGGGGTGATGGAGATCGTGCCCGGCTATCCGCGCGACGATAGCGTTCGCTTTTCCTACACAGGTGAAATCGGCACACTGATGAAACTGCGCACGGTGCAGGCAATCTATCGCGTGCTAGCCTTCCCGATCCCCAGACCGAAAGCGCTTCTCGGCGATCAGAACTTCAAGCTGTTGGCAGCTGCTATCGGCGCGATCCTGACTGCACATCCGCCGGGCGCGTTTCGCACACTGGGCATTGCCGCTGCCGGCGCGCAGTCGGGTGTCATGCAGCGCATCAAGCAGGCCCTGGCTGAGCGCGCCGGTTTGATCCCGGCGGATGATCGCGGCGATCTGCTCATTCGCATCCGCCCGGACGCAGAACATACTGGCTGGGAGTGCCTGCTGCGGATTTCACCGCGCCCACTGGCGACCCGTCCGTGGCGCGTCCGTGACCTGGAGGGCGCACTCAATGCCACGGTCGCCCGTGCCATGAACCTGATGACTGATCCAAACGCAGATGACGTCTACGTGAATCTGGGCTGCGGCTCCGGCAGCCTCATGATCGAACGCCTGGGTAGACCGCGCGCACGCTTGATACTGGGCGTTGATCACGATGAGATTGCTTTGAGCGCCTGTGCTGTGAATCTGCGAGCGGCAGGCTCTTCGATGCAGCCGATCGCGGTTGTGCGCAGTGATATCACGCAGCTTGCACTGCCAGCCAATTACGCCAATGTTTTGACCGCCGATTTACCCTTCGGTCAGTGTGTCGGCAGTCACCCTGAAAATGAGCGCCTGTACCCTTTGCTCCTGGACGAAGCCACGCGCATCAGTGTTGCTGGGGCGCGCTTTGTGCTCATCACCCATGAGATCCGGTTGATGGAGCGTCTGCTTGCCGGTCGCCGCGATTGGCGACAGAATGCTGAACAGAGAATCACACTGCGCGGGCTGCATCCACGCATCTACCGCCTGATCCGCACCTGATGGCCGTCTATTCTTTCAAAGGGATCAGCCAGAGCAGTTCATACGGTGCTAGCGTGAGATCCTGGCCGGATAACTCGCGATCATCGATCAGATTTTTCCAGCGGGTCTCCGGGCTGATACGCCCTGTGCTCAGTGACTGCGGCTGATCAGAAAAATTCCCCAGCACGAGCAGCTTTTGATGCCGCGCGAGCGCGATCACCTGGGCGTTGCCTGCGTCGATCCATTGGCTGTCGCCGTTCGCGAACAGCGGGTTCTCCTTGCGTATCCAGATCAAATGTTGCAGCGCCTGATAGACACGCCCCTCGACGCTTTTAGGATCGTGGCGCTTTTCGGCGCGTTCCCAATCCATCTGCGGACGATGCAGCCAGCGGCTGTCGTGAGCGTGCAGCGGTTCGCGCTTGTAGGCATAGTCGTTGCGGGTCGCGATCTCGTCTCCCAGGTAAATGAGTGGGATGCCGCCCGCCGCCAACACCAGGCCCTGTACCAGCACGATTCGCCGTATGGCGAGATCGATTTCACCCTGGTCATGGGCTGCCATGGCTTTTTCAAGGCCGATTAGAGAGGCCAGTGTGCCGGAAATCCGTATATCGGGCTTATGCGAGCGCGGATCGACCTGAAACTGAAACGGTTCGCCCGCCGCTTTGCTCCCTGGAAAACGTCCCATGTAATAGAGATTGAGAAACCAGCGGTGATCCTCGCCGTTCAGTCCAATCTCTGCCGCGTCCTCGTCCGCGAAGCCCCAGCCGATGTCGTCGTGTGAGCGCAGGTAGTTGATCCAGGCGGCGTCTGCTGGCAGCGCGAAGCGTTTCTCCATCGTCGCGCGCAGCAGGGTTGCGTTCTGCGTCGCCAGCGCTTCCCAGATGCACACCATCAGGATCGGATTGTACGAAAGCGGACATTCCTGCCAGCTAATGTAGCTCTTGACATCGCGGGGATGGACAATAGCTTCTGACTTGAAGAGCATCGTCGGAGCTGCCACCTGCACCAAGGCATTGAAAGCCTGGATCAGCATGTGCGCTTCGGGTAGGTTCTCGCAATCGCTGCCAATCTGCTTCCAGATGAATGGCACGGCGTCTAAGCGCAACACCTCGACACCCTGATTGGCGAGAAACAACATTTCTTCCAGCATCGCCCGAAAGACTTCTGGATTGGCGTAATTGAGATCCCACTGGAAGCTGAAGAACGTTGTCCAGATCCATTTGCCCATTTCAGCGTCGTAGGTGAAGCTGCCAGGACGCTGCGCCGGGAAGATTGGGCGCAGATGCTGCTCGTAGGCATCCGGCCATTGGCGGTCGTCGAACATCCGGTAGTAGGCCTGGTACTTCGGATCGCCGGCGCGGGCTTTGAGTGCCCATTCATGCTCATCACTGGTGTGATTGAACACGAAATCAAGCACAAGGCTAATGCCGCGTTCGCGCAGCGTCGCTGCCAGCGCCGCCATCTCAGTCATCGTGCCGATGTCTTCGCGAACTTCGCGAAAGCTGCTTACGGCATAGCCGCCGTCGTTCTGTGGCTGCGGGCATTTGAATAGCGGCATCAGATGCAGATAAGTGATACCGAGTTCCTCAAGATAATCCAGGTGTTTGCTCATGCCGCGCAGCGTACCGGCAAAACGGTCAACGTAGCAGACCGCGCCCATCATCTTTTCGCTCTGGAACCAATGGGGATCGCCTTCGCGGGCGACATCGAGGCGTTTGAGCGCCGCAGGCCGTTCACGAAACATCTGCGCGGCGGTCGAAAGAATCCGCGCTAGTTGTTCGGGGAAATCGGGGGCGTGGCCGTAGACATGCTCCAGCAGCGAGATCAGTCGTGGGTAGACGCGCCGAAGTCTTCGCTCGAACAGGGTTGCGTCATCCTTGGACAGCGCCGCTGTCAGTTGGGGAAGCAGGCTATCAAGTTGCGGCATAGCCTCGAGCCCAGGGTGATCGGCAGGACGTTGGTCGATCATCATACTGCTCAATTGATCGAGAATGTTCCGACAAACTGCGGCGCATTCACCGGAGCCGTCATGATTTCCATCAACGTGACCTCGCGCCGTAGCAACTCTTTGATCGCTGCTGCGAGTTGAAGTGGATTATTTTCGCCCAGCAATTCTTGCTTTTCGGTGGATGTGATCCGAAGAATCGTCGCAGCCAGATACAGCAGCGAGATGCCATCGTTCGGAAGCTGCGCCACGCTGAACTCGGCGTGTTCGACTTTCTCCAGGAGTTGGAGGTAACGTTTTAACCAGGCCTGAAGCTCAGGGACGCTGCCGGTCAGCGCAGCAGCATCGTAATCTACCAGGGCCAACAGCTCGACGTCGCCGGTCATATAGGGTTCGTCATCGTTGTGTGACAGGATGCGAAAGCGCTCATGTCCCATGGCAACGAGATTCATGCGCCCGTCGCCTAGAGGTTGCACCTGGGTGATTTGTGCCGTGCAGCCAATGGGATGTGGCACAGCATCCGGCCCCTCACCAGTGATCTCGGAGCCTGTCTGGATGAGGACGACGCCAAATGGCGAGCGTGTCTCGATGCAGCGGGCGATCATCAGCTTATAGCGATCCTCAAAGATATGCAGATGTATCGGCATACCTGGGAACAGAACGGTGTTCAAGGGGAAAAGCGGCAGGCGTTCCATAGCTTACAGGCGTGCTCCATCAGCCGATTGTATTATTTCAATTCTAACGCCATGACCTTGTTCTCGAAAGTCCACACACCTGTGCGAAATCTCCATTCAACAGCCCTATCTCCTTATTATCACGGAGTAATTTGCTTTTCCATGACTTGAGGCAAAAGCGTAGATAGGGTGGGGGGATCTCTCTTTTTTCGCCTTCATTCTTCATCTGAATAAGATCAGGATTTTGCTGACGATCTGATTTTGAGCGGCAACGCGTCACAGTTACAATCGCTGTCGTTCCACCGGTGGCGCGTTGGTCGCTGGAATTCGGAACGGTGTATGGGAGAACACGCGAGACGCTGCCCGAATCAGAGGATAGGGTAGGGGGATCGAGTGTTGAGAGTCTGGGATGCCTTATGACAGCTCTTGAAGGTTCAAACATCGATATTCTGGTCGTCGGGCATTTGTGCATCGATCTGATCCCTGGCATGGATCATGTCTCGCCACAATCGCTTACACAGCCCAGCAGGCTCTATGAGACCGAGGCAATGCAGGTATCGACGGGTGGGGCAGTTGCGAATACAGGGCTTTCACTGCATCGCCTGGGCGTCAACACGCGCTTGATGTCGCTGGTCGGTGATGATGCCATCGGGCGCATGATCGTCGATTTCCTGCGCACACGCGCCCCTGAACTGCCAGAATTCGTGAAAGTAGCTCAGGGCGCGGCCAGTTCTTACACGATTGTACTCTCACCAGAGCGTACTGACCGGGTATTCCTGCATTGTCCAGGCACAAATGACCAGTTTGGGGCTGAAAACGTCGATCTTAAGGTCGTTGAACGCGCGAAAATCGTCCATTTCGGCTATCCGCCGCTGCTGGCGCGCATGTACGCGGATAATGGCAGCGAACTCCTCAAACTGGTGCGCAGCCTCAAGTCATGCGATGTGATAACGTCGCTCGATATGGCAATGCCGGATGCAGCACGCGCGTCCGGGCAGGCGAAATGGTATGAAATATTGCGTAATACTTTGCCGTATATCGATATTTTCGTGCCCAGTTTTGAGGAAATCCTCTACATGATGCGCCCGGAAGACTTTGCGGCTTATGGACAGCGTGTAGAGGAGCTTGTAAGACGTGATTACGTCGAAGATCTCACCACAGAGATGTTGTCTCTCGGCTGTCGCATCGCCGGGATCAAGCTCGGCAAAGAGGGTATCTGGCTGCACAGCGGCGACAAGACGACAATCGATCCGCTGCGTCGCTCGTTGGATCTGAATGAGTCGTGGGATGCGTGTACAGTCTGGCATCCGGCGTTCGAGGTTGAAGTCGTCGGCACCACAGGTGCTGGTGACTCGGCGTATGCAGGCTTGCTGACAGCTATACTAAAAGGACTATCCGCAAGCGACTCTGTACGGATGGCCTGTGCTGTGGGGGCGTGCAACGTTGAAGCGGCTGACGCATCCAGCGGCATTCGCTCGTGGGCACAGACCTTGAAGCGCATTACCGATGGCTGGCAGACGCGGCCATCACGTCTTGAGGACGACAGGTAAGCTATGCAAAATGCGCGTTTTCGGTATTTGAAATTACTCGTGATAATGTTACTTATCATGAAGTAATCTCTGACAAGCAAAAAACACTCTGAAAAAGCTATCTCTCCGACATCAACCGGGATGTGCGGTATCGTCGTCTGGCGGCACGAGTTCGTGGATGTTGTGTTTGACGGCGAATGCGGCTGCTTCTGCGCGGTTCGACACGCCAATCTTGCTCAGAATGCTGCTGACGTAGTTGCGCACCGTGCCTTCGCCCAGATACAGCTTGACGGCAATCTGCCGGTTCGTCAGCCCTTGCGCTACGTAAGCCAGTACTGCCAGTTCCTGCGGCGTCAGACCAGAGAAGACTGATCCCTGCTGAGCCATCGATTGCTTACGCATCTCGGTGAAGACAACACTCGTCATCGCCGGGTCGAGCATGTTCTCGCCGCTGCTGACACGTTCTACAGCCTGGATCAAGTCGTTATCGCCGATGCGCTTAAGGACGTAGCCAGCCGCCCCAGCGCGAATCGCCGCAAACAGCAACTCGTCCTCGGCGTAGGATGTCAGGATGACGACACGGCACTCAGGCATCTGTTCGGTGATTTTACGGCACGCCTCGATGCCTGAAAGCCCAGGCATTCGCACATCGAGTACGGCCACGTCCGGCTTGAATTCCACAGCCTTCGCCACCGCTTCCTCACCGGTATCGGCTTCCGCCACCACCTGGAAGCCAGCGCGCCGCTCCAACAGTGCCCGCAGGCCGGCTCTTACGACAGCGTGGTCGTCGGCGATGAGGATGCGAACGGTTTTCGACATATACTGCCCCTAAACACGAGACTGTGTATAATCAGAAAATAGAAATGGAGCTTGCGGCGGAACACACACATGACCCCCGACTATTCTAATTCGAAACGCCATGATGACAAGTAACGATAATAATGACACAAGACTGACACATGTCGTCTCATCGCTGCAAAATATCGCCGCTGCCGTCGTCAAGGCGTCTCAGCATGGCGGGTTGCGCAGTGTTTTGCAGGAAATTGCCCGCACGGCCGGCGTACTCGTTGGCGCGCGCTATTCGGCTTTGGGTATCCCGGATGGCTATGGCGGCTTCCGGCATTTCCTGGTCAACGGCGTGACAGAAGAAGAGTTTGCGGCGGTTCCGCATACACCTCAGGGAAAAGGCCTGCTTGGGGTCATCATGCGCGAGCACGAATCCTTGCGTGTGGATCACATCCACACCCACCCACGCAGCGCCGGCTTCCCGCCCAATCATCCTAACATGAACACGCTGCTGGGCGTGCCCATCGAGATCGGCCAGCATCTGTTCGGACTGCTCTATCTCTCCGACAAATATGATGGCACGCCATTTACGGAAGAGGATCAGCGGCTCATCGAAACGCTTGCCAGCTACGCTGCATTGGCGATTGCCGGCGTTCAGCTCAGCGAGCAGCAGTCACGCCTTTCCATTCTTGAAGAGCGCGAGCGGATTGGCATGGAGCTTCACGACAGCGTCATTCAATCGTTGTATGCTGTCGGCATGGAACTCCAGTTGATCCGGCTTGGTTCTTCCGAACCCGAACAACTTGACAATCCGCTACACAATCTGGACGCAGTGATTAGCGACATCCGCCGCTATATCATGAACTTGAAATCGGCAGATGCGCAGCGCATCACCATCCGCCAGGGATTGACCGCTGTCTTCGACCGGCTCCACATCCCACCTGAACTGACCGTTGAAATCGACGTGGCCGACGAATACCCGCCGCTGGACGCGCCGACTTTCGACGCCGTCTGCTTGATCCTCTCGGAAGTCGCCAGCAATGCCATCCGGCACGCCCACGCCACCCGGATTCAAGTCAGCGTTCTGCGTGATGGCCGCACATTCACCATGGAAGTCGAAGACAACGGCGTCGGTTTCGATCCCAATAAGGTGAAGCGCAATGGTTTGGGATTGGCAAACATTCGCCGGCGCGCCGAGCTGCACGGCGGCAGCATCGAAGTCACGTCGGCTGAAGGTGACGGCACCTGTGTGCGCCTCACAATGCCGATCAAATAGGCGTGCGCTCACGCATCCAGGCGGAACGGGTTGAAGTTTGTGTGCGCATCGTAGACATCTTCGCCCTCCGCGCGCTTTAGCGCATTGACCACCTGGATCGTGACCGGCGTAAAGATCACCTCAAAGCCGACTTTGAGCACATAATTCGTCACCATGAGCGACGGGATAATACTCCAGGGGAACGCGCCCAGCGCTCCGGCGACCAGGAAAAACAGCAGCGTATCGACCGCCTGCCCGACCAGCGTGCTGCCGATGGTGCGCGTCCAGAGCCACCTGCCCTGCGTCATGATCTTCATTCGCGCCAGCACGTAGCTGTTGCTGAACTCCCCGGCGAGATACGCGATCAGGCTCGCGATCACCAGCGCGCCGACCCCGCCCAGAATTGCATCGTAAGCGCCATCGCCGACCGACGCCGCCCAGCCTGCTTCCGCCGGAAACTGCCGCGCCAGCCAGACAAACCAGGCCATCAGCGCCGTCGCCACAAAGCCCGACCAGATCACGCGCCGTGAACGCTTGTAGCCGTAAATTTCGGTCAAGATGTCGCCAAAAATGTACGAGATCGGGAAAACGAGCGTGCCCGCGTCAAACGCGAACTGGAAGCCCCCGATCGAAAAGCCCGTATCGATCAGCCTGGCGCTGCTCAGTAAATTGCTCAGCATGAGCACACAGACGAACAGGCCGACGATGAAATCGTAGTAACGATATTGTGCTTTCATGTGCCACCAAGGCGTTCTCACACATTGCCAGCGATCATTATGGAATGAAGGTACAATAAGGCAAGGATGAACTTAGAATACCTGCAAGGAATGCGCATGTCCTCACCTCGCAAATACGCGCTTGACTTTCGCAGTGAAGAAACGCGCTACGTGATGGAACGCTGGCTGGCGACGCAGTCATGCGCGCTCGTCGGCATCGGCAGCGTCGGTAAATCCAATATGCTGCGCCACCTGTCCAATCCCGAAGTTCAGGCGCATTATCTCGGCAAGCAAAACGCCGACGCGCTCAAGACAATTCTCATCGATCCCAACATGCTGGGTACGTTGCCAGCCCATGCCCAGGCTGATGAGCCTTTGCGCGCCTGGGCTGGCTACGAGCTGCTGATGCACCGGCTCTATCTTGCCTTCTACCCTCTGAGCGACGTGCTTGGCCCGGAGGATGCGCGACGCTTTTACGAAACCTATCAGGCGCTGCAGGACGGCAACAATCCACTGTACGCCTACATGTCCGTCCGTTATTTCGAGCTGGGTCTTCAGTTTTTCATGCGCCGCGGCTACAAGATCATCTTCATGTTCGACGAGTTCGAAGCCCTGATGCGCCAGATGCCGGTGCCCTGGTTCCATAATCTGCGCGGCCTGCGGGATGCGAACAAAAGCCAGATCGCCTACCTGACGTTCACGCGCGCGCCGCTCAAGGTGCTCGCGGCGCAGTTCGGCATTCCGGCGCTCGAATTTGAGCCGTTCGAAGAATTGTTCAGCGACAACACCTATTTCGTCGGCCCGTATGACGACACCGATGCGCTGCGTATGTTGAACGAATTGAGCAGCCGCAGCGGCAAATATCTGCCGGAATCGACGGCGCAAATGCTGGTCAGGCTGACCGGCGGCTACGCAGGACTGCTGCGCTCGGCCTTCAGCATCATTGACCCTGGCTCACAAGTGCCATTGAATGACGATTCGATGACGGCAGTGGCGCAGTTCCTTGCCGCTAAGTCGCCGATCCGCGCCGAGTGCAAAGTGATCTGGGCCAGTCTCACCCAGGCTGAGCACTACTTGCTCAAGGCGGTTGCGCGCCTGGGGAACTACGAGATCAACCCTGAAACCGAACAGGCGCTCAATCAGTTGATCCAGAAGCGCATTCTGCGCCTGGATAAGATCACGCAGCAGCTTGAAATCCACCCGCCGCTGTTCCGGCTGTATGTGCTGGCGAATCGGGACGAGGCTTAGATGGCAGCGGAGGCTAGCTACCGGCGTCCGGCTGCGACCTTTCGCACGGAGCAGATCGTCGCCCGCTCGCGCTTCATCGCCACGATCACGCCGGTCGAAACGGTCGAGCAGGCCAGAGCTTTTCTAGCGAGCGTTCAGAGCGAAATGCCGGACGCGAATCATCACGTCTATGCCTACGTCGTTGGTCATGGCAGCAGTGTCATTGAAGGCATGAGCGACGCCGGTGAGCCGTCGGGGTCTGCCGGGCCGCCGGTGATGGCGGTGCTGCGCGGCAGCAAGCTCGGTGACACGCTGATCGTCGTCACACGCTATTTCGGCGGCACGAAACTCGGTGTCGGCGGTCTGGTGCGGGCCTATTCAGACGCTGCGCGCGCCGCGCTGGCGGGCGTGACGACCGAAGAGCGCATCCCGCGTGTTCGCCTCACTGTCGAGGCCCCGTATGCACTGTATGAGCGTATCGTGCGCCTCGTGCAAGCACAGGCGGGCGACATCGAGGCGACGGACTTTACAACGGATGTCCATCTGACGCTCGTGCTCCCTCTGCGTAACTTCGATTTATTTCAAAGTGAATTACGAGAATTGAGCGCTGGTCGCGTACAAGCGGTCGTGCTTTCTAACGATGCCTGACCGCTCTACTCACTCCCGTCGCCATCAGCAACGACCTCTACTGGCAGCGCGACGTTGTAGGTGCACGCATAATAGCTACCGCCGAGCGTAACGCGGAAATCGACCCACCGCGCCGCGTCCGGCTCGATGCTGACTGCCCCATCGTCAACCCGCAGCACGCGCTGCAATACCCCCAGACTGCTGCCCTTCGCCTGGCCGGAGAAATCCACCAGCGTAGTTGAATCTTGATATGGCACGGACTCTTCGGCAATGCTGACGGCGAAGCCTTCCCAGGCCAGCCGGTCAGCGGCGACGCGCGCCAGATCGCTGAACCCACTGGCATTGACGATCTCGATCCGTGGATGCTCGCGGGCGACCTGGAGCGAAGTTGGCGGTGTCAGGAACATCTGCATCAGAGCGGCGACGGCATCCGGCTGTGGCACCTGGACACTTGCGCCGTTCGGGGCGCTCCACGAGCGCACTTCGATATTCGGCCTGAATGTGTAGGACGAAATCTGATCCGCGTGGAGTGTCAGCGCCAACGGAATCATCCTGGTGATGTCCTGGAGCGTGACATCCGTTGCCACGATCTCGGGGATCTGCGTCCAGATGTCGCGGTATTGATCGAGCAGCCCAAGCTGGCGTATGCGGCTGAGCATTGCCCGCAAGATGACCTGGTGTCGCCGCCCACGATCAAAATCGCTGCTGGTGCGCCGGCTGCGCGCATACCAGAGCGCCAGGTCGCCATTGAGTTCGTGTACGCCAATCGGCAGCGTGTACAGCGCCCAGTTCTCCTCGATCTGTGGGTCGAGGCCCGGCTCGCGCAGCCGCCAATCCTGAATCGCGCAGTCCACGGCGATTTCCACGCCGCCCAGGTCGTCGATCAGACGCCGGAAACCATTGAAGTCCACGCGCGCGTAGCGGTTGATGGTAATCCCCAGGTTGTAGGTGATCGTCTCAGCCAGCAGTGCCGCGCCGCCGCCTGCCTCTGCTTGCTCACCAAAAGCAAACGCTGTGTTGATGCGCTGCATATCGTGGCCGGGAATGTAGGCATAGAAATCGCGCGGAATCGAGAGCAGCGCCGCCGTACCCGTCGTGTAATTGATCGAGACGATCACGATCACGTCCGTGCGACCGCTGTTGCGCGGATTGTCGGTGTCGCTGCCCAGCAGCATGATATTGCTGATGTCGTATGTGCCAGTGCCGATCAGCGGCATCGGCGCAGGAATGCCATCCGGCGTGGGCGTCACCTCCTGGGCTTGTGCGACTCCTGAGAATATTACAATTATTACAAATGTGAAGAGGACATCGAGAATGTGTTGGCCCGTCCGAAGGTTCACGATCAGCTTCCTTGAGTCGTTGTGCAATGATCACTTCGATTATGCAGCCAGACTCGCGCGCGTTTAGTGAGCGCCGTTTGAGCGGAGGCAAACAAAAAGGCAGCCGTCATCTTCGTTGGCTGCCTTTGATAAGTTGAATGAGCGGAGCTTAGCCGACGACCGGGATCAGGTTCGGGTCACCGCGCACGACAACCTGCGACGCCAGCACCCAGCCGAAGCCGGCGGCCGAATTGACCTGTACCCAATTGCCATCCGCCGTGCGGGCTACCACTGGCAGTTCGCCTGGGCCATTGACAAAGGCCACCGCGCCATAGTTGACGCCCGGCGCTGCATACAGCGTCAGCGACGTGCTAAAGATTGCGACCGGTGTTTGCACGGTTGTCAGCGTCACCGCCGCATTCACGTCGATGAACGGCACGTTATCGATAGCGCCACGGAACAGCGTGAATTCGTTGTTCACCCAGCCGGTGCCAAATGTGCCGCGCACGTAGAGCCACACACCATCGCGTGCTCTGCCTAATACGTCGAGCTGCGTGCCGCCCCTGACAGTAGCCACGCTGGCATATTGCGACCCTGGGCCGCCCCGGATATTGAGATAGCTGGTGTTGACAATCACGTGTGGCATTTCCAACTGCGGGAAGATGACCGAAGCCGGGCCGCCGCCACCCTGGCCGTCAACGAACGGCGCTGCCGGTGGGTTTGCGGCTGCTTCAGCCGCCAGATTGTCCGAGGTCGTTCCCGTGCGGGTTTGCACGCTGTTGAATGGTAGCCAGCCGACAATGCCATCGCCGGTTTCGACCTTGACGAGCTGGCTGTTGGCCGAGATGTCAAGCAGGAAAACTTCCTGGTTGCGCGTCAGCACCGGCAGGCCGATGCCTTCATTTGAGACCGGATCAGCGGTCATGCCAACTGCGTCCGCAACCACCTGGAGCACGGTGCGATAACGTGCCGACAGGCGGAGTACGAGCTTGGGCGCCTCAATCCAGCCGGTACCGGTGCCGGGCATATCGATCTGCAGCCATTCGACACCGCGCGAGTCGACACTACGGCCAACGATGGAATAATCGTTCACGCCCGTGGGATCGACACTCACGATGGCAATCGGCGCCGAGTTGTCTCGGGGTTCGTAGCGCAGATTAACGAACTCAACGTTGATCTGCGCTCTGAAGCGCTCAACGGTCGAGGTCGCAGCAGCCGTCGTCGGGCCGCCTCCCTGACCGGCATCCAACCCGATGCTCAACGTTGGCACGGTCACAGGAGCGAACAGGACAGCGCCGACTGCATTGACGTTGATCGTCGGCACAACCGAGAAGTTGCCTCGCGGCACTGTGTAATCGACGTTTACCCAGCCCACGCCGACAGGCGTCGAAATCAAATACCAGACGCCATCGCTGCCAACGGCCAGCACCGGAAGTTCGCTGCCGCCGACGACTGTCACCAGCGTCGTGTATTGCACGCCGGGGCCAGTACGAACGTTCAGAAAACTGGTGTTAGCGATCAACAGCGGTACAGTGTACTGGGGTTGCGCGAGCGCAGTCTGGAACGACATGGGCAGCGCCAACAGCAGGGCCAGTAAAACTGCAAGTGCCCACCGTTTGCCAGAGAATAACTTCATGCGAACCTCCTCACGAGCAGTATCGCAGCACGATGGTTAGTTTGCGAAAAAACGAAAACGTATCAATTCAGAGTATAAAGCCTATCTGAGTCTGCGGCAATTAATCTGTTCTCCCACCTGATCAATCCCATGACAATCTATATACGGCCTAACGTTGAGAAGCCGCCGTTTTCGCGTAGGCTGCTCGCAGTTGAAACGATTCTGGCAACGATGATATGCTGCAATTGAAGTTTTCACGCTGGATTTTTCAGGGGAATTACCGTGATGTTCGCTCGACACCTTCTGACCTACGGTCTGATGATCTGCCTGCTCTTGATTCCCGCTGCTGCTCATGCCGACGATCACTGCCCGGACTCAACCTGCGAAGGTGCGTCGTACGGCATTGCGGCAGAGCTGATTGCCGCCTATCCCAGCCCGGCAGTCACGCCGATGCTGCCGAACGAGCCGCTGCTTTACGACCGCGTCTACCGGCGCATCGAAGGCCCCATTGAGATTTTCGACGCACCGGGCGGCCAGGCCAGCGCGGCCATGGACCGGGGGTTCAACTTCTTCACCGTCAGTGCCATTGAGGGCGACTGGGCGATGATCAACGATGGACAATGGGTACGCAGCGCTGTGCTTACCGAAGCCAGTATCTCGCGCTTTGCCGGCGTCCGTCTCTCTGGAGAGCCGCTGCCATATCCGTTCGCCTGGCTGCTCGTTCACACCCGCGCCAGCCAGACGCCTGGCGTCGAGCCGCTGACCAGCGATCCGCTCTACCTGCGCTACCAGTTGGTCAACATCTACGACTCGGTCGAGATCGATGGCTGGATCTGGTATCAGGTCGGCGTCGATCAATGGATTATTCAAACGCAGTTAGCGCAATTCCTGCCGGTCGAGCGTCCCGCCGAAATCGATACCGAACGTTGGGTCAGTGTCGATCTCTACGAACAGGTGATGATCGCCTACGAAGGCGACACGCCGGTCTACACGTCATTGGTCTCGTCTGGTCTGCGTGATTGGCCGACGAATGAAGGCCTGTTTCACGTCTACGTCCGCTATCCACGCACGCTGATGAGCGGCGCGGAGGGCAAACCGGACTTCTACTTCCTGGAAGAAGTGCCCTGGACGATGTACTTTGATGGCGACATCGCCCTGCACGGCGCGTACTGGCACGATGGCTTTGGCTACCGCCGCAGCCACGGCTGCGTCAACCTCTCGATCACAGATGCCGCCTGGCTCTACGATTGGGCGTCGCCTGAGTTCGATTTCAGCGTCGATAACGACCTTGGCCCGGCTGTCTATGTCTATAGCAGCGGCGCGTATCGTTAGGAAATCCGCCGTACACCTACAATCCACGACATCACAGCCGCTGATGGATTTAGACTCCGGCGGCTGTGATTGCTCACACACAAGAACCTGACCCGAAAGCCAAACGCCACCCGCCATTGCTTACCCCATGCCTGCGCGCTATCATGAACCGACTGGATTCGGATCTGTCCTGATACGGCAACAACCACAGTGACAAACAGCAGCACCCGTGACCGCAACGCCCAAAGCGTGCGCAGCCTGTCCACACGTCTCCGCAGCCACATGGCGCTCTACGGCTATTTGCCAGCCGATGCCCCGATGCTCGAACGAGCCGAGCTATTCCTGTCTCGCGCTGGCGACCAAATCCTGCATCGGCTCTTTACGTTCGAACGCTACGGCATTCAACTGGCGCTGCGCCCGGAGTTCACGACGCCGGCGCTGCATCGCTACATGCAGGCGGCTGACCAGGGGCATGTCGCCCGCTGGCAGTTCAGCGGCACAATCTTCGAGGACGATCCCGCCTCCAACCGAATCGATTATGAGCGGCTGAGTATCGGCGCTGAATTGATCGGCCTGGGCACGGATGCCGAGGCCCGGCTCGGCGCAGACGCGGAGATCATCGCTATGGCGACGCACGGTGCGCGCGCCGCCGGCGTGGACAGCGTGCGCGTGGTCATCGGCGATGTGCAGTTGACGCGCAAGCTGATCGCGTCGTTCGAACTCGATCCGCGCACGCAGAACTTCCTCCTGCGCCACGTCTATGCGTTGGGCGATCCGGCTCTCGGCAAGAACTATGTCCTTGACCAATACGACGCCTTCCTGATTGCGGATGGCACACTCGTCAATGCCAGCGATGCGGTGAATCCCGCCGCTAACAGCCAGATTCAGGATATCCTCAATTCGCTCCTGGATGCGACCGAACGCGGTATGACCATGGGTGGACGCAGCCAGGAGGATATTTCCCGCCGCTTGCTGCGCAAATATCGCTATGCAGCGCAGCGCGACCAGATCGTCCACGTGCTGGATGTCCTGGCAGAGTGGATACAGATGGGCGGCCCATATTCTCAAGCGCTGGCAGCCATACGCAGCTTCACGCCGCTCATTGAACGCGGCAGCGATCAAATCAAGGCCATGGCTGCGCTGGTCGATACGCTGGAGTGTTACGATGTGGATGCACAGGCCATCGAGATCCAACCGGGGCTGATCCGCGATTGGGATTACTACACGGGCATTGTCTTCGAGCTTTACGCTGGCGCTGCACGTCATATCGCTGGCGGCGGGCGCTACGATGAACTGGCGCGCTTGATCGGCTCGGATCGCGAAATTCCGGCGGTCGGCTTTGTCTACTACGTCGATGCATTGCAGCGTGCAATCTCAGGCGTGGGCGACGAAGGTGTGCGCGTCTTCACGCTGTGCAGCGCGCAGATCAACACTGCCGAGGCTGTGCGTTGGGCACAGACGCTGCGCGAGCGCGAGGTTGCTGTCCGCCTGCTGCCGTCCGCTGCCGTCGCGTGCGATTTGACCCTCACGCCCGGCGGCGCTTTGCGTTATGACGGCACCGACTACGCGCCGGAACAGGCCGACATGCTGGCGGCTGCCCTGAAGCGAGTTTCACAATGAACGAAACTGTCACTCTGGCGCTGCCCAGCAAGGGCGCGATTTCCGAACCGACGCTTAGTTTCTTGCGTGACTGTGGTCTGCGCGTCGAAAAGCCTAATCCGCGCCAGTACACCGGCGCGGTGCCCGCCGTACCGCGGCTCGATGTGTTGTTCCAGCGCGTCATCGACATCCTCTACAAAGTCGCGGATGGCACGGCGCAGCTCGGCATCACCGGTCTCGATGTCGTGCATGAGTATCCACACGACGACGTGATGGTCATTCACGAGAATCTGGGCTATGGCGAGTGCAAGCTGCTGGTGGCTGTGCCGGAATCGTGGATCGACGTAGGCAACATGGCAGATTTCGCCGATGTCGCGCTCGATTTCCGCGAATATCAGCGCCGTAACATCCGTATCGCCACGACTTACCCGCATATGACGCGCAAATTTCTGCACGCCCAGGGCATCCACCACTTCACCATTGTCAACGCCGAGGGAGCTATCGAGGCCGCGCCAACCATCGGCTATGCCGACGCCGTGGTCGATCTCACGCAGACCGGCACGACCCTGCGCGAAAATCATCTCAAGCCGATTGGTGATGGTGTCATCCTGGAGTCGCAGGCGTGCCTGATCGGCAACCGGACAGCGCTGCGTGAGCACGGCGCGGCGCTGGAAGCCGTCCGCACGATGCTCGAATATGTCGATGCGTCATTGCAGGGGAAAAATTACTCACAGGTGACGGTCAACATGCGCGCAGCGAATATCGATGACATTGCGCGCCGCCTGGCCGCCAACCCGATCACGCGCGGGCTGCAAGGCCCCACAATTGCGCCGATCTATGGAGTCAACAACGGCACGGGCGATCAATGGTTCACGATCACCCTGATCCTGTCGAACAAATCCCTGTTACAGGGTATCAACGTCTTGCGCGAACATGGCGCGACCGATGTCGTCGTCGCGCCCGTCCGCTATCTGTTTCTCGACCGCTCGCCTACCTTCGAGCGCCTGTGCCTTGCACTCGGCGGCGAACAATCCTAGCTACTGAGGGCGTCCTTGCCCTGGAATGGCGCGCCGATGATCGGTGCGATCAGGCAGAAGTTGAAGACACCGGCCAGCACCGGCAGAACACCGATCACGGCCAGGATGATGCCGCCGGTATCTTTAACGACGAGCAAGCCTATCAGAATCAGTGCGATGCCCGCGATAATGCGCACCAGACGCCCGGTCATGCTCGCCATGAACTTCGCAAATCCCATGCTGTTAAGCCTCCATGGATACGTAAGAGTCACGGTCATTCAACCTTTAGATAGATTCATGTCCAAAAGGTTACAACGAGTTTTTTCAGCCTTGGATAATCGAGACTCCGAAGCGAAGAGCACGATTCAGAGGTGGAGAATCTCAGTGTTCCTGGGCGTAAATCCTTCTGGATTGTCTTGCTCGCGATTGCGCTGCCAGTGGCGGTGATGTGCGGGTTTGCAGCAATGCTGATCTATGCCGCTCTTGCCGTTCGTGGGATACAACTCTCATAAACATATCAGGCGCTCGACAGATGAGCGCCTGATGCGTTTCTAACGAAGAGCATCGCTTCGAGGAGACAGCGGCTTGCGGTAATTGACGTATTTGACTGCGACGTGCATTCCGGCGCGCTGATACAGCCCGACAGCGTTCGTGGTGTTATCTGCATCCACACCCAGGCCAGCGCTCGCCAGGCCACGCTGTTTGAGGATGGCGAACATATCCGTCAGCAGTGCCAGTCCCAGTCCGTGCTTGCGCCAGGGCCTGCGCACCGCCAGGTGTCTCACCCAGGCAAGATCGCCGGGCACATGGATGACACGAGATATGCAGAGGCCTGCGATCTGGTCGCCATCCCAGGCAATGCGCCATAGAGTAGGGTCGAAGTCCCCATCGTTGACCAAGTAATGCTTCCACTCTTCGAATGCCAGCGGTGCGAAGCCCCAATGATCGGCGAAGGCTTCTTGATCCGCTTCGAAAACGGCGAAAACGTCACGTTCCGCATCCACATTGCGCAGAACCACGCCCGGCGGCAGCGGCGTCGGGTCTGGTGCGTCTTTGAGGTCGATGAGCATGCGGTAGAAATAGCGCGTCACCTCATAGCCGGACGCACGGAGCAGCGCATTTGCGCCCTCATTGGCAGCGTTGGCATAGCGCTGGATGAATGCATCTGTCAGATTGTCCACTTCCGCAGTCATGCGCTCCACCAGCCGCGTGTCCGCAGCTTCAAGCAGGCGCTTGCCGATCCCCTGTCTGCGCTGCTGCGGCACGACGAATCCATAGCCAAAGGCGCGCTGATTTTCAGTATCGACTTCGCCGTCGCAGAAGCCGACGACTTCGCCCTCCGGTGTCACGGCCAGAAAGGCATCGTGTAGCGCATCATAGCCCGGCACTTCCAGCTCATGCCGAAATTGATCCTCGTTGACGATATGCTCATCGTTTTCCACGAGTGTGGTTTGGTGGCGCGCTTCGGTGGCGGCAGCGAGGTCTTCCCAGCGAAAGTTGCGGATTTTGATCTGCTCTGCGGTCTTCGCGATCACACCATCATCTCCTGACTGCCCTATCAGGTTAGCATAGTCGCCGGGTGAAAGCGTGTCAAGTGATAGCTTTGAGGCTTTTGAGGGGTCAGAAAGGATGGCGGTGTGCGATCAGATTTCTCGCTCGGCCGTATCCAATGCTGCATCAACCAAGCTGCGCGTGCCTACGCTCTCTGCGCCCATCTCGACGGCTTGCGCCAGGCCGAGCAGCGCGATCTTCGCCGGATACGTGTCTGCATCGAGCAGGTTCTTGGTCAGCAGCGGGCAGCAGAACAACGCCGCCTTGAGATACGCGCGCCAATCTAGGCGTAGTTGTCCCTGAGCCGCCAACAGGTTGAGCGTCGGCATTAGGACGCGCTCGACCTTGCTCTGCCAGAACATCTGCCGGATCGGGTGCAGCGCGTAGTCGTGCACGATGTGAATCCGGTCGCCGTCGATGCGCGCGGTGAGCTGTGTTTGGGCGTCTTTGATCGCCGGGTGATACATCCACATGGCGAAGACGTTGTGAAACAGCGGCTTGGTCAGGTCGAGCAGCGGATGATGCCGCCCGGCGAACGCGGGATCGAAGTACGTCAGATGTGCCTGTCCGTCGGCATCCCCATGATAAAACAGGTTGCCGTTGTGCGCGTCACCGTGCCCGACAATGCTGGGGCTAGGCTGCTCCGGAGCCAACAGGCGGACGGCGCGCTCAATCATATCGTCGAGCGACAGTTCGTAGCGCTGGCCGTTGATCGTCCACTTCAGGCGGCGCACGTCTGTAAAGGCGACTGCCCTGCCGCCGATCTCCAACGGCGGCGCACCGGCGCCATAGAACCGCTCCAGACGCCCGCCCGTCAGCCGGTGGTAAAAAAGCTGATGTACAGGCGCGCGCGCCGCAGCCTCTGCTGTCTGCGCGGCCAGTGTTCGCTCATAGATAGCCAGCAGCGCATCGTCAAGCGTTTGCTGAGCCGCTGTCAGTGCGCCGATCTGGGCCGACTCCCCTTGCTCTATCGCCCAGGCCACATCGAACACCGACGGCGCATCGACATAGTCGTAGATCAAGAGCTGCTTGCCTGCCTCGGTCGATTGCAGCTTCGGCTGCAAGATCGGGTAGCCTGCCTCCGCCAACTGTTCCGCGTGATAGTATTCGCCGACAATGCTGTCCGGCTCGGTGTGCGTCTTGAAGAACAAGCGCTCGCCATCGCGCAGATACAGAAAACCGTTGAACGAATTGAGGGACACCGCCAGCGGGCGCAGTTCAACCCGCGCCACGTCGAGCGTGAACTGTCGCCGCACAAAATCGAGCAGCAGCGCCTCGGCTGCTGCCCGGTCATCGAACTGCAGTTTCTGAATCTGATCGAGCAAATCAGTCGTCATAGTGCCTGACAAATCTCAGCCGAACTCATCACGCATTACCCATCGCTCTAAATGCCGAGAATCTTGTTGCGCTTGCGGATCGCCATGGCATGTGCCGGGAAATCCTCGTAATCCGCCAGTGTCGCCACTGTGCCCTGCAAACTGGCGTACCCGTCGCGTGACATATAGCCGACGCCGCTCCGCTTGAGGAAGTCCCACACGCTGACCGACGAGAAGCTGCGCGCAAAGCCGCCCGTCGGCAGGATCGCGTTCAGGCCGAGCGCGTAGTTGGCCGTCGGGATCGGTGTGTAGTGACCGAGCAGGATTTCGCCGGCATTGTGCAGGCTTTGCAGCGTCACGAACGGCTCGGCTGTCAGCACTTCGAGATGCTCCGGCGCGTAATCGTTGACGAACTGGATCGACTCCTCCAGGCTGCCCGTATGCACGACACCCCCATAATTCGAGAGCACCGTCTCGACAAAATTGCGCCGCCACTCCGGCAGCTCGGCGATGAAGCCCGGCAGCAGGCCGTGGACTTTGCGGGCGAGCGCCTCGTCATGCGTCACGAACAGCGCCGCGCTGTCCGGCCCATGCTCGGCTTCGACCAGCAGATCGAGTGCGCACAACTGCGGGTTGGCGCTCTCGTCGGCCAGGATGATCGATTCGCTGGGGCCGGCGGGCAGGCCGACATCGACTGTGCCGTAGAGCAGCCGTTTGGCCGCACTGACGTAGCTGCTGCCCGGCCCGACGATCTTCGCTACCTTGGGAATCGTCTCCGTGCCATAGGCCAGCGCCGCAATCGCCTGCATCCCGCCGACGACGTAGACCTCGTCAATGCCGCACACCTCCGCCGCGACCAGCGAGGCCGCGTCGGCTTTGCCTTCCGGCGTTGGCGGCGTCACCACGACCACGCGCGGCACGCCGGCAACCTTGGCAGGCGTCGCCAGCATCAGCATGACCGAGGGAAACGCGCCTTTGCCGCGTGGCACATAAAGCGCGGCGCTCGTCACCGGCGAGACCTTTTCGCCTGCCATCATGCCCGGCTGCACCTGCGTGAACCACATCGGCTCCGGCATCTGCTCCTCGTGGAAGCGGCGGATGTTCTCGTGTGCTGCTTCAATGGCCGCGATCACCTTGGCGCTCAATGACTTGCGGGCGGCTTTGAAGTCGGTTGCTTTGGCGCGCAGCATACTGGCGCGGAAGTCGGGCGCATCGAATTTGCGCGCGTAAGCGACGACCGCCTTGTTCCCGCGCGCGCGCACCTTGCCGATGACTTCCTGCGCCAGTGGCAGCAGATTGCTGATGTCGGTTTCTGCGCGCCGCAAAATTCGCGTTTTTTCGGCTGTACTCAGCTTGTTCCAGGTGATGAATTGGATCGATGGCATGACGATGACCTTTTCATGCGCGTATGACTCGTTAGCAATGAAGATGCAGGGGCACAGGCTGACTGTGCCCCCTGGTTGAGCGGTGGTTTGGTCGGGCCGACCGGTTACTTACTTGCGACAGGTTCCGCCGCGATCACGTGTGATCGGCGGCGCGAGCCATCCCAGCGAATATCCGGGATGAGAATGTCTTTATGCGCCAGGATGCGCTCGCGGTGTTCCAGCAAATCCTTGAGCATGATCTTCATCTCAGCGACGACATCGTGCGTCGGCTGGTAGCCCAGGCGGATCAAATGCTCGCGATCAGGGTTGTAGTAATGCTCGTCCATCTCGGTGCGCGGGTTGTCGTAGTGTTCGATCTGCACGTCGAGGCCAATCGCGGCCCCGGCTTCGCGCGTTTTCTCGGCCAACTCTTCTACGTTGTAACATTCTTCGAACTGGTTGAAGACGCGGTATTCGCCGCGTTCCGGCGGATTTTCGATGGCGACGGTCAGGCACTGCATCGAGTCGCGCAACGGCAGGAAACCGCGCGTCTGTCCGCCGCTGCCGTAGACAGTCAGCGGGTGGCCGATGGCCGCCTGGCAGCAGAAGCGGTTGATCGCCGTGCCGAAGCACTGGTCGAAATCGAGACGACTGAGTAGGCGTGGATCGTCGCCCATCTCGTCGATGCGCGTGCCGAAGACAACGCCCTGCATGATGTCGGTCGAGCGCAGACCCCAGATGCGACAGGCGAACATGGTGTTTCCGCTGTCGTGGACTTTGCTCCAGTGATAGAAGCTGCCCGCCTGGCGTGGGAAAGGCAGGCGATCTCTGCGCCCGCGATATTCGATCTCGAAGAAGCCTTCGGGGATGTCTACGTTCGGCGTGCCGTACTCGCCCATCGTCCCCAGCTTGACCAGGTGCGCATCTGGACACACCTCGCGCATCGCCCACAACAGGTTCAGACTGCCGATGACGTTGTTGTGCTGCGTAAATACGGCGTGCTGCTGATCCATCATCGAGTACGGCGCGGAGGGCATCTCGGCCAGGTGGACAATCGCGTCCGGCTGGAAGTCTTCCAGGTAGCCGCGCAGGAAGGGGTAGTCGAGCAAATCGCCCTCGCGGAAATTCAGCGGCTTGCCATAGCGCTCTTCGAATGCGCGTAAACGCTCTTCCATACTGTAAACCGGGATCGCGCTCGTACTGTTCATCTCTTCGACCCACGCCCGGCGTAAGAAGCGGTCTGTGCCCGCTACTTCATGCCCGCGCGCAGTCAAATATTGGGCGAGCGACCAGCCCAGATAACCATCAATCCCGGCGATAAATACACGCATTCCTGCCTCCGCTTGTAGGATGTCCTGTCTATAATTCAAAACCCATGCGCGCTCAATTGGCTACGCATGTTGATGCCACGGCCCGAAGCAAATTACTCGTCACGTGTCGGCATACGACACATCAGGCAATCAGTTCGCTCGTTAGTCGCCCGCGCTGATGCTGGCTTCGTGAGCGATGGGTGCTTCGAAGGCATCGAAGTAACCCTTGGCCGCTAGCAGCTCGGCATTCAGAATGCTGCACCCCGCCGCACCGCGAATTGTATTGTGCGAAAGCGCGGAATACTTGTAGTCCAGAATCGGGCACGGGCGCAGTCTGCCGATGCTCGTGCTCATGCCGTTGCCTGCCATGCGGTCACGCCGTGGCTGTGGGCGGTCGTGCTCATGCAGGTAATACAACGGCTGCTTCGGCGCACTCGGCAAATTGACGACGTCTGGGCTGCCTCGGAAGTCGTTCCAGGCCGTGATGATCTCATCCATCGATACACGCTCGCGCAGCCCGACTGACACGCTGACCAGATGCCCATCGACAACCGGCACGCGGTTGCAGGCCGCGCCGACCGCCGCCGGCAGATCGACCACGACGTCGCCTTCCAGACTGCCGAGCATTTTGTGCGCTTCTTCCTGGATTTTTTCTTCTTCGCTGCCGCCGATGTAGGGGATGACGTTGTCCAGGATGTCGAGCGAGGGCACGCCCGGATAGCCTGCCCCGCTGATCGCCTGCATACTGACGACGTGGACTCTCTCGATGCCAAAAACGCGCAGTGGCGCGAGTGACATCACTACGGGCATGACCGTGCAGTTGGAATTGGCGATCAGCGCGCCTGTATTCCAGCCACGCTTACGCCGCTGCACTTCGATCAAACCAATGTGATCTGCGTTGATTTCCGGCAAAAGCAGGGGCACGTCAGCAGCCATCCGGTGCGCGGATGCATTCGTGCAGACGATGTGCCCTGCCGCAGCCAGCGCCGGTTCGCGCTCGACTGCCGGTTCCTTCGGCAGCGCTGAAAACACCAGCGGCGAGTCGAATTCGGCGTCGAGCGGCAGTACAGTCTTGTCGTGCACGCTGGGCGGCGGTGAGCCATCCAGCACCCAGCGCGCAGCCTCCGCATAAGTCCGCCCGGCGCTGCGGTCGCTGCCGATCAGCTCGTGAATTTCAAACCAGGGATGATTTTCGAGCAGTTGGATAAACCTTTGCCCGACAGCACCGGTTGCGCCCAGAATAGCGACTTTGATCTTGCGCATAAGTTGTCCTCTGGCTCTACGCCCGCTGTTATCAGCCTCCCCACGAGGCTGCCCTCTCGCTGGTGCTCTAACTTCAGGGCAAACGCATCAAAATCAGTTGAGCCGGACGCCCCGTTGGACGTCCCTACCGGCCTATTTTGACCTTGCTAAGGTATTGAGGAGAGACTTGATACAATCGCCCTGCCTATTACTCATCACTCTGACCGTTTCACTCAGTCCCCGACCCACTGCGTCTTCGATGCCGGGTATGAGCCGAGCATTTTGACAAATGATGCTCGCTGAAGCAAGCGCGCCAGCGCCTCCATACACACCGGATCTTGCCAGTGCCCTTCGAAATCGGCGAAGAAGACCGGCTCCCATGGACGATTGCGCCGTGGGCGGGATTCTAACTTGGTCAGATTGATGCCGCGCGTCGCGAATTCGCCCAGGCATTCATACAGCGCGCCGGGATGATGCCGAGTCGCGAACACAATCGACGTTTTGTTGTACTCGGCTCGATTAGGCTCATCGTGGCCTAACAGAAAAAAGCGCGTGAAGTTGAACGGTACGTCTTCAACCTGCGTCTCCAGCACATCCAGCCCGTAGAGTTCCGCCGCCAGTTCGGTCGCCAGCGCGCCGATGCCGTCCGCAGACGCCTCCTGCGCCAGATCATGCGCCGCGCCCGCCGTATCGTACCAGGCGACCGGCTGGAGTTTGTGCCGGCGCAGGAACTGCTCGCATTGCGCCAGCGCCTGCGGATGTGAGCGCACCAGCTTCAAGTCCTTGAGCCGGACTCCACGCGGCGCGAGCAGCGCATGATGTACGTGCAGGATCACGTCCGCCTGAATGCGCAGATCCGAATCCATCAGCAGTTCGTAGGCCTGCGCGACCGCGCCTGCGAGTGCGTTCTCAATGGGCAGCAGCGCGTATTTGACCTTGTGGGTATTGATGGCGTCGAATAAATCGGTCAGCGTTTCGCACGGCAGTGTTTCAGCGCTATCGCCGAAATACTGCCGGATCGCCATCTCAGAGTTTGCGCCGTGAATGCCTTGAAATGCAACTGTGACTGCCAAGAGAATCGCTCCAGTTCGAGGAGAAATGTATCTTCGGGCGTGAAGACCTCGCTGATTGCAACGCTGCTCCGCGCCCTGAGCACCGACTTACAAACCTGACGTGCGCGCCTTTTCTGCTGTCCAGCCCTGATCGCTTGCCAGGGCCTGTTTGCGCGGCCCATTCTCGACCGTCGCGTAGAGAACCAGCAAAAGAAAACTCACACCGACGAAGGCAAAAGCCATGACGACGGCATTGCCGAAATTGTGTCCCAAGATGATGGCGGTCAACCCGCTAGGCAGCGCGCCCGCGAAAGCCATACAGGCCAGCCTGTGCAGCAGTTTCGCGCTGCCGCCGCCGTAGATTGGAACCTCGGCGGCGGAACGCGCCGCCACCCGAACACCGATCAGAATGCCCGCCACCAGTCCGACCGCCAACGCGATTAACAACGGATCCATCACGCCGCCTTAGAACAGCGGATACAGGAACGGCGCGGTCACAGGATTGCTGCCCAGGATCAACAGCAGGGCGAAGATACCGATGATGATGATCATCGGCACCAACCAGTAGAGCTTTCGCCGCCATAAGAACTGCATGAGTTCTCCCCAAATTCCCAGGCGCGCTATCAAATCCCGCATGTTTTCTGTCTCCACGTTCACTCACTCTACGGCACGTTGACTCATCTGCCGCATGAGTCTATTTTCTAACGACGAATGGGCCTAGCGTCAGGATGTCGATGTCACTATGCTGGAATGTGTTCCAGGCATCCTGCGGCGTGTTGACGATGGGTTCTCCACGCAGGTTGAACGACGTGTTCAAAATCACTGGCACGCCGGTCAGCTGCCCGAAGCGTTCGATGAGGCCATAATAGCGAGGATTGGTCTCTCGCTCAATGGTCTGCAAGCGGCCTGTGCCCATGTGACAAACCGCCTGAATCGAATCCCACTTGTCTTCCTTGACCGGCGCGACCATCAGCATGTAGCGCGGCGCTTCGTGTTCGGCCACGCCCTGATAGTCGAAATACTCCGGCGCGCGATCGCGTAAAATCACCGGCGCGAACGGGCGGAACGGCTCGCGGAACTTGATCTTAGTGTTGACAACCTCTTTCATGCGCTCGAAGCGCGGGTCGGCCAGGATGCTCCGGTTGCCCAGCGCGCGCGGCCCCCACTCGAAACGCCCCTGGAAGAAGCCGATCACCTTCTCATGGGTCAGGTCGTCGGCCAGCCGGTCGAGCATCTTGCTGTCATCGTCGTCGTAGCGTTCGAATTTCACATCCTTTGAGCGCAGAAAATCCACAATTTCGTCGTCACTGTAGCCTTTGCCCCAGTAAGCATGGGGCATGACCCATTGGCGTGGCTTGCCCAGCACCATGTGCCAGGCCCAGAGTGCCGCACCGAGTGCCCCACCGTCATCGCCTGCCGCCGGTTGGATGTAGATCTCCTCGAATGGCGTCTCGCTGAGGATGCGGTAGTTCGCTTTAGTGTTGAGCGCCACACCACCGGCCATGACCAGCTGCTTGCTGCCGGTCTGCGCGTGCAGATGCTTTGCCATCGCGATCAGCGAGTCTTCTGTCACCCGCTGGATGCTGGCGGCGATGTCGGCGTAACGCTGGTTGCGTTCCATCGCCTCGCGTTCGGCGCTGCGCTCTGGATTCGTCTTCATCGTGAAGAAGTCATCTTCCGCCGGGCGCACCGGCCCGAACAAATCGATGAAGCGCTGATTGAAGGTCTGTTCCGCCGAATATGGGAAGGCGAAGTAATCCAGATTCAGGCTGAAGCTGCCATCCTCTGGGTTGAGTATGTAGAGCTTCTGCAGCTTATCGACATAGTTCGGCTCACCATAGGGCGACATGCCCATAACCTTGTACTCGCCGTTGTTGACACGGAAGCCGAGATAGGCCGTGAACGCCGAATAGAGCAAGCCCAGGCTGTGCGGGAAGCGCTGCTCCGCGAACAGAGTGATGTCGTTCGCGCCCTGCTCGCCTTCCCAGTAGCTGGTCGCTTTGCCAAGGGTCGTCGTCGTCCATTCGCCCACGCCGTCAATCGTCAAGACTGCCGCCTCGCGAAACGGGCTGGCGAAAAACGCGCTCGCCGCGTGGCTCATGTGATGATCACAGAACAGAATCTTGTTGTAGTCGATGCCGACTTCTTTACCGATGACGCTCTTGATCCAGAGTTTGTCGCGGATCCAGTTGGTGAGCGCCTCGCGCCATGCCCCCGCGGATCGGGGATAAGTGCCGAGCACGCTGAGGAGGATACGCTCCAGCTTGACCAGCGGCTTTTCGTAGAAGACGACGTGTTCCAGATCGCTGCCCTGGATCCCTGCTTCACGCAGGCAGAAGGCGATGGCCTGCTCTGGAAAGCTGTTGTCGTGTTTCTTGCGCGAAAAACGTTCTTCCATCGCCGCCGCTACCAGCACGCCATCTTTCAGCAGCGCGGCAGCCGCATCGTGATAGAAGCACGAAATGCCAAGTATATACATGATCGGTTTTGCCCTACCCTTGCCGTTTCGCGGCTTCCAATTGATGATCGACTGGCTCGCGCTGCTCCCAGTGAGGCGCGCGCGGCGTCCCTTTGAACGGATGATCGGAAAGCTGCATCAACAGCCCGAACGGCAAAATCACGGTGAAATACATCAACGTCGCGATGACACGCCCCTGCATATCGCCGAAGGTGCGTGCCATCACCGTAAAACGATCCCAGGCAAGCCGGAGGATTTCCATCAAGTCAAGCAAACTCCCTGCTCAGACGAAACTGAGATGATGTTAATGGCAGCGGCGCGAATTCTCAAGCCTGCGCCTAGCCGCCGGTGGTCGTCACTCGCAGCAGTTCGCCTTTGTAGTCGATCAGGTAGAGTTCACCCTGCTCATCTTCACCAAACGACGTGATTTGCCGAAAACCCACGTCATTCTCAGTAATCATCCACAGCGACGACTGCCAGCGGCCTGCCGCGTTGCGATAGGCTATCCAAACTTTGCCGGCGCAGTAATCGCCGTAGAAGTAGTAACCGTTCAAATCAGGCAGCGCCGCACCCCGGTAGACGTATCCCCCGGTTACAGAACAGCCTTCAGCGTGCGAGTATTCCAGCACCGGCATCGTCACGAAGGCGTCGAGCGGCGGCGTATCCAGGCGGCGGTGAGTAGCCTCGTAGCTGCTCCAGCCGAAGTTGATACCCGCCGCCGTGCCTGCGGGCAGGTAGTCGATTTCTTCCCAGTCCCACTGCCCCACGTCGCCGATGAGCAGGTCGCCGGTCGCGCGGTCGAAGCTGAAGCGCCATGGATTGCGCAGCCCCAACGCCCAGATTTCCGGCAGAAACGCCGGGTCACTCGCGTATAGGTTGTCCTCCGGCACGGTATACGGCAGCGTATCGACGTTGATGCGCAGCAGCTTGCCCAGGAGCAGATCCGGCTGCTGGGAGCGCGCGTTGAACTCGTTGACGTTGCCCCCGTCGCCCACACTGATGTACAGATAGCCATCCGACCCGAAGTTCAACCCGCCGCCGTTGTGATCTTCAAACGGCTGGTCGAACGTCAGTATGACTTCCTCGGAGGTGTCGTCGGCCAGGTTCGGATCGCCCGGATCGACTCGATAGCGTGAAATGACGCTGTCGCCCGCTTTATCCGTGTAGCAGATGAAGAAGTAGCCGCTTTGCTCATAATCCGGCGGAAATGCCAGCCCAAGCAGACCTTGCTCGCTGTAGCCGCCTTCGAACAGCTTGTCCGGCAGCTTAAGCGAAATATCCAGGAAGGGATCGGGGAGCGTCATGCCATTGCTTTCGAGGATCCAGATCAGGCCTGTCTGCTCGACCACGAACAGACGCCCGCTGCCATCACCGGCATGGGTCGCATACAGCGGATTGTCGAAACCATCCGCGACCAGCTCCCACGTGTAGCTTTCACTTGTGGGCGCTGCGTCATGCGTCAGCACGGGCGCGGCGACGGTAGGCTCTGGGATCGGTGTGGCTGCTGCGACTGATTCGACGACGGCTGGTTGTTCGCTTGTTTCTGGTGTGATGACGAACCACAGTGCTGCCAGCATCGCGAGCAGCGCCAACACGAACAGCGGCACGGCGATGGCAACACAGCCGACCGCCCACGAATAATCCTGCGACTCATTTTCATTATCAAACATGGAACTGTTCCTGACACCTGTTCCCCGTGCGGGGCATGGCGTTATCGGGTTGCTATTGGTGCGATTCTATCAACGGGATTAGAATTGCCAAGCGTATGCTACCTATAGCACGTTCAAGGATTGTTTCGTGCAACGCAAACTGCATGTCTTCTTTCGCTGGCTCGGCCTCATGACTATCACGCTGGCCGCTGCCTGCTCGGGCCAGGCGTCGCCAACCGCGACACCCATTCCGCCAACACCCTTACCGTTGCCCACGCCCGTTGAATCGAATGCCGCCTGGACGCCGGTTTTCGCGACCTTCGATGATATTGAAATGGCGTTTGTGCCCGCTGGCTGCTTTACCATGGGGCACGACGAAGGCCGCCGCGATCAGCGCCCGGAACACCAAATCTGTTTCGATCAGCCCTTCTGGATCGGGCGCTACGAGATCACCAATGCTGAATATGGTTCGTCCGGCGCGTTCGCAGGCGATCGGCGCCCGCGCGAGAATCTCACCTGGTTCGAGGCGCGCGATTTTTGCGCCACGCATGGCCTGCGCCTGCCCACCGAAGCCGAGTGGGAATACGCCGCCCGTGGCCCCGATAGCCTGCTCTATCCCTGGGGTAATGATCTGATCGAAGCGAATCTGGTCTTCGAGCGCAACAATAATGCTCAGACCGCCGATGTCGGCAGCCTTTCGGCGGGCGTGTCCTGGGTCGGTGCGTTCGATATGGCGGGCAATGTCGCTGAGTGGACATCGTCGCTCTACGAAGCCTACCCTTACGATGCGGCTGATGGCCGCGAGAACCCGGACGATGCGGAAACGCCGCGTGTGACACGTGGGCCGCTTGGCGGTTACGTCGAATTCAGCGGCAGTCTGCCCTTCCGTGTCCGGCGCGCCCCCGGCGACCGTGACTGGTTCATCGGTTTCCGCTGCGCCCGCGCTGCGGAACCGGGCTGATCCTATGCCGAGCCGGTTTCTCGCGATCATCTGGGGACTGCTGGCGGCGCTGGCAGTCTTCTTCGGCATTCGTACCTTTCTTGATTTCGAGCTAAACCCGCCCGTTATCGCCGCCCTCGTGGCGCTGGTGCTGGCAACGCTGGCGGCGATCTTCGTCCCAGCCGTGCGCCGCCTGCTCAGGCAGCTTCTGGAGCGCCTGCGCGCCGCGCCTGCGCTCTACTGGCTGGTGCTGCTCGTCTATCTTGTCCTCTGGATCTCGCGCTGGTTGGTGCTTTACCAGCCGACCGCTGGCTGGTGGATATCGTCTATCGAGTTCGCCTATTTCTTCACCGGCCTGTGGGGCTTGCTCTTTCTGCTGGCCTATGGTTTCTCATCTACCCAGGCGCGCACCATGGCGCAGAAGCTGGGCAAGAGCCGTCTGACTGGCCTGCTCATCACCCTGACCACTATCCTCGTCATCTTCTTCCTCACCGAAGCCTACCTGCGTATCTTCTACATCACGACTGATGGCTATGGTTTCACGGCCATGAACTACCACTGGTACAAGAACTACGGCTGGGCGCAGGATAACTCACTTGGCTATCGGGATAATGAGCCGCGCCCGGATGCGCCCGGCCTGATCCGTATCGCCGTCGTCGGCGATTCCTTCGCCATGGGCCATGGCATCAACAACCTCGACGACACCTTCGCCCAGATTCTTGAGCGCCGCCTGGGTGATTGCTGCGATGTCAATCTGCTGGCAGAGTCCGGCTGGGATACCGATCTTGAACTCCCCTATCTCGAACAGTATCCCTACCCGCCCAACATCGTCATCCTCAGCTACTACCTGAACGACATCGACTATCTGCTCACGGATACCGCGCAAGACCCGAACGCCAACTTCGCCTTCGTCAAAGACCCTAGCCTGAGCTGGTTCGTGCTCAACTTCTTCGTGCCCAACTATCTCTACTACAACCTGCTTCAATTCACGTCGCAGACGCGGGCGCAGGCATTCGTTGGCGATCTGGCGTCTGCCTACGACAACGAGCAAGATTGGGATGAGCAGCGCTTCCGGCTCAATCAGATCGTCGATTGGACACAGGCGCGCGACATGCAGCTGATCGTGATCGTCTGGCCGCACATCACTGCTATCGATTACTCACAATCCGCCATCACAAAGGTGCAAGAGGTTTTCGAAGCGCGCGCTGTCCCGGTGGTCGATATGTCGGGCATCTTGCGCGAATACCCGCTGAATCAGCTGGTCGTCAATCGTTTTGACGCGCATCCCAGTGTTCTGTCTCACCGGCTGGCGGCGGACGCGCTCGAACCCACCGTGCGCGAGGCGCTGAGTCACATCGAGCAAGCTGGATGACTCGTCCATCAAGGGGGAACCAACGCTTATGAAAACCGTGCTTGTGACAGGCGCTGCCGGCTTCATCGGCAGTCATGTGGTCGATGCGCTGCTGGCGCGTGATTACGCCGTCGTCGCCCTCGATAATCTGAGCACCGGCGACCGCAGCCGCCTCGATGGCCGTGCGCATTTTCTCCTCGGCGATGTCCGCAATCCAGACGACATCGCGCGCGCCTTCGAGCGGCCCGTGGATGTCGTCATCCACATCGCCGGACAGGCGTCGATCAGCCTGTCGTTTCAAGATCCATCCAACGATCTGACGGTCAACACCCTGGGCACGATCAACATGCTCCAGGCGAGCCTGGCGCACAATGTGCCGCGCTTTCTCTTCGCCAGTTCGATGACCATCTACGGCAACCCGGAGGTCGTGCCCACGCCGGAGAATGCCGAAATCGCGCCTGTCTCCTACTACGCGGTGACGAAATATGCTGCCGAACGCTACGTGCATCTCACGGCGGCCCGGCGCGATCTCACCACGCCGTTTGACGTGACGTCGTTCCGCATGTTCAACGTCTACGGCGAGCGGCAAAGCCTCACTAATCCCTACCAGGGCGTGCTGGCGATCTTTATCGGGCGGCTGCTGCGCGGCGAAGAAATTGTCATTCATTCCGACGGCGAGCAGTCCCGCGATTTCGTCTATGTCACCGATGTGGCCCGTGCCTGGGTCGATGCCATCGATGCGCCCGCGACCTTCGGCCAGGTCATTAACCTGGGCACCGGCACGCCGACGACCGTCAATCAACTCTGCGACGCCGTGCTCAGCGCCAATGGACAGTCGCGCGCGACCTACCCGGTGCGTTATGCCGCTGCACAGCTTGGTGATCTGCGCGCATCCGGCGCGGACATCACGCGTGCACGCGAACTGCTCGGCTGGGAGCCGCAGATTCGCCTGGAAGATGGGATGCGGCGCACCGTCGAGTGGGCGATGACGGCGATCAAGCGCTAGCGCGCGATCAAAAAAGGGGCCACGCGGCCCCTCAATGATGTGCTTGTTGGATTATCGTGCCTATGAACCGGGCACAAACGAGCTTTCAGTGCGCTGGTCTGCCGGGCATCCCTGCCAGATCGTGACGTAGATCTTGCCGTCCTCGGCGGGGCCAGCGTTGACCTGTAATTCACCTGTCGTCAACTGATAGAGGAAGATCGCATCTCCCGACGTGATGAGCGTGTTCTCTTCCGGCGCTTCCGGCAGGTCGGCGAGATCTCTGGAGGTCACGCGCCAGGCACGGCGGCCCGGGCTGCCATTGCTCTGCATCCGGTAGGCATCAATGTAGCACACGTCACCGCGCTCATAGGTATAAATGCCGTAGAACTGAATCCCCTGGCAGTTGATGCGTTTATCGCTTGGACAATCGCACGGGTTACAGGCTTCGGCTGTGCCCGATGGTGCAGCGGTAAACGCGGCCACGCCGCCCGCGAAGATCGCCAGCGTGCTGATAAGCGGCAGCAATCGGATGAGAAGTTTGCGCAGTGGCATGAACGACCCCTATTCCTCGCAGAAATTGTGAAAGACTGAACAGATGCCATTCTAACAGAGGCAAATATTCTTAGCCATTAAGAATTCTCAGCGTAGGTGAAGCGTATCCAATCGACCGCGATTGCCAGCTTGCGCGGATCGGCGCTCTGGCCGATCTCTGCCGGGATGATTGTGCCGTCGTAGATCAATTCGACTTCGACATGCTTCCCCGCGCCGATGACATCCGCCGGGATGGTGAATGTGTAGACGCCGAGTGTATCAGGTACGACGGTGACTGTCTCGTCCAGTCGCTGCCCGTTGACGGCGATGCGCAGGCTGCGCGGCTCCCAGAATGCCTGGGCAGCCAGTTCTAATTGATATTCGCCCGGCGGCAGATCGACGTAGAGCTTGCTCGTCGGATATTCGCCTGTCCAGCGCCAGCGTGTCGCGCCGATGTCCTCCTGCCAGTGCCAGCCCCAGCCGATGAAACGCTCGTCGCCTGCTACGCCCATGTCGATCTCGTAGACGCCAGGCGCGGTTTCGGGTGGCGTGCGTGCCGGGCAGCCGTCCGGGTGCCATGCTGTCCGGTAGACAATCGCATCGCGCTCGATGGCATATGGGCACACCAGGTCGTCCTGAGAATTAAAGAAGCCGACGATTTCCTGGAGTGTTGGCCCTGGGCCGGGGATAAACTGCGTGTGAATAACGAAATAGCCAATCGGCCAGCCAGAGATGCGCTCCTGCATCTGTTCGCGCACCGTTTCCGGCTCGACCAGTCGGCGCTGGCCGAGCCATGCCATCATCGCGTCCTGCGTCTCCATCCATAGGTAATGCCATGGATCGACGCGCGAGATGTGGCTGTTGACCATCCGTTTGCCATGAATGATGCCGTACCACTGGAGCGCGACCCATTCGCTCCTGCCGACGATGCCCTCGCCGCTGGAGCCGGCCGTCGGGATCTCTACCACGACGTAATCGTAGTCCTCCTGTCCCATCGTTCTGTAGAAGTCGTATGCGGGTGGGATCGGTTGCAGCGGCACGGGGCGCAGCACACGCGAGTCGAGCATCACGAGCAGGATCAACAGGCTGGCGAACAGGTAACGATACTGTTGTCGTCTGGGCAGATATGGCGACAGACTGATGCCGATGAACACCAGCGCTGGAAACATGAACACGTTGACGAAGCGTTCCGGGTAGCGGAAGGTGCCGCCGAGCAGATTGTGCAGCCAGACATACGGCATCGGGATCGTCACGCCCAGGATGTCGATGCTTGCGCCTGCGGAGAGCACCAGCGGCGGAATCGCCGTGGCGAACCAGAACCATCGGGAAGGCTCGCCCGTGGGTGTTGCGTTGGTGCGCTTGCGCAAACTGATAACGAGTGCCAGCAGGAACACAGGCAGCAGAATCGCGCCCAGTGAAATACTCACGCCATCCTCTAGCCGCCAGAAGTAGCCGTTCGGGAATAGAATCGATGGCGCGCGCTCGGCGGGCGTCGTTGCCAGTACGCCGCGGTCGTATGTGAGCAGATATGGTATTGGTCCCGCTATCCATAAGAGGATGAGCGCGATGGTGATGCTCGCTAGTCCGTAGATGCTCAATGTTACGCGCTTGAGCCAGGTGCGTGCCTGGAGCAGTGTCCACAAGCCGTAAGGAAGGATTAAGAACGCCAGGAACAGCGGATATTGCAGATCGGTGAGTGTCATGCCCCAGAGGGCGGCGCTTAGTAAAAGTGCCCAAATGCCTGCGCGCGTGTGTGCGCCGCGCTCATAGTTTTGTGCAATTTGTTGCCATGTGAGTAGTGCGATTGGCAGCCACCACCATCCCATCAGATTGATGGTTGTCCATTTGCTGCTCCAGAACATCAGGCTGCTGCTCTGTGTGATCAGGCCGCCGGTGATGGCGATGAGCGGCGTGCTGTGGAAGTGTCTTAGGAGTGCGTAGGTGGTCAGGCCGAGTAGTGTGTGTCCGGTGAGCATGATGAGGATCATGCCGGTGATGGTCTGCGATGAGTCCCCTGCTGCGCGCCAGGTGGGGAACCAGGCGGTGCTGAGGGTGTGGAGGCTGAGATTGTTGATCGTTGGGTTGAGCAGGTAGTTGGTTTGGTAGATGGTCGCGCCGTTTTGCATCTGGTAGTTGATCCACCAGAGGTTCCAGTGGAAGTGATAGTAGTCGGTGGTGACGGGTTGTTCTGGGTCGCCTGGGATGTGTGTATTGCTGTGGAGGATGGGGTTGGAAAGTTGTAACGTCGCGGTCGTGAGAAATAGGATTATTGGGAGTATGTGTGTTAGCTTGGGTCTGTTACTTGGCTTTGTTTTTGTCATGACTATGCGAAATCACCGATCAAAAATGAGGAGGCACCGATTTGCCCTGGTGATAGTCAGAATCCGCCTCGATCTGCCGCCGTCTTGGAACGCGAATTCGGCCCCGTGATGTCGTCAAATGGCGCGTCGCCCTTGCCGGTTGCTTCCCCCTGCCCTATCGCCCGATCTATCCCCTTAAACTCGAACACGCCGATCAACCGCTGTGGATAAGCGTCCCTGGCGCAGCAGCACCCGCGAGCGTCGCCGCCAGCAATCCTGGCGTCACCCCGTTCATGATCCGTATCCGCAGCCCAGGTTGCGTCTGTGCCAGCGCCACCATGTCGCGCACCTTGGTCTCCATCCCGCCCGTCACGTCCGTGCCCGCCGAGCCGCCCAATGCTGCCTCGACATCGGCCAGATTCGCGGGCGTGATCGCCTCGATCAGGCTGCCATCCGTCGCATAGACACCGTCGGTATTGCCCAACAGCAGAATTTCGTCCACTGGTAGACGTCGCGCCAGGTAGAAAAAGATCGTCTCCGTCGAAACAATCGTCCCGCCGCGCATCTCGTCCAGAGCCACGTCGCCGTAGACCAGGGGTGCCAGGCCATGTGCCAGCGCCGCCCGAACTGGCGCGACCGCCATCTCGACAACGACGCCGTCGCGGCTGCGGACTGAGGCCGAGGGCTGGATGCGGATGACAGGGACACCGGCTGCCCACAGCGCTTTCGCGGTCAGGTAGTTCAACTCAGCGGCGGTGTTGGCAACCTCGGCAAAACCACGCCATTGGTCATCCGTCTGCACGCCCTGCATCGTGCCGTGCCGTTTGGCCGCCATGTGCCCGAACGAGCCGCTGCCATGGCCGATCAAGAGCTGACGCCCAGGCTGCGCGCGTATGCCTTCAGCGATCTCCCGGCTTATGCGTGCGGTGACTTCCGGCAGAAACGCATTCTCACGTGTCTTATCCGTGATCAACGAGCCGCCCAGCTTCAGGAATGTCAGCACAACGACAGCCTCCAATGCGAGCACAATGCACGGCTATTGGAGCGCAAACCCGCGTGGCGCGCAACCAATTGGAAAATGAATTGTGAAACCAGATGTCAGGGATAAAGCAGCAGTTCGGCGCGCAATGAAACCGAACACTCATCACGCCCCTACCGCACCTCCGCCGCCCAGACTCGCACCGCACCGGCGGTTTCCAGCGCCTGGCGCACCTGAGCCTCAGTCTCCGGCATGACCAGCGCAATCATGTTGCCGCCACGTCCGCCGCCGCTCATCTTCGCGCCGATGGCCCCGACCGCCAGCGCCGCCTGCACCAGCCGATCTAGCTCCGGCGAAGACACCGTCAGATCACGCAGCAGCCGGTGATTCTCGACCATCAGCCGTCCGGCTGCGCTCAGATCGCCTGTCTCCAGCGCCTGCCGCGCCGCCTCGACGTGCGCGCCGATGGCGTCCAGCTTCTTCTGGATGGTTTGTTTATCCTGCTCGTAAAGCTTGCGCACGTCGCCAACCGATTCGCGTGTCGGCGCACGAACACCTGTATCGCCGATCAGGAAGTGCAATGGCGTGCGCGCATGGAACGGCTCAAAATCGCTCCGGCTGCGGAACAGGATCGGCATCTCGTAGACGATCACCGTGTTGTCAATGCCGCTCGGAGTCCCGTGATAGCGCTGCTCTGCCGCGTAGACGAGCATATTCAAATCTTCGTTCGTCAGCGTACAGCCACAGCAAGCGGTGATTGCCCGTGCCAGGGCTGCCGAAATCGCCGCGCCGCTGCCCAGCCCGCTGGCAACCGGAATATCCGAGCGCAGTTCGATGATCGCGTCGGGCGGTGTGGCATTCAAATGCCGCAGCACGCGCTGCGCCATTTCCACCAAAGAATTATCGACCTCAGCGGCCAGATCCACCGGCAGTTCGTGCCCGGTGTCAATCGCCCGGATAATCAACCCCTGTCCAGGTTCGGCGCTGCGCGTGACAGCGAATGCCCGCAAGAGCGGAACCGGGACGGCGATGGCGGGTTTGCCATAGACGACAGCATGTTCACCATAGAGGATAATTTTGGCAGGCGCGCTGTAGATACTCATGATGCAGGCGCATTTGCGGCGATGGGTGCAAGGTATAGAATAATAATACAAACGATCCCCCAAAGGACGATCGAAATCTGTAGCGGGCGGTCACGCAAGACGACCTCGTCCGGCGCGCTCCCCTCACCCTTCACGTGAATCAGGTACAGGTAGCGAATGATGCCGTACCAGACGAACGGCACAGTCACCAGCGCCAGATTCGTACCCGCGAGCAGGATTGACGGCGCTTCGACGGTGTAAAACAGATACGTGAGCATTGTGCTGACGACGGAGATGCGCAGGAGTTCGTCCAGCAGCGGCAGATTGTATTCGCGCAGAGTCACGCGCGTGTTCCCGGCCTTCTCGGCCATCAGCAGGAGTTCTTGCCGCCGCTTGCCGACGATCAGGAACAACGCCAGCGTCGCCATGCAGGCATACAGCCACGGCGAAAACACCGCCACCTGCACGACCAATACCCCCGCCCCAACGCGCATGATGAAACCGAGCACGATCACGACCAGATCGATCAAGACGACGTGCTTGAGCCGGAACGAATACAGAAGCTGCATCACCAGGTAAAACGCCAGCACCACCGCAAAGGAGCGGCTCAAAGGGATCGCCAGGATGATCGCCACCAGCGGCAGGATCACGGCGGCAGCCCGCGCCAGCGGGATTGGCAGTTGCCCGGCCGCAATGGGCCTGAATTTCTTGCGCGGATGTTGTCGATCTGCACGCACATCCACCAGGTCGTTCATGATGTAGACCGACCCCGTAATCATGCACAGGAGCACGAAGGCCAGTGTTACGCGTATGAAAGACTCGGTAATGAACAACTGTCCGTCAAAGATTATTCCCGCATAGATAAACACATTTTTCGTCCACTGGTGTGGGCGCATTGTACGCAGAAGTGCAGGTGCAGCGCGCAAACTGTAGCTCCAATCTTGAGTTTCTCGTCGCCGGTAGGACTGCGCCACAGCCGGTTTGTGTGATCGCTATCCGTTTATTGTATCATCGGGTAAGCCAACGCACTTGCCTACGTTCACGGCGAAACGTCGCCAAATCGCATCCCAACAACCCCAAGTATTCCACGATTGCGCGCGTTTGGATATGCCCTTCACCCGCAAAACGACCGCTGCGCGCCAACTGCCAATAGCACGCAAATTTAGTATAATCAGTCCTTTCCTGCTCACCACGGAGTTGAACAGCGTGCATCAGGCCACCGCTCGCGCGCACCCCAACATTGCCTTCATCAAATACTGGGGCAATCGTGACTCACATTTGCGCTTGCCCGCCAGCTCATCGATCAGCATGAATCTTGACGGTCTCTTCACCGAAACAACCGTCCAGTGGAGCGCCCGGCAGACCTCTGACACTTTTGTGCTCAACGGCGCTGCGCAGTTCGGCGCGCCGCTCACGCGCGTCAGCGCCCACATGGATCATCTGCGCCAGCGGTTGAACATTATCGACAAAGCGCACGTTGAATCCGCCAACAACTTCCCCACCGGTGCCGGGGTCGCCTCGTCGGCTGCAGCCTTCGCCGCGCTCACCGTGGCCGCGGTCGTCGCTGCCGGCGATCAGTTGGATGAGCGCGAACTGACAACTCTGGCGCGCCTTGGTTCAGGCTCTGCGGCCCGTTCAGTACCCGCCGGTTACGTCGAGTGGCATACGGCCAAAACACACGAAGAATCCTATGCTGAGACGATTTTCGCGCCCGATTACTGGGATCTCGTCGATGTGGTCGCCATCGTCAACACGACGCACAAAGCCCGCGGCTCGACCGAAGGCCACAGCGCAGCGGATACGAGCGACCTCCAGCCGGCGCGGATTGCGGGCGCTGCCGGGCGGCTGGCTGCCTGCAAAACCGCCATCCGCGACCGCGATTTCGACGCGTTCGCCCAGGTGGTCGAGCACGACAGCAACCTGATGCATGCCGTTATGATGACCAGCCGCCCGCCGGTGTTCTACTGGCAGCCAGCGTCGCTCGCGCTTATGCAGCGCGTGCGTGATCTGCGCGCCGATGGCGTGCGCGTGTGCTATACGCTGGACGCAGGCCCGAACGTTCATTGTATTTGCGTAAGAGACGATGCCGCCGAGGTAAAAGCGGCGCTCGATGGCATGTCAGAAGTGATAGAAACACTCACTGCTCCCGCTGGCGGCGGCGTTCAGATCATCGCGCGTAGATGAGCGCAGGCGAAGCATCGCTTGAACCTACATCGACTCTCCCCCTATAATGCGTATAGTGTCAGCCGTCTTATGCCGACGGAAGGCCAGAATTGAGCAGCTAAAGGCTATCGAGAATGACAGACTTCCTTCTCAGCAACGATTTCATCACCGGCATCATCGCATTCTTGCTCGTATTGATCCCGGCGGTGATCATCCATGAGATCGGTCATTTCCTGGCCGCAAAAGCCGTAGGTATCACCATTCTGGAGTTCGGCATCGGCATGCCGCCGCGCATGGTCAAGCTCTTTACCCGTGGTGGCACCGAGTACACCCTGAACTGGCTGCCGCTCGGCGGTTTCGTCCGTCCGCTCGGCGAAGGCGTCGTCAGCCAGATGGGCGAAGAAGCGACCGAGGAAGACCGAGAAGAAGCCAAACGTCGCGGCATCGCTAACGCCAAGTCGGTCTACGAAGCGCGCCCCTGGGAACGCATCGTCTTCATGATCGCCGGTGCGATGGCGAACTTCTTGATGGCGCTTGCGCTCTTTGCCGTCGTCGCGCTCATCGGCCTGCCGGAGATCGTCGGCGCGCGCGCACACATCGTGTACGTCGCGCCAGAGTCTTCGCTCTACGCCGCCGGGCTGCGCTCAGGCGATTTCATCGAAAAGATCGACGGCGAGAACTTCGCCGATACGGATGCACTCTTCAACCGCATGGCGAGCGCCGATGCGCCATTCCAGCTCACCGTCGCGCGCCCGGAGGGCGAATCAACGACAGCGCTCACACTTGACGTTACCTCGCTCGCGGCGAGCGGCGAGACGACCGAAACACACCCGATCATTGGCTTCGTCGCGCCGAACTCCCCTGCTGACCGCGCCGGCCTGCAGGCGGGTGATCTCGTGCTGGCGTTTAACGGCACGCCAACCTACGTCTTCCCGGATCTGCAAGCACAGATCGCCGACAGCATCGGCGTGCGCTCGACCATTACGCTCTGGCGCGACGGCGAAACGATCGAAGCCTCGCTCGTGCCGCGCGTCAACCCACCCGAAGGCGAAGGCGCAATCGGCATCGCCTTTAGCGTCGCCGACACGGCCATGCTCGACACGACCAATGGCCTGGCTTACACGCCCGGCCCCGACCAGCAAACCATGCAGCCACAGCCGCTGAGCGTTGCCATTCCCTATGCCTTCCAGCAGTTCGGCGAGGTCATCAATATCATCGCCAGCATCCCGGCTCAAGTTTTGCAGGGAACTGCTGACCCGAACATGCTCCGGCCTATCGGGCCGGTCGGCGTCAGCCAGGCGGGCGCGGAACTCCTGCGCGAAAGCGTCTCCGAGAACCGCCCGATGATCATCTTGAACTTCATCGCGCTCGTCAGCATCTCGTTGGGTTTGACGAACTTGCTGCCGATCCCAGCATTGGACGGTGGCCGCATTCTATTCGTCCTGCTCGAAATTGTGCGCGGGCGACCCATTTCGCCCGAACGCGAAGGGCTTGTCCATCTGGTTGGACTGGCGCTGCTGCTCTCGTTGATGGTCGTCGTGCTCATCAATGACATTGCCCATCCAGTAACCGACTTGCTGCGTTAGCGCAAGCGGCGAGACATTCAAACACTATAGCCAATCGTGCGCCAGGCAATGACTGCCAGCGCAGCTTTCGTCGCTTTGCCAACAACCCCGCCATCCCGCGCGCAGGTATCCATTTGCTGCGTGGGACACATAAGGAGCAACACCATGTCCGACTATTTCGATCCGGAACTGGACGAAGAAGAGCCATTCGAAGATGAGCCGGAAGATCGCCAGCGCCCGAACATCGCTGAGACGATCAAAACCCTCCGGGAAGCCGACGCTGGCGGTATTTACGCGGAGGTTTTCTACGGCCTGTCGGATCTGGATCCAGCCGAAATCGCGCAGTTGCGCGATACCTGGGAAACCCTGAGCACCGACTATCGTGCCAAACTGTTGCGGCAGTTGGTTGACGTCTCGGAGATGAACTTCGATCTCGATTACACCCCATTGGCTGCGTTCGCCCTCGAAGACGAAAACACCGATGTCCGTGCAGCCGCCGTCGAACTCCTGTGGATCGATGAAACGCTGCCCACGATGCAGCGCATGATCAATCTCGCGCTCGAAGACGACGCCGCGCCCGTGCGCGCGGCTGCGGCCAGCGCCCTGGGGCGCTTCATTCTGCTCGGCGAATACGAGGAACTGCCCGCCAGCCAGACCGATACCGCAGTCGATGCCGCGCTCAGTATCTACAACGACCACGACGAAGTGATCGAGGTACGCCGCCGCGCCCTGGAGTCGCTCGGCAATTCCAGCCACCTCGCCGTCAGCGACCTGATCGAAGAAGCCTATAACAGCAGCGAAAAACTTATGCGCGTGAGCGCCGTCTTCGCCATGGGCCGCACCAACGATCCGAAATGGGAGCCGCTCGTCCTGCGCGAACTCAACAGCGGCGATCCTGAGCTTCGCTACGAAGCGGCCCGCGCCGCCGGTGAAATCGGCCTGGAATCTGCCGTGGCAAAGCTTTCGCGCCTGGTGCACGAGGGTGACCGTGACATCAAAGAAGTCTCCATCTGGTCGCTGGGTGAAATCGCCACCAGCGCCGCCCTCGACACGCTCGACCGCCTGACCGCCGATCCGGCCTTCATCGACGACGAAGACCTGCAAGAAGCCATCGAAGATGCGCTCTTAATGGCATCACTGCCGGGCGGCGACCTGCCGTTGTTCGAGTTGGACGACGACGATCCGTTTTACGACGAAGACGAAGTCGGGGATGAATTGTTCGGCGATGACGATTTAGAGGATAATGACTATCTGAACTGACGCCGCGCCTGCTCCCGTGCTGAGCAGAAGCCTGTGCTGCGCCAGAAACAAACGAGGCGTACACTCGGTACGCCTCGTTGTCTGTCACAATGCTGAATCGGCGAACGACGACTAGCCGTTGATCATCGGCATCAACTTCAGCGCCAGCCCGGTATCCCCCTGAATTTTGATCTTGCCGGTCATGAATGCCTGCATCGGATTCAAGCCGCCGCCGATCATGGTGGCAAAATCATCCGCTGAAGCCTTTAACGTCATCTTCGGGCTTTCGACGCTGCCTTCGCCGGTCTGCACGCCGCTGGGCGCAATGCGCAGCCAGTACATGCCACCACCATCGCCAGACAGATCGAACTGGATCTCAGCATCAATCCCGGCGACCTTTTCCGGGTCAAACCGACCGACCATGCCGTTAAAAATATCTTTGATCTGCTCGCTAGTCGCCATGACTCTCCCACTCCTGTCGTCGTAAAACCGTCGGGTACTTTGCCTGTCTTCGACAATGGGCATAGTATACAATCGTTGCCATGGTAACACAATCGAATCGCGATTAGAATAGCCCAACTGAAGCCCGATGCCGCCTGTTGATCTCAAGTCCAAACACCTGGTGCGCCCACGCATGTTCCTCATCTGGGCGCTGTTAGTCGTGCTGCTTATTCTGGCTGCGTGTGTACGCAACCAGCCGGATGTCATCGTCATCACGGCCACCTTCCAACCCGCGCCAGTGACGACGCTCCAGCCAACGCCCAGCGCCCTCGCCGGTCAGCCGACCGCTGTCGCGGAAGCGGGCGCGGCGCGGCGCTACGTCGTTCAGCCCGGCGATACGCTCTCGCTCATCGCCGCTAACGAAGGCGTCAGCGTCGCCTTGCTCATCCAGGCGAATAACCTGACGGACCCGAATCTCCTCGAAGTCGGCCAGGAACTGCTGATCCCTGCCGGGCCAAGTCTGATCGGCAGCGATTTCGGCATCTTGCCGGATAACCGGCTCGTGCGCGCGCCCGGCAGCGCCGCCTTCGACATCCGCGCTTTCATCAGCCAGCAGCCCGGCTACGTGCGCATCGCCACCGATTCCGTCGATCAACGCGTCCTGACTGCCGCCGATGTCGTCGAACGCGTCGCCTTCGAATACAGCGTCGATCCGCGCCTGCTGCTGACCCTGCTCGAATACCGCGGCCGCTGGCTGACCAACCCGACTCCCGGTGATACTCAGCGCGTTTATCCCTTGGGTGCGCCCGCATCGCCCCTCGGCTTCGACCGCAATGGCCTTTACCGCCAGCTCGCCTGGGCCGCCGATCAGCTCAACTACGGCTACTACAGCCGCAAATACCGGCGGCTGACATCGGTCGAATTTCCCGACGAAGGCATCGCGCTCCGCTTCGCTGACGGCCTTCCGTATGGCACAATCGGACTGCAATACATGCTCAGCCTCTATAACACCTATGGCGGCTGGCAGCGCGATATCAGCCCCAGCGGCGTCTACGCTACCTACCTGGCCTTGTTTGGCGACCCATTCGACGGTGCAGTCGAAACGCTCACGCCCACCGGTTTGACCCAACCCGCCCTTGTCCTGCCCTTCCCGGCAGGCGTTGAGTGGTTCTATACTGGCGGGCCGCATGGCGGTTGGGGCAGCGGCAGCGCCTGGGCAGCCGTCGATTTCGCGCCGCCGGATGATCTGGAGACGGTCAGCTCCGCTTGTTACGTCTCACAGAACTTCGCGACGGCGGTCGCCCCCGGCGTCATCGCCCGGACAAGCGAAGGCGTCGTCGTCCTCGATCTCGATGGCGACGGCGACGAAGCGACGGGCTGGTCGATCCTCTATCTGCACGTCGCCGCCGCAGATCGCGTCCTCGGCGGCATGGTCGTCAATCCCGGCGACAACATCGGGCGGCCATCCTGCGAGGGTGGCTTCTCCAACGGCACGCATCTGCATCTCGCTCGCCGCTATAACGGTGAGTGGATTCCCGCCGACTGCTCGGACTGCCCACCGAACACGGCCACGCCCAACTTCGTCATGAGCGACTGGACGTTTTACGGCTATACCAACCAGGAATATCAGGGCTACACCGTCAACAGTCGCGAGCAGCGGGTCGCCGAGCAGGGACGCAACGATCCCAACAACAGAGTGATGTGGTGAATGTGATGAATGTGATGTTTCTGCGTAAGCGAGCGCAGGGGGTAGTGGCTGAAGATACCCCCTCCCCACACTCCCCTCCACATTGCAATGGGGAGGGGACGAACCGCAGGTTCAAAGGTGGGCACAATGAGGAAATGCAGGCCATTGTCTCTATCCTCCAAGTAGTGCGCCTGCTGCTCATCCTGGCGGCAGTGGCGCTGCCCCTGGTCGTGTATGCCCAGGATGCGCCGCCAGCCACGCCGATCCCGATCAACCTGGCATCCCCTACCCCACCGCCGCCAGAGCCGGGCACAATCGCAACGCCAACGTGGACGGCGACACCCGCCACCCTCGCCGTGCTCGAACCGCTGGACAGCGCCAATGTACGCGCCGAGCCGGATGTCAACGGCGCGCAGTTGGGCGTCATCCGCGCGGGTGAGGTCTACACCATTACCGGGCGCTATTTCGAGTGGTATCAGTTCCAGTACAGCGGCTCGCCAAGCGGGCGCGCCTGGGTCTTCGGCCAGATCGTGCGCGTGACCGGCGATGAGAACACCATCCCCGAAATCACGCTCGAACCGCTGCCGACGCAAGACGCGGCTCAGCTCGGCGCAACCGAAACCGCCGCCGCCATCGCTCAGACACCCGGCGGCGAACTCACCGCCACCTCCGCCGCGCGCGGCATCGTCGCTACGTTCGAAATCCCTGGCATCAGCAGCGCGCCCCGCTCGGCGGATGGCACACCCCCTGCCCAGGGCGAACTGCTGCCGACCTTCACCTACCCGCCAGGCATCGCCCTCGTCCCGACCCATGCCGCCGAGAGCGCTCAGCCCACCGATGCGCCGCTGCTGGAAAACATCGAACTCAGCACCCAAGACCTGCGCAACATCCCGCCGATTGTGCCGATTGTCGTGCTTGGTGGCCTGGGGCTGGCCGGGCTGCTCCTCACGGCTTTCCGCCGCCGCTAATACACTCACAAGGCGCGCATTGACGGTATGATTGTAGGGGCAAGCCGCGGGCTTGCCCGCCATGCGCATGTTTCGCGAAAAGTAGAAAAGGCGCAGTACATTGAAAACTTTTCCCGGCCTTACCTGGGAGTAGATTGTCGAGACTGCCCAGGGTATGAGTGATCAGCTTCAAGGCGGCCAGCATCCTCAGGTGGGGCACTGGGTACCCAGGAAGTATTTGTTGACCTTGAGCTGGTTTCCTGCGGCTGGTTATGAGATCACGCTCGTCTGCGAAGAGAATCCGGTGACATATGGCATCTCAGTATTGAAGAAAGATGTCGGCACAGGCAGGGTCGAAGTTATCGAGCGAAAAGTTGTGGCCTTCGTTGAGGTCGCTGACGAGGTGTATGCCTACATCACCAGATTCAACGACCCGTGAGGCATTTGGCCGAAAGCCATCAGCCGTTCACCACTCCAGCGCGCCGATCAACCGCTCAATATCCTCGCCTTCGCTCTGCCCCCAACGCAGCCAGGCGAGAAATTCAACGTTGCCCGCCGGGCCTTTCAGCGGCGAGATGATCAATCCGCCGACAGAGAAGCCGATCTCCTGAGCAGCCGTCAGCACCTCGCGCAGCACGCGGCGATGCACAGCAGGATCGCGCACGACGCCGCCTTTACCCACATCTTGTGGGCCGGCCTCGAACTGTGGCTTGATCAGAGGGATCACGTCAGCCTGGGGCTTGAGCCAGTGCTTGATCACAGGCAGAAGCAATCGCAGTGAGATGAATGAGGCGTCGATGACAGCGATGTCAAGTGGCTCTGCCAACTGCTCGACATAGCGTGCGTTGGTGCGTTCCATGACGATTACACGTGGATTGTCGCGCAGGCTTAGGGCGATCTGGCCGTAGCCGACATCGAGGGCATAGACTCTGGCTGCGCCATGTTGGATCAGGCAGTCGGTGAAGCCGCCGGTGCTTGCGCCGATGTCTGCGGCTATCTTCTCCTCTATGACTATAGGAAAGGCGTCCAGCGCCGCCGCCAGCTTATCGCCGCCCCGGCTGACGAAGCGCGGCTTGCTGATCGCCTCGATAGCAGCGTCGGCGCGTACCGGCGTCCCCGGCTTGTCGACGCGCTCGCCATCGACGCGGATCTCGCCCGCCATGATCATCGCGCGTGCCTTCTCCCGGCTCGGCGCTAGCCCACGCTCATGGACGAGAATATCAAGCCGCTGCTTGGCCACTGAAGCTCCCCAGAGGGCAATCCCGAAACCGGTTGGGCACTTTGCGCAGCTTTGATCCTGAAGACTCGCTCCTCATCACCTCATTCCTCGTTACTCATCACTCGTCACCTGCCTCCCCCTCACCCCCGCGACAGGTAAATCGTCATGTCAATCGGAAGCGGCGTATCGCGCTCAATCAGGATGCCGTCTGCCTGAATCGGCAGATAGCCCTCCGCGATCACAACCACACTGTACGGCGCGTCGTAGGCCAGCGAGCGGTCGATCTGAAAGCGCCCTTCCCTATCGGTCACGGCCAGCGCGAACACCTGATCCATACTGCGTGTCTCCAGGAAATCCGCTACCGAGTACAGATCGCTGATCAGGATGAAGCTCACCCCGGCGATGCCCTCGTTCGTGGCCGCATCCAGGATTTGACCGCGCATCTGAATGCCTTCCGCCTGCGCAAACGGATCGATCGGCAACTGGCCGATGCCGACCCGCGCCTGCGCCTGTGCCAGCCGCACCGGGCCGACCAGCAGCTCGAACGAATACGTGCCGTCCGGGATGCCTTCGGGATTCGACAGCCTGACGACATAATTCTGCCCATCCTGATCCAGCAACCACGGCTGCGTCTGTTCGTAGAAGACACTGCCATCCACCAGCCAGCGCAGCGTCCACAGCATGCCGGGCGCGAAACTTTGCCAGTCGAACACCCCATAGAGCGTCTCCGTGCCTGCGCTCAGGCTGTTGACGCCCGGCGCTGCCGCCGCTTCCTGCACAGAGTCCGCGCTGCTGAAATGGGCGTCGAGGAACGCCTGCGGCAGCACGCCCTGGAACGCTCCGGCAATCGTGAAGTCCGCCGTCGCGCTCAATCTGCCCTCGATGTACAACTCCAGGCGATAATCACCGGGCAGCAGGCCGTTCGCATCCTGGATGCTGATGTTTTTCGCGCCGCTCGCGCCATCGTCCCAAACCGTCTCGGTACGCGCGATCTCGCGCCCTCGGTAATACCAGATCTGCGCCCACGGCGTCTCATTAGCGAGGTTGCGATAGATGAACGTTGCGTTGGCGATGTTGCCCGTCGGCAGCACGTAACCATTGCCGGAGATGTTCCCGCGCGCATCGACCAGCCCGAAGATCACGTCGGTGAACTGAGGCCCCTCCGGCGGTGCACCGCCCACGCTCAAACGCGCCGTCTCCAGCGGGATGTTGTCCGCCAGCAGCGTGAACTCGTAGACCCCATTGGCGAGCGGCTGGCCGCTGCTGCCGATATACCACATGCCGCGCTGTCCCCCGCTCCAGCGTACCGGCGATAGGCTGAAGATCTGGTTGGGCACGCCGTCCGTTGTCACGCGCAGTTCATAGACCGTATTCGGCGTCATGTTTTCGTAATCGAAGAACAGATACAGGCTGGTGCTGCCCGCTGGCAGAGACCGGATGACCGAACTCGGCATCCCATCGTCATTGACCGACGGCGCAAAGAACAGACGCCGGAACGCAGGCGCGTCCGGTGTGTCCGTGTCGGCCAACGCCGCCGGGCGCTCGCTCAGGTTTTCCAGTTGCAGTCCCAACTGCGCCGCGCGGATCAACGGGCGCGCATAGTTCGATGGGCGCAGCATGTTGATCGTGCCGCCGGTTGGAATGCACAGGTCGCTGCTGTTGATCAGATCGTCGCGGTTGGTGTCTTGCAGCGTGACGCAGGTTGCCCCCGGCAGCGAGGATGCAATCGGCGCGGTCGTCGGGATGCCGATCAACTGACTGCTCCGGTTGTACGCGCCGCCGCCGCTCATCGTCGCCGGCACATTCCGGCTCGCCTTGAACCACGAGCGCGCCCCGGCGCTCGGTTCGGCCACGAACGCCACCACCGTGCTCGTCTCCGCCGCCACCGGGTCATTGCCTACGCCCGGATAACCGACAATCGTCACCGTCTCATCGAGATTGACCGTGGACGGATTCGCCACTTCGACGAACGGCAGCGCCAGTGTGTCGCGCGCGATCAAACGGCCATCATACTCGCGGTTGATGCGCAGCAGTGCCAGATCCAGCCCGGTGTTGCTCTGGACGATCTCGGCGCGGTAGCGCGGCACGGGCGGCGCATCCGGCGAGACGGTCAGCGCGACGATCAGCGTTTCGCCGGGGCAGTTCGGCCCGGTCACCGTGCTGTGTGCGTTCGTCAGGATCAGGCCGTCACGGCTCACAATCGTGCCGGAGCTGAAGCAGGTGATGTTCAGGTTATCGCCGACATTCTGCGCCTGCAGGATGAAGACTGTCGCCTGCTCGATGCGCTCCAGGTCGATACCGCTCGTGACCGGGGTGGCTGGAGTCGGCTGTTCATCCTGCGCCCACACGCCGCCCACCAGAGCCGCACACAACACGAGCACTATCACCGCCCGCGCGCCGCGTATCATCACGTCCGTCCTACGCCGCATACATCTCACCATCTACTCATTCCAGCACCCGCCGGACGTTAAGACGCCCGGCTAGTGCAAATCAAGCGCACTGAAGGCGCTATCAAGACGATATTTGGAATCCACAATAATCTCGTTGCCGCATCCAGCATCGCATTCCTTCATCACTCATTCCTCGTTACTCATCACCTGTCCAAGTACCGAGCACTGAGCACCCATCTCCCCTAAAACTCCAGACTCTCCAAAAACCGATCCATGACCGGGCGCTGCTCCTCGAAAACACTCGCATCCGCCAGGAACGACAGAATTACCGCCTGCCCCTGACGAATTGCGATCACGTCGAAGCCTTCGACAATCGACGGCAGCGTCTGCAAGATCGGGCTGACCTCGACGTTGACGTAGGTATACGTGACTGCCGTCGCTGGGGTGTCGTCCGGCAGCGTGTACGCGTCGTCAATCTCCAGGATCCGATAGCCTGTCAGGGTGTTGCCCCGGTCGAGCGACAGCGCATCGACCAGATTGCGCGTCGTCGTGCTCAAGGATACCGGCTGTGTATCGACCACAATCGACGTTTTGAAGCCGATCCGCGCCATATCACGCACGCGGAATACGTAGGGGCCGTCGCTGTCGATGACCCAGGTCATCGGATACGCGGCGCGGATACCCGAAGTCACATCGCTGTAATTGGTCGTCGCGTTGATCGTACTGTCGCGCAGATTGATGGCAATGATCAGACACAGCAGCCCATACAGCAGTACAAAATAGTGGCTCCACCGCTGGCGCAGCGTCCCCTGCTCTTCTTGCCGTCCGATCTCGACAAGGGTCGGCGTCGTCATCATCTACCCCCTGAGCAGCCGTTCGCGCTCGCGCCGCTCGCTGTTGACGATCAACAGCGCCACGATCAGGCCAGTCGCGGCCAGCACGCCCACGTCAACCGCCAGCCCGATCAGGGGCGACGGCGCGCTCACCGTCAGCCCCAGCCGGGCATTGACCAGCGCCGCGCGCAGGGTTGTAGTCACTCCATAGATGAGCGCCGCCAGCGCCACCGACAGCACGAGCAGAAACGCGGTCGGCGTCCCCAGGCGCGCTTCGCCCAGGCCATAGCCGACGATGAAGCTCGGCGCGAAACTCAGGGCCACCCAGTTGAAGACGGCAAAGGCCGCTGCGGGCGGCGCGGATGCCCCATTCAACGCCTCGTTCAGTGCGAACACAGTCGCATAGCCGACCGCCGCCGCGCCAACGTACGCCAGCGCATCCGCACGCACGCGCAGCCAGTTCTCCCAGGCCAACGAGCGCACCACCAGATACGTGACGATCTCTTGCAGCGCGCCCAGCGTTACCGTGAAACCGACGATGCGCGTCACCGGGTCTGCCGCGGGCAGCCAGCGTTCCACCTGGAATACGCTACCGATCAAGGGCAGTGCCGCGCCGCTCGCCGCCAGCGCCGCGACGATCAGCACCGTTTCCAGGCCGACGCGCGGCTCGGTTGATCGACGTTCCGGCAGCCACGAAAACAGGAACCACAACCCCAGCGGCAGCAGCGCCAGCGCCACGTGTGCAGGCAGATAGAGCGTGCGCGGCAGGCGCAGCCCCAGCAGATCGGTCACGTACAGCGCAATCGTGACCGCGCCTAACACGCCGAACTGAAGCGCGAAATTACGCCAGACGCGCGCGTAGGGATAAGTCGGCGTCTCATCAGACGGCGGAGTGATCAAACGGGGGACAGTCGCACGCACTCGACAGTGTACTCCTGCATGAGCTTCGGCTATACTCGCACGTATCGTAGCGGATAGCATTCACCGTTACGAGTGTCATTCTCACTGATGGGAAGACCATGCCAGGTAAACCTCGTCTGATTGCACTGCCAATCGTGTGTCTGTTTCTGCTCGTCGCCTGCGCCCCGGCGCTGGGTGCGCAGTCCACGCCCGGCAACCGTATCGTCTACGGCCTGAGCTTCGAGCCAAGCGGGATCGACCCGCACATCAATGCCTCCGCCGAACTCGGCATCCCGCTGCGCCAGGTCTACGACACGCTCGTCTACCGCGACCCAACCACCGGCGAATTCGTGCCCGGTCTGGCCGAATCGTGGGAAATTTCGACTGACGGCACGCGCTACACCTTCCACCTCAGACAGGGCGTCACCTTCCACGACGGCACGCCGTTCAATGCCCAGGCTGTCGCCGCCAATCTCGACCGCATCCTTGACCCCGACGTAGCCTCACAAAAAGCCATCTTCATGCTTGGCCCGTTCGCCGATTACGAAATCGTCGATGATTACACGATCACGCTCATCCTGGCGCAGGCCTACGCACCGCTGCTCGATTCGCTCAGTCAGGTCTACCTCGGCATCGCCAGCCCAACCGCGCTGCAAGCCGTCTCGCGCGAACGTTACCAGTTCCATCAGGTCGGCACCGGCCCGTATGAATTCGTCGAATATGTGCCCGGCGACCGCATCGTCATCCACCGCAGCCCGAATTATGCCTGGGGGCCATCGTTCTACCAGCCGCCCGCGGAGAACGCCATCGATGAGGTCGAATTCCGCTTCCTGACAGATGCGAGTGCGCGCGCCCTGGCGCTGGAAGCCGGTGATGTACAGGTCGTCGGCGAAATTCTGCCGACCGATGCCCGCGCCCTCGCGACCGAGGGCGGCATCCAGATCATCCAGGTCGGCATCCCCGGCCAGCCGCTTCAGTTCTTGATGAACACGACCCGCTTCCCCACCGGCGATCGTGCCATACGTCAGGCGTTGATCACGGGCACGAACCGCGAGGCCATCAGCGCCGCCATCTTCCAGCGCTTTTCACCCGCCGCCTGGGGGCCGCTCTCCGCTGCGACACCGTTTTATTTCTCACAGCTTCAGGGTGTCTTTAGCTACAGCCTGGCCGACGCGCAGGCGCTGCTAACCCAGGCGGGCTACACCGACGCCGACGAAGACACCTATCTCGACGCTGACGGTGGCGACCTGACCGTTCGCGTCATCGTGCCGCCCTGGGGGCAAATCCCGGACGTGGCACAGCTTCTGGCCGATCAATGGCGGCAGCTCGGCATCCGCACCGAGCTAATCCCCGTGCCCACGCGCGGCGCGCTCTTCGAGGAGGTCGGCAAGGGCGAATTCAATCTCGTCGCCTGGTATGATTTCGGCGCAGACCCCGCCCTGCTCAACCAGTATTACCTGAGCGATGGCACGCTCAACTGGACGGGCTACACCAACGCGACGCTAGACGGCTTGCTTATCCAGGCAGTGGCCACGACCGATCCAGGATCGCGCGCCGCGCTCTACGCGCAAGTCCAGCAGATCATCATGCAAGAGGCGCTCATCCTGCCGATCCGCGATTACGTCAATCTCAATGGGGCGAGCACGCGCATCCAGAACCTGCACTTCGACCGCTACGGCTGGTTCCCGCTGCTGCCGAACGCCGCGTATGTAGGCGGATGAACGGAACTGCCCGACGGGCACTCGCCGCCGTCTTCACGCTGTGGCTGGCGGCGACGCTCGTCTTCTTTGCGCTGCGGCTGCTGCCGGGGGATGGGCTGCTCACCCAACTGATCGAGAGCGGCGCGTCCCCGGCGACGATTGCCGAACGCCGCGCCGCGCTGGGGTTGGATCAGCCTGCCTTCATCCAGTACACGCACTTCCTCGGATCGCTGATCACAGGCGATCTCGGCGTGTCACTCCTGACCGGCCAGCCGGTCGCAGAACTCATCGCGCAGCAGCTTGGCGCGACGGCTGAACTCGCGCTGGCCAGCCTGAGCGTCGCCGTTGCTGCCGGCCTGGCGCTGGGGACAGTCGCCGCCCTGGGCAGCCGCGTGATCCGCAGATTGGCCGATGCCTTGCTCGCTTTCGCCCTCAGCGCGCCCGTCTACTGGACTGGAACACTCGCGATCTTCATCTTCACCGCCCGGTTGGGCCTGCTCCCGAGCGGCGGCGCAGGTCGCTTGAGCCAGCTCGTGCTGCCGGCCTTGGTGCTTGGCCTTCAGCTTGCGGGTGGCATTGGCCGCGTTACTCAGGCATCCTTCTCCGAGACGAAGATTCAACCTCACGTGCAAACCGCGCACACCAAAGGCCTGCGCAGCTCAACGGTTCTCCTCCGCCACATCGCCCGCCCTGCCCTGCCCGCCATCATCGGCCAGATCGGCATCCAGGCCGCATTCTTGCTCGGCGGCGCGGTCGTCACCGAGTCGATCTTCTCGCGCCCTGGCATCGGGCGGCTGCTACTCGACGCGACGCTGCGTCAGGACTATCCGATCGTTCAGGGCATCATCATCTGGGCAGCGGCGGTGGTCGTCATCGTCAATCTACTGGTGGATTTCGCCATTGCGCTGGCCGATCCGCGCGTGCGGGAGGGCACATGAAAGCCGCACTCCGTCCCCGCCGCCTGCCCTGGCGCACCGTTCTGATCCTGGCGGTGATCGCTTTCTTCTTCATCGCGCCAGCCTTCGCGCCCTATGATCCGATGGCGACTGACGTCGACGCGCAGTTCGCGCCGCCCGGCCTGCCCTATCTCCTTGGCACCGATCAGTTCGGGCGCGACGTGCTGAGCCGGATGCTCTACGGCGGTCAGCGCACACTCGCCATCGCTCTCACAGCCGCAGCGCTCGCTCTGATCGTTGGCGTGCCGCTCGGCTTGCTGGCTGCCTGGCAGCCGCCGCTCGGTCGGCGCAGGCCCCTGGGCTGGCTGCCCCACCTGCTCAACAGTGTGATCGAGGCAACGTTTGCGCTGCCCGGCTTGCTCCTGGCGCTGGTCGTGATCACGCTGCTCGGCAGTGGCCCAGTCTCGGTTGCTATCGCCGCAGGCATCAGCCAGATTGCGCCGGTCGCCCGCCTGACACAGATTGCTGGGCGCGGCGTGCTCGCGTCACCCTACGTCGAGGCGGCGCGGGCGCTGGGCGCGCGGGAACGCCGTGTGCTCCTCCGGCATACACTGCCCAATATCGCCATGCACGTCGCGGCGGCAGCGATCCTTGCCTTCAGCTACAGCCTGCTCAACAGCGCAGCGCTCACGTTTCTGGGATTGGGCGGCGCGCTCGGTGAGCCGGATTGGGGGGCGATGCTTTACGATGGGCGGCAGGCGTTCCGCATTGCGCCCTGGATCAGCATTGCGCCGGGCGTCGCGATCACGCTCATGGTCTGGTTCGCGGATCGCCTGGGTACATCTCTGACTATGCGAAGAAATGGCAGCGCATAACGCGCTAGGGAGAGATCAATCAGGCTTGCCGGTTAGCCCATTGTCCTGGCTCGCAATCTTATCAGGGTAGGTCCACCCGATCATCTTTTCCAGGACTTGCGCGACTTGCAAAGCCACACGGTCAAAGAACGGCCGGGCAACGATCTGCACCCCGACCGGCAACCCCAGGCTATCGCGCCCACCCGGCAGACTGAGCGCCGGGAAACCGGTCATATTGAAAGCGGCCGCAAAGCGGGACAGCGACGCCCGACCGGCTTCCATCTCCGCGGCATTCGCCAAGCGCGGCGCGGTCATCGGCGTCGACGGCACAATCAATGCGTCGAGGCTCATGGCGTCGAAGTAGTCCAGCAACTGCCGGATCGCGATCACCTGGACACGCCGCGCATTCGCATACTCAACCGCAGTGTTGCTGCGCCCATTCAGCAAGCGCGTGCGGACATCCGGGCTGAAGTCCTCCGGCGTCGTCGCCAACCGTTCGGCATACAACGCCGCTCCCTCGGCCTCCATGATGATGCGGCTCGGCGGGCGCACCTCCGCCAGAAAGCCCAGGTCAATATCGATCACGTCCGCTCCGGCCTGCCGCAGCCAATCCGCCGTCGCGTCGATCACGGCCAGCACGTCGTCCGTCGCATCTCGGAAGTAAGCATCACGCGCCACGCCAAGGGTCATGCCGCGCAGATCGTCGCGCATGTTCACCTGAACCGGCCCACCCGACCGCACCATCAGCAGATCCTGCGGATCGTGTCCGCTGATCACGTCGAACAGCAACGCGATATCCGCCGCCGTGCGCGCCATCGGCCCGGCATGATCCAACGACCAGGCTAACGGCATGACCCCACGTGTGCTGACAATGCCATAGGTCGGCTTCAACCCCACCACCCCACACAACGAGGCGGGGGTGCGGATTGAGCCGCGTGAATCGCTGCCGAGCGACCCCATACACAGCCCTGCCGCCAGCGCCGCCGCGCTCCCGCCCGATGAACCGCCGGGGATGCGTGACGTGTCCCACGGGTTGCGGCACGTGCCGTAATAGGGATTGTCGTTGGTTACTCCTAGAGCGATCTCATGCTGATTCAGCTTGCCCAGCAGAATCACCCCCGCGGCCTTCAATTGGGCGACCACGAAGGCGTCCTCTGCCGGGACATGATCGGCCAGGAAGCGCGCGCCCATCGTCGTGCGCACACCCGCGGTCTCGAAGACATCCTTGAGCGCAATCGGAATGCCGTGCAGCGACCCGCGATAAGCGCCGCGCGCGATCTCGGCTTCGGCCTGCCGCGCCGCCGCCAGGGCACTATCCGCTGTCAGCGTGATGAAGGCGTTCAACAGCGGATCGACCTGCGCGATTCGGTCGAGGTGTGCCTGTGTCAGTTCCACTGGCGACAGCTTCCGTGCCTCAATCAGCGCCGCCGCCTCGATGATTGTCGTCCGCGTTACGTCTGTTGGCATTGCATACTCCCTCGTATCCCGCGCCATATAACATCCGCGCTTCGGTAAGTCCTGCTCCCGTATACGGAGCACCGAGTACCTAGCACTGAGCACCGAGCACCCGATACCTCATTGCGCATCACTCATCACTGGCTACCGCCAGCCTCACCCAATCGACGGCAATCGACAGCTTGCGCGGGTCGGCGCTCTGGCCGACCTCCGCCGGGACGATCACGGCGTCATAGCCCAGCGTGATCTCGACGTGCTGACCGTCGCCGATAGCATCCGCGGGCACGTCGAAGGCGAATTCTTGCAGCGCATCCGTATCAACTGTCACCACGTCGCCCACCACCTCGCCATTGACCAGAACCGTAAGCTGCCGTGGCTCCCAGAACGCCTGCGCCGCGACCGTCAATCGGTAAGCGCCGGGCGGAAGATCGACGTACAGCCGCGCTTCGGGATACTCGCCAGCCCAGCGCCAGTGCGTCGCCCCGACGTCCTCCTGCCAGTGCCAGCCCCAGCCGATGAAACGCTCGTCGCCCGACGCGCCCAGATCGATTTCATAGACACCGGGCGCGGTTTCTGACGGCGTGCGCGGGAGGCAGCCATCAGGGTGCCAGCGCGTGCGATAGACGACTGCCGCGCCCTCGATCCACATCGGGCACAGCAGATCGTCAAGCTGGTTGAAGTAGCCGATGATCTCCTGCGGCGTCGCCGTATTCTGGCCGATGTCGTCCGTGTGCAGAACGATGTAGCCAATCGGCCAGCCGTAAATGCGCTCGCGCAGCAGCGGCTCGACCGCCCCCGGATCGAGAAACACGCGCTGCCCCAGCCAGCTCAAGAGCGGATCGCCCGTCTCGATGTAGTAGAACTGGATCGCCCGCTGGCTGCCGATCAGGACTTCGCCCGTGCCCATCCCTGTCGGCGCTTCGACCACCACGTAATCGTCGTAAGGCGGTCCCTGCTCCGCGCCCATCGCCCGGTAGAAGTCGTAGTCCGGCAGCACCGCGTCGAGCGGGCGCGTCTCGAACAGCCGCACGCTGATCGCCAGCAGCAGCAGCGCCGCCACCCCACCCCATAGGCGCACGGGCAGCGACACACGCCGTCGCCTCAGCAGCAACGTCCAGGTCAGGGCGATGAACGCCACGCCCGCGAGCACACCGATGGGCGCGAGTCGCCACGGCATTCGGAACATGCCGCTCGTCAGGTCGTAGAGCCAGATGAACGGCAGCGTCACCTGCGCGCCGCCCACGTACAGATATGGCCCCATGGCGAAGATCAGCGGCGGGATCGCCACCGCCAGCCAGAACCAGCGCAGCCAGCGCGGGCGGCCAATAGCAGACAATCTCGTGCCAGTTGCAAGCCGCGCCAGCGCCCAGATCGCCGTCAGCAGCAGCAAGAGCGGGAAGAACGCCCCCAGCGATGGCTGATCCCACTGCCACCACTCCCGCGCCATGCTCAGGAAGCCCGCCGGGAATGGGATGCCGGGCCGATCCGACGCCGGGCCGGGCACGAGTTCACCCTGGAAGCGCGCGATGTAGGGCAGCGGCCCGGCGAACCACATCAGGCTCAGGCCGACGGCCACCGCGACCAGCCCGGAGATCGCCAGCCAGGCGCGCCCCTGCCAGCGCTCACGCGGTGACATCGAAACGCCCGGCAGCCCGCCAATCAGCAGCGTCAGCACCCCATAGGGCACGACCACCGCCGCCGCGAAGATCGGAAACTGGAGATCGGTCAGCAGCAGCCCCCAGAGCGCGACGCCGAAGACAACACCCCATGCCAGCGCCGCCCATGGCCGCGCCAATCCGCGCCCGGCAGCCGACGCCGTGCGCACGATCTGCCGCCACAGCAGCAGCAGCCCCGGCAGCCAGAACCAATCCATCAGATTCAAATGCGTGTTGTAGTAGAAATAGCGGCTGATCGGCAGCGTTTGCAGCACCAGCCCGCCGAGCAGCGCCAGCGCCGGCGCAGCCCCTTCCGTGCGCAGCCAGGCGAAGGTCAGATAGCCGTTGAGCACGCACGCGAGCGTGATGATGACGTTGACCACCGTCAGCGTACCGGCGAGCGGCTCTAACAGCGCCCAGAGCGGATACCAGAACGCCGTCAGCGCGTGATAGCCGTAGTTGCTCAGCGCCGGGAACATGGCGAAGTCGTTCAGATAGACGTTCAGCCCCGGCGTCTGGAAGACGTGGCGGATGAACCAGAAGTTCCAGTTGTAGTTGAACCAGTCATACCCGGCGACGCGCACACCGTTATACGCCCACAGCGGGTGCAGCAGAATGACCGCCATGCCGACAAATGCCGCCAGCGCCACCCCATGCAGCCGCCGCTCACGTGCCGCTCTCATCGTTGTCTGTGCCATCAATCGCGACTCTCGTTCAGGTGACGCGCGGCCAGATCGACCAGGCTGCGCAAACGCCGGTACTCCGTCAGCATCATCGTCCGGCCATCCGCCGTCAGCCGGTAGGCCTTGCGCCCGCGCGGCGCGCGCTCAGTCTCAACCGGCTCGATCCAGCCGTCGGCCAGCAGCCGCTTGATCGCGCCGAAGAGTGTGCCCGTGCTCAGGCGGATGCGCCGGCTGCTCAGCGCCTCGACCTCCTGGATGATGGCATAGCCATGCTTCGGCCCCGGCGCGAGGCTGAGCAAAATGTAGAACGTCGCTTCGGATAGAGGTGCCTTCGGATACATTACCGCCCACAATTCATCAAGCCAATATGTCGCACTACGACATGTCGCACAGAATCACACTGTCCGTAAGCCTACTGCCCTCGCGCCCAGACTGCAAGCCTTTCCCTGCCCCGTAGGTGACAAAACACGAGTACACTGAAAAACAAGGTGCCCGCGCTTGGGGGAAAGTTCGTACACAATGTCGCTGATAGAGGACTTGTTTGCCGGGTTTCTCTATGCTGGACTTGCGACGTTATTTGCCCTTGTTGTGTGGGGCGGACTGATTTTCTGGAGAGCGGATGGCAGAATTCCTGTGGGTTTCCCTAAGATCAGGTACATTGAACCGCCGCAGAAAATGAAACCGTATCAGACAGTTGGACAAAAGGTTTTCGGAGCAATATCGATGGTGGTTGGCGCAGCGGGTGTCGTGAGTTCTCTTGTCGGTTTCTTGAATACCCTGAGTTGACTGTGCGCAGTCGGGATTATTGGAATGACTGAGCTATTCAAACACATAGTTGTCGTGGTCACTGGATCTCTTCTGATATTCAATGGCATCAGAATCATTAGGGAAGGCCGGTTTGAGATAGGCATTGGCGGACGAGCAACATCTCGGCCCCTCTTGGTGCTACCGATAAAAGGAACGGGAGCGCTGGCAGTTGGTGTTTCCAGCATCATCAGCGGCTTAGCAACGCTCGTCTTTTTAGCGCTGACGGTTGTTGCGCCGGATCAAGTTTCCCTAGATACCTCTTTTTCGATTGGCATTTTGGCCGTCGGTGGCATGCTGTTGGTGGGCCTAATGATCGGATTTGTCCTGCAACTCATTGAGGAATTGATCACCGTCGTTGGAAAGAATAGTGGGAAGAACCGTGACTAGCTTTCACTCTTGAAAAGGCGCGCCGGACGAGCTAATGACCTTGGCACGTTTGTCCCGTCCCCTTTCTTTGCGCTTTTGCGCCTTCGCGGTTCAATTCTTTTTCTCCCGCAATTTCCGCCCGCCCCACTGCGTCCTGCGCGCCCCAGCAATGCAAATTCTCACTCCTCTGAGCATTCGATTGACATAATTATGCTCACGGTGATAAACTTTTTCATCACGTGAGCAGGTTCGAAGTGTGATGACATGCAGCAGACGAGGCAGTTTATCCTCGACATTTTGCGCGAACATGGAGAAGCCACCGTCGATGAAATCGTCGATAAGCTCCAGGAGCGCCGGGGCAAACTCATCACACCGGTGACGGTTCGCCATCACATCAATTTGCTCCAGGCCGAAGAACTCGTTACCTCGCCCGAACTGCGCCGCCGCACCTCCCCCGGCCGGCCGCAGCACGTCTATGCCCTGACGGACAAGGCGCGCGATCACTTTCCGCAGAACTACGAGCGCCTCGTCGCCGGCCTCGTCCGCCAGATCGAGCGGACGCTGCCACGCGAGACGGTCAACGTCATCTTCGAAGGTATTGCTGACCAGATGGCCGAGGATGTGCCGCCCATCGAGTCAGCCACACTCGACGAGCGCATCGCGGCGACCGTTCAGTATCTGAATGAGCACGGCTACAGCGCCGAGTGGGAGGCCTGCGACGAGGGTTTCATCCTGCGCACGCGCAACTGCCCCTATCATCAGGTCGCCGAAGCGACCGAAGCACTCTGCATCATGGACATGCGCCTGGTCTCGTCACTGCTCGGCGTCGTGCCGCGCCGCATCTCCCACGCTGCCAATGGCGATCGCGACTGCGCCTATCTCATCCCCTTCGCGAGCCAATAAAACTCATCACCATGAGAAAAATTGACAGTCATAATAACTGATGCTAAGATAACGAAATCTGACGTAAATTAAAGTAAAGGGACGCGCCATGGCGGTCAATGAGCCTATCTCCATCCAGCCAGAAGCCGAGACGATTGATGAAGAAATGATTCTCGTCGTCACGCCTGCGGCGAGCCAGATGATCAAGAATCTGCTTGAACAGCGGAACATCACTGACCACGCGCTGCGTGTCTTCGTGAGCGGCGGTGGCTGCTCCGGCTTGCAGTATGGCATGGCTTTCGAACCCGCCCCGCGTGAATTCGACGCCGTTGTCGAGAGCGATGGCGTGCGCCTGGTTGTCGATCCGACCAGCCTGCTCTATCTGCGCGGCGCAGTCATCGACTACATCGACAGCCTGATGGGCGGTGGTTTCCGCATCGACAACCCCAACGCCGTTTCGACCTGTGGCTGCGGCCACTCGTTCAAGACCGGCGACAGCGGCGAGGCCAGCGCCTCCGGCTGCGGCTCCTGCAGCCACTAGAGCGCTTCAGACGAACCACGAACGGGGATGCAATGCGTCCCCGTTTTGATTCTCCACGCAAAAGCAAATTAGCGGGTTAGCAGATTAGCGAATTAGCGCGGAAGCTTTTAGCCCATAGCCTTTGGCTGAAAGCAGAGAGCGAATTGACAGACAGGCCAAAGACCGAAAGCCGACTGCCCCAAGTGAATTAGCGATTTGCCACGCCCGCGTGTCCACTGTCCGGCTAAAGGCCAAAAAGCCAATAGCTGACCGCCGAAAGCCAACCCCCAACCGCCAATACCCAACAGCCACCGATCTGCTATACTGCTGTACGGCACACACACACATACCAACGGTACCGGCACACCTATGGATCGTCAGCACATCCGCAACTTCTCGATTATCGCCCACATCGACCACGGCAAGAGCACCCTCGCCGACCGGCTGCTCCAACTCACCCACACGGTCGATGAGCGCAATATGCACGAACAGCTCCTCGACGACATGGAACTTGAGCGCGAGCGCGGTGTCACCATCAAAGCCTCCGCCGTGCGCATGAACTACACCGCCAACAGCGGCGATACCTACGAGATCAACCTGATCGACACACCTGGCCACGTCGATTTCACCTACGAAGTCAGCCGCGCGCTGCAATCGTGCGAGGGCGCGGTGCTCGTGGTCGATGCCAGCCAGGGCATCGAGGCGCAAACGCTCGCCAACGTCTATCTCGCGCTGGAACAAGACCTGGAGATTATCCCGGTCATCAACAAGATCGACCTCCCCGCTGCCCGCCCGGATGTCATCGCCGAAGAAATCCGCGACCTGCTCGGCATCCCGGAAGAGGACATCCTGCGCATCTCCGCCAAAAGCGGCATCGGCGTCCAGGACGTGCTCGAAGCGGTCATCCAGCGCGTGCCACCGCCCAAGGGCGATCACGAAGCGCCGCTGCGGGCGCTCGTCTTCGATTCGCACTACGACTCCTATAAAGGCGTCGTCGCCTACGTCCGCGTCTTCGATGGTGTGCTCGATAAGCGCGCCCAACTCAAGCTGATGTCCACCGACGCGCGCTTTGAGCCGGTCGAGGTCGGCGTCTTCACCCCGGCCATGCGCCCGATTGACGTGCTGGAAGCGGGCGAGGTCGGCTACGTGGCGACCGGCTTCAAGACCGTGCGCGAGTGCCGCGTCGGCGATACGCTCACCACGCATCACAATGGCGCAGAAGCACCGCTGCCCGGCTATGCTCCGGCCAAACCGATGGTCTTTGCCGGTTTCTACCCGACCGATAATGACGATTACGGCGAACTCCGCGACGCGCTCGAAAAGCTCCAGCTTAACGATGCCTCGCTCGTCTACGAGCCGGAAACGTCACAGGCGCTCAACTTCGGCTTCCGCGTCGGCTTCCTCGGCTTGTTCCACATGGAGATCATCCAGGAGCGGCTCGAACGCGAGTACGAACTCGACATCCTCGCGACCGCGCCGAGCGTGGAATACCAGGTCATCCTGCGCAGCGGCGAGATGATCGCCATCGACAGCCCGGCCTTCTTGCCCGACGAGAGCACCATCGAGGAGATCCGCGAGCCGTGGATGAAGATCCAGGTCTACACACCGGAAGACTACATCGGCGCGCTCATGGATCTCGTCATGAAGAAGCGCGGCGAATACGTCACCATGGAGTATCTCGATAAGTCGCGCGTCGTGCTGCACTACAAGCTGCCGCTCTCGGAGCTGATCATCGATTTTTACGACAAGCTCAAGAGCACGACCAAAGGCTACGCCAGCCTCGACTACCAGTTCGACGATTACCGTGCGGGCGATCTCGTCAAGCTCGACATCCTCGTCAACGGCGAGCCGGTCGATGCCCTCGCCATGATCATCCACCGCGAAGGCTCGTACTTCAAAGGCCAGCGGCTCGTCAGCAAGCTCAAGGAGCTGATCCCGCGCCAGCAGTTCACCGTGCCGATCCAGGCCGCCATCGGCAAGAAGATCATCTCGCGTGCGGATGTCAAAGCCGTGCGTAAAGACGTGCTCGCCAAATGCTATGGCGGCGATGTCACCCGCAAGCGCAAGCTGCTCGAAAAGCAGAAAAAAGGCAAGAAGCGCATGAAGATGGTCGGCGCGGTCGAAGTGCCGCAGGAAGCCTTCATGGCGCTCCTCAGCCTGGACGAGGAATGACGAATGATGGTATCTACCCCATTCGCCTGAATCCTCAGTCCAAGAGCCGAATCTGACAGAGATAGGCGCGATGCGGAACTGAACCACTGATCGGGTCGATGGCGCCGATGCCGATGAGCAAGTTGAAGTTGGCGCCATCCGGGCCGAACGGATCGTAACCGGGAGCGCCAATCTCAGGTGCAGCCTGCCACCAGCCATGCTGACCACAGACGACATTCGGCTTCAGCGTATCGTTCAGCACAGCCCGTGCCCGGACGCGGCCTTCAGGCGACTCAATGTACACCCAGTCGCCCGGACGGATGCCCCGCTCGGCTGCAGCCATCGGATGCAGTTCAACCTCCGGGTCGCGGGCCTTTCGTCGCAGGCTGGGCAGGGCACGATGCTGGGTTTCACAAAACAAGCCATTCTTGGCACAGGTCAGGATCAACGGGTAGCGCTCGGCCAAATCGGGTCGCGATATTGGCCCTACCAGCGGCTCCGCAAATTCAGGCAGCGGTGGGTAGCCGTGTTCCAACATCGTCTCTGAGTACAGTTCGATCTTGTGGGTCGGTGTGTTGAAGCCTCGGGGTCGACCGTCGACCTGTTCAGCAAACTTGCGATAGCGCGTTGGAGGGGCGGCATGTATACCGCCCGGCTGCTCGCGTAGCGCGGTCAGGGCTATGCCAGACGGGCCAAGTTGGTAGCGATATGCCGCTTCAATGTCGCCCTCCCAGAAGTGAGCGCCAAGCCCAAGCCGCTGCGCCAGGTTGAAGACGATCTGGGTATCGGAGCGCACCTCGCCCTGAGGTTCAGCCATGCGCTGGCGCAGTTGGACGAGGGATTGCGCGTCGGCACTTATCTCGAATCCAATCTTGAGGGCTTCGCGCTCGAAGGCACTCGCGACTGGCAGGACGACGTCGGCCAATTCGGCCGTTGGATTCATAAAGAGGTCGGCGTGAACGTAGAAGTCGAGCGCTGCCAGGGCCTCGCGTCCCCGTTGCACGTCGGCGTGTGCGAGCAGCAGGTTGGCGCCGAAACCCACCAGCCCGCGTACCGGGTACGGCTTCTGCTCCAGAATGCCTCGGTAAAGATCGTCCGAGGTCACATGCCCCCAACGTGAAGGGCCAAGCGGACGCTCCGACAGTCCAAGGGTCTTCGCGCGCTGCGCCGCCGCCATCAATTCCATCCCGGTGACGTTGGCCGTGGGCACAGCGGCGAAGAGGACGTTGCCGCCGAGGCTGTCGAAGCTGCCGGTCAGCGCATAGAGCTGGGCAATAGCCCGCGCGATTTGGGTGGAGTTCGTCTGCATCTCGACGCCGCTCCAGGCATAGTAAGCCATCGGTCGTGCCTCCCACAGCATCTGGGCTGTAGCTTCGACCTGGTTTCGGTCAACGCCGGAAATCGCTTCCACCTCCTCCGGTGGATAACGACGGCAGAGGTCCGCGGTGAGCTGGAATGCCGGATGGCAAACGACCTGGCCCGTCAGCAGCTCAATCTGGTATTGGCCGAAAAGAGCCACATCGGATTGTTCACCTTCATAGGTGCCTGTGGTGGGATCATAAATGATCGGACGTCCGAGTGCCTCGTTCCAGGCGACGTACTTCTGGGCACTGCCCTCCACAGCCAGATCGCGCTGAGTGAGTAGGCGTCCATTGTCCGAACGCACAAGCAGCGGACCGTTCGTCCACTCACGCACAAATTCGCGATCATACCAGCCGCGCGCAATCATGACGTTGGCAATCCCCAGCGCGAGCGCCGCGTCGGTGCCTGGCCGAACCTGAAGCCATAGGTCCGCCTTCTTGGCAATACCTGTCCGGCGTGGGTCGACCACAATCAAACGCGCCCCGCGTTTGACCGCCTCGACGGTGGCTGTCGCGTGGGCCAGCCGAGCCACATTTGGGTTGTAGCCCCAGAACAAAATACAGCCAGCGTTCTCCAGATCGGGCAGGTAAGCTCCGGGTACCGGCGCGCCGAAGGTGTATTGGGTGGCCTGATACCGTCCCCACCCGCACAACTCCATCGAGTAACACAAGTTCGGACTCCCGAATGCATTCATCAGGCGCTGAATCCAGACGACAGAGTCGTCTGAGGCCGATGTCGAGGGGGAAACCGCGCTGAAGACGACGCTCTCCGGGCCATGGGTTTCGGCGATGCTGCGCAGGTTGGCTGCCACCAGGTCCAGCGCTTCATCCCAAGTGATCCGCTGCCAGCCTGGATCGGGATCGCCCTTCGGTCGCGTCCGTTTCAAAGGATAGTGCAAGTGGTCTGCATGGTAGACGAGTTCTGGTGCCGCGCGCCCTTTGGCGCAAAGCGCTTTGCCGGTCGGGTGCGACGGATCAGGTTCGAGCGCAACAAAACGACCATCCTCAATCACGGCAATCGCACCACAGCGCGAGACACACAAAGCGCAGTAGCCCGGAAGCCGTTGGCTAGACTGCTCATCTGCTAACATCTGGATACTCCAATGCCTTTTTCGCATCACCATCACCCAGAGAGATTATAATCTCTTCAAGTAAGATTTGTGCTAGTAGTTGTGAGAAGACAGATTTCACACAATGCCTGCCATTTTCACATAGACAATTCTTCATCGAGCGCCTTCGTCTCGCATGCCTCATCACCTTTGTATGTACCGTGAAAGGTGATCTGTGTACGATGTACCGCAGACCGAGCACTCTTTCTTGAAGGGGGAGAGACACCATGACCGAGGCTTTCATATTCACCGTGACCGACGACGCGCCGCTCAGTGACCGCGATGCCATCCGCCAGGGCATCGACGACTACAACAAGCAGTTCGTCGGCCACGAACATTACCAGCCGCTCTATATCCTCATGCGCGACGACAAAGGCGAGATCGTCGGTGGCCTGGTCGGCGCGACCTACTGGGCGTGGCTCTACGTGCGCTTTCTCTGGATCAGCGATGCGCTGCGCGGCCAGGGGCACGGCTCGCGCATCATGCAGTTGGCCGAGGAAGAAGCCAAGCGCCGCGGCTGCACAGACGTCCATCTGGACATCTATGATTTTGAGTCGCTCAGCTTTTACCGCAAGTTGGGGTACGGTGTCTGGGGGCGTCTTGACGGCATCCCCGAAGGCTACATGCGTTACTTTCTGAAGAAGAACCTCACCTGATACGCGAGACTCGCGGGACGGCTTACGGTTGGCGTTGTCCCGGCGCAGCACGCGCAGCCAACGCCACAGCGATCATCTGCCGGTGGCCTTCGACGTAGCTCGCTTCAGAGAAAAATTCTTGTGCGAATGCGCGTGCGCGCGCACCCATCGCTTCGATATTGGGATCGCGCAGCACCGCCTCCAGCGCAGCACATAACGCTTGCGCATCGCCCGCAGGCACCAGATAGCCGTTCTCACCCTCACGGATCACTTCGGGCGTGCCGCTCACCCGGGTGCCGATGACGGGCGTGCCGCACATCATCGCTTCGACCAGCACGCGCGCCAACCCTTCCGAGTAGGACGGCAGCACGAGCACCCGCGCTCGCCCCATATAGCGCGCCAACTCGTCACGCGAGACTTCGCCGGCGAACACAACACGATCGCGCAGCCCCAGCCGTTCGACTTGCGCCCGGAGCTGCTGCGCATATTCCACATTGTCCGGTTTGCCGACGAGATACAGCCGAGCCTGCTCGGACACGTGCGCAGCACAGGCAAACGCATCGATCAAGACATCGACCGCCTTGCGCGGGATCAGCACCCCGGCGTAAACCACATCCTGCGTCTGGCTCAAGGGGCACGTGCGCGGCGTTTCCTGGAAAGTCTGGCTGTCGACCCAGGCCATGAATTGAAACAACGTTGTTTCGGGAGCCAGGGTTTCGATCTGTTCCCTGGCCGTATTCGACACCGCTCGCAGCACGTCGGCATGGCGCAGCGCATAGGCCGCGCTCGCTGCCATCAGCCGTTTGTAGAGCGATGTCGAGACGACTCGGCGCTGCTGAAACAGCGAGACAACAAAATCGCCATGATTTTCGACCACCAGCGCCAGGCGCAGGCCGAAGAAGCGCACAAGCTGCTTGACGAACGCGCCGATCGCGCCTTCGTATGGGCTTTGCGCGATGACGACGCGCACGCGATGGCGCCAGACGATCCACAAGAGAACCATTGGCGCGAACGCGAACATGGTGAGATGACGCAGGAGCGCCAACGGGAACTCCGGCAGCAGATAGAAATGCGCGCTCTGTGTGAAACGGCGTGGACGCAGTCCGGTGGCGAAGCCGATCACCCAGAGATCGGCCAGAGGAGCCAATGCCGTCCATTTGCGAGCCTGATCGCCGCTCAATGGCTGGGCATAGCGTGTACCGCCCAGCCAACAGACGCGCGTCCGCTCCACCAACTTCGGCCTCCTTCGCCTGGCGCACCAACCGGCTACAGCGTAACAGAGTGAGGATCAAAACTCAATGTCGCGCATTCACGTAGGTATGGTTCTGACTTTTGGCAGCGCAAATGATGAGCGAACCCGGCACTTGGACAGACGCCGGAACTTGAGGTGCAGCCAATGCTGATCTTAAGATGCACGCAGTTCAAAATCGCCATATAATTTCAATGTAATCTGCGTGTTCATCAATGCATGAAAATAATGTAGGAGGACTAATGTTCTTGAGAGCACGTTTGCCACGCCCTATCAGCCTGGTCGTGGCACTCATCCTGGTGGGCGTTCTGTTATCGGGCAGCCTTGTCTCCGCCCAACGTCTCGACCCGGAAGTGATGGATCTCTTAAGCCAGAGTGTCGTTCAGATTGTCACATTGTCAGGTGGCGAGCCGGTCAGCACCGGTTCGGGCACCATCGTTGATCGTACCGGTGTCATCTTCACCAACCGCCACGTGGTGGAAGGCGGCGACGACTACGCCATCATGCTCCTGGAAGATGTCAACGAGCAGCCGGTGCTGCGTTATTATGCGACCGTCACGTCGGCGTTCAATGAAGCCGATTTCGCCATCCTGCAAATCAACCGCAATGAAAACCGCAGCGTCATCCTGCCCGGCTCGCTCGATCTCCCCTTCATCGACCCACTCTCAGCCGCTGAACAGCTCGACATTTCGCGCGGCGACACCGTCTGGATTCTCGGCTATCCAGGCATCGGCGGCGGCTACCTCGCGCTGACCAGCGGCACAATTGCGACCGTCGAAAACGGCGAGATCGGCGGCGAGCGTATGCCTGTCAACCTGACGACCGACGCCGAGATTGCGCCCGGTAACAGCGGCGGCCTGGCCGTGAACTCCGAGGGCACGCCCGTTGGTATTCCGACGCGCGTCTTCGGCGAAGAACGCACCGGTGGCCGTCTCGGCGGCATCCTGCCCTTTGGCGCGCTCCTGGCCCTGATCCAATCCGGCGCAGCGACGACCGGCAATCTCGGCCAGCCCCAGGCGCAGACCGGCGGTGAAACGCAGCCTCCGCAGCAGCAACAGCAGCAACCCCCGCAAACCACCACCCTTGCGCCGCCTCTCAACATCACTTGCGACAGCGGCGAAGCCATCACCAATGGCGTCAGCGTCACGGTCGTCAGTATGCGCAGCGGCTTCTCCTACACGGCAACCGTCCTCGGCCTCGGCGATTTCGATCCCGTGCTCGCCGTCGCTAATCCGGATCGCTCCAGCGGCCTGTGCCAGGATGACAGCGGTGTTTCGACCAATTTCGGTGTCAATCTGCCCGGCCTCGGTGTCGTTCGCGCCAATAGCACCACGCCGCAGATCGATTTCTCGCAGAGCGGCTCCAACATGGGCGACATCGATCTGATCGTCGGCGGTTACGACGGCATGAGCGGCGAGTTCCTGCTCATCCTCGAAGGCATGGCCGTCACCCAGGCAGACAACGCTGGCGACCCCTTCTCCGTGATGCTGAACTCAAGCCTGGTGAATTCCGGCGTACCGCTGTCCGTTTACATGATCGGCGCGGAATCGTCGCTCGACCCGCTCATGCGCATCATCGACGCCGATTTCAATCCCGTTACCGATGCCGATGGGGTGGAAATCCAGTGTGATGACGCTGGCGATGCCGAACTCTGCTGGGATCAGGGCGACCGGCTGGCAGGCTCGCAGATGGCAATTCGCAATGGCAACTTCACTGCCGACGAATACGACGCCATGATCCGCGTCAATCCGCAGGCCGCCGTTGACGCTGGCTTTACGTACATCAACTACCTGATGACCAGCTACCAGCGCGAAACCCTGGGCCGCTACAGCATCGTCTTCCACATAGGCGTTGCCCCGGCTGGCGGCTAACTCCCCCATTTGCACGAGCGCCCGCGCTCAGGCACAATCGAAGGCGACTCGGCTGCGAGTCGCCTTTTTGATTGCGAACGGCCACCTACCATGCCCGATCTCACCCTATCCCTGACCAACACGCCCGAAGACAGCGACGTGCAGCAAGTGCAGGCCGGGCTGGCCGCCTACAATGGACAGCATGCGGAACCTGACGGCTACGAACCGCTGTGCATTTTCCTGCGCGATCCTGCGGGCAAGCTTGTCGGCGGGTTGTTGGGCAACACCTATTGGGGCTGGCTGAACATCAGCATCTTGTGGCTGCGCGACGACGTGCGCCAGGGTGGCTATGGCAAGCGCATGGTGCAGCTGGCCGAGGCGGAGGCTGTCCGGCGCGGCTGCCAGGCTGCCCACGTCGATACACTCGACTTTCAAGCGCCGGATTTCTATCGCAAGCTCGGTTACACCGTCTGGGGACAGCTTGACGATCTACCGCCGGGGCACACGCGCTATTTCCTCAAAAAGACACTGCCTGGGCCAGATGCGTCACCCGCTCACGGCGTCGATTGAAGGCCCAGCCAGGCACGTACGGCCGCCGCCTGCCCCACGGGAATTTTGCCCTGCGCAGCATAATTATCCACCGCTTGCGTGAGATGCACCAGTGCTGCCGTGTCGCCCGTCAGCGCCAACCCACGCGCATCCAGCAGCGCCAGCACACCCGCCGTCTCCAGGCCGACACGCCGCGCGCCCTGCACCCATGGCAGCGCGAGCATATCACCATCCAGCACCGTCGTGACCAGCAGCGTCTTGTGGCCGATGTCATACGCGCCGACCAGATCATCCACCGGCGGCTGGCCGACGCCCCGGCTGTAGACGAGCGGGATACCCGTGCGCAGCGCCAACGCTACCCCGAATGGCAGCGCGGCCACGTCGCACAGCAGCCGGACGTAATCACCCGCGCGCAACCGCGCCTCCGCCGCATCGACACAGGCTGCCAGCACGTCGGGATACGAGGCCAGCAGCTCGAAGCGCGTCAGGAACGGACGCCGCCTGCCACCCCCGGCGTCGAAGTCGCCGAATTGCAGCAGCCCCGCCTCAGCGAACAGATCGAGCAGCGTATCCACCTGGGTTCGTTCAGGCATCGCCCATCTCCAGCAGCCGCGCCCGCGCCGCCTGAGCGAAATCCTCGCCCCGGCTCGCAGAGACGGCCTCATCACCGCCAAGCAGGATGTTGGCCTGCATAGCCTTCGCCACAACGGTGAGCCATGCGCGCTCACCAACAACCGTCAGCCGAGAGCCAGCCCACTCCGGCACGCCAACCACGAACACACCCGCCTCGTGCTGCGCCGCGTACACATCGACCAGCGCCGGATCGCTGACCGTCACCCCATCGACGGCAAAAGCGGTTTCTCCGCAGGCTGTGAGGTAGCCCGCCGACGCCAGCGGCCCGTGCAAGACGGTCAGCACGTCGCCACCCGCATTCGCGTAATGGATCGTCCGCTCCAGCGCGACGACGCCTGGCGCGCCCAACGCCATGTACGCCGCCAGGTCGAAGACGTAAGCACAGGCAAGATCACGCGTCGCGCTGATGATCGCCTTGCCGAAGGGTAAGAACGGATCGTCATAGCGCAGCATCGGCAGCGGCAGCGCGGCCAGCCGTGGGCTGAGCCAGAGGCCGCGCGCAGCTGCTTTCTGTTCCAGGATCGCCCGCAGCCGCGCCGAAAACACAGTCATGCTAACCGCGCCCATCACTGCTGCGCGCCATCTGCCAGGCCATGCTCAGCGCCCAGGTGCCGCTCCACTGCTGCGCCACCTCGGACTGGCTGCCGAAGCCATACGCCCGCGAGCGCACGTTGTCACCCAGACAGACGGCAAAGGCGCTGCCCTCGTCGCTGTCCGCACGGTCATCCTCGCGCGCCGGATCGCTCAGCACCGCGATCCCGACTCGATCCGGCGCTTCGCTCGCCAGCCGCCGCGCAATCTGCTCAGCGCGCAGTCGCAGCGGCGATCCAGTGTCATCCAGTTCATCAGGATGCTCAAACCGCTCCGCCAGCGCCACCCGGTCAGCATGACCCGCCCGCGCCATTCGCTGTTGGATCGAACCGGGCACACCGGCCTCGACCACCGCCAGCTGCAATCCGCGCATTTCCAGAGCCGCCGCCACTGCGTCTTCCAGCGTATCGCCGTCCACCCCAAAGATGAAATCGCCGACGCGCTCGCGGATCTGCGCTTCGATCTGCGCGATCATCGCGTCAGCTTCTGCCTCGCTGTCCGCCTTGGCCGTGATGCGCACATCCACCTGCCCGGAATGCGCCGCCAGCCCGACCGTCGGATTCATCATCTCAAGCAGATCACTGCCGAGCCGATCATCCAGGGTGCTCTCGCCGATGCCAGCCGTCTTGAGCACGTGCGCCTTGATGATCGCCAGACCATAGCGCTCGCGCAGGAACGGGATTACCGATTTCTCCGTCAGATACTTCATCTCGCGCGGCACCCCCGGCAGGCTGATGATCACCCTGCCCTCGTGTTCGACGATGAAGGCCGGCGCTGTCCCAACGGGGTTTTCGATGACCGTCGCCTGATCCGGCAGAAACGCCTGCCGTTTGTTATTATCGGTCATGTGGGCGCGGAAACCGGCGAAGCGCTCGGCGATTTTATCCAGCAGCGCCTGATGAAACACCAGCGTTCGCCCCGTCGCGCGCGCCACCGCCTGGCGCGTCATATCATCGACCGTGGGACCGAGTCCGCCACAGGTGATGACTACTTGCGCCCGGCCCAGCGCATTCTCAATTGTCTCGGCAATCCGTATTTCGTTGTCGCCGACGGAGGTCATATAATACAGGTTGATCCCAATCCCGCGCAGCCGCTGCGCCAGATACACTGAGTTCGTATCTGTGATTTCACCCAACAGAATTTCCGTGCCGATGGCTATTATCTCAGCATTGACTTGACTGGCCATGAATTTACGTCCTTTATCGAAATCGCGCCGTAAAACCCCGACGTTTACATCTGGGGATATAAGGCGAGAACTTGTTAGGCATTTGACAGCTCCTTTGGGCTATACTTGATTTAATTCGACTGGACAATCACTACACAAGCCTGTGATGGGATGGTGGCGGAAAAAGTCCAGCGCGGCTCTTTAACAACTGAATGTCGGGCGTTGGGATGGGTAGTCCATCCCGTAAAACATTCAACGCACCCAAGAGAGAACCGGACATTGAGCAGTCCTTAAACACTCAATCCGCTGGGGCATCAGCGGACTACACGAGCGGCAGTCAGACGTGCTTCGGCACGCAGCCGTGTTGACAGTAGCAGCCCCCGCCTTTAGGCGTCGGGAGTATGTCACATGAGAATTCTTGCGAGTTGCTTGCAAATTTGGACAGGTACACTATAATCCCGCTCAAATTGTTTGATCTGGCGTCAGCGCAATTTCTTTGTGCAGGTTATACAGACGCCCTATTTGTGACTGCTCGTCGATAACCGTCCTATTCTGTCCCGGAGGCAAAATCGTGGCAAGCCTGACTTTCCGACATGTATACAAACGCTTCGCTGGCAACGTGGTCGCAGTTCGTGATTTCGATATCGAGGTTGCGGACAAGGAATTTTTGGTACTGGTTGGTCCATCCGGCTGCGGTAAATCCACGACGCTGCGTATGCTCGCGGGCCTAGAGGAAATCTCTGAAGGAGAAATCCTGATCGGTGATCGCGTGGTCAACAACGTCGCCCCGAAAGATCGCGATGTGGCGATGGTGTTCCAGAGCTACGCCCTCTACCCGCACATGACCGTCTACGAAAACATGGCCTTTGGTTTGCGTCTGCGCAAGACCCCCAAGCAGGTCATCGACCAGCGCGTGCGCGAAGCGGCCAAGAGCCTCGGCATCGAGCACCTGCTTGACCGCCGTCCGCGCCAGCTTTCCGGTGGTCAGCGCCAGCGCGTCGCCGTCGGTCGTGCCATCGTCCGTGAGCCGCAGGTCTTCTTGATGGATGAGCCGCTCTCGAACCTGGACGCCAAGCTGCGCGTTGAAGCCCGTTCGTTCATCAGCAAGCTGCACCAGCGCCTGGGCACGACGTTCGTCTACGTCACCCACGACCAGGTGGAAGCCATGACGATGGGTACGCGCATTTGCGTCATGAGCGCCGGCGAAATCCAGCAGACCGACACGCCCTTCAATCTTTACCACAACCCGCGCAACCTGTTTGTCGCCGGTTTCATCGGCAGCCCGTCGATGAACTTCTTCGACGGCACCGTCAAGCTGGAAGGCGGCGCGATGAAGATCGAAACCGCCAGCTTCACGATCACGCTGCCGCCGGCGAAAGCCGCGCTGTACCAGGCGGTCAACAACGAGCGCGTGACCCTGGGTATTCGCCCAGAAGATGTCCACGACTCCGAGTATCAGCCGGGCGGCATCACCCCGGCGGTCGTCGAGGCCAATGTCGAGGTGGTCGAGCAAATGGGTAACGAAATGATCCTCTATCTGGAAGATCAGGGCAAGTCCTATATCTCCCGCACCGACCCGCGCACCAAGGCCACCGTTGGCAAGCGCATGAACTTCGTGTTCAATCTGGACAATCTCCACTTGTTCGATGCCCAGTCGGAGCTATCGCTCGCTTACGAATCGAAGCAAAAAGAAGCTGCGGTCGCAATGGCAAAATAGACACGGACGTAACAGGGCCTGGTTTTCACCAGGCCCTTTCATTTCGCATATGTGCACCTGCAGGGTTGCCGCTGCCTATCATCTATCATCCGATATTCATCCAGTATCATCCCTCCGCTTGCTATAATCGCAGCGTGTTAGCCCGCATCCTGGCGAAGGAACTTCCTTGTGCATCTCAAAACCTACGATAACATCGACTCTCTTCGTGAGCTAGAGCACGAGTGGAATGAACTGCTCGAACGCAGCTATGCCAACCGCATTTTCAGCACCTTTGAATGGCAGCTCACCTGGCTGGAAGCCTACCGCCCGGACGAGATCTGGGTTATCACCTGCCGCGATCAGCAGGGCAAGCTGATCGGCATTGCCCCTTGGTTCGTCGAGATCCGCCCGGACGAGCGCGTCGTGCGCAGCATCGGCTGTGTGGATGTGACCGACTATGTCGATTTGATCGTGGATCGCAACTGGATCGAGCCGGTGCTGCGGCTGTTCGCGGCTCAGATGATCGAAAATCACAGTCGTTACGACCGTGTCAACCTGTGTAACATCCCCGAAGGCTCGCCAACGCTCGATCATTTCGCCCAGCACATGGGAGAATGCGGCTTCACGACCGAACTCGAATTTCAGGAAGTCTGTCCGGTCATCGAGCTGCCGGACACCTGGGAAGGCTATCTTGAGCGCCTGGACAAGAAGAACCGCCACGAACTGCGCCGCAAACTGCGCCGTGCCGAAGGCGAAACCCAATCGCTCGACTGGTACATTGTTGGCCCCGAACACGACCTCCAGAAGGAGCTGGACGCCTTCCTCGAACTGATGGCCGCCAGCCAGCCAGCCAAAGCCGCATTCCTCAGTGATGCCCGCAACCGGGCGTTCTTCCAGAGCCTGACCGAACGCACCTACGCGCGCGGCTGGCTCCAGCTCGACTTCCTGGTCGCCGATGGTGTACGCGTCGCCGCCTACTACAACTTCGCCTATAACGGCAACATCCAGGTTTACAACTCCGGCCTGCTGCCGTCCAGATACGGGCAGATCAGCCCTGGCATTGTCCTAGTCGCCTACAACATCCGCCACGCCATCGAACAGGGGCGGCATCTGTTCGACTTCCTGCGCGGCAACGAGGAATACAAATATCGCCTGGGCGCAAAAGACACCCGCATCTTTAAGCTCAAGGCGCAGGCCGCCGCGTAACGGGCTGTCGGCGGTCAGCTATCGGCTTGTACGCGCACAGTGTCCGGCGCATCTTCCAACGCTATGTAGGCACAATCATCCTGCCCGCGAGGCGATAATATGCGCGGCGAGGTATTCCGCATCCTCGCCGACACCGCCCACCAGCCCGGATTTTTGCTTGAATAGATACGGCATCCCGATGAAATACAGCCCCGGATAGGCCGTCACTCCGCGCTGCGTGATCGGGAAGCCATCGTCGTCGGTCACGGGCAGTTTGACCAGGTTGTAGTCGAAAGCAAACCCCGTCGCCCAGACAACGCTGTGGATGCCTGCCGCCTGCAAATCGAGTGCGAGCATTTCCGGCTGATCGTAGGCATCGCGCAGTTGCGGCACGTCCTCGGTAGGCAAGCCAGGCTGGTGCGCCTCGATGTAGTTGTCCACGGCTTTCAGGAACTGCGCTTCAAGCTGATCCGTTTTTGTCAGGCTGTCACGCAAGTCCGGCGCAAGAATGAGCTTGCCGTCGCGCACGTCCTGCACGTGGCCGAGTAGAGTCACGCCATCGCGCGCAAACTGATGCAGATTCAGGTTATGCCCGCCGTGCGCGCCCGATACCTGGGGATTGCCCGCGAATTTGGCTTTTGGCGACGGCAGCTTGTCCGGCGTGCGATCCAACATGCCGATCTTGTCCGCCCAATAGAAAGCATCGTAGCCCCGATAGCGGCGCGGCACGCGCGCCATAACGCTTACTGCCAAATACACCTGCCGCCCACTCTGGTAGAGTTCCTCAGCGATCTGGCAGCCGGACTGGCCGCTGCCGACCACCAACACCGCGCCCGATGGCAAATTCTCTGGATTGCGATAGTGCATCGAATGAAGCTGCACGATGTCGTCGGGCAGTTTGGCGCCGCAAACCGGGATCTTCGGGCGCTGGAACAAGCCCGTGGCAATGACGACGTTCTCCGCCTCCAGCGTCGTTCCGTCGGCGACATGCACGCGATAGCCCGCTGCTGCTGGCTCGACCGCCGTCATCCGCACGTTGTAGCGCACCGGCAGGTCGAACGTGCGCGCGTATTGCTCAAAATAGGCGACGATTTCATCGCGGGCGAGGTAGCCGTCCGGGTCGCCGGGTGATTTCAACCCAGGCAGTTCAGTCATGTTGTTGGGCGTGACGAAGGTGAACGAGTCCCAGCGATCGCGCCAGGCGCTGCCAGCCTGTGCCGCCCGTTCCAGCACCACGTGCTCATGCGCCTGCTTCGTCAGGAAATAGCTCAGCGCCAGCCCGGCCTGACCGCCGCCGACGATTATCGTCTTCATCGCGCAGTTCCCCCCGCTGTGGTGCATTCCCACGACCCCGAACAGAACAGTCCGGCCATAACGAAACAACGACCCGCATTTCTGGCGGGTCGCTCACGTGAATCAACATTAGCCACATGCTACGCGCGTGTCAAGATCGTTGACACAATACGCCCTGGAGCCTATTCGCTACCTACTGCGTCGCCATCGTCCTCAATGATTCCGAGCACAGGCGAACTGCTCATACATGTTTCACGTATATCTCAATTGATAACGACCGGCAGGTGCATGCCTAGCTCATAGTGATCGGGAGCACCTTCGACAGTACTCCCATCAGCGCCGAGGATGGGTGCGAAACAGCCAATCTGCCATTCACCTGCCCATGCTTCCGGGACGACGAATTCGAGGGTGAGGCTTTGCCCAGGATGCAGTTCCAACGCCAATAAGCCCTCTGCCACCACCGCAAAGCGCTCGCCAGCCATTTCGCCATTGACGACAAGATCCGCGTGCTCGAACAACCTGGTTGCGAAGCCATGATCCATATGCCCCCCGCCCATGGCGCCCATATCGCCGTGCTCCCCGCCCATGTCCATGCCTGCATCTTCTTCCATCAGGTCCTGGCCAAACATCACCTCATGATAGAGCGCGCCTTCGTTGCTGAACGTGACGGCATAGCTTTGACCAGCGGTTAGCTCGAGGGAAGCGCCGGGGTCTTGATCTTCAACTTGAAAAGCGTATTCACTCAAAATCACCTTGATATCATGGGCATCTTCGTCCGCCAAAACCGTTCCGGCCATGATTGCTGAAAGCGCGACCACAATCAGCACTGCCCAAACCCATCGTTTTCGCAGCCTCGTCATCTCTCCTCCTCATATTTCACTCGAGCCGCTCGCTCGCCATCTGGATATTAGCTTGAGTGAGCGAATGTCGTCAACGCTCTACTCCAACCACAAAAAAGCCGCCTACCCCACATGGTGAGGCGGCGGCTTTCTCTAACGACAAATTGAACGGCGTTATTTGAGCACGCCGCGGCGGATGAGCAGCTTTTCCAGCTCGACGACGATGAACACGACCGTGCTCAAGACCATACACAGCACGAGCTGCGAGCCGGTCAGCGGGTTCGTGCCGAAGATACGGTTGAAGAACGGCAAGTAGACCGCCAGCAGCTGCACGACAACTGTGAAGACGATTGCGCCCAGCAGCAGCGGGTTACTGAAGAACGGCAGCGTGAAGGTCGACTCGCGGTGCGAACGCAGCCCCCAGGCGTGTCCCATCTGGGCAATGGTGAGGAAGATGAAGACCATTGTATTCCAGGCCGGGTTGCCATTGGCGGCAAGCAGGTTATTGCTCCACGCCCAGTAGCCGAGGGCGATACCCGTCAGGCCAAGCGTCAAACCGACAATAGCGATGTGCCGTGTCATACCCAGCCCGAACATACTCATCGATGGCGGGTATGGTTTACGCTTCATCGCATTGCGTTCGCCCTGCTCAACACCGAGTGCCAGCGCTGGCACACCATCCGTGATCAGGTTCATCCACAGGATTTGCAGCGTCGTCAGCGGCAGCGTCATGCCGCTGATCAACTGCGTCATGATCAGCACAATCAATTCGCCGGTGTTGCTCGCCACCAGGTATTTGATGAAACGGCGGACGTTCTCGAAGATCGTGCGCCCTTCCTCGACCGCGCTGACGATGGTGGCGAAGTTGTCGTCCAGGATGACCATGCTCGACGCTTCTTTAGACACCGCCGTGCCGGTGATGCCCATCGCCACGCCGATGTCGGCCTTCTTGAGCGCGGGCGCGTCGTTAACGCCGTCGCCCGTCATCGCCACGATGTGGCCTTTGGATTGCAGCGCACGCACGATGCGGAGCTTGTGCTCCGGCGCAACGCGCGCGAACACAGGTACCTCATCGACAATCTGTTCCAGCTTTTCCTGCGGCATCGTTTGCAGATCACGACCGGTGACAACGCGATCTTCTTCGTTGGCAATGTCAAGTTCGCGAGCGATGCTGAAGGCGGTCATCGGATGATCGCCCGTGATCATGACTGGGCGAATACCGGCTTCGCGCGCAGTCGCGACGGCGACCTTGACCTCCGGGCGCGGCGGATCGTTAATGCCCACCATGCCGAGAAAGATCAGTTTCTGTTCGATGTCATCGACCGTCACCGGGTCCGGCATTTCCTTCAGGCGGCGGAAGCCCATACCAAGGACTCGCAAGCCGTCCTTTGCCAGTCTGTCGTTCGATTCGAGGATGCGTTCGCGCCATTCCGGCGTCATCGGCGCGGGCGCGCCGTCAATCCAGACGCGGTCGCAGACATCCAGAATGCTATCGACGCCGCCCTTGGTCACCGCCACCCATTGCGCTTCGGTGCTGATCATCAATTCCTCGATGACCTTGTTGATCAGGCGCTCTTCCTGGGTTTGCCCCTCGAAAGGCGCACTCAAATGAATGGTCGACATCCGTTTACGTTCGGACGAGAACGGTACTTCGGCGACCCGCGGGAACATCTCGTCAAGATGTGTCTTGAACAACTTGTAGCGTGCGGCAGCGACGACCAGCGCGCCCTCGGTTGGATCACCAATGGCGCGGTAGTTGCGGTCGCCGGAGGCTTCGTCCTGAAGGATGGCGTCATTGCAGAGCGCATTGCCGGTCAACAGCATCGCCTGCGCCACGTTCGGCGGCGGCGTCGAGCCATTGCGCGAAAGCAGCATCATGCGGCCATCATCGACGACTTCTTCGAGCGAGGAGACATTCCCTGCCACGTCGATCAGGCGCACGGTCATGCGGTTTTCGGTCAGCGTGCCAGTCTTGTCCGAGCAGATCGTCGTCACCGAACCGAGCGTTTCGACGGCGGGCAGCTTGCGGATGAGCGCGCGGCGGCGCAGCATCCGTTGAGCACCGAGCGCCAGCGCCACAGTCACGACCGCGGGCAGGCCTTCCGGCACGACGGCAACGGCAATCGAAACTGCTGTCAGCAGTACCGACTCTTCGTTTGATCCTGCGTCACTCGGCGGCAACAGCGGCTGGCCGGTCAGGATGCCGACGATGAGGGCGAAGATCATGACGCCAACAGCCAGCCGGAAGAGCGCCACGCCGACCTCGGCCATTCGCTTCTGCATCGGCGTCTGTTCTTCTTCGACGGACTGAATCAGGTCAGCGATGCGCCCTAATTCGGTCTTCATGCCCGTTTCAACAATGACGGCGGTCCCTCTACCATAAGTCACCGCCGTCCCCATATAGACCATGTTTTCCCGGTCGCCGACTTGCGCGTCCGCGCTCTCCAATGCGCGTATCTTCTTGTCAACCGGCTGCGATTCGCCGGTCAGCGCGGCTTCTGCGACCTGAAGGTTAGCGGCTTCGACCAGTCGCCCATCGGCGGGGACAATGCTGCCCGCTTCCAACAGCACCACGTCACCGGGCACCAGGAAACGCGACTCGATGTCCATCACCTGCCCGTCACGACGGACGCGCACCAGCGGCGCGGCCATCTTCTTGAGGGCGGCCATCGCCTGTTCAGCGCGATATTCCTGGCTGACGCCGAGGATGGCGTTGATGACGACGATAGCGAGAATGGCGATCACACTGTCGAACTTGCCGAGAAAAATGGAAATTGCCGCTGCGCCCAACAAGAGGAGCACCAGCGGATTGGTCAACTGCTCCCAAAGGATAGCCCAGGGGCTTTTCACACCCTTATCGATCAGTTCATTCGGCCCGTACTGCGCGAAGCGCTGGTCAGCGACCGTCTGTGAAAGTCCTGTCGCGATCCGGGTGTCTAAACGGCGAAGCACTTCATCTGGTTCCAGCATGAACCAGGCCGATTCGCTGCCGGGAGTAGTCGTAGTTGCGTCATCGGGTTTTGTGTTTACAGCCATAGCATCTCCAAAGACACGTGTACATAGACGCAGCGTCAAACGGACGTGCGGCAAAACGGACATCCAATAACAAAAACGGGAAATATGATACACGTTGTTGCTTGCACCTTAACACGGCAACCCCAATTTCTAAGCCCCTAATTATGCGGGGTTGTTGGCTCAATAATTAAGGAATCATTGTGAAATGCGGCGAAATCAACGATAAGAAGGGAAAGAATGGCGAACATTGGGGGCGCAGCCGCGGTGCCCACACTGTTCGTGAGCCGCACAACTAGAGAATTACACTTTTGTGATGTCAGGTCGGGAGCAGCGCTGTGCGGAGAACCGAGGCGATTTTGAGGGAAGATTTATGAATGTAAGCTTAGAAATTCACCCTCTTTGCCCCTCCCCAATCCGCTCCATATGACATCCGTCACCTGGAATTCTTGACGTAGATCAATGTCAGACTTGCCCGCGGACTGATAACCTGTGCATAATCTGCTTGACCGCAGATCAAGAAACAGCGGGGGGAAAACATGGCTGAAATCACCTGGGAAAAGCGGCAGGTCAGTTCTGAACGCCGGGGCGTTAGCCCGGACCGATGGAAGTTCTTCGTCGGTGGTGGCTTAATGCTGTTGGCGGTCGTCTATTTGATCGTGGCGGGGACGGGCGCAGGCGCGCGTTACTTCATCACGATTGATGAACTGCTGACCAATCCCGAATATGTCGGGCAGACAGTGCGCATCACCGGCGCTGTCGATGGTGACACGATTGTCTACGACGCACAGAATCTTGTCATCGACTTCACCATCGCCAACATGCCCGATGCCTTCGATGACCTGGCGCTCGCACTGCATAATGCGGTTAACGATCCAACCGCCAGCCGCCTGAGTGTTCACGTCGAAAACCAGGTCAAGCCCGATTTGCTTCAACACGAAGCCCAGGCCATCCTGACCGGCACGCTGGGTACGGATGGTGTCTTCCGCGCGACCGAGCTTCTGCTCAAGTGCCCAAGCCGCTACGAAGAAAGCGTCCCGGCACAGGCAGAGGGGGTCTGAGATCCATGCTGGCCGAAATTGGCGTTTCAACAACCTTTCTTGCCTTCGTCGCCGCGCTCTACGCGCTGGTGATGTCGCTCTGGGGCGCACGCACACGCTCTGAGGGCAAGGTCCTGAGCGCTCGCAATGCAGTCTTCGTCGCCTTCGTGCTGCTGTTGGCCGCCTGCGTAGTGCTCGTGATCGCCCTGGTGCGCGAGGATTATCAGATCAGCTACGTCTGGTCGGTGAGCAACCCGTCAATGCCGTTGTTCTTCCGCATCACAGCGCTCTGGGGTTCGCAGGCCGGTTCGCTGCTGTTCTGGTCGCTCCTGCTGGCGGCCTTCGCTGCCGGTGCGGTCTGGCTCAACTGGCACAACAACCGGCGTCTGATGCCCTACGTGATCGCGTACAGCATGGCGACGCTGGCCTTCTTTCTGTTCCTATCTATCTTTATTGAGAATCCCTTCAACCGTTACTGGTTCGTGGGCCAAGAGACACTGGAGACGGCGCTCATTCCTGCGGGCGGCGTCGCGCCGAGCGACGCGCTCCTGCGAGACAGCGCCAATGGGCTGAATCCCCTGCTGCGTCACTTCGGCATGGCGATTCACCCGCCGATGCTCTACCTGGGCTTCGTCGGTTTCCTGGTGCCGTTCGCCTTCGCCATGGCGGCGCTGGCCTCCGGCGACCTGTCGACCAACTGGATTCGCGCGTCGCGCCGCTGGGCGCTGGCCGCGTGGCTGTTCCTCAGTCTGGGCTTGATCCTGGGTGGGCGCTGGGCCTACGACGTACTCGGTTGGGGTGGCTATTGGGGCTGGGACCCGGTCGAAAATGCGGCCTTCCTGCCCTGGTTGATCGGCACCGCCTTTTTGCACAGCGTCATGATCCAGGAAAAGCGCGGGATGCTGAAAACGTGGAACATGTTCCTCGTCATCGGCACCTTCTCCGCGGTGATCTTCGGCACGTTCGCCACGCGCAGCGGCCTTGTCGAGAGCGTCCACAGCTTCGCCCGCAGCGAAATCGGCTTCCCGATGTTCGCCTTCTGGTTCGGCATGACGATCATCTCGGTCTGGCTGATTTTGTGGCGGCGCAGTCGTGGCGAACTCCGCGACGAACACGCCTTCGCCAACATCTTCAGCCGCGAGTCGCTGTTCGTGCTCAATAACCTGGTGTTTGTCGCATTGTTCATCGCCATCTTCTGGGGCAGCTTCGGTTCGCCGATTGTCTCCGAGTTGTTCCTGAACGCGAATATCACCCTGGGCACGGAGTACTTCCAGCTCGTCACACCGCCGCTGTTCGCCGCACTCTTCATCTTGATGGGCATCGCGCCGCTGTCCGCGTGGGGCGCAACCTCGCTGCGGCGACTGGGAAGATCAGCCTTGGTGCCACTCGTTCTGGCACTCGCGTCGTTGATCGTGTTCGTTTTGATGGGCATGACCATGCCTGTGGCGCTGATCGGCTATGGCATTGTGGTCTTCGCTGGCTGGGTCGCCATCTACGAGACCTACCGCGCGCTGATGGCGCGGGTTCGCCAGCAAGGTGAGAACCCCATCCAGGCGTTCTTTGCCCTGCTCCGGCGCAACCCGCGCCGCTACGGTGGCTATCTGATCCACCTGGGCGTGACGGTGATTGGCATCGGCGTGCTCGGCAGTACGCTGTTCCAGCAGGAAACACAGCAAACACTGCGAGTCGGCCAATCGATGGAGATCGCGGGCTACACGGTGCGCTATGACGGCTTCGCCGCCGGCCAGATCTCCGAGGACGGGCGCGTGATGGACATCGCGACGCTGACGGTACTGCGTGACGGCCAGGAGCTGCAAACGCTGCGCCCGCGGCGGGATTTCTTCCCGAACGTCCAGGATATGAACACGATGACCATCGCTGCTTCGCGCAGCACGCTGCAGGACGATGTTTACACGTTGCTCGTGGACTGGGAGATGACGCCAACCGAGGAGGCGGCGACATTCAAGGTCTACGTCAATCCGCTCGTCAATCTCATCTGGTGGGGTGGCTTCGTGCTGATCGCCGGTACGCTGGCGGCAACGTGGAGCGGTGATACCCTGCCCGCGCGCAGTCGCAAGAGTTTGATGGTGGGAGCGACCGCATGAGTATGCACAATCGTCAGATACAGGTCTTCTCTCCCCCCCTGTACCTGTTGAGACGCTTGTGTCCGTCGGTGGGGGTGCGGGCAACCGCCCCCCTGCCGCGGAAAAGCGTCAGCCGGGAGATGATCATTCGTAGTTTGTGGGTTCTGCTCGCCGTCGCCTTTGTCCTCGCGACACCGGCGTCGGCGCAGGACTCGACTATCACCGACGACCAGGTCAACGCCGTCGCTTCGGAAATGTACTGCCCTGTCTGCGAAAACATCCCGCTGGATGCGTGTGCGACGCAGGCCTGCGCCGACTGGCGACAGGAAATCCGCGACATGCTCGGCGAGGGTTATACCTCCGACGAGGTCAAGGCGGACTTTGTCCGTCGCTTTGGCGACCGCGTCGTCGGCACGCCGCTCGACCCGACCTTACGCGCGCTCTCTGTCGTGACGCCCTATGTGTTGGCTGGGCTGGCACTGATTGCCGCCGTGTGGACAGTTCTGCGCTGGCGCATGGGTGTGAAATCAAGCGCAGCCGGCGTGCCGGAGTTCAACGCACCACCAACGCCGGAAACCGAAAGCGACAGCCTGCGCGCTCGCCTTGAACGTGATGTAGCCGGAGGCACTGGACTATGAGTACCGCCGAAAACCTCGACAAACTGAACACCATCGACGAAACGTCACAGTCGAACGCAACCGAGGAAATGACACAACCTCAGAAGCGCGGCATGAGCTTTGGCTCGATCTTCCTGATTGCCGCCATCGTGCTGGTCGGCGTCGTCATCGCCGTGCAGCTTGCGCGGCAGAGCGCCGGTCAACCGACGAGCGGCGTCGCGCCGGACTTCTCGCTGACGACGTTTGACGGGCAAGAGCTGCGGCTCTCCGATTTGCGGGGCAAAGTCGTGTTCATCAATTTCTGGGCGAGCTGGTGCGGCCCCTGCCGCGACGAAGCGCCGGAACTGCGCGCCGCCTGGGAACAATATCAAGTACGCGACGATGTGATCTTCATTGGCATCGCTTATGCTGACCGGGACGAGCGCTCGCTCGAATTCCTCGACGAGTTCGGGATAACCTACCCGAACGGTCCTGACCTGGGCACGCGCATCTCCGATATGTATGCCATTCGCGGCGTGCCGGAGAGCTTCGTCATCGGCAAGGATGGCAAGATCGTCGAGTTCATCTATGCCGGCGTGACTCAGGCGCGTCTCAACCAGATCATCAATCCGCTGCTGGAAGGTTAGCATGAGCACGACAGGCATTCTCGTTTCGTTGATTATTCTCGTCGCCGCCGTTGTCTGGATCGCTCTGCCGCTGCGGCGTGCGCGCAACCTGCCGTCCGCGACGCTGACGCCACAGGAACAACTGGTCGCGGTGTACGAGCGCGTCGTCGCCCGCATCCGCGACCTAGATGAAGACTACGCCAGCGGCAAGCTGCTCGAAGAAGACTACACGAGCGAACGCACGGTGCTGGCCGAGCGCGGCGTTCAGATATTGCAGACGTTGGAAGCGGATAAGCCAGCGGCTTCGTCCGGCGGCGCCAAGGCGGACATCGACACCGAACTTGACAAGGCCATTGAAGCGGCCATCCGCCGCGCGGCGCACGCACGTGGGACAAAAGCGGCGACCTGATAGAGTCGAATAAATCAATCGGCGTGTGTCATCTATTCAACCACAGCGTGGACAGACATGACCGCGCCGGATCTCGGACAGCGCTGCGCCGCGCTGCAAATTTGGGGGGAAGCGGCGCAAATAATCAGAAATGAGGAGATTTTTCTGATGGCTACGATTAATCGGACGCTGCCGCTGGCGGGCGGAGAGCAGACTGTCAGGCCGAGCAGCACCAGGACGATGATCCTGCGTGTGCTGACCGTGCTGGCACTGATCGGGCTGGCAATCACACTCTACATGTCGCTCGTGTGGGTGGGCGCAGATGCCACACAGGGCGACGTGCAGCGCATTTTCTACACCCACGTCGCGACCTTCTCCGGCGCGGCAGTGGCCTTCTCGGCGACGGTCATCGGCGGTATCCTCTACCTGCGCACACGCAACCCGAAGTGGGATACGCTGGCGCTGGCGGGCGTCGAAGTCGGCTTCACCCTGTCGCTGATCACGACCGTGACCGGCTCGATCTGGTCGCGCCCGACCTGGAACACCTGGTGGACGTGGGACCCGCGCCTGACCTCGATCACGATCATGGTGCTGACCTACGCGGCGTACCTGATGCTGCGCTCGGCGATTGAGAGCGGCGAGAAGCGGCGCGCGATTGCGTCGGTCTACGGCATCCTGGCAATGGGCACGGTCATCTTCACCTTCATGGTCATCCGCATCCGCCCGGACACGATCCACCCCGCAGTCATCGGCACGGAGTCGGCCAGCGCGCAGGGCGGTTTCGCCATGAGCGACTCGATGCGCACGACCCTGGCGGTGGCGAGCATGGTCTGGTCGGTGCTGCTGGCCCCGACGCTGATGTGGTGGCGCATCCGCCTGGAAAACCTGAAGGATTACGCCGAACGCTTGCGTGTTCAAACCTACGAAAGCTGATTCACAAGCCATTAACCCAAAGCCTTTAGCCATTAGTTCCGAACTAGAAGCGGCCCGGCTAAAGGCTAAGAGCTGCCTAAAACAGGGACTCAACCATGCCTGATACAACTTCTTATCTGATTCTCGGCCTCGTGGCCTTCACCGTCATCTTTGGCGGCTTCGTGCTCAGCCTGCTGGTACGCTTCAACAGCGCGCGCAAGGACATCACCAGCCTTGAGACGCTGGCGAAAGAATAGCCACTGACAGTTGAGGGACACTGGGCAGGCAAAGAACGCAGTACAGGAAATGACACCAGCAGCAGCGACACGCACACGCCCGGCCTGGGTCAGCCTCGCGCTCCCGGCACAGCACGGCGGCTGGGGCTTCTGGTTCGAACCGGCGCTGGCAGGCTTGATCGCCGCGCCGTCGGCGGCAGGGCTGTGGCTGGCGCTGGCCGGTCTGGGCGCGCTTTTGCTGCATCACCCGCTGATGGTGGCGTATAAAGACCTGCGCCGGGGGCGGACGTTCGCCCGAACGCGGACGGCCATGCTGCTCGCGGGCATCTATGCGCTGATCATGCTGGCTGCCTTCTGGATAGCCTACACACAGGCGGGCGAGGTTTTCTTGCCCGCCCTGCTGATCGCCCTGCCCTTCGCGCTGGTCTACTTCTGGCACGACCTGCGCAACGATGCGCGCTCGGTCGTTGCCGAAGTCTGCGGCGTCATCGCCTTCGCCGCCCTCGCCCCGGCCTGCGGGCTGGCGGCTGGCTGGTCAGCACTCCCGGCGCTGGTGCTCTGGGCGCTGATCATCGTGCGTGCGATCACATCGATCCTCTATATTCGTGAGCGGCTGCGGCTGGAAAAAGGCAAGACGGCCAATCGCGCGCTCGTGCATGGCGCACACGTCGTCGGCCTGCTGGTCATTGCCGGGCTGGCGGCGGCGGGCATTGCGCCGTGGCTGCCGTTGATCGCCGGCGCGCTGCTGGCGGTGCGTGCGCTCCTCGGCCTCTCGGAGCGGCGGCGGAGTGTGCCGCCCAAGATCCTCGGCTTTCGCGAAATCGCCTATGGCACTATTTTCGCCCTGCTGACCGGCATCGGCTACCGGATGATGTGAGGGCGGCTGTTGGCTGTCGGCGGTCGGCTATCGGCCTTCACCTTTAGATTGACAGCGACGGGCCAGAAGCTCCAGGCTAATTCGCTAATCTGCTAGCCCGCTAATTTGCTCCGTACAAAATCCCCCCAAGTCTGGGTGTGCCCACAGACCCTGCCCACAGGTTACGATCTGTATAACGATATCTTTGATCGTGATCGGCGAACGCAGATGAAGCGCACGAATCAAGAGGTCGCACAGGAAATATACGCCGGGCTGCTTTCCGCAGACAGGCTCGACCGCATCCTCGCCATCCACATTCTGGGTGACTGTGGCGATGAGGACGCGCTCCAGGTCCTGCGGGCACATCGCGCGCAGTTATGCGCAGAAGCAGAAGCCGTGCAGCAGGCGATTGCGCAGCTAGAACAGCGGCTGACGACTCGGCAGCCTGTCGAAACCTGACCGCGCCATGAGCGCCTATTCTTCGGCGGGCTTGAGGTTGCGCGCTAGTTCTTGCGCCCCGCCGAGCGGGTGCGTCTGCTGCATCTGCGCCAGATCGAACCCGCGCAGCCGCTTTGCCATCAACGTCAGCGCATCGCCGAACGCCCCGTGCGCCAGCGTGCTCCCGAACGGCAGCAGCCCTTCGCCCTCGCCTTCCTTATCGACCGGCAGCTCGATCACCAGATGGCTGAGCTGCGCCAGTTCCGACTCCGGCTCGGCGGTGACGCAGAGGATGCCAGCACCGCGATCCCGGCAGATGCGCGCGAATTGATTGATGTCTGCGCTCTTACCCGCCTTCGAGAAGACGATCAGCACGTCACCGGGCGCGGCCAGAGCCGCCTCGCCGTGCAAGGCATCGCTCGGCGTGATGTGAAAGGCCGCCATGCCGCAGGTCGCGAGCAGATGCGCCAGCCGCTTCGCCATCGCGCCGGACGTGCCCGCGCCGGTCACATAAATACGCCCTGAACAGCCTGCCACCATATGCACGGCACGCACGAACTGCTCGTCGAGATACTCGGCGACATTCGCGACCGCCGCGCCCTCGGCATGAATCAATGCACGCGCTTGCGTCAGAAGACTGTCATCACTGATTATCACCGTTTGCCTCCACGTCAACTGCGACACATCCTCAATCTCATTGTAACGAGCAGTAACAGTCTCAGCGTACCAAGAAGTGATAACTGACACTGTGAAGGGTGACATTTGGGCAATTAACGTATCCGATCAAATCTGTCCCGTCGCGCCCCAGTGCTCAAGAAGCTGCTGATAAGCCGGATCGGCGTAGCGTTCCAGGCGGAAGGCGGGCGCGTAATGTGGCAGCGATTCGCCCGTGATGTGTGCCGCCAGGAGTTCCGCCGCGCCGTTCGCCACCTGCATCCCAAAGCCGCCGATGCCGCCAAAGATGAACGCGCCCGCGACCGGCAGCGGGCCGACCAGCGGACGGTTCTCGCGTGTGCGCGTGTAGTAGCCGCCATCTACGAACGGCTTCGGCATCTGTCCGAGATAGGTCGAAAGCGCCGGGATAACCGTGGCGAGGCCGCGCAGGACGATTTCCGGGTGCTCGCTGTCCTGGACAATCGGGAAAGTCGTGTCCACAGGCGGCGTGTGATAGGGGTACTGCATGAGCAGGATGTCGCTGTCGCCCGCGCCTTCCGGGCGTCCATGGACACCGGCTGGCAGTTCTTCCACCAGCCAGCGGGTATCCTCGGATTCGGCCAGCATCGCGCGCTCTTCGTCCGTCCACGGCAGCCGGACCGGGTCCTGCCAGATGAGCAGCGGCATATCGCGCGGCACGACGCGCAGGTGATCGGTGATCGTGACTTTGAAGTGCAGTTCGCTGAAGACCGGCAGTTCGACGCCGATCATGCGGGCGACATCCGCCTGCATCGGCCCGGCAGCATCGACCAACACCGGCGTCGAGATCGTCAGTGTCCCGCCCGTCGTGCTGACCTTGACCGCGCTGACATGCCCAGCCTGCAAAATGATGTCATCGACCTTGCCTTCGACCACCTGCGCGCCGTGTTCGCGCGCCTGTTCCAGCATATACATGCCGAACTGCTGCGCGCCGAACCAGCCGCAGCGCCGCGCGTGGACGGTCGCAATCGCGCGATCGGTCAGAAACGGGAAGTACTGGCGGATCAGCTTCTGGCTGAGAAAGATGTCTGCGCCGGTCGGCGCGTCGAAGACATCGTGGTCGCGCGTTGGGATGTAGGTCGGGTCACTGGCCTCGCCCTGGTAGATGCGTAGCGGCCCCGCGCCCAGGCGTGTGCTCTCCTCCGCGCTGGCGATCATCTGCCCAGCCTTCTCCGGGTCGGCGGTCGCGAACAGATAGCCGGAGCGATTCATATGCAGACGACCGGGCGCTTCCTGAAGCAGCTTTTCCAGCAGGTCGATGCTGCGGTTCATCAGGCTGACCATGGAGTCATCCGGCCCCGGCCACCAGTTGCGATAACCCTCGAACGACTTGTCGCTCGTCAGCGTCAGCGGCGGCAGCGGATCGACGAGGACGACATTGCGCAGGCCGCGTTTGACGACGAGTTCGTAGGCCGTCGTCACCCCCGCGATGCCTGCGCCACAAATGACGACATCGGCGGTCATCTGACTCATGATTGCGCTCCATTCTGCTTGAGATTTGCGCGCTGTTCGGCAGTCGCGCGCTCGTCAATCGTCCATTGATCGAGGTCGATGATGACCCCATAGCTGTCCCTGGCCGCTTCCGGCGAGATGTAGCCCTGGCGCACGTCTCGCAGCACCTGTGCCGGGTCGCGTTCGAGCGGCGAGTAGAAGCCGCCGCCGCCCGGCAGGCGCAGCGTCGCCGTCTGGCCCGGCTGGAGCGTGTACTTGCTCTTGGGGTGCGGCTGCGTGCCATCGGAGAGCGTCACCGCGCCCGTTTGCCCGGGCTGCCCGCCCAGGAAGCCCCGCGCGGGAAAGCGTGTGCGGTCGTACATACACGAGTGCGTGGCCGGCAGCCCGGTGGTGACTTCGAGCACCATCTCCTGCCCCAGTCCGCCGCGGTATTTGCCGGGGCCACCAGAATCCGCGATCAACTCGCGTTTGTGCATCCGCACGGGCGCGACCGACTCGATCACCTCCGCAGGCACGCCGGTGATGCCGCTTGGAAACGCGGTCGCGGATAAGCCGTCGCGGGTCGGGCGCGCGCCCATGCCCCCGGCAGAGAAGAAGACGTAGGCGAAGATCTCGCCGTCGTGATTGCGCTCGCCCTCGAACATCGTGATCCACAACCCGGCGGAACCATCGGCGATGACGCGCTCCGGCAGCGCCTGCCCCAAGGCGTTCAGCAGCGGCTGCGAGACAAAATGGCCGATGATGTGGCGCGCGCCCACCGCCACCGGGCGGCGGCAGTTCAGGATCGAGCCGTCCGGCGCGCTGACGCTGATCGGGCGAAACGCGCCTTCGTTGTTCGGGATGTGCGGGGCGAGGATACACATCAGCGTGTAGGTCGTGTAAGCGTGGGTGTAATTCATGACCACGTTGATGCCGCGCTTGATCTGCGGCGACGTGCCCGCGTAATCGACGTGGATGTCGCGGTCGTTGATGCTGACCGCGCACTGGATCGTCACTGGCTCGTCGAAACCATCGACGACAACCGAGCTGCGATAGACACCATTGGGAATCTTGGCGATGGCGTCGCGCAGCGCCTGCTCCGTGCGGTCGAGGATGAGCGGCGCGAGTTCGCTCAGGTCGGGCAGGCCATACTCGTCGAGCATCTCGATCAGCTTGCGCGCGCCGACGATATTGCCCGCTTCCTGCGCGTAGATGTCGCCGATAACCTGATCCGGCACGCGCACGTTGGCGCGGATGATGTCGAACAGATCGTCGTTGGGCTTACCCACCTTGAACAGCTTCATCAGCGGGATCGCCAGCCCTTCCTCAAAAACCTCGTGCGCATCGCCGCCGATGGTCAGTCCGCCAATATCGACGGCGTGGCAGGTGCTGGCGAACCAGGCGACGCCCCTACCCTGGTAGAAGACCGGCGTGACCACGGTCAGATCGAACAGGTGGCCGGACGCCGCCCAGGGATCGTTGGTGATGAGTGTGTCGCCCGGCTGGAGCGTGTCGATGGGATAGCGCGCCACGACGTGATGGCGCACGCAGTTCGCCATCGTGTTGATGTGGCCGGGCGTGCCCGTCACCGCCTGCGCCAGCATGTTGCCCGCCGCATCGAACACCCCCGCGGACAGATCGCCCGCCTCACGCACAATAGTCGTGAAGGACGAGTGCATCAGCGCAGCGGCCTGCTCATCGACAATCGAGATCAGCCGGTTCCACAGCACTTCGAGCAGAATCGGGTCGATCATGCGCCCGTCTCCTTGTCTGTGGCACGCTGCTGGCGTTTAAGCACCAGGCAGCCGCTGTCGTGCATGTGTACCATCCAGCCCGGCAGGACAACCGTCGTTGACTCCGCCTCCTCGACGACAATTGGCCCGGCAGCATCGAACGCGGGCTTAAGCTGCTCGCGCCGGTAGACCGGCGTCATCACGGCGGGCGCAACCGCGTCGAAGATCAGCGGGCGCGAGGCATACGGCTGATCCGGCGTCGCCAGCGCGCCGGAACGCGGTGTCAGAAGTTGATCGAACGCAAGCCGTGGCCCGGAGATGACGACACGCCAGTTGACGGCCTGCACGGGCACGCCATCGCACAGACGGCCATAGAAATGTGCGTACTCCGCCTCGAAATTGCGCTGGATCTGCGCCAGCATGGCGTCATCGACCACACCCGCATCGAAGGGCACGCGGATCTCGTAGCCCTGGCCGAGATAGCGCATATCGACGCTGCGCGTGACCTGGATCTGATCGCGCGGGACGCCCGCCTGCGTGACGATCTTCATGCCGTCGCTTTCGAGCGTGTCGAGCACGCGGTTGAGCCGGTCGAGATCGAGCGCGTCGAGCCGGGTCAGATAGCTGCGGGTGAAATCGAACGAGATCGGCGCGAGCAGGAAGCCGAACGCCGAGCCGACGCCCGCAATCGGCGGCACGATCACCGTATCGACGTGCAGGCGCTCGGCAACGCCGCAGGCATGAACCGGCCCCGCGCCACCTGTGGCGACCAGCGCATACCGGCGGATGTTCAGGCCGCGCTCAGCCGCATGGACGCGCGCCGCCGCCGCCATATTCTCGTAGACCAGCTGCTGAATGCCCCAGGCAACCTTCTCCGGCGTGACAGCGAGCGCCCCCGCCAGCGGCGCAAACGAGGCGCGCGCCGCCGCAGCATCCAGCGGGATCGTGCCGTTGGCGAAGTAAGCCGGGTTGAGATAGCCGAGGACGAGATCGGCATCGGTCACGGTCGGCTGGGTGCCGCCGCGCGCATAGCAGACCGGGCCGGGCGTCGAACCGGCGCTCTCCGGCCCGACGGCGGGCAGCCCCATGGCATTGAGATGGGCGATGCTGCCGCCGCCCGCGCCGATCTCGATCATCTGGATCATCGGCACGAGGAGCGGCAGGCCGCTGCCACGCTTGAAGCGGTGGACGTGCGCGACCTCCGCCTCGGAACTGATCGTGAGCGCGCCGTCGCGGGTGAGCACGGCCTTGGCGGTCGTGCCGCCCATGTCGAAAGCGAAGATGTCGTCATAGCCAAGCAGTTTGCCCCAGTAGACCCCGGCGAGCGCCCCACCCGATGGCCCGGACTCGACCAGCCGCACCGGGAAATCGGCAGCGGTTTCGACGGTGGTTGTGCCGCCGCTGGAGAGCATGATGTTGAGTGGCGCGTCGAGATCGGCGGCGTTCAACCCGCGCTTGAGGTTCTCCAGGTAGCGCGCGGCAATCGGCTGGACGTAGGCGTTGGCAACGGTGGTCGAGGTACGCTGGTATTCGCGCATGGCGGGCGACACCTGATGCGACAGCGAGATGGACACGCCAGGCAGCGCCGCACGCACTAGTTCTGCCGCGCGCATCTCGTGCGCAGGGTTCATGTAGGTGTGCAAGAAGCAGATAGCGATGGCAGCGATCTGCTCGCGTTTAAGTGAGTCGCAGGCGGCAGTGAGCGCGGCTTCATCCAGCGGCGTGTGTACTTCGCCGTCCGCCGTCAGGCGTTCGCGGATGCCAATGCGCAGGCGGCGCTCGACCAGCGGATCAGGCTTGATCAGGCCAAGGTCGTAGATGTCGTAGCGGCCCTCGTTGCCGATTTCGAGCGCGTCGCGGAAGCCCTCAGTCGTGAGGAGGGCCGTCTGCGCCCCCTTGCGCTCGATCAGTGTGTTGGTGACGAGTGTCGTGCCGTGAATGACGCGCTGGATGCGCTGCGGCGCGATCTGCTGCTCAGCGAGCAGTTGGCGGACACCAGTCAGCACCGCCTCAGATGGATCGGGATAGCTGGTCAGCACCTTGCCAACGGCAATCGCGTTGGTCGCCGTGTCCAGCAGCACCAGATCGGTGAACGTGCCGCCAATATCGACGGCCAGCAGAAAGCGACGCGCGTCCATCAGGCAGTTCCCCACGAGGGCAGGGATACTGCCGGGCTGTATCGGACTATGTATTCGTGGTTCTGCGCCAGAGTGCACATGCGTACTGGAGCAGTGATTCTGGGCGTGTCGTTTGGCTCGCTCATGGTCGCAACGCTGGGCGTGATGTCATCTGTGACGCTCGTTCACATATGCACAATCGTATCCGATTCTGCGGCTCGGCGCACGTTTGAATTTGGATTGTGGCAGTCGGCTTTCGGCGGTCATGCCAACTTCCCAAATTACCTGCGTCTAAAACGTCCTGGTATTTGGGGCGACATTTGATTTCGTTTATTGCGACAGATCTGCAGCAAATACGATATAATTCCTGCACATTGCCATCGTGGGCAATATTCCCTCATATCCTTTGTCAAAACCAGTTAGGCCGGGTATAGCGCTTACCTAATGTAGGCAGTCAGGCAGTGTTGAGAAGGGCTCTGGACTCAACCCGTAAGCGCTCTCGTAGGGCAAAGAGTTGCCTACGGAACCGAGCGGCCATAACACCTGGCCTGACCCACCCAGGCGGGCGTATGTGATGCTATCCAGCACCTCCGTGTGGTGCTGCGCAAGTGGCACGCAGCGCACTCTTTGGGGGATGATGAAATGTCCCTGACGCAGATAGCAATCGACTCTTCCGAAATTTCGATCAGGTCGCCAGCGACCATCATGGAGTTTCAATGAAAAATCAAACGGAGCTTGAGGCGGTGGTAGTTCCAAAACGGCGAGGACGCGGCTGTCTCCGCTGGTTAGGCGTGCTTGTAGTTCTTGTAGTGGGGTTGATTCTGGTAGGAATCGTTTATGAGTCTGTGGCAGAAGCAGCTGACATACGGGCTTATCCGCCTCCCGGCCAAATGGTAGACGTGGGCGGCTATCGCCTGCATATCAACTGCACGGGTACTGGCAGTCCCACCGTAATCATTGATGCGGGATGGGGCGATTGGTCTCTCGCGTGGAGTGTGGTTCAGGCGGAGGTGGCAAAGACCACGCAAGTCTGCACCTATGATCGAGCCGGTATGGGATACAGCGAGGCGGGTCCGGTGCCTCGCAACGCCGAGCAAATTGCCGCAGAACTGCATACCTTGCTTGAGCAAGCCAATATTGCGGGACCTTATGTGATGGCCGGCCACTCGCTGGGCGGTTTACCTGTGCGGGTTTTTACGCACAATTATCCAACAGAAGTTGCGGGGGTCGTGCTGATCGATTCGATGAGCCCCAGACAGATGACACGACCTCCCTCAGAAATAGAGTCCCGAACTCCCTCCCAATCCAGCGGAGTCTCGCTTCCTTCTCTGTTAGCGCGTATCGGATTAGTGCGTTTGTTAGTCGGGCCACTAGGATTTGTTCGAGATCTACCGCCGGAGGCAAAGGCTGCTTTTATAGCTTTCTCGGTGACTCCACGATCTGTCCAGGCGTGGGCGGACGAAGGCGCGGATTTGCAAGAAAGTTTGGCTCAGGCGGATGCAATCAAGTCCTTCGGCGATTTACCGCTGTTTGTTCTGACTGGTACCATAGATGAGCAAGCAGGCTGGCAGACCTGGCAGGCTGAGCTGCTTCAATTGTCCTCTAATAGTCAGCAGATCGTTTTAGAGAACAGCGGCCACAATATCCAAATTGACCAGCCAGAGGCCGCAGTCGCAGCGATTCTGGATATGGTCTCGCAGCTTCGCTAAGCGACTGTAAAACGTTGAATAATGTAAGACAGGGTATCAGCAGGAACTATTGCGACTGCGATTGATCACCATTTGAACCATGAGGCCACAATGTCTTATAGCGGAAGCCCCTTTGCCATGTTTACCATGGCGGTCATCATTGGCCTACTGTCGGCTGTTTCACCTGCCATTGTTGCATCTGCCCAAGAGCTGCCTCTCCAGCAGGTCGATAGCGATGAAATCGACGCCTATATTCGATCCAGAATGCAGACCGCCAGCATTCCTGGCCTGGCGTTGGGCGTGGTACGTAGCGACGGGGTTGTCTATCTCCAGGGCTACGGTATCGCCGGGCCGGACGGGCGGGCAGTGACTCCTCAAACCCCTTTTATTCTTGGTTCAACTTCGAAATCCATCACCGCGCTGGCCGTGATGCAGCTGGTTGAGGCTGGAAAGATTGACCTGGATGCACCTGTTACAACGTATCTGCCGTGGTTCCGCACCAGCGATGCAGCGGCATCCGCCCAAATCACTGTACGCAACCTGCTCTATCAAGACAGCGGACTACCGACCTACGAAGGCCGTCTCGGGTTCGGAGATAACGACCAGAGTCGTATGGCTCTTGAAAACGGTATTCGCGATATTTCCAGCGTGCAGCTCCGCCAGCCCGTGGGCCAGGGCTACGAATACGCCAACGAGAATTACGACATTCTGGGTCTGATCGTCCAGACAGTGTCGGGGAATTCATACGAGGGATATGTCCGTTCTGCGATCTTTGCTCCACTACAGATGAGCCACAGCGCGGCTTCACTGTCCGATCCGGCGGCCATCGACATCGCCACGGGCTATCGCTACTGGTTCTTATGGCCGCTCCCCTTTGACGCGCCTTACCCCCGCCGTATGACCCCGTCGGGCTTTCTGATTTCATCGGCTGAAGACATGACACATTACCTAATCGCTCAGTTGAACGAAGGCACTTACGGCAACCAGCAGCTTCTATCCCCGCAAGGAACAGTAACGCTCCACACGCCCGGTCCACTGAGTTCGTATGGGATGGGGTGGGTGATACAGGGCGACTCCGGATCAACCCGAATATGGCATAGCGGAGACACGAGCAATTTCCACTCCAATCTGCTGCTGCTCCCTGACCAGCAAATCGGCATCGTCACATTGGTCAACATCGGTGGATTCACGAACAGCAGCGCGGTCAATATTCCAATTGAAGGTGTTGCAGAAATACTTCTTGGAAACGGCTTGAGCGCCGGCAGCAATCCACCAGCTTCTCTAGTCCTGCCGGTGATGTTGCTGGCTGCGCTGCTCATAGTGCTCCTTTGGATCGCCGGGTCCTACCTCTCTATAAGGCGCTGGCAGCATCGCGGTGAACTTCCTCCTCACGGCGTGAAACGTATCTGGCAGTTCTACCTGCCTCTGGCAATCGATCTTTGCCCCTTAATCCTGATCTGGATAATCGTGCCAGACCAGTTCCGAACGCCCGTGCAAACGATGGCTTTGTTCGCTCCCGATGTGTTTGTCGCAATCGTTACCCTCACTGTCCTCGGTTTGGGATGGGCCATACTCCGCAGCTACTTCACCCTTCGACCGCGTCTATTGATGAAGCACGCAAGCAGCTGAAAGCAAGATGTGGTCACATTGGATGACCGTGTAGACAATCAGACAGCAAATCACACCATTTGAAAGGTAGGAACACTACGCATGAAAGCCATTGCATTGACAAAATACGGATCACCAGATGGGCTTCAGCTCACAGAAGTCGAAAAACCGACTCCAAAGGACAATGAAGTCCTGATACGAGTGCGTGCGACAACCGTAACAGCTGGGGACGCTGAGATTCGAACGCTCAATTTCCCAATCTGGCTTATGCTACCTATCCGCATATATGTAGGCTTCATTAAGCCAAGAAACTTTGTTCTCGGACAGGAACTCGCCGGGGATATTGTGGCCGTCGGCAAAGCTGTGACACGATTTAAGGAAGGCGACTCCGTTTTCGGAACAACCGGTTTTCGGTTTGGTGGCCATGCTGAATATGCCTGTCTGCAGGAAGCGGGAGTATTGGCAATCAAACCGACCAATATGACCTACGAGGAAGCCAGCGCCGTTCCTGTTGCGGGAATTGAAGCGCTGCATTTTATGAGAAAAGCAAATATACAGTGTGGAGAAAAGGTTTTGATCGTTGGTGCAGCCGGGAGTATCGGTACGATTGGAGTACAGCTTGCCAAGTACTTTGGGGCCGAAGTGACCGGTGTGGACAGCACGGGGAAGCTGGAGATGCTGCGTTCGATTGGCGCGGAGCACACCATTGATTACACTCAGGAGGATTTTACTCAAAGCGGTAAGACCTATGATGTTATCTTTGATGTGATGGGCAAGAGTTCGTTCTCAGGTAGTATCCAATCGCTCAACCCAAACGGGCGCTATCTCTTAGGTGGTAACTCTGGACCGTCACAGATGCTTCGAGGAAGGTGGGTTTCGATGACAGGTAGCAAAAAAGTCATCGTTGGGGCAGCGAGTCAAAAGACCGAAGATCTAGTTTTTCTAAAGGAGCTAATTGAGGGAGGAAAGATGAGATCGGTCATTGATAGACGCTACCCGCTGGAACAGACTGCCGAGGCTCACCGGTATGTCGATACTGGGCAAAAAAAAGGAAATGTCGTCATCACCGTAGTGCATGATAACTAACCCAACAAGAGGCTCTATCTACCGTTATCAAGCGTAGCGGAATTGCTGATGATTACTTCATTTTGAATTGCAGGAAAAACTAACAATTTCTTCTCCCATCTTCGCGGGTGCATTCGGAAATGGGGGCAAATGTGCCATTTCGTCGCCGGGGAATGAAATCCCCCGTCTAAACGTGCGCCTCCTACGGA
>JAHDWN010000007.1:0-30061 GCA_023382675.1 Anaerolineae bacterium
AGCCAGTAGCGCCTCGACGGAGGGCATTATGAATGCAGCACAGCTACATCGAGACAGCATCATCATCGACGGACTCAACGCCAGTTGGTTCTTAAACGATTCGGTCATCGAGCGGATTCATCAGGGCGGCACAACGGCGGTCAACGCCACCATCGCCGCCTGGCATGACCCGGCGGGCACGCTGGAGATGATCGCGCAGGTGTACCGCCAGATGGATAAGCACAGCGCGATCGCCCTGCTCGTCCGCAGTGTGGACGACATCCACACCGCCAAAGCTGCCGGGAAGACGGGCTTCATCCTCGGCTTTCAGGACACCAGCCCGCTCGCCGATATGCTCTATCTGCTGCGCGCCTATCACGAATTGGGCGTGCGCATCATCCAACTGACCTACAACTTCGAGAACCGGGTCGGCTTCGGCTGTCAGGCTCCCGAAGACAAGGGCCTGACCGAGTTTGGCCGTCAGGTCGTGGCGGAGATGAACCAGCTCGGCCTGTTGATCGACCTGTCGCACTGCGGCCCGCGCACGACGCTGGAGGCCATCGAGCGCTCGGCCACGCCGGTTGCGATCACGCACTCCAACGCGGCGTCACAGTTCCCGCATCCGCGCAACAAAAGCGACGAGGCGCTCAAAGCCTGCGCCGCCCGCGGTGGCGTCATCGGCGCGCTTTCCTTCCCGGCCATGCTCACGCCCAATCTGCCCGCCAAAGTCGATGATTACGTCAACGCCATCGACTTTCTGGTGCAGATGGTCGGCGTCGATCACGTCGGCCTCGGCCCGGATTTCATGGAGGAGATGCCGCAGGAGGTGGCAGCGGTCGTGCTGGCCGGGCTGCCGGTCGATGTCGTCAACTTCATGCAGAGCATCCCGCCCGTGCAGGGATTCGCTTCGGCGGCAGAGATGCCCAATGTCACCGCCGGGCTGCTCGCGCGCGGCTACAGCGAAGCCGACACACAGAAGATCATGGGCGGCAATTGGCTGCAGCTCTATGAGCAGGTGTGGGAGCCGGGCTAGAAGTGGATACTTCGATATGATCTGCATTGCTCCAGGCCGAATCAGCTAAGAATCGCAACAACAGCAAACCCGATGCGATGCACCGGGCTTGTCATATCGAACACATTTTGTACTCAATGGGCGCGGAGGGGCTCGGACACACGCGTGGACCACATTGCCTTCATTCCCAAATACCTCCGCCTTGGAAGGTTGGGCAAGGAACCGTAATTGCCATCCAAGGACCACGCAGGCGCTCCCCTGCCTGGCCGAAGTTTGTCAGTTCAGACGTCTATGCTGAGGCGGAAACGAAACAGCGCATCATCCTCGAACCACATCGGGAAATTGGTGCCCCAGACATTGTTGTACAAATTGAAGTGCATACCGCCAGCCATGTCCGGAAGCCGATTCTGGAAATCCAGCAGCGACGGCCGTCCAGGGGCAACGAGTGCAGTATCCAACGAGTGAATCTCCAGTTGCAGATGCGGGCTACTGTAGGAGACACCAGAGTCGAAGCTGTGCAGAGTTCGTGCACCGCGGCTCACCACGTCTCGAGGATCAATCGTTTGCCCTAACTTGTGGATGTGCCATGTCCCGTCGTCGGACACCCGCGGATTGAAGTTCAGCCAGTAGGCTTCCGGAAGACGGCAGGCCGGTTTATCGAACCAACGCAGCGTCATGCTCAATGCGTCTGTACGCAGGGCGTACTCAAAATAGAGGAGCTCAGGCGCGCCGATCCTCTGACTTGTAGCTGGCAGGCTGGCCTCGATCAACACCTGTAGACTCTGTGAAGCCTCACGCTGGTAGATCGCCCGTACAGACGGCTGCCAACATCGATGGTCTTCGACATGGAGACCCGGCTTGGTATTGTCTGGATGCGCCCAAACACGCACACCACCAAATTCCCGATCCCGGATGTACTGATGCCAGTAGCGGTCGTAATCGCCAGCCGAAAAGCTCTCGTAGGTCAGCAGGCCTAGCGGATGATCGGCATCGGCCAGCACCATGCCAGAGCGCCTGTCTTCCAGATACGCCAGCGCCCCTGTAGCTGAATCGACTTCAACGATCCAACGCGCGGTCGAAAAGCGCGTCGCACCGGCTGGCACATAGGCGGCCAGGTCGGGTCTGCGTGGCACGATGCTGTCCAGGCGCTGTTGAGCCTCGGTTTTCAGCGGCACGCTCTCCATTGCCTCAAGGGCATCGCCAATGTACGCGCGCTGCTCATCCCACGAGCGCTCGAATGCCATAAAATGGGGCAGTTGACGCGCCTTGACCAGTGCCTCATTCTCGTAATGCTCGTAGTCCTGGAGATGCGTCTTCAGATCCATGCCCCAGGTATGCTCCGGGATCATGATGAGCGCGCGATGCATGTCGTCCAGCGTCGTCTGGTCGATGCGTCCATCGCGCAGCCACTCCCGGCGCAGCCGCAGCAGTTCTCGATACTGGCTGACCTTCGTCGGGTCGGTGCCCACGCCCTGAATCCAGGTATCGCCAATCTCCGATGTGACGACCGGCAGGTCGGGATCGGCTTCGATCAAGAGGCGCGCGACGGCATCCAGCGATGATCCTATGAAACGCGCATTGGGGAACTGCTGGCGCAGCGTGGCATACGTTTCGTGGACGCTTTTGATCGAGGGCGGCCCCAGGTTATCGCCGGTAAAGACTAAAGCAATGGCGGCGGTCGTGCCTGGAATCAACATGACATCGCCATAGACGGCTTGATAGGCCACAATGACGCTGCTGTCGCTGGCTTCATCGCGCCAGACGAACACAGGCGGGACATCCGGCACAGTTGCCGCAGGGTTAACGCCGACATGGAAGAAGCGAATGCCGGCCTCCTGCAACAGCGGAATCATGGCGCGGGTGTGCCCCGGCACATCCGTCATCTTGCCCGCGATAGTTTGTCTGCCAAAGCGCCGATCCAATTCCTGCGACAGGCTGAGGCCATAGCGCAAGAGTTCAGCATCCATGAATTCGGTATGCGTGGTAAATGGCAAAGCATGCCATGTGACCATGCCGTCGTGAATGGCGGATTCCATCGTGTGGATCTGGTCGGGCGAAGCACGTCGCAGATATTCGTGGATCAGCCAGGAACCGACTGTCCAGCAAAAGGGCTCGTCAGGATACTCCAACCGCAGAGCGCGAGCTAGCGCGATAGCGTCCGGGATGAAATGAGTCATATATCGGCCGATGACGTTGTGCGCGTAGTCGGTGAAGCCCACATCGAGATGGGTCTTAAAGATTACGTGCAGCTCATCGATGTCGCTTCGCGGCATAGAGTTCATATGCTGATTATTGGGATAGGTAGATGGGGTTTGTCAGAGCGCGAACCCGGCGCACGCCGTCACTTTCGGTGACAAGTTGTGATCGGACATAAAGTGTATCACGAACGTCGAGTGGAATTGAATGTTCCGTCTGCGCGGCATCCAGCAACTGCCGATACAGTAGCCCCTGCGCGCCGTAGAGTTCGAGTGTCATTCCTGCCGCACAGCGAGTGACGACGTTGACGTCCAACGCGGGAGCGTCCATGTGAACGACATCGCCCATCATCGCCTCCCCCGCGCGAAGCTCGATCTCTGGCCCCTGCGGCGCTTCGCTGATGAAGGCACGTCCAGCACGCAGCGCATCCAACAGCGCCGCGGCAGAGGGTGCCCCCTCGCAATAGATATGAGTTGTCGGCGTTGCTAGGCTGGCATGATGTTCGTGTGTAAGAAAGTGACAGTCGCTGCCCCCTACCGCCGAAAGACGCTTGCCGGAGCGCAGCTTCGCCTCCCAGAAAACCAGACAATCTTCATTCAAAAGTGGCCAGGGTCCATTCCAGACCTCGACGCAGTGAAACCCCTCGACATTCTCAAATGTCCATGGTGGGCCAAACGGACGCGGATGGTTACAAGAGACGAGAAAGCCGCGTTTCACCGCTTCCTGAATCGCGCCGGACATCTGCTCTGCGGTCAGGATTCGAAAGTCGACCCAATTCTGATCGCCCCAGATATTCCAATGGCCGTTGAAAGTCGTCACCTCGTAGCCAGGGATCAGGATCAGCGGCGTGTCGATGTGGTTGAGTTCGACCTGATGGCTAATGGTGTTGTGATCCATGATCGCCAGGAAGTTCAGGCCGAGCGTCTCGGCTGTGCGCACGACATCAATCGGCGCGGAATCGCCGTCGCTGTGGTAGGTGTGGCAGTGAAGCTCACCCTTGTACCAGCCACTGCGTGTCTGTGCCGCTGGAATGGGCGCATGGCTCAATTTCAGGATTGGCGGAAATTCGACCGCGCTGCTGGAATGCTCTGCCGGAGTGAGTTGAATCGTCACTTGGTAGTCACAACCCTGCGGCGCGACCTTGTACAACCCCAGGCAGACCGACCACGTGCCCGGCTGAATCGGCCCTTGAAGATAGCCCGGCGTGGCGGAGTCGGTCGCGATATGGAACGCCTGCCGCGCGCTGCCGCTCCAGCCACGAAAGCCCGGACTGTGAAACTGAGCCCCGCGCGGATCGAAAATGCCAATGTCCACAGTATTGCCGCCGCTCAAGTGCGGATCGGAACCGATAGCTGCGCTGTATTCATACTGCACGTCGATGCGCGCGGTCTGCGGCGGTACATCAAAGGGCAGGTGAAGATAGCTGAGTGTTTGCTCTGGCCCGGCGAAGCCGTTGAGGATGATCTCGGTCATTGCAGCAACTGCCCGTTGGCGCCGTAAAAGAAGACATGGTCAAAATCCAGGTCGAGCCAGACCTGTTCTGGCAACTCCGGGGTTTCTTCCTGGAACATACGAATCGACAACAGCTGTTCGCCAAAACGGGCGATCACCAGGATTTCACCGCCTAGATTCTGGATGACGTAGAGCTTTCCGGGGATGGTCGTGGCGCTCGGTTCCGCCCTGATGCTGATGTATTCGGGGCGAATGCCCAGAGTCACCTGCTCGTGTGGCTTGACGTTCATGATCGTATTGTGGCTGTTCTCCGGCAGGCGGATAATGGCCAATTCTTCCGCAAACTGAATTATGCTCTGGCCAGTGTCAACTGTGCACTGAAGCAGGTTCATGGGCGGATTGCCGATGAACGATGCGACAAAGGTGTTGGCAGGTCTGCGGTAAATCTCAAGTGGCGACCCGACCTGCATGATCTCACCAGATTGCATGACGACGATGCGATCCGCGAGAGCCATCGCCTCGGCCTGATCGTGTGTTACGTAGATCGACGTGATGCCGACCTCACGCTGAAGATGCTTGAGGAATGCACGAGCTTCCAGGCGCAGTTTGGCGTCAAGATTGCTCAAGGGTTCATCAAACAGAAACACCTGCGCATGATGCACGACCGCACGCGCGACGGCTACCCGCTGCTGCTGCCCGCCGGAAAGCTGGCTGGGACGACGTTCGAGCAGATTCCCAATCTGCAAGTTTCCGGCCACAGCCGCGACACGGCTATCACGATCGGCTTTGGAAACACCCCGTACTTTGAGCGGATAGCCGATATTGTCGGTAATGGACATATGCGGGTAGAGCGCGTAGTCCTGGAACACCATGGCAATATCGCGGTCACGCGGTGGCAATTCGGTGACGTCCTTGCCAGCAATAACGACCCGGCCTTCGTCCAGCGTCTCCAGCCCGGCGATGATGCGCAGCGTGGTCGTCTTGCCGCAGCCAGAGGGCCCCAACAGTGCGATGAATTCGCCGTCGGCGACGCTCAGGTTGAATCCGTTGACTGCCTTGACCGCGCCAAAGGCTTTGTGCACATTCTCAAGAATAAGTGTCACTGTGTCATCCTCATCGTTTGATGCCGCCAAAGAAGCTAAAACCGTAGCGCCAGTTCACAAGCAGATACAGCAGCACAACGGGTATCGTGTAGAGCACCGCGTAAGCAGCCACAAGCTTAATATTGGGCGTGCCCTCGGGATCGTAAAAGACATAAAACGCGACCGATGCAGGAACCTTGAGCGGGTCGCGCAGCAGGATGAATGGCGTCAGGAACGACCCCCAGGCGTTCACCAGAGCCCAGATGCCGACCACCATCAAGCCCGGTCGGATTAGTGGGAAGGTGATGTCACGAAACAGCGTCAGGGGACCGGCACCGCTGATCATGGCTGCTTCTTCGTAAGAGCGAGGCACGCCATCGACGAAGTCGATCACGATAAAGATCGCCGCTGGGAGCAGACCGCCGATCATGACGAGAATCACGCCGAGATGCGTGTCGATCAAGCCCAACGAGAAGATCAGCAAGAAGATCGGAATCATGCTGGCCGTGCCGGTCACGACCGAGGAAAACAGGATCAGCACGGTCGTGAAGATTTGCCTGCCGGGCAGATTGCCGCGCGAGATGCCGTAGGCAGCCATCGCCGCGATGATGGCCGTGCCGACCATCGTACCGCCGCCGATGATGACGCTGTTGACAAGCAGGCCGCGCATAGCCACCTCGCTGCTGAAGGCAACCACGAAGTTTTCCAGCGTGAAGCGCTCAGGTATGGCAACCGAGAGGCTCACCGAGGAGTTGAACGGCGCGAAGACAAACCAGAGCATCGGCAGCGTGAATAAGATGGCGATGATGACGCCAACGATGCCGACCAGGATTTGTGTGAGAGTCAGTTTGCGCTTTTTCATGCTGTTCAATCCGATGGCTGCTCAAGCGGACGCGACCGCAGGCTGATGAGATAAACGCTGGCAAGCACGAGGTTAATCAGCATCACGATCACGGCGATGGCGCTGCCTTTGCCGATTTCGAAGAATTGCAGGCCAGTGCGATAGGTATAGATCGAGAGCAGCTCAGTCCGGTAGGCCGGGCCGCCTCCAGTGAGCAGGAAGGGCGTAAACGTGTTGAACGTCCATAACGTGATCAAAATGAGATCGGTCGCAATGTAGGGGCGCAGCAGTGGCAGCAGGATGTCACGCAGCTTTTGCAGGGTGCTGGCGCCGACAACATCCGCAGTCTCCATATACGAAGGAGGAATAGAGGACAGCGCGGATGAGAACAAGAGCATCGAAAAAGCCGTGCCACGCCAGGTGTTGAAGAAAATGATACTCAGCAGCGGATACTTGAGCAGCCAGTCCGGTTGGCCCAGGCCGAGCGCGCCCAATATGGCATTTAATGTCCCATCAAAAGGATCGAGAAAGGCAAACCAGGCAAACGCAACCACCACATCCGGCGCGATCCAGACTGCCACGGCAAGGCTAAAGACCAACTCGCGAATAAAGCCCTTGCGCCGCTGAAAAAGCGTTGCGATCAGCAGGCCGAGGCCCGCCTGCCCGATCAAAGCTGAGCCGATGACGAATTGCACCGTGATATACAGGCTGAAGCCCATCTCGCCCCGGTTCATCCAGCGACTCGGTTCGAAAAGGCGGATGTAGTTATCCAGTCCCACAAAATCGGGATTCTGGGCAGTTGCCCCAACCAATGTGCGGTTGGTCATGCTGATGAAGATGATGGAAACAAAGGGATAAATCAAGAATAGTGCTATGAAAATGAACGCCGGGCTGGCAAATAGCACACTAATGCGTCTGGACAGAATTGAGCGTTGCATACGGTCCTGCCATTGTGGTCATACGGTCGCACTCAACAGGTGGGCAACTCTGGAGTCGCCCACCCATGTATATCACTGAATGTCTCGCACTGAACTACGAGCCCATCATGTCGACCGTATTTTCCTCGCCGACAATGTCAATGACGGCTGTGGCATACGCATCCATCGCCGCTTCTGGTGTCATCTCGCCAGAGACGACACGTTCGGTCATCAACTGCGCCTCAGCAGATACACGATTGTATTCTGGCAGCGGCGGGCGGATGGTCGTCAGCGGCAAAATCTCAGTTGCAATCGCGCTCATCGTCGTGTCGCCGGTGACCGGCACGTCAACACGAGCACGGATGCGCGGCTGGAGTTCGTTGAAGCCTTCGAGCGATTCTTGGCTGAACATGCAGGCGAGCACGCCCCAGGCTTCGGCGGGATGCGCGGTGTTAGGGTTCAGGCTGTAGCCCGTGCCGCCGGAGATAGTCACGAAATCCTGGCCGTTGTAGCCCATACCAGGTTCTTCGGCTGGCATCGGTGCGAAACGGACAACCTCGTCGCGATTGTCCATGCCGAAGTTGCCACCGGGCACGACGATCGAGCGCCAGAAATAGTCGCCCTCGACGAGCATAGCCGTGTTGCCCTGGCTGAAGGACTCAAACGAGAGATCGCGGCCGTTCTGTGCCAATTGGAAGCGTTGGCTGCCGAGTTCTTCAATGTTGTAGATGTCATTGTAAAGATTTAGTGTATCGAGAATGGCCTGGCTGCGAACGATCCATTTGCCGGTTTCGAAGTCATAGATGTGTTGCCCCGCACCCAACAATGCCATCAAATAGCCCTGCATCGTCGTGGCCTCACCCATTGAAGTACCGGCATTCAACTGAAGCGGCCATTCGACACCAGCGGCTTTGAGTGTGCGCGCAGCTTCCAGCACATCTTCCCAACTGGTCGGAGTCCATGGCACGTCAATGCCAGCCTGCTCAAACAGGTCTGCGCGGTACCAGATCACGCGAGCATCCGTGCCTGAGGCAATGCCGTAAATCTCGCCCTGGAAGCCCAGGATGGTCTTCAAACCTTCGGGGATCTGATCCCAGCCATCCCACTCCATGACCGCGTCACCTGCGACTTCGCGCAAGGGCTTCACGAGACCCGCCTCGACGAACTCGGGAATCCAGAAGCCATCGAGATTGAGGATATCGCCACCCTGGCCGACACCCAGATCAAGCACGACCTGCTGGCGGAAGTCGTCGCCGCTTCCAACCCATTCGACCGGGCTTATGGTGACAGGCATCCCAGCGTCGCTCAACTGCGCCTCGCACAGCGGCTTGACCACGGTGGCCAGCCAATCAAAACCTGCACCCGAAGCTGTACCTGTAATGGTGATTTCTACCGGTTCCTGCGCCGATACCAGGACGCCAGAGGCCAGGACCAGCGCGAGCAGTCCTAGTCCCAATATCCGGAGTGATTTGTGTAACATTGCAAAAATCCTTTGAACTGATATAGGGTGAGCAATCATATGCATGATGCGGTGGAATCTCTCAGGACGAACTTAGTTGGAATAAGCGTCAGGATCTCCAGCACCTCCTCTCCTTCGATCAGGGCCAGTAAGCGGCGCGCGGCTTCTGACCCCATCAGGTTTGCGTTTTGGGCCACAGTGGTCAGGGGGGGATTTTGATATTGAGCGATGTCGAGGTCGTCGAAACCGACCAGCGACAGATCGTCAGGAATTTTCAGATCCAGGAGTTCAACAGCGCGGTAGACTTTCAGCGCCATCCAATCATTGACGGCGAAGATTGCGGTTGGCCGGTCTCCTTGCTGGAGGCGCTCCAGCAGTGGCTCAACCTCTTCGTCATGCTGCTGCAAGTAGGCGTCGTAGCTGCTCAATTCCGTATCCCCGCCCAGCAGTAGCGGCTCCAGCGGTTCAATACCGACACGACGCAGGCTGTCCTGATAGGCACGATAGCGCTCTGCGACCGACCACAAATCCAGGTGCGGCCGAGCGACAAAAAGGATCTGGCGGTGGCCCAACTCAAGCAGATGGTTCATAGCCTGCAAGCCACCCATGTAGTTGTTGCTGGCAACGCACGGCAGCACAATCCCGCTCAGCGGGCGATCCATCTGGACGATAGGCACGCCCAGCTCGTTGGAGGCGAGAACACGCCCATACAGGCTGCCCCGTGCCGGAACGAGGATGATTCCGGACACATCATCATTCACCAACTCCTGCAGAATGCGATTTTCCTCGCCAATTTCACGATCGGTGCTGGCGAATTGCACCGCGTACCCGGCTTTGCGCAGCACGCGCTCTGCCCCACTGAGCAGCGCCAGGGCAAATGTGCCGCGATATTCCGGAATGATGAACCCGATGGCATTGCGCCCACTATCGCGGGAACGCGGTTCGGCGACGAATGTCCCCTTACCGGTAACACGGTAAAGCAGACCCTCATCTTGAGCAGCTTGCCATGCACGCTGAATTGTCGCCCGGCTGATGTTCAAACTGTTGACCAGTTCCCACTCTCCAGGCAATTGATCGTGCGGCTTGAGTTGGCCTGACAGTATTTTGTGGCGCAATTCATCTAATAATTGGACGTGCAGCGGCAGCGAACTCTCTTTGAAAATCTATCATGTCTTATCCTGTCCGGACATGTTTAGGATAACACCTTTTCGGTTAAGTTTCAAATCCTACAGGATAAGCTCGCGTTAAGGTTGTTCTCCTGATGAATTGCCTATCGCTTGTCACAGGCGCGCACGTTCATGATGAGGAGCCAACCACGTTCTCACGCTGGTTGACGGAATAGCCTGACAACGCCAATTCTGATTGACCGAACACGCGACCGGACTTACTAGTTATTTGACAAACAAAAAGCCCGATAAATCGCACCGGGCTTGTCATATCGAACACATTTTGTACTCAATGGGCGCGGAGGGGCTCGGACACACGCGTGGACCACATCGCGTTTCTTCCGAAGTATCTGCGCTACGGGAGGTTGGACGGCAAGATGTAACTGTCAGACAACCGATCAGGCATGCACTCCTCTACTTCGCCGTGTCACCTTTCACACTAGAGCGCCCTAAAATCAAGCACACTCGGTTGTGGATCACGTCCTGCCGCGATGCGAACCTGCCCGCGCAGATGATCCACGATCCGTATCCACCCCCCCAGCGGTTCAACTTGCGAAAGTAGTCATAGACCGTCTTGTAGGCCGGAAAATCGTGCGGCAACGCTTCCCACACGATCTCTTGCCGCACCACGTAGAAGATGGCATTCAGCAGTTCCCGACGGCTGTGTTTCGCCTTCGCTCCGCGCGGGTCACAACGTGTTGGTAACAGCGGCTCAATCCACGCCCACTCTTGTTCACTGATGTCGCTGGGATAGGCTTTTCGTGTTTTCATCCCCCTAGTCTATCGCCGTAATCATCATTTTAACAGTTACCCTCTCAGTAGACGAACCCTTGTGCCTACCGCGTTAACCATACACCAGATCCGCCCGAATGTTTGACTTCACTATGGATCCATACCAAGCATTCTTGAAGCGAGGGCACGATCACATCAGCCATCGCAAGCGCATGGGCATCCAAGGTCGTAGTGACGGCGAGGCAGGTAAGCCCAGCCCGTTTGGCCGACATGATCCCCGCAGGCGCGTTTTCAATGACGAGGCAGTTCGAAGGTGCGACTCCAAGAAGTTCAACTGCCTTCAAGTAAGGATCGGGTGCGGGTTTTCCTCGCGCAACATCCGCAGCGCTGATCACCGTCGAGAACGACTGAGCTACGCCTAGCGTTTCCAAAACCTTCAGCGCGATTTGTGGCTCGCTACCGGTCACAACCGCGAGGCGAAAGCCAAAACCGAGAAGCGTCTCAACAAGCGTATGAATGCCGGGAATGGCGATGGTGCGATAATGCTCATGAAAATGGGCCAGCTTGGTGTCGTATAGGTAGCGGCGATCGTTATCGCTCATTTCTACCTGCAGCCGATAGAGCACCTCGGAGATCACCTCGAAAGGAACAACGCCCTCTAATTCGTAGAACCAGCGCTCCTCCACATTTAACCCAAACGAGTTAAACGCATACACCCATGCCGTTACATGAAATGGCATGCCGTCGACAATTACGCCATCCATATCGAGCGCGACAGCGCGCGCTTGATCAGAAGAAGCGGGCAAGGCTTCCAACATGCTAGGGGTTCAAAACGATCTTAAGCGAACTGCGATCTTCTGCCTTGTCAAAGGCCTCTATCGCCTGGCTCATAGGAAACTGCTCGCTGATCACTTGGGACAGATCGAGGCGCCCTGACGCGACGATCTGCGCAGCTTTCCAACAGTCGGCGGTGCTGCACGCCGTTGTTCCGGTCACAAGGATTTCTTTGTAGTGGATTGCATTGCTGTCAAGCACTGTGGTTGGGCGATCCTTCGGCAGTCCACCAAAGAAGTTGATGCGCCCGCCGATAGCACTAATCTGGATCGCGTCTTCCTGGCCCTTGTGCGATGGTGCGGCGACGATGATCGCATCCGCGCCCTGCCCACCGCTTTCCTCCATGACAACTTCCGCTAGACTCTCGCGCTCCAAATTCACAACCCGGTCGGCCCCGGCTTCGGCAGCCTGATCAAGCCGCGCGCCCAACATTTCGCTGACGATCACTCGGCGCGCTCCCTGAAGTCGCGCAAACATGATGTGCAGAATGCCGATAGGCCCAGCGCCCATGACGACGACGAGGTCTTCAGGGCGAATGCCACCGAGCGCTTCCTGCCCGCGCAAGACACAGGCAAACGGCTCAATCATTGCTGCCGCTGCCGGATCGACATCGGGGCTGAGTGGGATCAAATCGCCTTGGGCGATGGCGGGTGCAGGGACGCGCATGTACTCAGCAAATGCCCCGTCTTCGGTGATACCGAGCGCGCCATAATTGGCACAGCGGTTGTTGTTGCCGGTGATACACTGGCGACAGTGACCGCAGCCCCAGTTCGGTGCGACGACAAAGCGCTGCCCAACGCTGATCCCTCGGACACTGCTGCCTAGTGCAACCACATCGCCGACGACCTCGTGACCGGGGATGCGGATCGTCCCCGCCGGGTACTTGCGATGACCACCGTGATAGATACGCAGATCGGTGCCACAAATACCGGCACTGACGACTTTGAGCAGGACATCTTCATCCGAAATCTGCGGATCGGGATGATCTTGCAATCGCAGGTCGTTCGGACCGTGATAAACCAGTGCTTTCATGTTCAATCTGCCTTCGCCGGACTTAGCACTTCACTGAGCAGGACGGGCCGTTCTTCGAGGAAAGACCTTGTCCCTGCGATGACGCCGGCGACTGCCCACATCCCATCCACGCCCGTTGCCGATGGCGCTTCGCCCTTTTGAATACAGGCAATGAAATGCTCCATCTCATGAATGTAGGCCCAGGCAAAGCGCTGGGGCCAGGTGCGGTGAATCGGCGTGACGTAGCCTTGATCCCGGTTGGTACCGACGATCACCGCCTGCCCGCGAATATCGCCGATTTGCATGATGCCCCGCTCGCCGACAATTTCTATGCGAGCGTCGTAACCGTACTCGCACGGGCATATGCCAGATATGCTGCCAAGCCCGCCGCTTTCAAAGCGAATCTGGGTCAACACGTTGTCGTAGAAATTCGGCGTGTCCACCTGGTAACGCGCCCCTTTGAAGTTGGCAATCTCGCTGTAGACGCGCTGCGGGTTTGACCCCATGAACCAGCGAACGCTATCCCAGTCATGACTGTTGACCTCAGCGAGCATCCCGTTTGAGGTACGCAAGTCGCGTGCCCACGGAGGGGGCATCCCTGGCCCGTGCGTGAGCGACTTGATCGTCATCGGGGTGCCGATCTCGCCAGCCTGTACACGTTCATAGGCAGCGGCAATCTCAGGATCGAAACGGCGCATGAAACCAATCTGGAGGAGAACGCCGTTGCGCTCGGCAGCGCTAATGATGGCGTCGCACTCTTCGACGTTGAGCGCCATCGGCTTTTCGAGAAAGACATGTTTCCCGGCTTGGGCGGCCCCGACCGCCAGCTCTTTGTGTGTGAAAGTTGGCGTGGTGATGACGACGGCATCGAACTGCCCCCATTCAATCGCATCGTTCAGCGTCGAAAAACGCTGTTGAATGCCAAACTGCTCACCGGCGCTTTCGAGACTCTCCTGAGCGGCATCCACGAACGCGACCAATTGCCCGCCGGGGACGTGGTGCGTCAGCGAGTTCGCGTGTACCTTGCCGGCGCGTCCTGCCCCGATCAGACAAACACGGACAGTTTGTGTCGAAGTTCTCATGATGCTCCTTTTGTTTCCAACTCGCTGAACGTATGTGCGAAGGTATTCTGCCATGCGATATAGCGGCGGCTCGCCTTTTCGTAGTCTGCGGCGTGAGTGGAGTCGGGCTGAAGTGCCGCCCCAAGGCGGTCAGTCGTAGACATGGCGGCGGCGGTCAGATCCGGGAAGATGCCGACGGCGTGCCCCGCGATTAGCGCGCAACCCCAGGTCGCGAACTCCGAACGGTTGAGCCGCTGGTAGGGCACGTTCAGCACGTCCGCTTTAATCTGATTCCATACCGGGCTACGCGCGCCGCCGCCGATCACGCGCGCCTCGGTGAGGCTCAAATCCGAGATATATTCGCGCAGGATGTCCAAATAATAGCGGTACTCGTAGGCGATACCTTCGAGAATTGCGCGGAAGAAATGGTCGCGCGTATGTCCAAAAGAAAAGCCAACCCACGCCCCACGCATTGACGGTTCTGCTGGACAGATTCGACCACCAAGATGTGGGGAAAACAGCAATCCGTCTGCGCCAGGAGGTACATGCATTGCCCTCTCCATCAGCGCTTCGTACAGCGCGTCAGGATCGTCGCCCACTGCATCACCAAACTCATCTCGAAACCAGCGTAGAGCGATACCGCCTCCAGCGATATAGGCGAGCGGGTTCCATAAGCCAGGAACAACCGATCGCATACAGAGCAGCGCGCGGTGATGCGAATCGGCGACGAATTGATCGGTGCAGCCCGCGAAGACGCTGGCAGTCCCGGCGGTGTCGAGGAGCATACCCGACCGCACGACGCCCGCGCCGAGCGCACCGGCCGCCGTGTCGCCGGCACCGGCCGAAATCGGTGTGCCGGCGGCCAGTCCAAAATCACGCGCCGCTGAATCCGTGACTTCACCCACGATCTCCCATGGCGCGACGATACGCGGCAGCCGATCAGCGTCGACGCCGAGACGACCGATGAGATCATCCGACCAGACGCCGCGCTGAGCATCACACAACGCCGAGAAATGAATGAATGTGTGATCGATGAACGCCTGATCGGCGCGCAGCCCAGCCATTTGCCCTACGACAATCCCCACCGGCATAACGAACTTGGCAACGCGAGCATACGCCTCAGGCGCTTCATGCTGTAACCACAACATCTTCGGCCCATGGTCGCAGGTCGGTGCGCAGCCGGTAAGACGGGTAATAACATCCCCATGATCGCGGTCGATCTGCTCGATATACGGCTGGCAGCGCATATCCAGCCACGAGTCGAAGCGTGCGGCGGGTTGGTAGTCTGCATCAATCGAACCCACGCTCGCCATCTGGCTGTCGAAGGCGATCCCGGCCACCTGACGCGCGTCTATTCCGCTTGACAGGATGCACGCGCGCACCGTCTGTGCGGCGGTGCGATAGAAATCGTCGTTTTCTTGCTCGACGACACCGGGCGCTGGATAGTATAAGGGTACGTCAGTGCTGGCTTCCGCCACCAGCGTCCCGTCTGCCCGATAGAGTGCCGCCTTGGTTGCGCTTGTCCCCAAGTCAACGCCGATCAGGTATCGCCTGGATGTCATCCGTCACCTCACTTCTGTGATTGCAGCCTGGTCGGACGCCTCGCGAAACGCCACCATCGGATTGAATGCGCATTGACGGGCCCATCCGGTGGGCGACGCGATCCGGGCATTCTTGCGCCGATTGCATTCAAGAGCTGCTGCCGTAATGCGGATTGTTGACGAGCACTGGCTGACCGTCCTGATTGACCAGTAGTTTGGCGAAACCAAACTGTTCAATAGTTCCATAGTCGTGTCCGGCATCGCCGGGCCATGCCGCAAAGAATGTGAACGGCACACTACCGGTGTTGATCGTCCGATGTGCCCAATTGGGTGGCACGTAGGCTGCGGTTCCCGGCTTCATCGTCACGGTCCTCGTCTCACCGTTTTCCAGCATCAACAGCAAGTAGCCTTCACCGCCAATGCCAAGGTAGACTTCCCCCCGATCCCGCTGGGCATGATAATGGCCTTTGGTCATGTGGTACTCACCGCCGATAGTGCCAGGATAAATCACGGTTGTGCAGTGCAAAACGTGGGCGGCGTTCTCAGGCAGGGCCACAGGGAAAACCTCGTAGATCATGCGGTCGCCCTCTTCGCGCAGGATGCGCTCGGCACTCCCGCGGAGGGCGAATACTTCGACCAACTGGCTTAAGGAACGCTGAATCGGTGCCGGAACTGGCGAGAGGACGCCGGTATCCATGTCGAGCGTTGTCGCAAATGGCAGCATCTCACTCGCAAGCATTTCGAAACTCACGTTGCTCTGGTTCGTCATGTTGTCATCCTTTGATAGAAGGTGAGTCCTCCCGATGCCGTGTTTTCGGTCATATCGAGGAGGAAGCCGTACCGTCGCGCGTACCCGTTCGTTCACGCATGCGCACCATTTCCACTTCGAATTTCGCCCGATCTCCCCGATGCCGTGCGCGGTAATACTCGATAGGTGTCCCATCGTCAAGGTAGCTGACGCTGTCGATTAGGACCAAAGGGGCGCCTCGCTTGACATTGAGCAGTTGCGATTCGGTATCGTTGGCGAGGACAGCCTCGATGACACGGAGGCCTCGCGCAATATACAACCCACACTCTGTTTCCAGGAATCCATAGAGCGACTGATTAGACAGATCAGCGTGGATTACCTTCTGGCACAGGTGATAGGGCAGATAGGTAACGACCAATTGTATAGGTTCACCAAGCACCGAACGGAGACGTTCGATCTCGATGACCGGCGTTTCCGGCGTGATTCCAAGGCGCGAGCCAACTTTGTTCCCGGCGGGGACAACTTGCTGTTTGAGTACACGCGTTTCTGGCTTGAAGCCACGCTCAGTCATATCCTGATAGAAGCCAATCAGACGCGCTACCAGACTTTCGCCGATCTTTGGCTCGGCGATAAACGTCCCACGCCCCTTGCGGCGGACAACCAAACCCTCCTGCCTTAACGAATCCAGAGCCTGGCGGATCACCGTTCGACTCACGCCAAACATCTCGCACAAGGCCTGCTCAGCGGGAAGCTGATCGCCAACGCGCCATTCGCCTCGATTAATGCGCTCTTTAAGCGCCTCGATTACCTGAATGTAATATGGAATCAGACTGCCGTGGTCTATCATTGCAACGCGCCTGTTTTTCTCAATCAGGCAAGTTCGATCATTACCTTCAGATACTCGCCTTTGGAAGCCTCGATGGCGTGATAAGCATCGAGATAACGGTCAAATGGGAACCGATGCGTGATCATCTGCTCAAGCTGCATTTTGCCTCTTGCGACCAGATCGATCGCGCATTCATAATCCGGTTTCTGATACATCAACGTACCAACGAGAGTCAACTCGCGATCCTGCACCAACCCCAGATCCACCTGAGGTTTCTTTCCGAACACGCCGACAATGACGATAGTCGAACCTTTGCGCGCGTAACGAATGGCGTCGGTAATCGTCGGTTCCACGCCCACGCACTCCAGAATCAGATCGGCCCTCTCGGGGCCGAAATGGTGCAGAATTGCGCCATTGAGATCCTCGTCCGTCGGGTTGACGGCGAAATCGATGCCGCAGCGTCGGGCTTTTTCGAGCTTGTACGGGCTAACATCGGTGATCATGACAGCCTTCGCGCCGAGCGCTTTTGCCACCTGCGCCGTTAGATTGCCAATCGGGCCGGCGCCAAGCACCAGCACTTTCTTGCCTTCAGCCCCGCCGCCTCGTGTGATGGCGTGCACCGTAACAGCAATCGGCTCGATGAATGCCGCTTCTTCAAGTGACATGGTGTCGGGTAATTTCAGGACGTTGGCGGCGGGCAGGGCGAAATACTCCTGGGCGGCCCCGCCGGTCTGAAAACCCATCACTTTTAGCTCTTCACAGATGTGATACATCCCATGGGTGCACATGTAACATTTGCCACAAGTGACCTGGGGCATAAAGGTGATCTTGTCGCCGACCTTAAAGCCGGTCACGTTTTTGCCGAGCGCAGCCACCACGCCGCCGACTTCGTGTCCCTGCACAACAGGATAGCCGGTGTAGGGGTGCAGCCCGTGGTAGACGTGAATATCCGAGCCACAGACGCCGATGCGCCGCGTTTGCATGAGGATCTCGTCATCGCCAGGCACGGGCTTATCAACATTATGAAATTCGATTTCGCCGGGAGCCGTCATTACAGCCTGCTTCATCTTTAGCCTCTTTCCAACACTCCGCGATTTCTATGAACGTATCGAAGCTGCTGCACGGTCAAGTTCGGTAAAAAGCTCAGGCGTCAGGTTCAGATGGAACACTTTAGCCACCACCTGTGTCCAACCGTGCAGAAAATAGATCCAGCCATCCTCGACGCGCACACCACGATTTTCGACCTGCCGTTCCGCCTGGTGCATGAAGTCCAGCTCGCCGCGATAGTTCAGCTCCCACGCGATACCTTGCTCCGGGAACAGCCCCTTATCGGTGATTGGCGAGCCAGGTGTATCCTTGCCCATGCCAGTCGCATTGATCACCATCGATCCGGCAGGCAGAGCTGACATGATGGAGTCATTCACGATCGGGTCCTGGTTGTGAATGTATTCAAATTCGATGTCTGTCTTGAGCTGTGCCTGTATCTTCTGCAAGCTCTCCAGACGGCCCGGGCTGCGATTCACAACGATGAATTTACGCGGTCGATCCGCAGGATCGGGTCGATTTGCCAGATAAACGCTGATCGCAACGGCGGATCCCCCCGCGCCAAGGCACATAACGTGAGCAGCTGTCCGTCCCCAATAGCCGGGTTCGACGAAGGCTTCCCACGCCAGACCTGAACTAATCGGATCGATGGCATGCCCGACGAGCTTGCCATCCAACTTCGAGATAGATGACACCTCGCCGCAAAATTGCGCATGAGGATCTAGATAATCGAACATATCCCGCGTCGCGTCCAGAAGATCTATCTTGTGGGTTGTGACCAGCGCCCCCATCGAAAGCGGGTCTTCTTTGATGTGGCGCACGATCGCCCGGTAGTCTTCAGCCGGCGCGTGGATCAGCGCATCATAGCCTTCAATCTGCGCTCCGAGCTTCAAAATATCCGACCATTTAGGGAAGACCTTCATGATGGACGATTTTGCGGTGGTTACACCGATAAAGTACATGGTCGGGACAGTACGTGGTTTCCAGAAATCGGGACTTGGGGTCATGCTAGCTTATTGCTCCCTGTTCTGACGGTGATCAGAATCTGAACAACGTTTTGATAGGTTGTCCTGTCTTTGAATTCTCAAATGCCTGGCCGATCTCGGTGATTGGAAACTCGACCGAGATGAACTCCTTGTAACTTAACTTGCCCGCCCTGATCCATTCAATCAGCGGTTCTTGTGCAGCGCGTTCGCGGGCCCGTGTGGGCCACTGGTGAATCAGCAGATTGAAATTATAGGGGCCGGTGTCCTTGTCCACACGGATAGACGGCGTGTCGATCACACCGTAAACACAGACCGAGCCTCCCATTTTGACGAGAGGCAGCGCACCGTTGATGATGCCTTCCTTGCCGACTGCATCCACGACTGCGTCGAAAGAATGCTTTCGTGTGGAGAGGAAAGCTTGCAGTTCCGGTGAGTCTGGCGCGAAAGCGGCAGTCGCGCCCATCTCCAGCGCTTTTTGACGCTTGGAGGGCAGGAAGTCAACGCTGTAGACCTCATTCAGTCCGAGGAGGCGCGCGAATTTGACAAAACTCAAACCAACGGGGCCGGACCCATAGATGATGATGTTATCGCCGGCTCTCAGGTCGAAATCGCCGAATGCCCCGTACACCTCACGCCACGTGCAGAGCATCACGGCGTCTTCGACGCTGATGGTTCTGGGGACGACGCGCATGATTTCGTAGACTTCATACCAACCATGTTCGTTTGAAGCCAGACCGTCTTCAACCATCGCCTGGTGGTCGCCTGCGAGTGTATATTGTGAGAAGCCTCCCCAGCCGCTGGCATAGGTCGGGTCGGTGGTCTTGAGTAGCAAGCCACCGATGACCCGGTCGCCCACTTTGAAGTTCCGCACCTTTTCGCCGACAGCATCGACAATCCCCACGGTTTCATGGCCGAGCAAGAGGGGATAATCCTCCACGCCGGGAAAGTGGCCCTCGATGAGCTTGCGATCGGTCATATTGCAGAGACAGCCGACCTCAGTCTTGATCCGTGCTTCATACGGCCCCGGCGCAGGCTCTGGAACGTCAATGATCTTCAGGCTGTTAGGTTCTGTTACGGCAACAGCAAGCATGGTTAACGCTCCTTCTTCAGCAGAGTGCGCTGTGAACAAGGCGCTGCGTTTCGACCGCGTCCATTTCTTGCTGAGCAGCGCGCAATGCCGCACGATCGATTTTCGCGATCAGACGGGCGTAGATGTCCAGTGCATTAATACTCTGTGTGCAGGCAGCGACCGCGTCCTCGCGCGTCGGCACCAGATCGAGTGTGAGCCATTCGTCATAGCCGATCTCGTCAAGCGCCAACAGGAATTCGATCATTGCCCAGAAATGCACCGAGCCGACCATGATGTCGTCGTCGCCAAGACCATAGTTGTCGTTGACGTGGACGCCTACCAACCGATCGAGGCGGGACAACATGGCAACGGACTCGGCGGGGTTCTCTCGCACCATCACCGCGTGGCCAAAATCGAGGTACGCGCCGACATTGGGTAGGCCAAGCGAATACCCCAGCAACGCCGCTTTTGCCGCGGTGCTGACCAACATATGCGTTCGCGGCTCGTGCAGCTTGTATTCGACACCGATTTTCGTCTCAGGGTCGAACTCGGCCAGTTCCCGAACAGCTTCGCTCTCCAGGTCCCACAAGCGCCGATGATCGGCCTGGAAGTGATAGTCCCAACCATCCTCACCAGGCCAGAGACACATTTTGCGGGTTCCAAGGACATGCCCGATCTCGATAGCACGTTTGCCGGTGTCAATGGCTTCGCGGCGAACCTTCGGATCGGGTGAGGTGAACGCGCCGCGCTTCCAGATTGCCTCTGTCCACACGTATGGATTGACTGATACGGACTTCAGCCCCGTGTCTTCCAGCCAGCCCTTGACCTCCCTGGCATTGTCTACGCTGACATGCAGAGGAGCGATCAGTTCCAATCCTTTCAATCCCGGTACAGAGGCAGCTGCCTTGATTTGTTCCCTAACGGGATGCGTGCCGGTATACCCACCAAACTTCTCCGCCGACTGAGCGAAGACCCATAATCCGGCCGAATAGTTTTTGTTCATAACGTTTATCCTTGTGGTGGCACCACCCCCTTGCCAGGGCATTGGCGGCAGCCGCCCTTTCAAGTAGGCTGCAACTTGCCAAGTTCAATTGACGACTTTGAGCCAACCACCATCGACGTAGTAACTGGAGCCAACGCTGTAGCTCGCGCGCGGAGAACACAGAAACACAAAGAAGTTCGCCACTTCTTCAGCGGTGGCAAAGCGTCCAATCGGTGCATTGTCCTTGGCGATTTTGTCCAGATATTGTTCCCAGGTAATGTCTTTGTCCCGCGTCAGCAGTTTTGCGGTCTTCTCCCAATCCGGCGTCTGGACAAGACCGGGGTTGACCAGATTGACCCGTATGTTGTACTGGATCATCTCGTTCGCCAGACATTTAGAGAACATCGCCAGCGCCGCTTTAGTGGTGTTGTAGATTGGCTCGTAGCCAAGCGGCTGAGTGGCGCAGATCGATCCGTTGTTGAGGATCACCCCGCCGCCGCGCTTCTGAATCAGCGGGAACAGGCCGCGTGCCAAGCGGACAGCGGCCATGACGTGGAGATCCCAGTAGTACTGCCAGCGTTCGTCTGACGCATTCAGGATCGTTTCTTCGCTGCCCGTTCCGGCGTTGTTGATCAGGATGTCGGCTGCGCCGTATTCTGCGTCGATAGCAGCAACAAAGCGGTCGATGTCCTCAGCCTTGCTCACGTCCGCGCTAACGCCAATCGCCCTGACCCCGTACTTCTCACGGATGGCGGCGGCTTGCGCGACCACACGCGCTTCGTCCCTGGCGCAGAGAGCCAGGTGAACACCCTCCTGCGCCAATCCTTCGGCAACGGCCAGCCCGATACCGACACTACCGCCGGTGATGACCGCAATCTTCTCTTTGAGTTCCAGGTCCATAGGTGGTCACCCTTCTGGTTTAGCGTCTCATTTGACGATAGGAATTTTGCTTCGATCAATCGTTATCGCCACGGCAACAGCCAGCATTACTCCAAAGACTATCTGCTGGGCGAACACATCAACGCCGACGAACTGCATACCCACGCGCACTACCGAAATGATGAGCGCGCCAATCACTGTCCGCCAGACACTGCCCACACCGCCCGTAATCGCGGTACCGCCGACGATAACCGCCGCAATCGTTGGCAGAAGAAGATTGTCTGCCATACGCGCTGAACCACCGGACATAATGCCGGAAAGCATGACGCCCGCCAACCCCGCCAGCGCGCCGGAGATGACGAACGCGATTATCTTATGGCGATCCACGTTCACGCCGGAAGCGCGCGTCGCCTCTTCGCCGGCGCCGATTGCCGAACTATAGCGACCGAACCTTGTATAACGCTGGATGAACAGACAACCAAGCAGAACAACGATGCCGATCAGCACCCGGTTCGGGATCCCCAGAGTCTTGTCTGCGATCCAAGCCAGGTAAAAACCGTTTTTCAGCTCGATCTGAATGGGCTTGACATCGGTGATGACCAGAGCCACACCACTCCATACGCCCATCGCCGCCAGGGTGGCAATGAACGACGGGATTTTCAAACGGGTGTGCACCAGGCCATTGATTAGTCCGAGGATCGCACCGGCCAACATGCCTAACACAAAGCTCAGGTAGCCTACTGCCGGAAGGGTCATGGCGACCACGACCGAGCAGAATGAAGCTACCGCCTCGATCGATAGGTCGATGCCGCCAAGCATAATCACAAATGTGACACCCGCCGCCAGTACAAATAGAGTCGCCGTATCTCCGGCCAGCGTGAGCAAGGTATTGGGAGACAAGAACTCCGGCGTGATAATGCCGACGATGATCACCAGGATCACAAGTGTCGCAATCGGGGCGATCTCCCTGAGCGTATCAGCGCCACCGCGGTTCAACCATGATTGGAAATTGCGTCGTGTCCACCGACCGCCGTCAGCGCCCGAACCGGGATTATTCTCAGAGGAAGTCTGCATAGGGCACCCTTCAGACTAGACCATGTACTCAATAAGCTGCAGCTGCTGTGGTTTGTGCCCCGACGACGCATCGAAGCGCTGCGTGATGACACCGTCACGCATCACCAGTATTGTGTGACTGAGGCCGATTGTTTCTTCCAGCGTGTCCGCAGTGAGGATAATCGATACGCCGGCGTTCGAAAGCTCTCGCACCAGCACATAGACTTCCTCCTTGGCGCCCACATCCACCCCACGCGTCGGATGGTCCAGGATCAGAATCTTCGACTCGGCGTTAAGCCATTTCGCCAACACCGTCTTTTGTTGGTTGCCGCCGCTGAGGTTGAGACACATCGCCCGGATGCTGGGCGTCTTGATGGAGAGCTTCTCGACCCATTCGCGAGCGATCCCACTCTCCCTTTCATAGTCAATCAGCCCGTTGTGCATCGCCTTGCGCAGACCCGCGAGCGTAATGTTTGACGCGACGCTGAGATAAAGAACCAGCCCTTCTGTCCGGCGCTCACGCGGAATGTAGCCGATTCCATGCCTGACCGCGTCCGTTGGGCTTTTGAAATGGACTGGCTTGCCCGCGACATGTAGCTGCCCGCTTTCCGGCGTGAAAAAGCCGAAGACCGTGCGGCAGAGTTCCTCACGACCGGAGCCGATCACCCCGGCAATGCCGAGAATCTCCCCTTTGTGCAATTGGAAGCTGATGTCGTGGTATGCGCCTGAAAGCGAGATGTTTTCCGCCTCCAGCACAACAGTCTCGTCGTAGGGTCGCTGTTGGGATTCTCGGTAGTATTCCGCCTGCAAGTCCCGCCCGACCATAAGCTGGTGCAATTGATGCACGTCTAGTCCATCGTCGTTTGACAGGTTGGCAACAACCTTGCCATCTTTCATGACGAGGACGCGATCGCTGATCGCCAGCACTTCGTCGAGGCGATGCGAGACAAAAACGAACGACGCGCGCTGTTTGAGCGCCCTCACGCGCTCAAACAGGATGTCGATCTCAGCCTGTTCCAGAACAGAGGTCGGCTCGTCAAGCAGAATGATCAGATGGCGGTCGGTGCGCTCCTCCAAAGTCAGCGTCTTGGCTAGCTCGATCATCTGGCGCGCTGCAAAATTCAGACTGGACGTGCGCGCTGACGGATCGATATCGAGCTGTACTTTTTCGAGCTGACGGCGAGCAGCGGCATGGAGTTTCTTCCACTGCAAAATCCCGAAGCGCATGAACTCGTCTTCATAGCCGAGGTAGATATTCTCGCTAACCGACAGATTGGGGAGCAGTGACTGCTCCTGGAATACCATTCCAATCCCGTTTTTGGCGGCGTCGTTGGGTGACTGCAGGTGGATGATGTCATCTTCCATCCGCAGTTCCCCTGTATCCGGTGCATAGACGCCAGCCAGCACACGCATCAGAGTGGACTTGCCCGCGCCGTTTTCACCAACCAACCCCAGGACCTCACCTTGATGAAGCTCGAAACTTACGTCTTTGAGCGCATGAACGCCGGGGAATGATTTGTTTATATGGCTCGCAGACAAGACGGGTTTCCCATTTGGGGAAGATGTTGGGTTCATTGGATTTTCGCTCATTTGATGGTCTTGAGCCGCCCGCGGTTTATCGTCAGTGCAACAGACACGACGATGATGATGCCCTGGATGGCCTGTTGAATATACGGGTTCACGCCGAGCAGGATCATGCCATTGTGGAGGACGGTCACGATGAGTACACCGACGAGCGTATTGAAAGCGCCGCCTTCACCGCCGGAGAGTGCCGTGCCGCCGACAACGACGCCTGTGATAGACGTGAACAGCATCCCGGCGCCGATAGCCGGCTGAGCCAGGCCCACTTGCGCTGCCCGTATCACGGCGCCCAGGCCGCAGAACAAGCCAGCCAGCGTGAAAATAATCAGTTTGTAGCGGTTGATACGCACGCCCGAGAGCGCCGCCAGATCCTCGCCGCCGCCAATGGCGAACATGTAACGCCCAATCTTGGTGTAGCGCTGGATGACATAGGCCAGAATGAACGCTAAGATGGCGAGCCACGTCGCATAGGGCAAGCCATTGGCCGGGGCATCCGGAAAAACGGGAAACCGGTTGAGCACCAGCCCGCGAATCTGCGGATCACGCATCTGTGCGAAATTACCTGCGAGAAGCAGCGTAGCCAGCCCCAGGCCGACGTACTGCATCGCCAGCGTCGCCATGAACGACGGTATCTTCAAACGGGTATGGACGAATCCATTTAGGAAACCCATGGCGCAGGCAAGAAGAATGGCCGCCAACACACTGAGCCATCCGTAGTCATTGTTGTTGAAGTCGTTGCGTGCCAGGAGCACGACCGTCACGCCGCTGACCGCCACAATTCCCTCTACCGAGAGATCGATGCTGCCAAGGATAATGACGAATGCTGTGCCCATCGCGATGACGAGGATCGGCGCGGCTTCGTTGGCGATGCCGATGAAGTTCCGGATAGTAAAGAACTGCGGACTGAGTAGCCCTATCAGCAAGCAGAGAGCTAACAAGGCGAGGAGGGGTGCCCATTGAGCGAGCCGCTTGCCCCAATACAGCAGTCGCTCACGGTCGCTGCGAGTCTGGCTCAACGCACTTGAGCCGAGTCCTGTCGGTGTCACGCCCTGCGGTGATGACATGAAGAAACACCCTTCCAAACTGTATTCAGCAAGGCACTATTTGTCGATTCATGTTGTTTTCGCCAAGGGGCTGCCGAGCAACTCGACCCGACAACTCCCTGGCGAGAAAGTCCTCTTACGCAGCCGGATTACAACGCGCTCCTAGCTCGATCCCTCTGCCTCTGGGTACACGATCTGCCCGGTCACACGACCCCACAGATCCTCCCAGTCGACGCGCGGTACGTCCAAAACGTTCAGGTTGTAGTACTCTTCCGCGTTCTCGGCGCTGATCAGCAAGCCGGTTCCGTAGAACTCGCGATGCTCCTCGGGTTCCTCAGCGGGATCAAACGTCCCCATCTTGGCATGATAGCCGATGGATAGACCCATACCGCCCTGCCAGAAAGGATCCCACGCGACGGTGGCGGCAAACGTGCCATCGAGCACGTTCTGAACTGCCTGGCTGGTGCCATCAATGCCGGTAACCGGTACGGCTCCTGCGAGACCCGCGGCTTCAAGGGCCGACAGCGCGCCAAAGCCCATCGAGTCGTTGGCTGCCCAAATGCCTTTGAGCGAGTCCCCAAACCGCGTGAGCCAGGTGTTCACGATGTCCAGCGCCTTGCCCGTGTCCCAGTCAGCAACCTGGAAGTCCAGCAGTTCGATATCGGGATTCTCTGCCAGTGCGTCGTCCAGGCCCTGCTTACGCTCGATCGCCGGGACGTTGGCTGCCAGGCCACCCAGCGCCACGATGCCACCGGAGCCACCCATCGCCGCAAACAATGCCTCGGCAGTAGCTTTCCCATAGGGGACGCCTGCGAAGGAAATGTGAGCGACGTAATTCGGATTGTAGTCCCACGGGTGCAGGTCATCCGGCTTGTTCCACTGGGTAACCACGTAGGCCCCGGCATCGACACATGCCTGGACAATCGGTGTGGCGTCCGGCGACTGGTTCGGGTCGACATTCAGCACCATATTGCCGTTTGTTCGCGCGAGCAGCGCGTTGATGTCGGCCAAACCCTTTTGGCTGTCACCTTCGGTGAGCAGCGTGACATAGTTCGCCCCAACGGATTCCGCAAAAATGCGCCCGCCCAGATTCCACGTGCCATGATATGGATTCTTGAGCGAACGAATCGAATTGACGACAGTGACTTGGTCTTGAGCGAGAACCAGCTTGTTGACCATGCCGGTTCCAGCCACGAGGGCACCTGCTGCGATAGCACTGGTGCGTAAGAAGGTGCGGCGGCTAATCTTACCCATAACACATTGCTCCCTGGTACAAAACGTATTTGAAAACGGCTTTAACCACTTGCTGTGAAGTGGCGCGGCACCGAGTCAAGAAGCAAAAGCCCTCCCCTCTTCGATGGTTGTAGCAAGCGCTGCGCGGAAATCAAAAGCGACAACCGGTATGCTGCGAGGCAGCAGAACAACAAGTATGGAGAGACCAATTGTGGAAGTCGGGATCACCTGTATGGCAGAATTTTTCTCACTTTTGAGGTCAAGAATAAATATCTGACTTCAGGGTGACGATGAGCAGACAAAAACACTACAACTTGACGTTCAATACTCTACAAGTCGAATCTATAATCCCATCATCCTGTAATTACAGGATAACTGGAAACAAGTGGCATGTCAACAATTTGTCAAGTTCCGATCGGCACAGCCCTCCGATCTGTTGGGGCAACAATCCCTTACAGGCACCGAATTGCTCTGCTGGCAATCTGTACAAAAATGAGACGCTTGACCGCGACGAGTACATGAGTGTGTGGCCACAATCAGCGAAAAATCGCGCCAGTCAGTAAGGACCTAGGAGTCAAGAGAGAGCATTGGAACGCGCTGTGCGCGTCGAGGAGATTGACAAGCTCAGGGAACTCTGGGAGATAGGTTCCAAGGCAGATGGCCAACGATCGCCTCAGCGTACTCGAGCAATGGCGCCAGGAGTATAATCAGCGTCGTCCGCATAGCAGCCTGGGCTACCTCGCTCCGGCTGCCTTTGCTCAACAGGCTCGACTCTCACTCAACTTGGTCTAGTTCCTGGGAGCAGGTCAAGAGCCTTTCTCATCTAGATCTCGGCGATAGCGCGAACTAAGAGACGTGATATGCGCAGAATCAAAAAAGGCTTGGCAACAGATGCCAAGGCTTATCATGTTGAACACAATTTGTACTCAATGGGCGCGGAGGGGCTCGAACCCCCGACCTTACGGATGTGAACCGTACGCTCTAACCAACTGAGCTACGCGCCCGAAATTGTATGGTAAAGTATATCAGGCAAGGGGAGGCCATTCAAGACCAAAGACGTGGGGGCATGGAAGGACATCCCGCTTGCTGCCAGCCATCAACCATCTTTTCCTGCGCGGCATGAGGCGCTTGCTTCAGCGCCCGCGCAGACTTCGTTTTCCATCTCTGTTCGCTCTGTTCTCGATGCTCACCGGGTGTGCGCTTTCGTCACTTACAACCCCGACGCTGCCACCGATGCCGACCGGTATTCCGGTGAGTGCCTGGGAGACTCTCGCGCCCGGTCTGGAACGTCGTGCTTATACCCCACCTAACAGTAACTTCGGTGCATTGATCGCCGTTCGAATCGATCCAAGCGTGTACAGCCTGCGCGCCCACTACCGACCAGGCACGCCGCTGACGCTCGACGAATGGCAAGCGGCGCTTCCTGGGGCAGTGGTCATCGTCAACGCCAACTTCTTCGATCTGCAATTCAACGCCCTCGGCCTTGTGATCACCGACGGCGTGGCTTATGGGCAGGCATTCTCAGATCGCGGCGCGCTGGTGCAGGTGCAGAACGGCGTGCCGCGCGTGCGCTCGACCATCCTCGAACCCTATCTCGGCGAAGCGCTCGAACAGGCTGTCCAGGCCTTCCCGATGCTGGTCATGGATGGTGCAGCATCCTTTAATAATCCCAATGGCGACCGAACATCACGGCGCACAGTCGCCGCGCAGGATAGCCAGGGGCGCATCCTACTACTGGCTACTCCCCTGCTCGGTCTATCGCTGACCGAACTATCCGCCTATCTGCCGACGACCGACATGGACATCGTCAATGCGGTCAATCTCGACGGCGGCGGCTCGACTATGATGTATGTCGGCCCAGCCTCCCCGCCCTATGCCCTGGCATCATTCGATCCGGTGCCTGTCGTTCTGGCCGTGTACCCGCGCTAGTTCCGACCCGCAGACATCAGTCGGCGGACAAGTCGCCGCATCAGTGTTACAATCTTCGTTTAATCTATCGGTGGCATATGCGTTGAAATTGACATGGCAAATCCACAAACTTATTTACGTCCCTCGACATTTGATGAACTCCTGGCGGTCATCGGGCTGCCCGGCAGCCTGGTGCTGGCAGGCGGCGGCCTGACGTCGGGCACGCTAGACATTCCCTATCAAACGATCATCGACCTGCAAGGGATCGATGAACTGCATGAGACGGAAGCAACCGCCCAGGGCTTTCGCATCGGCAGCACCGTCACACTGAACGAGGTCGCCGCGCTCCCCAATCTGCATCCTACCCTGTGCGAGGCGATCACACGGGCTATTCCGCTCAACGTGCGCAACAACCTGAGCGTGATGGAAAGCTTCATGTATCCTGATCATCCCATGCTCAGTGAGTGGCTGGCGGCGCTGGCCGCGCTCGATGCTGGCACACACTGGCTGACGCCGCAGCGCGACCGCCAGAGCTTCAAGATGTCGGAGCTGCTCATGCATGAGGAAGCGGGCAGCGGTTTACCTGGCACACTGATGCAACTTGATCTGCGCCAGCCCGTCACAAGTAATGAAGCTCTGGGTGCTGCACACGTCGCCCGTACACCGGCAGATGAGCCGCTTGTGAACGCGGCAGCCTATGTGGTCATCGACGATGATACGCGTGTCGAACTGTGCCGTGTCGCCGTCGGCGGTGTCGATTACACGGGTGTCGTCCTGATCGATCTGCCGTCACTAGTCGGCCAGCCGTTCGACGCGCCGAACATCGCCAGCGCAGTCAAACACGTCGCCGTCCAGGTCGATCCGGTTGATGACTGGCGAGCCAGCGCCGACTATCGCCGCGAAATGGCGCGTGTCTGTGTTCAGCGAGCGCTGCTGGCTTGCTTATAGGCCTCAAAACATAAGAATACCTGCCCAACTATCCAATTTCGTAGCGTAATCAAGGGCATACACTATGCACATCACATTCACCCTCAACCACGAACTGCGCACGTTTCGGATCGCGCCACATGAGCGGCTGCTGCGACTGCTGCGTGAGGCAGGCTGCTGGAGCGTCAAATTTGGCGACGAACACGGGCTAACCGGCGCGGATACCGTGCTGCTCGATCACAAACCCGTGAACAGTGGATCGATGCTGGCGGCGCAGGCGGATGGGCACGACGTACTTACACTCGAAGGCATCGGCACATCGCGCGATCTGCATCCACTCCAGCAGGCGTTTATCGACACCGGCGCGATCCAGAGCGGCTACAACACACCAGCGCAAATTCTGTGCGCCTACGCTTTATTGCAAGACAACCCGAACCCGACCGAAGCTGAAGTCCGCGCTGCCATTGCCGGTGTGCTCGACCGCGAGACAGGCTACACC
>JAHDWN010000007.1:30071-170326 GCA_023382675.1 Anaerolineae bacterium
GCCGGTGCAGGCAATCATGCGCGCGGCGGCGATTATGCGCGGCGAAGAGGTCCCGCCGTTCGAACCGCTCCAGCGCGCTATCCCTGCCCCGCCGGATCTCTTTGGCGGCGTCTGGGACATGGGCGATTTCGGCAGCAGCGGTGGTGATAACGTCGCCACACGCACCCGCATCGCGCCGCCGCTGGTCGTGACGCCGCCGAAAGTACTCACGCTCAAGACGGTCGGCAAGCCGGAGCCGAAAGTCGATGCGGTCAAGCTGGCGGCAGGTAAACCAGTCTACACCGACGATATCGAGATGCGCGGGATGCTCCATGCGGCCATGCTCACCAGCCCGCACGCCCATGCCATCATCAGAAGCATCGACACCAGCAAAGCCAGAGCGCTGCCCGGTGTCCATGCCGTGTTGACTCACAAAGATCTTGCTCGCGTCCATTACGCCAGCGGCGGACAGAGCTATCCCAATCCGAAGCCCTACGATCAGGTCAGTCTGGATCACAAAGTGCGCCACGTCGGCGATCGCGTCGCCGTCGTCGCGGCGGAAACGCCGGAGATCGCGCGCGAGGCGCTCAGGCTGATCGAAGTCGAATACGAAGTCCTGCCCGCTGTCTTCGATCCCATCGAAGCGATGCAACCTGGCGCGCCGGTCATCCATGATGATCCGTCAGTCGAAGGCATCCACGACCGCGAGCACAATATCGTTCATCACGTCGATGCGCAAACAGGCGATGCGGCTGCGCAGTGGGCGAAAGCCGCGCACATCTTCGAAGGCGAATACCGCGTCCATCAGGTCCAGCAGTGCAGTATCGAGCCGCACGTCGTCGTCACCTGGTGGGATGAGGATGACCGCCTCGTCATTCGCACGAGCACGCAAGTACCCTTCCACGTCCGGCGCATGGTCGCACCGCTCCTGGGGCTGCCCGTCAAGCGCATCCGCGTGATCAAGCCGCGTATTGGCGGCGGCTTTGGCGGCAAACAGGAGATGCTGCTCGAAGACCTGTGCGGCCATCTCACCATCGCCACCGGGCGACCTGTGCGCTTCGAATATACCCGCGAGCAGGAGTTCACCAGCGCGCGCAGCCGTCATCCGCAAATTCTGCGTTTCAAAACCGGCGTCGATGCCGAGGGCAAGATCGTGGCTGCTGAGCTTTACATCATCGGCAACACGGGCGCGTATGGCACGCACGGCCTGACGGTACAGATGGTCAGCGGCTTCCGCGGGTTGAGCACCTACAATGCCCCTTACAGCCGCTTCATCTGTGACATCGTCTACACCAACATCCCGACGCCGGGTGCGTATCGCGGCTACGGCGCGCCCCAAGCGCTCCATGCGCTCGAAGTCCACACCGAGGAGATCGCTCATGCGCTCGGCATGGATGTGCTCGAATTCAAGCGCAAGAACTGGATCAAGGTCGGCGATCCCCTGGTGATGGCGGTTGCGCTCGGTGAAGGCCGCGAAGGCAAGCCGCAGACGGTCAAGACCAGCGCGCTCGCGGAATGTGTCGACATTGGCGCGCGGGCGATGGGCTGGTATGAAAAGCGCGGCAAAGACCGCTCTGTGCCCGGCAAGCCGCATGTTAAACAGGGCATCGGTGTCGCTGTCGCCATGCACGGCACAGGCATCGCCGGATTAGATATGGGCGCGGCGTCGATCAAGATGAACGATGACGGCTCATTCAACCTGCACTTTGGCGCGACCGATCTCGGTACCGGCGCAGATACGGTGCTGGCGCAGATCGCCGCTGAGACGCTCGGCGTGCCGGTCAGCGACATCATCGTTTACGCTGCCGACACCGACATGACACCCTTCGACACCGGCGCATACGCCAGCAGCACGACCTACATCAGTGGCGGCGCCGTGCTCAAGGCAGCCGAGCAAGTCCGCGCGCAAATCCTCCAGCACGCCGCCGAACGCATGTTGAAGTGCTCGGTGGATGACCTTGAGCTAGAAGATCGCAAGGTCGTCCATCGCGGCGGGCGCAGCGTGACACTTGAACAGGTCGCGCTCCACAGTCTGCACCAGGAAGATCAACACCAGATCATGGCGACGGCCAGCCACATGAGCGAGGTCAGCCCGCCGCCGTTTGCCGCGCAGTTTGCGGAAGTCACGGTCGATACTGAGACGGGGCAAGTGACAGTTGACCGGCTGTTGATGGCGGTCGATTGCGGCGTCGCTATCAACCCGATCACCGCGTCGGGTCAGGTCGAGGGCGGCATGGTGCAGGCGCTCGGCTATGCTCACTGTGAGGAAATGGCCTACGACGAGGCCGGTGTGCCACAGGCGACGGACTTTCACAGCTACCACATCTATCGTGCCGATGAAGTGCCCGATCTTGAGGTCATCTTCGTCGAAACCTACGAGGAGAGCGGCCCTTATGGCGCAAAGGCCGTCGCCGAAATCCCCAAAGATGGCGTCGCCCCTGCGCTCGCATCGGCCATTTACGATGCGACTGGCGTCATGATCCGCGATCTTCCCTACACACCGGAGCGGGTCTGGCGTGCGCTCTACGGGGGCACGGCATCTCAATAACACTCACTGCATGAGCCTGACTTTCGATGAGCCAGGCTCACGCACATCAGGCCTACTTGCCGGTGTTGTAACCCTGGGGATGGCTCTCGTGCCAGTGCCAGGCCGTTTCTAAGATCGTCTCCAGATCCGAATACTTCGGCTTCCAGCCCAATTCTGCCTCGATCTTCTTCGTATCCGCCACCAGCACTGGCAGATCACCCGGACGGCGCGGGCCGATGGTGTACGGGATCGACCTGCCAGAGACCGCCGCCGCATTGTCGATGATCTGTTTCACCGTATAGCCGCTGCCGCTGCCCAGGTTGTATTTGCGGCTCTTGCCGTCTTTCATCGCCTCGAATGCCAGCAAATGCGCCTCTGCCAGATCGAGCACGTGGATGTAATCGCGGATGCATGTCCCATCGAGCGTCGGATAATCGTCGCCGTAGACTGTGACCTGCTCGCGCTGGCCAAGCGCCACCTGCAAGACAATCGGGATCAGATGCGTCTCCGGGTGATGATCTTCGCCGATGGTGCTGTCCGGGTGTGCGCCCGACGCGTTGAAGTAGCGCAGGCAGCACGACGCCAGCCCGTAGATCCGCTCCATCCAACCGAGGATGCGCTCAATTGCGTATTTGCTCTCACCATAGGGACTGCCAGGGGCGATACGCGCCTCGGCCTTGATCGGAATTTCGTCCGGCGCGTCGAAAAGATTCGCTGTCGATGACAGCACGAACCGGTTCACCCCATGCGCGGTGCCAACTTCGAGCAGATTACAGGCTGACACCACGTTGTCGCGCAGATAAATCCACGGCTTCTCCATGCTCTCACCGACGAGGATGTTCGAGGCGAAATGAAAGATGCCCGCCACCTCGCGATCTTTGAAAGCCGCTTCAATCTGCGCTTTGTCCTGCAAATCCCCGCGCACCAATTCCGCGCGTGGATCGATCGCTTCTACGTGGCCGGTGCTGAGGTTATCCAGAATGACAACCTGATAGCCGCGATCAAGCAGCAGCCGTGTCGTGTGGCTGCCGACATAACCTGCACCGCCCGTCACCAGAATGGTATCCGTCATGAGTCCAACTTTCTGAGTATAAGCATTCGCGATCTGTACACACATTGTACCCGGCGTTGCGTGTCATTGACCGGATACTTTCGCCGCTCAGGCGAAAATGACGACTGCCCTACGTCGTGCCTACGCCGCCACCACCTAGGGCAACGCATATCGCATACTGGTCGTAGATCATATGGACACGTGGCCTCGCCAGGAGGACAACTATGCGTTTATTCGCCACCGTGATCGTCATCGCCCTCTGTACGCTCACATCTGCCTGCAACATCAGTATCCAGCGTGAGCCAACGCCACCGCCAGCCACAGCGCTGCCATCACAGACGCCGATGATTTTCAACACTGACACGCCCGTACCGCCGACCAGCACACCGACTTCGATTCCACCCACGAGCATCATCATCATCCCGCCGACGGCGTGTGTACCGCGCACCGATCTGCCTACTTATACAGTCGTGGTCGGCGATACCCTTGCCAGCGTTGCCCGGCGTGCCAATTCGACATCGAACGATCTGGCGCGCTACAACTGTCTGGCGAATCCGAATGTGATCACCGTCGGGCAGGTGCTGCGCGTGCCGAATCCGATTCTGCCGCCCACGATTACGCCGCCCAGCGTCCAGGTGATTGGCGCAGTCAGCGTCGCACCGGTTCTCAGAGTCGAGGGGGATGTCAACGTGCTCGTCCCGGATGGCAATGTCACGCTCACCTGGAACGTCCCCGGGCTGACAAACGTCACCGGAAGCACCGCACGGATGCAGTTCTACGTGACGCCCAGCGGCACCGGCTCAACCCCGGTGCTAATCGGCACGGATGCCAATCTGGCGGATGGCGGCGCGATCACCTGGCATGTGCCCAACAGCGCCCTCGGCTGGCTGACGGCGCAGATCGTCAGCGCAGATTTCGTCGTCATCGCGCGGACGGCGGCGTCAACGCGCATCGCTGTCGAGTGGCAAACGCCCGTGCCTTCGCCGGTCATCGTCAGCTTCACCGCCTCCAACGCTTCGGTCAATGCCGGTGAGTCGGTTACACTCAACTGGGTAGTGACAAACGCCGATGGTGTCTCCATCAGCGTGATCAACCCGAACGGCAGTGAGGTTGTCCGTTATAATAATCTCGCGCTCAGCAGCAGCTTGATCTACGATGTACCATCGACATATTCCGGCGCGCTGATCTTCCGCCTCGTGCCGCAGGCAGCCAGCACGAACATCCCGACACAGCAAATCTCAGTGACGGTCGTGCTGCCACCGAGCGAGTTCAATGATCCGGGAGAGCAAAGCGCCACCGAATAACGCGAACAATGCCTGCCTTCACAGCCAGACGCGCCACACACTCATATAATGAGAGGAGAGTGGCGCGGCGGCAGGCAGGGAAAGACAGATGAGCCGGATCTTCATCAACTATCGCAGGCAGGACAGCGAAGGCTACGTCGGACGCCTCTACGACCATCTGAGCCAGCAGTTCGATCCGTCGGACATCTTCATGGATGTGGAGGCGATGAAGCCGGGCGTCGATTTCGTCAAAGTCCTGGAAGACGCCGTCCTCGCCTGCGACGTGTTTATCGCCATCATCGGCCCGCAGTGGCTTGATGTGCAGAACGAAGCGGGGACACGGCGGCTCGATGAAGAGCGGGATTTTGTCCGCATCGAAATCGAATCGGCGCTCAAACACAACAAGCTCGTCATCCCGGTGCTGGTCGGGCGAGCGGCCATGCCCGGCACGCGCGATCTGCCGAAAAGCATCGCGGCGCTGGCCCGGCGCAACGCCTTCGAACTCAGTCACCAGCGCTTCGCTTACGACGCCGAACAGCTTGCCCAGACGATCAAGACCGCGATCGTGCCGGTCAACCCATCGAGTAAACCGCGCGCCAGCAGCGAGACGCTGCGCCGTAAGATGCGCGAACTCAAGAACCTGCGCGATCAGCTTTTCGACGCGAGAACCTCGCCGCTGTATGCCTATCGCATCGAGAACCGCTACTTCCCGGTACTCGGCGATGGCAGCCCGGATGCCAACATTCTCTTCATCGGTCAGGGGCCGGGCGAATACGAAGCCATGCAGGGCATTCCGTTCGTCGGCGCATCCGGTGACGTGCTCGACGAAATGCTGCTCACCATCGGCCTCAAGCGCGAGGATACCTACATCACCAATATCATCCACGACCGCACGCCGGACAACCGCGACCCCATTCCGGCTGAAATCGAGTTCTATGCGCCCTACGTGGACAAAGTCATCGAGATCATCCAGCCGGGCGTGATCGTGCCGCTCGGCCGCTTCTCGATGGGCTATATTCTGCGCAAGTACGATCTGCCGGAGAAGCGGATGCGTATCGGCCAGCTTCACGGCAAGCTGCTGCAATCCCAGGCCAAACACGGCAACATCTTCATTCTGCCGATCTATCACCCGGCGATGGTGCTCTACAGCGCCCGGGAACGAGACACGCTGCGCCAGGACTTCCAGCAGCTCAAGCCGTTCGTCTAATCGCCACTCGCCAGCGGGGCCGTCTCCAATGCCAGATCATGCAGCGTGACGACCGCGTGTTTCAAGTCGGCCTGATCGATGACGAACGAAATGCTGCATTCGGATGATCCCTGAGCGATGGCGATCACGTTGATGCGATTGTCGCCCATCAGGCTGAAGACACGCCCGGCGATGCCCGGCGTCCCGCGCATTCCTGCGCCAACCACCGTCACAATCGCCACCTGATCGAGTACGTCAACCGCGTCCACGTCCTGATGCGCCATCTCCGTGCCCAACTCGCTCTCGATCTCGTGCTTAACTCGATGTGCGCAATCGGCGACGACGACGAAGCAGAAACTCTGCTCGGACGATGACTGCGAGATCATCAGGATGTTGCAGCCCGCGCGCGCCGCCGCCAGGAACGTGCGCCCGGCAATGCCCGGCACGCCGATCATGCCGCGTCCGCTGACCGTGAGCAGGCTGACATCCTTGACAGTGGTCACGGCTTTGACGACCGTATCGACCTGACGGCGCTCGTCGCCGATCAATGTGCCTTCGAAGCTGGGGTTGAATGTATTGCGCACGCGCAACACCGTGTTCTTGCCGATGATCGGCTGCACCGTTTTGGGATGCAGCACCTTGGCGCCATAGAAAGCCAGCTCGCCGACCTCCTGGTAGGAGACGTAGGGCAGCACGCGCGCGCGGCTGTCCAGGCGCGGATCGGTCGTCATGACGCCGTCCACGTCCGTCCAGATGATCAGCTCGTCGGCGGCGGTGGCGGCGGCGAAGATCGCCCCACTGTAATCGCTGCCACCGCGCCCCAGCGTCGTCATGTGGCCGTCGCGGGTCTGGCCGATGAAGCCGGTGATAATGGGCGTCACGCCGTTCGCGATTTGCGGCAGCAGCCGTTCGTGAACGTGTGCTTCCGTCTCGTACCAGAGCGGGTTGGCGCTGCCGTACTGCTCGTCGGTGATCAGGAACTGCCCGGCGTCGTAGGCACGCGCATCGACCCCCTGGTCGCGCAGCACGGCAGCGATGACGCGGGCGCTCAGGCGCTCGCCGTAGGCATAGATCGAATCAACGATGCGCGGCGTGACCTCGCCCAGAACGTTGACCGCCTGGCAGAGTTCGCCATGCTGCGCGATTAGCGATGCGACTTCGGTTTTGACCGCGTCACGATTCCTGCCGGGTTTGGTCAGCAGATTGATGACTTCGTCGTGCCGGTCGCGCAGCTTTTGCCCGATGGACAGATAGCCCCACTTGTTGCCGCTGGCGGCATCCTGGGCGGAATGTATCAGTTGGTCGGTCACGCCGGACATGGCCGAAACGACGGCGATCACCTGGTCGCCGCGTGCCAGTGCATCGCGCACGATCTCGGTCATACTGCCGATCGCTTCTGGGCTGCCTACAGACGTGCCGCCAAATTTCATCGTAATGAGCGCCATGGTCGTGATCCCCGCCTTTCATCGACAACAAAAAGCGTGTGGAGGATTTCCACACGCTTGTTACACCCTTCTGATCGCGCCGGTGCGACTATCCCATGCGGAAATACCCTCTGTGTGCCTTCGTGCACATAGTGGTCATGGTCATAGTCATACCGGTACCGAATTGCAGCCGCTTCATGCGCGTTTCCTTGCAGCAATTACAGGATATAACGATAGCGCGGGGGCGTTGGAGTGTCAAGGTTTTGGCTGGGGGCTGGGCGGCTAGATGTCGGCTTTGTGGATTCACAATGATAATCTCATCCATGTTTCGCTGTAGTTGATACGTGTCAGCTGCACGCGAAGTAGATACGGTTCAGGACCCCGAGCTTGCGAACGAATAAATGCCGGAAAGGTCACCAGGTACTTGTTTGCCGGATGGCAATTGTCGTCAGAACAACATGTTATCTGCAGGCAAATTGACGGTGAAGCACTCACGCTACCAACACCGATTTCGATCAAGATCAGTTGCCGCGCCTTCGGAATAGTCCTGCCAGCCAATCAGCAATGAAACCCGCGCCAGCAAAGAAAATGAATGTCATGATGAAGAGCGGCAGGCTGAAATAGTTTTCGCAGTTGTAAAAATCGTAACAGCTTTGCGCACTATTTGCGAAGGCGTAGCCGATCAACACCCCGAGAACGACGCCAATAAGCTTGAGGTTGCAGCCAGCGCCCCGGCGTGCGGGAATTGGCTGTTGCGACACTTGCGCCTGAGTCGTGCTGGATGGTGGGACTACCTGTCTCGGTTCAATAACGGTCGCAGGACCTGTCGAGCTACCGCCAGACTTCGGTAAGGGAGGAGTGCTGGTGGTTGAAATGCCCAACTTCAACTTGATTTCAGGCGGAAGATCTTCGAGTGTGCGATCGATTTCCTGCGCGATTTGGGCAAGCGCTGTCGGATGTTGTTTCAGCGTAAGCATATGACGATAGGCGTCTTGCGCCTCATCGGGCTTTGTCAAGTAATGCTTCAGTTTCCCTACAAGTGACCACTGCGTATCCATGTCCAGCCGTTCCGCCTGAAGCTGTTGCCTGATACCACTTAAAGGTGGCATCGGTGCTTCCGGCGCCACGGGCAACGGCACGGGCAGAGGCGATGGCGGCTCCAATGTCTTGAGCGCGTCAAGCAGTTTCTGAAATGCCGCTTTGTCCTGTGTTCTATAATCCACAATCTGTTTGCGCTGCAAACGCGGATCGAGATCGGCTGGCACCAAATCCCCGGCAACCCAGACGGGCAGAATGCGTTTGTTCAGACTGAAGGCATAACGCCATTCGCGGTCGCATGCGTCCGATTCCAATGACTGTGGTGAGAGTGCAAACACAAATAGATCGCAATCTTGCAGCGCGCCGAGAATGGCATTCCACCAGTCGTGCCCCCCGGTGATTTCCTGATCGAACCAGACCTTGTACTGAGTGGAAGGCGATATCGCTCGCACAGCGGTCTCTAAATCGGCGGCGAGCGCCTTCACGTAGTCACGGTTCTTACTGCTGTAGCTTATGAATACTTTCATTTCTTCTCGCATCCTTTCGGAGTGAAAGGGAAGAGAGTAGATTGTGACTGTATGTTCATGCAGCACACGGAATGCAGCAATCTTCGGGCATTGAACATGCGTTATGTCGCCGCGCAACCACGCACGATCATTTTGATGATAGTCAAAAGTACTTTGAACGTCTATTATGTGAAGAGTGTCACAAGATTTGGGCGTTAGAGCGCGCATCACCGAAAAGTGGATTCACACGGCTTGTGTTGAGAGGATCTATCATGAGCGTGGGCCGAAGCGAGTAGCGCTTCGTGGGGAGAGGAAGTTTCGAGCGCAAGTCCCGGGCAATTCCCCCCATCCCGCGGCATAATGGAAGCAGCGCAAACACACATACGCGCTGAGAGAGACCATGCCTGACCCCAAACGCATTCTCATCTTTGTCGCCGACCTTGGCTTCGGCGCAGCGCTGCCAACGCGATCAAGACGGCGCTGCTCAACCAGCATGGCGAGGCGTGCAGCGTGAAGAAGTAACAGCTGATGTTGAGAATTGAGATGATACGCGAGAGCTACCATCGTTTGCAATCAAACATTCGGCACAGGCGAAGCGCGATCGCACAGGATGTTGATGACGCCCTCATCGCGTTCGACGATCCCGCTCACCCACAGCACAGGTGCGCAGCGCAAGACATCTTTGTAGCGCTTGTAAACACGCGGGCGGACAATCACGTTCATCATGCCCGCGCTGTCTTCCAGGGTGATGAAATGGAAGCCCTTGGCCGTCGGCGGTGCCTGGTGCATGACCGTCTCTCCGGCTACGTCCACCCGCGCGCCGGAACGCAGCTGGGCCAGATCGTGGCTGCCACAGATGCCACGTGATTTCGTCCACTGCCGGTAATGTGTCATCAGGTGTGGCCCGGTTGCGATGCCGACGTAGCGTGCTTCGAGCGTGAATTCCTCTAAGGGTGTCAGCGGTTTCAGATCAAGCTGCTCGTCGTCAAACGTCAATCCCAGAGCATTCTCCCCCATCAGTGTACGCGCTTCCCAGAGCAGCTTCCGGCGGTTGCGCTCCCAACTGTCGCACGCGCCGACGACGATCAGCCGGGTGAGCAGGCGCGGCGGAATGTGTGTCCGACACACGAAGTCAGCCAGATCGCGAAATGCGCCGTTCTGTCGCGCCGCCTCGATGCGCTGGCCCAGGCTCTCACCGATGCCCTGGACGTAGGCAATGCCCAGCCGGATGCTGCCCCCCTCGACCGTGCAGCGGGTTGCGCTCTGGTTGACGTCCACGCCGAGGACGGGGATGCCATGCCGCCGTGCATCATTGGCGACGACGGCGGGTGTCCAGAAGCCCATCGGCTGATGATTCAGAATTGCCGTCAGAAAGGCAGCCGGATGATAGCGCTTGAGATAGGCGGACTGGTAAACCAGCACCGCGAAGGCGGCGGCATGGGACTTTGGGAACGAATACCCACCAAAAGCCGTCAGACTGTCGAAGACGGCCTGGGCGACGTGCTCCAGGACATCTTGCTGCTGTGCCCCAGCCACAAATTCCTCACGCAGCCGCTCGATCGCTTCCGGCGCACGTTTTGCGCCCAATGCGCGCCGCAGCAGTTCCCCCTGTCCCGGCGTGAACCCGGCCAGATCGCGGGCGACCTTGAGCACTTGCTCTTGAAAGAGGATGACGCCCAACGTCTCTTCCAGGGCGGCTTCCAGGCGCGGATGTGGGTAGATGACCGGCTCTGCCCCGCGCCGCCGCCGCAGATATGGATGCACCATGTTGCCCTGGACGGGGCCGGGACGGATCAACGAGATCGAGACAATCACGTCGTTGAACGTTTTCGGCTTCAGGCGCGGCAGCGTCTGTGCCTGCGCCCGGCTCTCGACCTGGAACACGCCAATCGTGTCCGCCCGTTCCAGCATCTTGTAGAGTGCCGGGTCATCTGTTGGCAGCCGGTCGAGATCGAGCTTCTCTCCGGTGGTCGCCTCAATGATCCTGACCGCCTCGTCGATAGCCGACAGCATCCGTAAGCCAAGAATATCGATCTTGACGATACCCGCCTCTTCCAGAGCCTCTTTGTCCCATTGGACGACGGTTCGCCCTTCCATCGTCGCCGGTTCGGTCGGCAGCCGCAGCGCCAATGGCGCGCCCGTGATGACCATGCCGCCGTTGTGGACGCCGAGATGGCGCGGATGCCCTCGTAGCGCCTCGCTCAAGCGCACCAATTCACGGGCATAAGGCGAATTGGACGGCAGTGGCCGGTCAAGCTCGATAGCCAGCAGCGCGTCGTCCACCAGATGCGGCGATAACCCCAACGCCTTGCCGACCTCGCGCACGCTGCTGCGTCGCCGGTAGGTGACAAACGTGCAGGCCATCGCTGCGTGGTCGCGCCCGTACTTGTCGTAGACGTATTGGATGACCTCCTCCCGGCGGGCGGCGTCGAAGTCGATGTCGATGTCGGGCACGGAGACGCGCTCCTCGGAGAGAAAGCGCTCGAAGACGAGGTTATGCGTCAGAGGGTCAACCGGGCTGATGCCCAGAAGATATGCCACCAGCGAATTGGCCGCCGAGCCACGTCCCTGGCAGCGAATCCCTTGCGCACGCGCGAAATCCACAACGTCCGCTACGAGCAGAAAGTAGTTGGCGAGTCTGGCGCGCTCGATCACGGCCAGTTCATGGTCGAGCAGCGCGCGCACTTCGTCACGCCGATCCAGACGCCGCGACAACAGCGCCGCCTCGCAGCGCGCTTTCAGGTGCGAAATGGCGCTCTGCCCGCCCGAAGTCGCACTTGCGGGTAAATCCTGTACGCCAAAGGTGGGCGTGAAATGGCAGCGTTCAGCCAGGCGCTCGGTCGCGCGGATGGCCTCCGGATAATGCTTGAACAACGCCGCCATCTCCGCCTGAGATTTGAGGTAATACTCCGAATTGGGACGCCGGACGTGATGCGACGTATCCAGGGTCGTGTGTGTGCGGATGCAGACGACGACGTCTTGCAGCTCGTGCTCGTCGCGGCAGGCATAATGCACGTTGTTGGTGGCGACATAGGCCAGTTCGAGCGACTGCGCGATGGCGACCTGGCGCGCATTCAGCCGCGTATCCTGCGGCAGCAGATGATGCTGAAGCTCGATGACGAAGTTGTCACGCCCGAACCAGTCGCGATAACGCGCCGCGATGTCACGCGCTTCCATCAGCCGGTCGGCGAGGATAGCCTGAGCGATGCCCCCCTGCCGGCAGCCGGATAGCGCGATCAGCCCGGCAGCATGGCTTTCGAGTGCGCGTTCCGGCAGCGCCGCCTCGCCTTTGGGCGCGTTCGCCCGCGCCATCGTGATCAGCGAGCACAGGTTTGACCAGCCCTCCGCCGCCTCTACCAGCAGCGTCAGATGCGAGTCATCTTCCAGCGTCATTTCCGCGCCGACAATCGGTTTGATCCCTTGCGCGCGCGCGGCAGCCACAAACGCCATCACGCCGTAGATCGCGTTGTGGTCGGTCAGCGCCAGGGCGGGCATGTTCAAGTGCGCCGCCTGCCTGACGAGCGCTTCAGGCGACGACACGCCATCCAGCAGGCTGTAATACGAGTGCGTGTGCAGATGGACGAACATCAGTCATACACCCGCTGCAAATACCATGCGCCGCTCACATTGTTGCGGAAAATGATGACCAGCAGCCCGGTTTCGGTGGCGAGTTTGTAGTAGGTGCGATGCTTGCGCCCATGCCACCAGCCATCGTCGACCACCCACGTATCGACCCACTCCCTGACCCGATGCCGCCCGTGCCAGACAAGCTCGGTTGGTCGGTCGTCTTGATCCACGGAGGCGCTAATCGGCAGGCCATCCGCCCAGAACTGCGTCATGCAATCGACACCTCGCTGACACGGAAGCGCTGCTCCAAAGCGAGATGCTCACGTTCCCACACCTCGAATGCGTACAGGCTGTGAGCGTCGACTCGATCCACCAGGACAGTGAGCAAGTCTTCACGCGAGTGCGGGGTCGGGGCGGGCGTGCCGAACAAATCGAGCTGCTGCCAGGCGACCGGCGCAAGATCGCGCGCCATGACGGCGATACCGGTCACACCTGCCCCGACCTCCATTTGAGCACGCAGGCGCATCAACGCGCGCCCGATGATCGCCCGGTGGCTCGTCGGCTCATGCAGCCTGCGTTGTCCGGTCACAGGCTGGCCGCGCTCAAGCATGAGGCTCAATTCCAGTATCTGCAGCGTTTCGTTGGATGCTGCCAGACGCTGCGTGAGTTCTTCCGCGATTTCCGAGAGGATGATATCCAGGTGCAGGCTGTTCTCGATCACGCTTTCAAAGCTGCGCTCGATGCGCTCCGTTCGCGCAACGGGTTTGGGAATGACTTTGCGCGGATCATCACCCTGCGCGATCCGGTGTGCCAGCTGTCCGCGCTTACCGTCAAGCACCGCCACCGCGGCGCGCGGCAGGTCGGCAACCTGACTGATAGTGGTCATGCCAAGCAACTGCAAATGCTCAATCGCATCGCGCGCGAGCGGCAGCAAGGCCAGCGAAAGCCGGGCCAAAAAGGCGCGCTCGTCACCGCGCCGGACAAGTACCGGCGCGTTCGCCGTGGCTTTGTGCGCGGCCACGGTCGCGGGGAATTTACCGGCGGCCAGGCCGAAAACGGCGTTCAACGAAAACTGTCGCGAGAGGCTTTCGCCAAGTTCCCCTACCAGAACCAGCGCATCCCGCGGCGCGAGTTTGCCAATGTCGAGATACCAGGACGCGGCTGACAGCGGCAGCGCTGGATTGGGCTGCATGCGCTTGTGCCAGAAAGGCGCAATCGGTTCGACGTAGGTCGTCAGCGTATGCAGCTCGCGCTCGATGGCTTCCGCCAGTTCTCGATAAGGCGCTTCGCGAAAAGATACGACCGCTGCATCCGGGCAGACCGATCTGGCCTGGCGCAGACGCTGCCCACGGGTGACGCCCAGACGAACGGCGGCAGCCGAGGCGCTGACTACCGTGTCCTGGTCGCTCGCCAACAAAACATAGCGGTTCTTCTCCGCCCGCTCCACATAGGACACAACATCAGGCACGACAGCACAGACGATCACACGGCACCCCCGGCGAAACTATCCGGAAACACCAGATCGAGCGTGAGGGTTTGCCCGACGAGGCCACCCAGATTGCGCTCCACACGCACACTTGTCCGGCAGCCGGTGATTTCGCCCTCCTTGCGCGTCCACGTCTGGCGCTGGAACGACAGCCGCACAGCGGCGTGTTGGTGAGCCAACGTTGGCAGCCCTTTTCCCGACAAGAGCAGCAGGATGATAGTCTCTGTCGCCGTCAGCAGGGACGCCATTTGTCGCAACGCTTCACGCGCCCGTTCCGCATCGGTAGGCGGGACAATCTCTGGCAGATCGAGCAGGATCAGGCACGGGATGCGGCTGCCGATCACGTCACGCATGAGCGCCAGAGAGGCATCAAGCGGTGAGCGAACCAACAGCATGTCGTCGTGTGAGACGCCTAGATGAGTGAGATAATCCGGATCTGAGTGATTATCGACATCCAAATAGACGACAATTACACCGTCTCTCTGAGCGGCTGCTAGCGCCGAAAATGCCAGCGTCGTTTTCCCGGACGTGGGTCGCCCCAGGAATTCTGTCATCCTGCCGCGTGGGATGCCGCCGGATAGCAGCTGGTCGAGAGCACTGTAGCCCGTGGGCAGATACGACCGGGCGACGTAGTCGCTGGCACGCACCACACTTCGCTGTCCCCAACGCTCGCGGATGGCCGCGAGAACATGGTCTAGATTATCGGTCTGGATGGCCTTCATTGGGGTTCCTAGAAACATGCTCTGTTAGAAAACTGTAATCTCAACAAGCGTAGCACACAAGTTCTGCTTTTGGGATAGAACACTTGTTTTGTATTTGATACGAAGTTCGTTTGAATAGGGCAAGATCATTTCCCTGCCAGCAGCCTTGCCTCGCTTCGGACGCGTGTCACTAATCATCCATTCGGGCTTTTCCCATCATCTCGCGGCATAATGGAAGCAGCGCAGAATCGTACATGCGCTGAGAGAAGACATGCCTGACCTCAAACGTATTCTCATCTTTGTCGCTGACCTTGGCTTCGGCCACCGCAGCGCCGCCAACGCCATCAAGACGGCGCTGCTCAACCAGCACGGCGCTGCGTGCAGCGTCGAGATCGTCAACCCGATGGACAGCCCGCACACGCCGTCGTTCTTCCGCAGCAGCCAGCAGGAATATGACCACTGGGTGCGCGAACTGCCCGATCTCTACCAGATCAACTACGAGATCAGCGATACGCCCATGGTCTCCTCGCTCTACGAGAGCGCCTACGTGCTCATGCTGCTGCGGGCGATCCTGGATACGTTGAGCCGTTTCGAGCCGGATGTCATCGTCGTCGTTCAGCAAACGTTTCTCGCGCCGTTGGACGCGGCTTTCACACTGCTCAACAAGCGTGTGCCGGTCGTCACCGTCATCACCGATCTCACAACCATTCACCGCATGTGGTTTCACCCCGTCTCGACCTACTGCGTCGTGCCGACCGACGACGCTCGTGTCCAGGCGCTCGCCGCTGGGCTGAGCAAAGCGCAGGTCAAGCAGGTCGGCATCCCGGTCAACCCGGCGTTCATGCTCGAACAGCGCAGCAAGGCAGACATCCGCGCCGAAAACGGCTGGGCGCAGGATATGACGACTGTGCTGGCAGTCGGCAGCAAGCGCACGCGCCAGTTGACCGACATGCTGCGCATCCTGAATCATTCCGGGCTGCCACTGCAACTGGTGGTTGTTGCTGGCGGCGATGAAGAGCTGCATCAGGAACTTGAACGCACGGACTGGCATCTGCCGGCGCGAGTCTATGCCTACGCCGACAACATGCCCGCCCTGATGCGCGCGGCGGATGTGATCATGTGCAAGGCGGGCGGCCTGATCGTATCCGAGGCGCTCGCCGCCGGGCTGCCGATCCTGCTGTTCGACGTGATCGAAGGCCAGGAGACCGGCAATGCCGATTACGTCGTCGAGCAGGGCGCGGGCGTGCTGGCGCATGAGCTGATCACGCTGCTGGAGACGCTGTTTCACTGGCTGCAGCATGACCAGGCCGGGCTGCGTAAAACGGCGGCACAGAGCAAACGTACTGGCCGCCCAAATGCCGCCTACGAGATTGCCAAACTGATCTGGAAAGCCACGGAATAATCAGGATCGACATGATGCCCACACTGATCAAAATCCTCACGCCTGACGGCCTGGAACCTGCGTCCTACAGCGCCGATTCGCTGGCGGATGCCACACGCTACGAGCCGCACGACGGCGTCTACACCGTCGCCAATACTTTCGCCCGCACGCAGGTACTCAAGCTGGATGCCCATCTCGACCGGATGGAAGACTCGGCGAAGCGCGAAGGCATCCCGCTCCACCTTGACCGGACGCGACTGCGCGCCGCCCTGCGCTCGATGATCCTCGACACGGATTTTGGCGACGTGCGCTTCCGTGTGACCGCCGGGAGGGACACGCCGGAGCGGCTGATCCTGACTATCGAGCCATACAAACCGCCGAGCGAGACCATTATCAAAACCGGCATCCGCGTCATCACCGTGCCGAACAGCGCCCGCCCTCACCCGGACGCCAAGACGACTGACTGGCTGCACGACCGCGGCAAGATCGAGAGCTCGCTGCCGGAAGGTGTCTACACAGCCCTGCTGCTGGATGGCGAAGGCTTCATCCTGGAAGGAGTCAGCAGCAACTTCTATGCCATCCTCGGCGGCGAGCTGCGGACGGCGGGCACGGGTGTGCTGCCAGGGATCGCCCAGCAGATCGTGTTCGCGGTCGCGCCGGAGATTCTGCCGCTGCGTAAAGAGGCGATCCACCTGCGCGATCTGCCCCAGGTGAGCGAAGCCTTCATCACCAGCAGCAGCCGGGGCATCATCCCGATTATCCAGATCGATGCACAGGTGATTGACGGTGGCGTGCCGGGACCGATGACGGCAGCGCTACGCAGCGCCTATGCCGCGTGGACGCAGGCGCACCTCGAAGAGTTGTAAGCACAGTCGCGTCAGACTTCGATAGCTGCCTTGAAGTCGTAAATGCCGTCGCGGATGACCCAGCGCTGATTGTCGCGCGGGCAGAAGATGCTCTCGTCCTCGTGGACGAGATCGCCGCCACACTCCGGACAGGCAAAAATCGAGCCGTGTCCTAGGTTGTCCGGGCTGCTACCGACCGCTTTCGCGCGGATGAAGATGCTCGGCGCGTAGAGCAAGCCGCTCAACTGGACCAGACCATCAATGCCCACCAGCAGATCCAGCGGCAAGCTGCGTTTGAGCGCATCCAGGCGAAAGAGCGAGACCGGAAGCTGCCGTTGCAGGGAAAAACCCGCGCCGGTCATCGAGCGGCGGATGTATTCGGGGTGGAAGTCGAAGTTAAGTTCGACAAACTCGACCGGCTCAAGATCGTTCGGATTCCACGTCTGGCGCTTGAGCGCGTAGCGCAGTATGGACTTCAGATTGCGCTTATTGGCGTGCTCCAGAATGAAAATACCATCGCGCACCAGCACCCGACGCACCTGCGCCAGCACCGCTGGCACATCTGAGATGTGGTGGATGACGCGAATCATGGTCGCGCCGTCGAACACACCGGCGCGGAACGGCAACCGGTAGGCATCAGCAGCTACGTAGAGATAGCGCCCGCCGCTGCCAAGCTGCTCCTGCGCATATTGAAGCTGCGACAGCGAGTAATCGAGCAGGATCACCTGATCGTAAGCATCGTACTCCTGGGTCAAGCGGCCAAAACCTGCGCCAATTTCGAGCAGCCGCCGTCCTTGCTTGGGTAACAGGCGATGCAGTGCCACACGTTCGACTCGATCCTCGTAATCGCGCCCTTTGCCATCCCAGAAGCGGATGCGATAGTCGGAGCCTTCGTAATCACAGATATCGGGGCGTGGCTCTCGTTCAGGCATCACGGTCGCCTATCCTTAAAAACAATCGTTCGCAGACTGTCCTGATTCTATCATTGTCTGCCCCATGAGCAATATGCGGCCATCAGTCAGTGCACCCATTGTTAGAACCTGATATTGCCCAAGTACGGCGCGCGTGGTAATTTTCACACAGCAACACAGTTTTCCGACAAGCGGGGATACCGACGACATGGGTCAAATCCCGTCCGCACCTACCTGGCGCGATTGGTATGTGTTTGGAATTCGCTGGGTAATCATTGGCGGCTTCGTCTTACTGTTAATGACAGCGCGCAACATTACCAATCTGCCAGCTGATCTCAATAATGCACTGCTGGTCGCTGCAGCGGCCAATTGCCTGCTGGCACTAACGCTGCTTCTGCCCTTTAAGAGCGCATCGACTGCCGTGACACTGATCACGGACTGGGTGATTCTGGGCGCGCTCGCCTGGGTCAGCACAGAATTCCCCCTGATCGTGACGGGACTTGCTGCGATCATGATCCTGGTATCGCTGCTGCAAGCCAACGCAACTTACAGTCTGTTCCATGCGCTCGGCTCGCTCATCCTGGCAGCGGCAGGCCTGCTCAATGTAGGTAGGCAGATCGATGTCACAGATTACGTCTTCGGCCCGGCGCGTTTGCCCCTCCTGGAGATTGCGCTTGTGGGCATTGTCGTGGTCATCAGTGCCTATCTTCTGGAAAAGATGATCTGGCATCAAAAACGCACGTTCAAAGCGCTGGAAGCGGCGCGCTCGGCGCAGATCGTCGACATCCACGAACGCACACGCGCCATCTACGAAATGACGACGACATTTCGGGAAACGCTGAGCTTCGAGCGCATCCTGAATGCCGCACTGGATGCCGGTCAGCTAGGCTTGAGCGGGCATACGCGGCGGGCACTGGTCGCTGGGGTGCTGCTGTTCCAGGCCGAAGACCCAGGACTATGCGTGGTGGCTGCCCGCCGGATGACGCGGGGCGATATGAATGTCATCGCCCCCGGCACGAGTGGCATCATCGGCGAAGCGCTGGCAGAAGGGGTCCCCATCATCGGCGGACATGCGCGAAAAGACCCGGAGCTACAGCGTTTCGTCGGCTTTCAGTCGGCGCGCTCAACACTATGTGTGCCACTGCGCGCAGGTTACGACAATTTCGGCGTGCTGCTCTACGGCGCAGACATTTCCTACGCATTCACTAACGAGCATATTGAATTACTGGCCGCTATCGGCGTCCAGGCAACAATCGCGTTGCAAAACTACGTGCTCTACCAATCGCTGCTTGAAGAAAAGAACCGGATCGCCCGCGTCGCAGATGATGAGCGCAAACAACTGGCGCGCCAGCTCCACGACGGCCCGACGCAAAAAATCTCCGCGATTGCGATGATGGCGAGCATCATGCACAAGATGCTGGAGCGTACACCGGAGCGCGTGCCGGAAGAACTGAGCAAGATGGAGGAAATCGCGCGCACGACGACACGCGAGATGCGTCATATGCTGTTCACGCTGCGGCCTCTGGTGCTCGAAAGCCAGGGACTCACGGCAGCCCTGAATCAACTCGCGGAAAAGATGCGCGAGACACACGGCCAGAAAGTCTCAGTCTACATGCAACCGGGTGTTGAACAACTCCTGGACTCGAGCAAACAGGGCATCATCTTTTATCTGGTTGAAGAAGGTCTCAACAACGCGCGCAAACATGCACAGGCATCCTTGATCTCGGTCGATATTGTCAAACAGGGCAGCGATCTCAAAGTGACAATCTCGGATAATGGCGCTGGGTTTGATACGGGCAAGGTTTCACAAAACTATGAAAATCGCGGCAGCCTGGGCATGGTAAATATGCACGAGCGGGCAGCCATGCTTAATGGATCGCTGCAGATCGCTAGCACGCCCGGATCAGGCACGACCATCACCTTGATCGCACCGCTCTTCGCGGAATCCAGACCCAAGCTCAAACTCAATGATGACACGATCATTGAGATCCCACTGGAAAGGCTGAAGCTCGGCAATATACAGGGATCGGGTACGGCGTTCCGTAGCCAGAGCAACGGGAGCTTCATCCGCCAATGACACATGACGCTCTCGCGGCGCTGCGCGGCGTCCCCAGCCTCGTCTGGCGCGCAGGTCAGGAGCGCCGTCTGCTAATGATCGCGCGCTGGGTCACGTTAGAAAATGCGGTTGTCCTCGAACATGGTTGCGGCGTCGGCATGTATTCAGCGCAGATTCGGCAGCGTTATACGCCACACGTTGAGGCCTTCGACATCGAAGCCGAGCGCGTTCAGGAAGCCAGGACAGCAACGCCTCATGCACTGGTGGCGGCAGCGGAGATGCTCCCTTACCGCTCGAACAGTTTTGACACCGTTATCACACAGGATGTGCTGGAACACGTCGCAGACGACCAGCGTTCGGCGCAAGAGATCGTGCGTGTGCTCAAGCCAGGGGGGCGTGCATTTGTCCTTGTCCCCAATCGCTGGTATCCGTTCGAAACGCATGGGCATTACTGGCGCGGGCACTATCACTTCGGCAACACGCCGCTGATCAATTATCTGCCGGACTCACTGCGTAATCGCCTTGCGCCACACGTGCGCGCCTACACCGCGCAAGGACTGCGGCGTCTGTTCGAGCAGACGTCGGTGAGTGTGATCACGCATCATCGCGTCTACGGCGGTTACGACAACATTGTGGCACGTTTTGGCACAGCCGGGCGCGCCCTGAGATCAACCCTCCAGGCCATGGAAGGATCCTTCCTGGATACGTGGGGACTGGCGCACGTGCTGGTCATCGAAAAGGATAGATGACAGGCAATCAGTCTTTGTCGATAAACACCGGCAAATGCCCCAATGCGATAATATTCTCCCACTGTGCCCGGTCACCCTCGGTAAAAATGGCCGCCTCAGCAACCACATCCGCACCGGCTTTGTCCATAATCAAGCGCAGTCCCTGCAATGTGCTGCCGGTCGAGATCACGTCGTCGAGTAAGATCACGCGTTTACCCTTCACCTGGGCGCGATCTTTTTCGTCCAGGTAAAGCGTCTGTGGCTCACCTGTGGTGATGCTGAGCGTCTCGGACTTGAGCGCGAAGCCCATGTACGGTTTGTAGACCTTGCGTAGAATCACATAACCGATGCCGGATACCACAGACAACGCGTGTGCGAGAGGAATGGCTTTCGCTTCCGGCGCGACGATTAGTTCGGCGCGATAGGCTTTGAGCTTTTCGTTCAAAGCCTTTGCCGATGCCTGCACCAATTCGGTATCGCCGAGGATATTGAGAATGGCTATGCGCAGGCCGGGCTTGACAGCAAACAGCCGCAAATCACGGCGCACCCCGGCAACTTCCACCGAATAAGCTTCATAATCGGACACACAAGCCTCCTCAATTGGGACTGATCAGCGCTTCACAGCATTTCTATCCGCCAGAGAGTCAGGGACGATCCGCCCATCGACCAGCGTAATGATCCGGTCAGTGCGTTTCGCCAGATCCGGATCGTGCGTGACGATGACAACGGTCGTGCCAGTTTCAGTGCGCACCTTCTCCAGAGCATCCAGCACAACTTCGCCAGACTCACTGTCGAGATTACCCGTTGGTTCGTCTGCAAGCAAGAGCGGCGGGTTATTTGCCAGCGCGCGCGCGATAGCCACACGCTGCTGCTGCCCACCGGATAACTCGGTTGGCCGGTGATTGAGCCGATCTGCCATGCCGAGCATGGTCAGGAGTTCTTTTGCGCGTTTGTCGCTGGAAAACCTGGCTTTGCGGGCAAACTGAATCGGCAGCGCCACATTCTCCTGGGCTGTGAGCGTAGGAATCAGATTGAAGAACTGGAAGATAAAGCCGATCTTCTCGTTACGGATCTCGGTCAGTTTATCTTCGCTCAATTTGCTGATGTCAACGCCGTCAATCTCAATCGACCCGCGCGTCGGCTTATCCAGCCCGCCGATGAGGCCAAGAAGTGTGCTCTTGCCGCTGCCGGACGGGCCGACGATGCCCACCATTTCGCCGGGTTGAATCTCAAGATTGACCCCGCGCAGCGCATGAACCACCGTTTTACCCAGAGGCAGGTCTTTCGTGAGATCGCGAGTTCGAATCACCGGGCGACTCGTTTGCGCCATGTATTTAGCTCCCTCAGTGGTACAAGATCGTCACAGTGGATTATACGCAGCGCAAGCCAATGGGTTGCGCTGCATCATCCTCCGGCAGCTGGCGTTGGCATGATCCCCATGTCGTTGGGTGGTGGTTGCACAGCCTCCTGTGACGTCAGATCCTGCTCCACTGCGCCCGCCAGCGCACCTTCGGCGGGAGGTACCGATCCTTGATAAGCGACGGCGGGCACAGACTGAGCTTCCATCGCGAGTGCTGCCTGCGCGTTGACCGCCTGCGGCCCGCCCTGCGCATAGATCTCAGGGCGAAGCTGTTGATCTAGCCCTGGAATGCCGCCGACGGGCACAATGCCTGTCTGGATCGGCAGATTGACGGGCGGCACAGACTCGTTGGCCAGCGTGTAGCCAATACCAGCAGTCTGGGAAAAACCGGGCCAGGGATGCTCCGTATAAGTATTGTCGGCCAGCAGATTGACGCCATCACCATCCAGCACGTCAGCAGCAAAAGCCGGAACCTCGTCAAAACCATTCGGCAGATTCACAAGTATGCGCGCAAGCGGATCGAACATCAACTGAAGATTAGCCAATGGGTCATGAAGCTGTGTGCGGTCTAACGGGATCACCGCACGCACGTCGAGCGCAATCGGCAGCGTATCCCGCACTGGCACATTGAGATCAAGCGCGACCGGTAAACGGGTCCCGGCGGGCAGCGTCAGCGCAACGCTGGCATTATTGAGATTGCCAACACCGGGCAAGATGATGTTTGCGCTGACGTTGAGCGGCACCGACTCGGTGAGAACGACGACGGTGTTCTGCTGAAGCGCAATATCCAGGTTGACCGGCACATCGGCACGAACGGGGATCGTCCAGTCAATCGTCGCTTCATCCAGGCCGACAAAACTGCTGTGCAGGCCAGACACCAGCGGTGTCGCGATGTTATTCTTGATCTCGAACAGCATCAACCCCAGCACCACGAGGACGACAACCAGGATGAGATTGACGATAAACGAAAAGAGGATCATGAAGTTCTTGATCGAACCGCCGATGGCTTTGAGGGCGCGCATGTTCGCTTCTCCCGGTCGTTGAATGCTCACACGTTCTCACTATACAGCGAGAATACGGTCAGCGACACCATAAGATGGCTGGTGGCGGCATAAAGAAAATGAAACGAGGTGATCGGTCGATCACCCCGTTATGCAATTAAGCGAGACCGGCTGCGTTGCGCAGGAGATCGGCTTTATCGGTCTGTTCCCAGGGGACGACGACATCCTCACGCCCGAAATGCCCGTAGGCCGCCACCTGCTTGTAGATGGGGCGACGCAGGTTGAGATCGCGAATGATCGCCGCGGGACGCATGTCGAAATTTGCCCGGATTAGCTGCTCGATTTGCTCGTCAGGAATGACGCCTGTGCCAAATGTTTCGACGGCGAGCGAGGTGGGCTGTGCCACACCGATAGCATAGGAGACCTGCACCTCGAAGCGTGTGGCAAGCCCGGCTGCCACAATGTTTTTGGCAATGTAACGCGCCATATAGGCCGCGCTGCGATCCACTTTCGTCGGGTCTTTGCCGCTGAAAGCGCCGCCGCCATGCCGTGCCACGCCGCCATAGGTATCAACGATGATCTTACGTCCGGTCAGACCGGCATCGCCGAGCGGGCCACCGGTGACAAAGCGTCCGGTGGGATTGACAAAGACGCGCGTCTTGCTGTCGATCATCGCTGCCGGCACAACGCGGTTGATGATCCCCTCAATGACGGTCGCGCGGATTTCTTCCTGGCTGACCTCTGGCGCGTGCTGAGTCGAGATGACAATCGTGTCGATACGTTTCGGCTTACCAAACGCATATTCGACCGTCACCTGGCTCTTGGCATCCGGGCGCAGCCAGGTGATTTCACCACTCTTGCGCGCCTGTGCCAGGCGATGTGTCAGTTTGTGCGCCAGGGAGATGGTAAGGGGCATCAATTCCGGCGTTTCATCGCAGGCGAACCCGATCATCATGCCTTGATCGCCCGCGCCAATGGCTTCGATCTGCGCGTCGGACATACCGCCTTCGCGCGACTCCAACGCATGATCAACACCCATGGCAATATCTGCCGACTGCTCTTTGAGCGAGACGATCACACCGCAGGTATCGGCATCGAAGCCATACTTGCCCCGCGTATAGCCAATGTCGCGTACAGTATCGCGCACGAGCTTCTCAATATCGACGTAGGTGCTGGTCGTGATTTCGCCGATCACAACGACGAGTCCGGTCGTTGTCGCCACTTCACAGGCGACACGCGCATTAGGATCGTGGGCGATGATCGCATCCAGGACAGCATCCGAGATTTGATCGCACATCTTATCCGGGTGTCCCTCCGAGACCGATTCCGAGGTAAAGAAGTAGCTCGGCGAGGTCATGAAGGTGGTATTCGCTTTGCGCGTTTGTGTTTCGATCATAAGATCCTCCTCAGATAATACAAAACGCCTCTCTTGAGATGAGAGGCGTTTTCTGGTCTGAAAGCCACTCCTCATCTCTCAGAACCATCAGGTTCTGGCGGACTTAGCACCTTCCCGGGGCTCCGGGGGTTGCCGCGGTTTCAAAGGGCCGATCCCTCCACCGCTCTTGATGAGTGCTGGAAAAAGCACTGTTGTAGGTTGTGAAAATCAGCATATCATGAGCGCGGTTATGTTGCAAGATGCGAGAATATACTTTGTGTCTTGTCTCAAATGAAGCCAGCCACTGAATGTAAGCGTGGGTACCCGCCGATTACCCTACCCAACAACGTTCGCACAAACTCAAGCCTACGCCAGCACAGAGGATGCGGTAAAATGCGGTGTCACGTCTCAAGATTAGGACTGCGGAATGAATCTAATCGATTACGGACAAATAATCGTACGGCGCGGATGGATCATCCTGTTACTGGCATTGATCACCGCTGTAAGCGCCTATTTACTCAGCCGCGTGCAGACCCCAATTTACAGGGCGACACAGACTGTGCTTGTCCAACCGGCACGCGCGGATCTCAGCCTGACCGAGTCAGCATCACGTCTTGTGAACAACTACGCGCTTTATCTTGACAGCGACACCACTGCCGCGCGGGTGATTGACGCGCTTCAGCTCGACATGACCCCGGGCGACCTGAACGGTGACGTGGTGGTCAACCCGGATGCACTCCGCTTCTCGATCCGCATCGAAGTCGAGCTGCCGGATGAGCAAATGGCGTACCAGGTCGCGCAGGAATATGGCAATCAGCTTGTCCAGTTCCGCTTCCAGGAAAACCAGAAGAACAAGATTGAGGATCGGATCGATGCACAGATGGTCGATGTGCCTCGCGTAGGGCTGGATAGGCCGCGAACGGTTCTCAATACACTGGCGGGCGCTGTTCTGGGGGCGCTGCTGGGCATGGTCATCATTTTTATCCTGGAATACCTCGAAAGTGCCATCGTTCGCCGTCGCGAAGACGTTGAGAGGGCATTGTCTCTGCCTGTGCTGGCAAGTATCCCCGACTTAGATCGATAGGAGCGACTGTGGCAAAAGTGAACTTGATCACGCTGACAGATCCGCGTTCGGCAACCGCGGAGGCGTACCGAACGCTGCGTACCAACTTGATGTTCGCGAACGTTGAGCGGCCTGTCAGCACGCTGCTTGTGACCGCACCCACGGAGATGCAGGACAAGAGCCTGACGCTGGCGAATCTCGCCGTCACATTTGCGCAGGCAGGCAACAATACGATTCTGGTCGATAGCAACCTGCGGCAGCCGGTGCAGCACGAATTGTGGGGGCTGCCAAATGACCGTGGTCTGACGACGATGATGAGCCAAGATGCAGCGCTCGCCTCACCACCCTTGCAGACGACAGAGGTACCGCATCTCTCAATCCTGACTAGCGGCCCCGGCCCGGACATCCCGGCGGATGTCTTGAGCAGCCAGCGCATCAATGAGGTCATCGGCCTGCTGAAGGCGCGCGCGAATTTTGTGCTGTTCGATAGCCCGCCTGTTCTGGCATACACCGATGCCTCACTGCTAGGGATCAAGCTCGATGGCGTACTGATGGTCGCGCGGGCTGGCAACACACGCCGCGATCACATCCAGCGCGCGCAGCAGGCGCTGGAACGTGTTCACGCTCGTCTTTTGGGTGTTGTTCTCACCAATGCGCCGCGCAACGCGATAGGAAATTAGGAATGAGTCTGAACAGCCACCAATATGCTTACGGCGGTGCCCGGATCGGCTATTTGCTGTATTCACCCGGCAACGGTGACGATACTCGCCGCAAACAACCGCTGATCCTGTTCTTGCACGGCGCAAGTGATCGCGGCAGTGATCCGGAACTCTTGAAGCAGCATGGACTGCCCAAAATCGTCATGAATAATCCGGATTTTCCGTTCATGATGCTTGCGCCTCAATGTCCCGAAGGGGAATGGTGGATTCACGATGAGCGCCTGGTGCTGGCGCTACTCGATCATGTCATCATGCACTATCTGGCTGACGAGAAACGTATCTATTTGACGGGGTGCAGCATGGGTGGCTATGGCGCGTGGATGCTGGCTGCGGCGCATCCAGAACGCTTCGCCGCAGTCGTACCCGTGAGCGCTCCGGCACTGCATCAGCCGGAACAGGTTTGCTCGCTCAAGAATACGCCGATCTGGGCTTTTCATGGCAGCGCGGACACAGTCGTGCCCGCTGAGCAGACGATCATCATGATACAGACTCTGCGTGCCTGCGGTGGCACTCCGGAAGCGAGTTACGTGTCCGGTGCTGGTCACGAGCTAACTACGACCGTTTACGAGGACCCGAAGTTATTCGCCTGGCTGCGAAAACAGACTTTACCCAAGTAGATGGACATTTTTTCCGTCACCCAGGATGAGCGATGCCACGCGAAGTACTGCCGCCTGACCCCGATGCAGAAGCACAATGGCGGTCACTCAAGCAGACCACCCCTTCGAAACGCGCCAGTCCGCCAATCATGGGGGGAAACAGATGGCTCTGGGCGCTGCTGATCATCGGTTTGATTGTGACCGTATTGGGCATCGTCTCACGCTTATTCGGCTGAGTGTGTCACCCTTTGAATCATACGAGTCTGGTAACACAGAAAGAACCCGGCTCATGAATGAACAGGAGAGACGTATTTGAAAGGGTTGATTCTGAGCGGCGGTAAGGGCACGCGGCTTTACCCGCTGACCTATACGCGCGCCAAGCAGTTGATCCCGGTCGCCAATAAGCCGGTGCTAATTCGGGTGATTGAATCGATCCGCGCCGCGGGTATTGTAGAGATAGGCATCGTCATCGGACAAACGGGGCCAGAAATCCGCGAGGCGGTCGGCGATGGATCGCGCTGGGGCGTTCGAATCACGTATATCGAGCAGCCCAGCCCTGATGGCCTCGCGCACGCTGTGAAAATCGCCGCAGATTTCCTGGGCGATGAGCGATTTGTCATGTTCCTGGGCGACAATGTCATCGAGGGCGGCATCAGCAAACTGATCGCGGATTTCGCGAACAGCGGCTGGAACAGCCAGATCGTGCTCAAGGAAGTCGCCAACCCATCCGCCTTTGGTGTCGCCAAACTGCGCGATGACGGCAAGATCGAGCGTCTGATCGAAAAGCCCAAAGACCCGCCGAGCAATCTGGCACTCGTTGGCATCTACATGTTCGACGCCAATATCCTGAAGGCGGTACACGCGATCAAACCCTCGTGGCGCAACGAACTGGAGATCACCGACGCGATTCAGTGGCTGATCGACCAGGGCTACACCGTCATGCCCCACGTTCACGAGGGCTGGTGGATCGATACCGGCAAGCCCACGGATATGCTCGAAGCCAATGCGTGTGTGCTGGATGAACTCAAGCCGCATATCGACCCAACGGCAGTGATCGAAGACTCCGAAGTTGACCGGCGCGTGACCGTCGAAGCGGGCGCGCGCATCATTAACAGCATCGTGCATGGGCCAACCATCATCGGCGAACACACCGTGATCGAGAATGCCTATGTCGGGCCATACACAAGCATTTACCATCACGTCCAGGTCTTAAATTGCGAGATTGAGCGCTGTATCGTGCTGGAACACGCCGACATCCGGGATCTGGGCGCGCGGCTCGGTAACAGCCTGATCGGTCGCAATGCGTCGATCAAGCGCAAGCAGCGCAAGCCGAGCACCATCACTATGAACCTGGCCGATCATAGCAGCGTCTGGTTAGTTTGAAGGAGCGATTGTCATTGTGAGCAGCGAAAACCCGACCCCGATCAAGCTCATCGTCACCGATGTCGATGGAACGCTCTTGAACAGCGAGCATGGTCTGAGCGAGCGCAACACCGCCGCCCTCAAAGCCGCCGCCGCCCAGGGTATCCATCTTGTCCTGGCAACCGGCAAGTCACCGGCATCGTGCACGTCGATCCTGGAGCAGCTTGGCGTACCGGTCTATGGACTCTATTTGCAGGGACTCTTGACTGTCAATGCTGAGGGCAAGACGCTGAGCCAGCAAACTCTCGACCCGGAAGTCGCGCGCCAGGTGATCACGTATGCCGACGAGCGCGGCTATTCGGTGGTGGCGTACAGTGGCAACCGCCTCCTCACCCGCGCCATGAATGCGGAGGTGGAAGCGTACACGGTTCGCTATCACGATCCGGTGCCCGAATCCACGGGACCGCTCCAGAATCTTCTGTGGACGACGCCGATCCACAAGCTAACGGCCATCGGCGAACCGCGGGCCATCGTGGCGCTGCGCTGGCAGCTCAACACACAGCTCGGCAGCAGCGTGCGACTGATGCAAGCGGGCGTGCCAAATATGCTGGAGATACTGCCGCCCAAAGGTGGCAAAGGCAGCGCATTGAAAGCCCTGCTGAAGGAACTCCAGATTCCATCAGAGCAGGTGCTGGCGCTTGGCGATGCCGAAAACGACATGGAGATGCTGGAGATCGCCGGGATCGGGGTCGCGGTTGGGAACGCGCACGAAAAGGTGAAAGCGGCGGCTGATCACGTCGTTGCCAGCAATGACGAGGATGGCGTCGCCGAGGCGATTGAGCGCTTTGTGCCGAGTGTCGCCACAACCAGTGCTAAGCCGGGAGAGACCGAAGCCTCTAAAGCCGAGGAGACCAAGGCATGAAAAATATCCTCGTGACGGGGGGCGCGGGCTTCATCGGCAGCGAGTTCGTGCGCTATCTGGTCGAGCGCTACCCGGAATATCACGTCGTTTGTTTCGACAAGCTGACCTATGCCGGGAACCTGGATAATCTGCTGCCGGTGGGCGATGAGCCGAACTACCGCTTCGAGCGCGGTGACATCGCTGACCGTGAGATCGTGCGGCGCGTGCTTGAGACGCACGAAATCGACACCATCGTCAATTTCGCGGCGGAGAGCCACGTCGACCGGAGCATCCTGGCGGCGGATGCCTTCGTGCATACCGATGTCGTCGGTGTGTACATCTTGCTCGATGAAGGCAAGAATCATGGCGTCGAGCGCTTCTTGCACGTATCGACCGACGAGGTTTACGGCGACATCCCTGAAGGCTTCTCGGTCGAAGGCGATGCTTTCGAGCCGAACAGCCCATACGCGGCAAGCAAGGCGGGCGGCGAACTGATGGTGCGCGCCTATCACGTTACGCACGGCATGAACACCGTCGTCACGCGCGGCAGCAACACCTACGGGCCGTATCAATACCCGGAAAAGGTGCTGCCACTCTTCATCACCGAAGCGATAGACGACCGCCCGCTGCCGATCTATGGCGATGGCAGACAGGTGCGCGATTGGCTGTTCGTTCACGATCACGTGACGGGGATCGATACCGCGCTGCATAGAGGCGTCCCCGGTGAGGCCTACAACATCGCTGGCGAAGACCTGCGTCACAACATCGACGTAACGCACATGCTGCTCGAACGGCTCGGCAAGCCGACGACTCTGATCAAGCACGTGCCCGACCGTGAGGGCCACGACCGGCGCTATGCCATGCGCGCCGACAAGCTGCGGGCGCTCGGCTGGCAGCGCGAGTATGATTTCGAGCACGGGCTGGCGCTAACGATCGATTGGTATCGCGATAACGAGTGGTGGTGGCGCAAGATCAAGACTGGCGAATACCTGGACTACTACAAGCGTCAGTATATGGCCCGGCTGGCAGCAGCGGACGGCGGTTCCGAGAGCTAACAGCCATGTCCTCGATACGGATACAACGCTACAAGCCAGTGCGCCGCCGGTCGCCAAATTCGCCGATCATCACGTGCGCAGTCGTCGGTTTCGGCACTCTGCTGATCTGTGGTCTGAGCGCCCTGCTGATCTTGCCACGGCTGACCGGGATCGCGGCCAGCGCCGCTGGGCTGCGCGAAGCCGGGCGGACTGAGGCAGTATTTGCGAACGTCGCTGCGCCCGCGCCGGTGCAGATCAATAACGGCGTGCTGGAGACTCAGGTCACGGTCACGCTGCCCGAATATGGGCAGAGCACGGTGGACGTACAGCCGCAGTACGTCCAGGTCGTAAGCGGAACGGATGAGAACGGCATTCCTGCGGCGACCGTCACTGTCAACGAGCAAAATATGGTGACACTGTGCGCGCAGTACACGCCGCTGTGCCAGAATGGCGATCCGCGCTTCCAGAACGTGAGCATCGATCTGCGCCCTAGCGGTGTGATTGTCTATGCCGATGTGTCCGTGCCGGAACTGGGTAGCGTGTCACAGCGTGTCGGCGCGGTCATGCGCGTGGATGCGAGCGGGCGGCAGGTCGAATTCGCCGGTGTTGACATCGGCGGCACGCTTTACGCCGCAGCACCGGGCAATCTGAGCAGCCAGATCGCAGAATATGAGCAGGCAGCGAACAACGCCCTGCAAGAACTGATCGTCCAGACGAGCGGCGGCCTGTACCGGCTGAGCGCCATTCAGATCGACGATGTGACACTCATGCTGGTCATGCGCTAAAGCTGCCCGTCAAAATAGGCATAGTCATTTGGCGAATAAGACTCTTCCCCCAAGTAGGCAACCGTCTGGTTTGTGACCGAGAATGGGTTCAATCAGGTCATGAATGTACCAGGCGCAAGATGTGAGGATGCGTACCAGTGGATGGGAAGCAAATTCAAACGGTAACTTCGGAAGGACTAACCTATCTGGATGAAAACGGCGATGAGAAGTTCATCGACTTTTCTGCATGTCATGAAAGGGCGCTCGCAGAGTTCATGGAACCCAACAACCTAAGATACTTCCAAGAGATTAATCGGTATAGCGCAGAACAATTGGAGGAGAGCATTCAGAAACATAAAAAGTGGAAAGTGGTAGCTGACAGGAATATTCTAGGGGAGCCTATGGGAACGACTCCGTACATTGAGTTTTACACTGAACCGCCCATTCGTTTCGAATTTGCCACACTGGACGAGTACCACAAGACACGATTCTTATTAGAACGGAACGGATGGAGAACTCGTGATCTCACCTGATTGATTTCTGCGCATCAGTCTTGTAGAGAGTAGAGTGATTTTATATGAAGCATGAGGGTTGATACGATGTCATTTGGTCGAGCACGAGTCAAAGTGACCGAGGCGGAGCGCAGCGCCATCAAAGACGAGATGCGTGCGATCCTGATCGAACAGGCGCGCACCCGCCAGACGATCACCTATGGCGAACTGGCAGGCCGGCTGACGACGGTGACGTTGCATCCGCATTCGTTCGTCTTCACGCGGCTGCTGCAAGCGGTCTGCGATGAAGAAGAGCGCGCCGGGCACGGCCAACTATGCGCGCTGGTGGTCAGCAAAGCGACAGGGATGCCAAGCGGCGGTTATTTCGGCATGGCGGCCAAGCAGGACTTATCGACCGGCGATCTCGAAGCGCGCTGGCAGGAGGACTTGCAGACGCTCTTCGATCACTGGGCGGCGCAGTGACGCGGATTTGCGTTGCACGGGCGCATCTGGCACACTTAGCGCGCTAATCGTCCAAATGTTCGCTTTGCCTATGCCATCCGGATTCGATCTCGACTCGCTGCTCCACTTCAACCCACCGCACTATGTGTGTGAGCGCTGCTTCGCGCTGCTGACGGACGTCCCGGCGAACTTTGCCTATCGCTGCCCGGTTTGCGATGTTGCCTACGTGCCGACCGACGAATTCCCATCCGTGGGCGACTACCTGTCAGCGCGCGGGCTAGCGCTGGCTTACGAGGATGTGATGGCGCACGGCCAGCGGCTGGCGGAGATCGCACGGCGGACGCGCGCAGGCTTGACCGGGCAGCTGCCGGATTACACACCGATGCGCGCCCTGCTGGAAGCCATCGGCAGCGCACAGCACTGTGTCCACTTCACGACCTTCGGCATCAGCGCCTGGTTCGTCGGCGCGCTCAAAATGGCGGCGCAGTACATCGACGTGCGCGGTGTCATCAGCGGCATCAAGCGCGACGAAGTCTTCCGCGAACTCACGACCTACGCCGGCGATGCGCCCCGGCTGCAAACGCGGCTCTTTGGGCAGGAGAGCCAGTGGTTCCCACACCAGAAGATCATCGTCATCGACGGCCTGATCGCGTTCAAAGGCTCGGCCAATCTGACGGACATCGGCTGGCGCAAGGCGGCGCACGGGCGCGAAGTCGTCGAAGTCATCACCGATATCGCCGAAGTCATCGAATTGAACAATCGCTTTTTCAGCCCGGTCTGGGTCGGCTTTGAGCAGCGCGCTCAGCCCGAAGCTCCGAATACCGCGGCCTCATCCTACGGACGGTAAACCGAATGCGCATCCTCATCACCGGGGCGGCGGGCCGCCTGGGCAGCCTGTTAGTGGCAAGATTGCAGGAAAACCACGATGTGATCGGCGTCGATCTGGCCGATTTCGACATCACCGATTTCCAGGTGACGCGGGGTTTTATCGTGGATGCTGCGCCTGAACTGGTCATCCATGCCGCCGCCTGGACAGACGTGGATGGCTGCGCGCGCGAGCCGGACAAGGCGCTGCTCATGAATGGTTACGGCACGCAGCATGTGGCGCTCGGCGCGGCGGTAGCCGGCGCGGCCATGCTCTACGTCAGCAGCAACGAGGTCTTCGACGGCAAGCGGCCTCATGCGTACCGAGAATATGATCCCACTTCTCCAGCGAACCCCTACGGCTACAGCAAGTGGGTCGGCGAGCAGGTCGTCATGCGCCACGCAGCGCGTCATTACATCGTACGCACCGCGTGGTTGTTCGCGCATGGCGGCAAGAACTTCATCCAGGCGATTCTGAATGCAGCGCAGGCAGGCAAAACAATCCGCGTCGTCGTCGATGAGGTCGCCAACCCGACCTACACCAACGATCTGGCGGCGGCGATTACGCAGTTGATCGCGACCGAGCGTTACGGACTCTATCATTTCGTCAATGAGGGGATCTGTTCGCGCTATGTGTTCGCGCGCTACATCCTCGACCGGGCGGGCTACACGGATACGCCCATCACGCCGATCGCCAGCGCCGAATGGCAGCGCGCGTCAACACCGCCGCCGTATTCGCCGCTGGCGAACACCGCCGGACGTGCGCTCGGCATCCACCTGCGGACGTGGCAGGCAGCGGTCGATGCCTTTCTGGACACAGAAGATCTCCTTGCGAAGAGATAATGCCCGATTTGCACCGGAAGGGATACAAGGTGCGTATAGGGAGATAGAAATAGTTGTTTCACCGGGAGTATTGACCGTGAATGTTCCGCCTCCCACCGATCCACGGACGCGCCTGCGCGCTTCGCTTCTGATCACGATTGGCCTGGTCGCCGCGGTTTATGTGGCATTCATCATGCTCTTCGGCGGCACGTCAACGCCGCTGCTGCTGCCGGGGCTGCTCGCAATCGGGATCGTGATCGCCGGGGGCGCGATGCTGATCAATATGGTGGCGCGACAGCAAACCGCACCTGCCAAGGACAAGCGCAGCTTTAGCGATCTTGATATGTACTCGCTGATCAACCGACTGGTGGATGACCTGGACGAGGATGAACTCGCCTATCTGGAGCGGAAGCTGGACGAGCGCAGGCGGTACACAGACAACAGGTTGACAGAGGACATCGGTCTGCTGCTCGAACATCGCGACGAGGAGCGGCAGGCTGGAAAACGCGCCTAAGCAACGAGCACTGCTCAGAGCATCCACGATCTAGATCGCCCTGGGCAACAGCACCAGTCATCCTGTAAATTGATGCACATGAGTCAAGCAGCCAACACCGATACCCAAACTGCAGGCACACCGTTCGAATCCGGGCTGCTGTCCGTGGTCATCCCGCATTGGAACGCCGTGCGCTTCTTGCCGACCTGCCTGGAGGCGCTGCACAGGCAGACGTACCCACATGTCGAAGTCATCATTGCCGACAACAACTCGACCGACGGCTCGAAAGAACTCGTGCGCGAGCAGTATCCGTGGGTGCGGCTGGTCGAACTCGACCGCAACTACGGCTTTACCGGCGGCTGCAACGCCGGCATCCGCGCTGCACGAGGTGAATACATCGCCCTGCTCAACAACGACACTGAGGCCGATCCGGGCTGGGCAGCGGCAGTGGTCGATGCGTTCGCCAGGCACAACGAAGCAGGCAGCATCGCCAGCAAGATGCTGCTGTTCGACAAGCGCGATCATATCCATGCCGCGGGCGACTTTTACACACTTGATGGTCTGCCGGGCAACCGGGGCGTATGGCAAAAAGACGAAGGCCAGTTCGAGCAGGAAGATTACGTTTTCAGCGCCTGCGCCGGGGCGTCGAGTTATCGCCGCGCGCTGCTCGATGAGATCGGACTGCTGGACGACGATTTCTTCTTCTCATGCGAGGATGTCGATTTGAGCTGGCGCGCGCAGTTCGCCGGGTGGCGCTGCCTTTACACACCCCGCGCCATCGTGTACCATCATCTATCGGCCAGCGGCGGCGGCGTCACCGCCAGTTATTACACCGGGCGCAACACGATCTACGTCATCGTCAAGAATTACCCGGCGGAACTCTGGCGCAAACACGGCATCGCCATCATCCGCGCGCAAGCTGGCATCGTCTGGGAAGCGTTACGCGCCTGGCGTGGCGAAGCAGCGCGGGCGCGGCTGCGGGGCATGTTTGCAGGGATACGCCATATCCCGCGCATGATGAAGAAACGACGGTCTATTCAAGGTGGACGCCGCGTGACCATCGCTTACATCGAGTCGATTCTTGCGCCGATCCAACACTAGATCGGCGTGTTTTGCGTAAACAGAGGCGCAGACCCGCGCCTTGACGGAGTAACAAACCGTTGATCGATCACGAGCGCCCGCACCTCTCCATCGTGATACCGGCGCACAACGAAGAAAAACGTCTGCCGATAGCCTTTGAGAAAATCGACGCCTTTCTGCAAACCCAACCGTATATTGCAGAAGTGATCGTGGTCGAAAATGGCAGTCAGGATCGGACGGCAGAGGTCGCCGAGGCCTACAGCCGGACGCACCCTTTCGTGCGCATGCTTCGGGTGGAAACGCGCGGCAAAGGTCTGGCCGTCAAGGCGGGGATGCTGGCGGCGCGCGGCGACTACCGCTTTATCTGCGATGTCGATCTGTCGATGCCGATTGAGGAGATCACGCGCTTTTTGCCACCGTACAGCGATGGCTTCGACATCAGCATCGCCACTCGCGAGGGCAAGGGCGCGCGGCGCGTCGGCGAGCCGGAGTATCGCCACGCCATCGGGCGGATCAACAACTGGATCATCAAACTGACGGCCGTGCGTGACTTCGAGGACACGCAGTGCGGCTTCAAGATGTTCAGCCGGGCAGTGGCAGAGGATTTGTTCGAAGTCCAGCGCATGAGCGGTATCGGTTTCGACATCGAGCTGCTGTATGTCGCCAAGCGGCGCGGCTACAAGATCCGCGAAGTGCCGATCACGTGGTACTTCGACCCTGATAGCCGGATGCGCCTGTTCGAGGACTCGTTCAAGCTGCTGCTGGAAATCTGGGAGATTCACCGGAATTGGCGGCAGGGGTGCTATGAAAAGCAAATCGCGCAGAACCGCCAATTTGCTCCATGAGCGGCAGTACTTCGCCTATGGCTGCCGTCACATCGTCGGCCTGGACGAAGCCGGTCGCGGCGCATGGGCGGGGCCGGTCGCAGCGGGCGCAGTCTGTCTGCCGATTGACAATCCCGATCTCCACAAATTGATGCGCGGCGTCAACGACAGCAAGCAGCTTTCACCGTTACAACGGCAACGCCTGGTCGAGACAATCAAGACTCATGCGCTCACCTGGGGCATCGGCAGTGCCAGCAACCAGGAGATCGACGCTCACGGAATCGTCCCCGCGACGATGCTGGCGATGCAGCGCGCACTGCGTGATGCCCTGGCGCGCACGCCCGGCTTCGCAGTGGACACGCTCTTCATCGACGCGATGCTGCTGCCAGAACTGCGCCAGTACCGGCAGGTGAGCATCATCGGCGGTGACGCGCGTTCGCTGAGTATCGCGGCGGCGAGCATCCTGGCGAAGGTCTGGCGCGACGATCACATGAGTCAACTCGACCTGGATTACCCCGGCTACGGCTTTGCGGAGCATAAAGGCTACGGCGTGCCGCAGCACAGCGCGGCGCTCAAGCAGGCTGGCCCCTGCCCTGTTCACCGCCTGACATTCAAGCCCGTGCGCGCATTTCTGACCGACGGAGACGACTCATGAAGCTGGCACTCGTCCACGATTGGCTCAATCAGCGTGGCGGTGCGGAAGACGTGCTCGAAACCCTGGTCGATCTGTATCCGAACACCCCGCTCTACACGAGCATCTACGCACCGGAACTGATGCCGGAGAGCTACCGCGCCTGGGACATCCACACGCTCTGGATCGACCGACTGCCGGGCATCCACCGCCATCACCAGCCGTATTTTCCTGTGTATCCGCTGGCGTGGGGTGGCCTGCATCTGGACGACTATGACGTGGTGCTCAGCAACAAGAGCGGCTTCTGCCACGGTTTGCACAAGGGTGATAAGACACTGCACGTCTGTTACTGCCTCTCGCCGACGCGCTATGTCTGGCAGTTGGATGCCTACATCGCCCGCGAGGGCTTGGGCGGCGCGGCACGAGCAGCCTTGGGGCCGCTGGTGAGCTACCTGAAGCGCTGGGATTTCGAAGCAGCACAGCGGGTCGATCACTTCATCGCCATCTCGTCGGAGATTCAGCAGCGCATCAAAACGTACTATGCACGCGACTCGGTCATCATCTATCCGCCGGTGGATACAAGCCGGTTTCAGCCGTCGGCGGTTGTTGAGGATTACTTCCTGATCGTCTCGCGGCTGATCCCGTACAAGCGCATCGACCTGGCCGTGCAGGCGGCGACACGCCTCGGCCTGCCGCTCAAGATCGGCGGCACGGGGCGCGACCTGGATCGGCTCAAGGCGATGGCCGGGCCGACGGTCGAGTTTCTCGGCTTCGTGCCGGACGGTCAACTGCCGGATTTGATGGCGCGCTGCAAGGCGTTCTTGTTCCCCGGCCTGGAAGATTTCGGCATCACGCCGGTGCAGGCGCAGGCGGCGGGCCGTCCGGTGATTGCCTACGCTGGCGGCGGCGCGCTGGATACGGTCATCCCGGGCCAGACGGGTGCGCTATTCGACACGATGACCGTCGAGAGTCTGATGGCGGTGATGGCAGATTTCGACGCGGACAGCTACGACGCGCGCACGCTGCGGGCACACGCGGAGCGCTTTGATACGACCGTCTTCAACCGGCAGATCAGCACTTACGTCGAGGGTGCCTGGGATGCGTTCCAGCGCAAGCAGCCGTTTGTCTGGCGCGATCCGGTTACTTAATGGCGATGCCGGCGACGTGAGGCGCGGCGACGAAGTACGGCAGGTTGAAGCGCTCGATTTCGACCTGGGAGAAGCCTGCGCACTCGATGATACTGCCCGTGTCACGGCTCAGACGGCAGCCATCTCCGGCGAAACGCCACGGCGGCTCGATCAGGCGCTGTATGAAGCGCAAACGGCTGTCCTCCGGCGCGGCGACGTGCTCGACAAAAGCGAACTTGCCACCCGGCTTGAGCACGCGCATCACTTCGCTGATCACCTGCGTCTGATCATCGACCGAGCAGAGCACGTGTGAGGCAACCACCGCATCCATGCTGGCATCATCGACGGGTAGGCGCTCACCCCGCGCAGAGCGGACATCCGGCGCATAGCCATGTTTCTCGGCAGCTCGGCGCAAATGCCGGTGCATGAACACGTTCGGCTCAACGCCGATCCAGCGCACGTCCGGCGCGAAGTAAGGGAAGTTGCCGCCTGTGCCCGCGCCGATCTCCAGCAGTGCGCCGTGCAGATCGCTCAGGTATTTGCGTTTGATCGCCGCCAGACCAGAATCATCGTCGGCGAAGTCCCCACGTGAGTAAAACCAGGCGAACCAGCGCTGGCGCAGCCCACTGCGTGCGGCTCCGTTCGGTGTTGACATGGGCGTCTCTTTCCGTAGCCTGACATCTGAAGGTCGATTATAATGCCGAATGGTAATGACTCCAGATGTGGAAACCCGCCTATGGATCTCGTACAACTTGTTCGCATCCTCGTGCGCCGCTGGTGGCTGGTGCTGATCCCGGTCGTCATCGCCGCCGCGCTGACGCTACCCGATCTGCTCAACCGCACCCCGGCAGCCTCCGGCGGTTTCTCGACCGGCTTCAGCTACAGCGCGGCACAAAACCTGGAGGCGATCCCGCGCACCGAGGGCGACTACCAGGACATCTGGCTCTCATCCGAACTGACAGTGAACGCGCTGACCGACTGGATCAGAAGCAGCAGCTTTGCGGATGAAGTCGCGACAGCAGCGGCGGTGCAGGGCGTCGAAATCCCAGCGGGCGCGCTCTACGGCCGATTCAGCAGCGATAACGAGCGCAGCGTCGGCCAGGTCGGCATCAGTTGGGATGACGCCGCAGCGCTCGAAGTCATCGCCAATGCCGCCATCGACGTGCTGCAAACGCGCAACGCAGTCTACTTCGCGCAGCTTGGCGGCACGCCCGCCACCGTCACCATCCTCGACGAGCCGCGCATCAACGCCGCCCCGCCGCCGCTGACCGATCGCTTCGGGCCGATCATCCGCATCGGTCTCGGCCTCGTGGCCGGCGTTGCGCTGGCGCTGCTGGCGCACGCGCTCGACCCGGCGCTGCGCCGGCGCGAGGATGTCGAAGCGCTCGGTTTACCCGTGATCAGCAGCATCCCGAAACAATAGTCATGCGTCAGATTGGCATACTCATCCTGGGAGTCGTGTTCGTCCTGGGCATTCAGGCCGTGCGCGCGCAGGATACAGACTTGATCCCGTTCTCCTGGACAAAGGGCGACGCCGCGTTCGCCTACCCGGCGGACTGGGCAGCGCCGATCAGCTCAGATACGGACACAGGCGCGATCCTGATGCTCATGCCGCAAGCCGATGGCAGCGATGCACATGTCGCTATCGAAACCGTCCTGGCTCCGGCAGCACGCCCATTCGATCTGCTGGCTGCTCGCTTGAGCGCTGTAGGCGTCACGGCAAGCGCCCCCACAAACACGACGCTTGGTGGGCTGGCAGCGATTGAGGTGCGTAGTTCTGCCGGAGATGGCATCGGGCGGGCAACGGTGCGCGCTGATGGCAGTGTGCTGCTCATTTACGGCTCTACTGACGCCCCGACAGGCGATGCGATGCAGCTCGCCTTCGAGCAAATCGCGGCGAGTCTCGCTTTGGGGGCGCGGCAAATGCCGACTGTCCCTGACGGCGACGGCGCGACCTTCACTCGCATGGGCAGTGAACGGTTGGAAGCAGGGACAGCGGCACTCGGCAGTCTACAACCTGGGGCGGCCGCGCAAACGTGGACATACGCGGGCGCGACAGGCGAGGAAATCAGCGTCTTTTCGACCGACATCAACCGCCTGGAGACGCTCAACGTGCGCCTACGCCTGAACGGGCCGGATGGGGTACTGCTGGCGGAGAACGACTCGCACGGCGGCGGTGTGCTCTATGGTTTGTTCAGCCTGTACGACGCGGCGCTATCAAATATCGTGCTGCCCACGGACGGGATCTACACAATTACGGTCGAGAGTGTTTTTGGCGCGGGTGTGTATGGGATCGGCATCGCGCGCACGCAGTCGCTGGTGCTGAACTCGGACAGCGCCACGCGGGTGCAGGGCGTCATCGACGACGTGTTCGCAGCGGAGACGTGGAGCTTTGCCGGGCACGCCGGACAGGTCTATACCTTCACCATGTTCGCCGCCGAAGGAACGACACTCGACCCGGCGCTGCGGTTGTTCGGGCCGGATGGCGACCTGATCGCGCAGAACGATGATGCCCGTGATGTCGCACTGGGGCTGAATGCCCAGTTGGTGCAGGTGCAGTTTCCTGTAGACGGTATCTACCGGTTGGAAGCGACGCGCTACGCCGGGGAAGGCGAAGGCGCTTACGAGATCGTCATCGTGACGACCTCGTGACCAGACTCAGTTGCCGTCCGACGACCGGGACTGGGATTGCCGTGCGTAGCCCTGCTTGACATTGAAGTAGCGTGCAACGGCGACCGTCGCCCCGCTGAACAAGACACCGAGGACAAGACCGACAACCACAGCGTGGAGGGCGTTGTTGCCTTGAGACACAGACATGAGCAGCATACTGATGACCGTGCCGACGATGCCGACGGCCACGACGAAACCCGTCGCCGCCCATTGCCTGCGAATCGCCAGATACATCCAGACCAGGATCACTGAAAAGACCAGATAGAACACGAAAGAGAACCCGCTCGTCATCGTTTTCGCTCCTCAGCCCAATTCACGTAAGATTGCGCGCACCGGCGACCCACAGGCAGCGTCCAGCTTGAGTGGCAAAGCGACCAACTCATAATCACCGTCCGGCACGCCGCGCAGATACAGACATTCCAGATTGACCATCTTATGCGCCTTGAGCGCATGATGGCATGGCAAATCTTTGCTATCGAACGCATCCACCGACGGCGAATCGAGGCCGATCAGACGCGTGCCCTGAGCTGCCAGATAGGCGATCAGGGCTTCGCTCAAATAAGGAAACGTCTCGGCGAATTGATCGTCCGGCAGATCGCTGACGTGGCTGTGAATCAACAGGCGCTCGACGTTCGCGAGCGCGCCGGGCGCAAAATCGGCAGGCACAAGCGCACCATCGCGCTTCGTTACGGAGATCACGCGCGCCGGGCCGATATAGGCTTCCAACGGCATCCCTGCCGGATGCGCGCCGTCGCTCTCGTAGTGATAGTAGGCGTCGGCGTGCGCGCCTGTGTGCGGGCTGAAGGTCAGGCTTGTCAGATTCACCGACTCCCCCGCCGCCAGACTCATTTGGGGAGCAGCCACATAGGCCGCGTCGCCGGGCCAGACCGCCAGCCTGGATGTGATTGTCCGGGTGATGTCATAGAGCACGGTCGCGCACTCCCACGCATTCCATCTGCCGCGATTTCAGTGTAGCAGACATGGCAATCGAAATCCGTAAAGGCAAAGTGGCTGGAAACGCAAAACGCTCCCTCATCGGGAGCGCCTTGACAGAGTGTCATTTCATCACGGTCAAACGAACCAGTGATACTCGTCGCGATTGACCATTTTGCCGACCTGTTGGCGATAGCGCCTGGCTGCCCAGCCTGCCGCCAGCAGACTTGATCCAGCAAAGACAAAACCGAGCGCCACCATCAGCGCCAGCAGTTCAGGGAAGGCGGCTACGAGCAGACCAAAGATCAAGAGCGCCGCGCCAGGCAGCCACCAGGGCACATCCATGCGGTACATCATTCATTCCTCATCGACTGTTTGATCATGACTCTAGCCTGTGAAGATATGCGGCGCGTCAGCCGTGCGTAAGAAGGCTGCAAGAATGCCACATTTGACGCACACCCCCCTAGCGCGCATAATCTGCGAAGTAATCGGCTATTGGCTTTCGGCATTCAATTTTTGACACTCGGCTTTGGGCCACAGTAAAGCTTAGAAAACGACCTGGAGCACATTATGGCTTCTTTATTCGACATCACCGGCAAGGTTGCAATCGTGACCGGCGCATCGCGCGGCATTGGCCAGGCGATTGCTGAAGCCCTGGCGGCAAGCGGCGCCAAAGTCGTGCTCAGCAGCCGCAAGCCGGACGACCTGACGGCGGTCGCAGATGCGATTAAAGCGAAAGGTGGCGAAGCCATGGCAGTCGCCGCGCACAACGGCGACAAGAACGCGCTGCAAGTGCTGGCGCAGGCGGCCATCGACACCTACGGCGGAATCGATATCCTGGTGAATAATGCGGCGACCAACCCGCACTTCGGGCCGCTGCTCAACGCCGAGGACAGCCTGTGGCAGAAAACCATCGAAGTCAATCTCATGGGCAACGTCTGGCTGACGCAGAGCGTCGTGCCCGTCATGCGTGAGCGCGGCGGCGGCAAGATCATCAATATCGCGTCGATCAATGCGCTGCGCCCCGGCAGGATGCAGGGCATCTACAGCATCACCAAAGCGGCTGTGCTGAGCCTGACTCAGACGCTGGCGATGGAGCTGGCTGAGTTCAACATCAAGGTCAACGCTGTCGCGCCGGGCTTGGTCCAAACGAAATTCGCCCGCGCCATCTGGGATAATGAGTATCTGCTCGATCCGATCCTCCAGCGCACGCCGCTGAAAAGAATCGGCCAGCCGGAGGACATCGCGGGGATCGTGGTCTACCTCGCCTCGCCAGCGTCGGATTTTGCCACCGGGCAGATTTATGTGGTCGATGGTGGGTTGACGATCCCCACGCTTTAGCCGACGAATTGGAGTATCAGGGTGCGTGTTGTCTTCTTTACCGACAAGACCGTCTCACAGTGTATGACCGCGCTGCACGAACGTTTGCAGGCGAAAGGCACACGCAGTCTGGAAGGCTGGGTCGAAAAGAACGGTAATTTCGAACTGAGCATCGCCACGCCGGTGATCGGCAGGGTGACACGGCGGACATATCTGCGCGGCAAAGCAGAGCGCGAAAGCGGCGTTACGCAGGTCAAAGTCGACGTTTCCAGCGGGGCAGATCGGCGCGGACAGATCATCATCTTCGTCGCCTGCACCCTGGTTGCCGTGGCGCTGCTGGCAAATGGCGCGCTGGCCTTCGCGCTGCTGGCACTGGCAGCCGGCGGCGCGCTCTACATTCCCCTGGCAGGCGATCATAGGAACAGCCCGCTGTTGATCGGTGAGGTGCAGCGCACGCTCAAAGCCACGACCAAACAGCCTAAGAAAGCCTCGGACAGCAAAACTACCGCCCGACGCACGACCGGCGCATCATCCGCGACTTCGCGAAAATAGGGGGCATTTTTCATGAGCGACATTCTTCTGGTTGACCGCCATGAGGCCGTGACTGTGCTGACGATCAACCGCCCTGAGGTGCGCAATGCACTCGACGCGGCGGTTGTTGACCGGATGCAAGAAGCGCTGGCCGCCTGCGAGACGGATGGCACGCGCTGTATTGTGATTACCGGTGCGGGAGGCGCGTTCTCTTCTGGCGCAGATCTGCGTCAGGCCGTCGGCAGCACCCCCGACGACGTGTACCGCATTTTGACCGATCATTATGCGCCCACGCTCAAAGCAATCCGCAGTGCGTCTTGGCCTGTGATCGCGGCGGTCGACGGTTACGCGGCGGGCATTGGCTGTGACATGGCGTGTGCCTGTGATATGCGGCTGGTGAGCGCACGCGGCAAGTTCGCGGAATTGTTCATCCGCATCGGGCTGGTTCCCGATGGCGGTGGCACGTACCTGCTGCCACGACTGGTCGGGCTGGGACGTGCGATGGAGATGATGTTCAGCGGGCGCGATGTCGAAGCGGAAGAAGCGCTGCGCATCGGGCTGGCAAACCAGGTTCTTCCAGTCGAGGACTTCATGGGGCGGGTACTCAATTTTGCGGACGAGATCAGCCGTAAATCGCCCCATGCGCTGAGGCGTGGAAAAGCGGCGATGCTCGCGGCTCTGGACAGCAGCTACAGCGATGCCATGGCGCGCGAAGCCGGACACCAGCGTGAAATCCTGATGAGCGAGGATGGGACAGAAGGCTTCCTCGCCTTCATCGAAAAGCGTCCGCCGGTGTGGTCAGGCCGTTAGCAACCTAAAGCTTGTGTTCCGCGCGGATGTGAGCTAGCAAGACCTCGCAGCCCGCGCGCACCAGGTCATACACCTCTTCAAAATTGCCGACATAGTAAGGATCGGGCACCTCGTCGGTCCTCACTTGCCCGATGTGATAGGCATATCCCAACAGCAGGCCAACATGCGCCTGCTGACGATCATCGAGCAACCGGCGGACGTAGCTGAGATTCTCGCGGTCGGCAACCAATACGTAGTCGTAATCGTCAAAGTCAGACTGGACAATACGACGGGCACGCCCATCATAGGCAATGCCATGCTTGCGCAGGACAGAGAGCGTACCCCGATGCGGCGGTTCGCCGACATGCCAGGGGCCAGTCCCCGCCGAGTCGATTTGGATGCGCTCACTCAAGCCCGCTTCATCCACCAGATGCCGGAAGATGCCCTCGGCCATGGGCGAGCGGCAGATATTGCCAGCGCACACGAACAAGACTGCGACCCGAGTGTCATTCGGCTGTTTCATCATCTCTTACGTCAGTATCCATCATGTCTTCGGCAGTGTCTTGAACATCGTCGGCATAGGGATCAGCGATGACCGATTCGTAGGCCACAGGCTCAGCAACAGCGACAACCTCGTCATCCGGTTCTTCCGGTGTTTCGAGCGCTTCCACAACCGCTTCAGGTGCTTCGTCGATCGCGGCCACCGGCTCCGCTTCCACGGCGGGCTGATCGTAGCCGACCATGGTGATCTTGCCGTCGATAAACGCGCCCTCTTCAGTCGTCAGGGCTGTGGCGCGGATGTCGCCCCAGATGCGCCCCGTGCGCAAAAGTTGCACCTTCTTGCCCGTGATATTGCCGCGCACAGCGCCGGCGATGGAAATATTCTTCGCGTTGACATCGGCATTGATGCGCGCGGTTTCGCCGATAAGCACGTTGCCGGTGATTTCCAACGTGCCGGAAAAGGTGCCATCCAGACGGACGTTGGCGTTGCTGCGGAGCACACCTTCCATGACACTGTTCGCGCCGAGCACAGTCTCAAAACCGACCGGTGTCTGCGGAATCGGCGGCGCAGGCGGGGGTGTTTCTGAACGCGGTTCAGGCGGCGGCGTCTCGATTTGTCTACGACTACCAAAGAATGACATAGTGACCTCTCCACCCAGGCTCGATCAACACTTTTGACTATAGCAAAAACCCACCGGATCGCAATTGAAGAATTTCTGCTATGCTTGATTTCGGAGGATGCAGCAACACAAAATCGAACCTCAATCTGCAATCTAATCGTACTCTATGACAACCTTATCCAGCACCCCTACCCTGGCGGTGGAAAATGCCAATTTCCGCCATCTCGTCGCGGATATTGCCTGGTTCGGCCTGGCATTTACGTCTACGAACCGCTTTCTCTCGGTCTTTGCCTTACGCCTCGGCGCATCCGAAGCTGATCTTGGCTGGTTGACATCACTGCCTGCCCTGCTGTTGGCGTTTTCGACGACGTTCGCACTGGCCTGGCGTGCGCGCCGTCGCAATACCATCGATGCCCTGGCGGTGCCAGGATTCGTCTTCCGCCTGACGTTTCTGCTGCCCGCGCTGACGCCGCTAATGCCACCGGCATGGCAGATTCCATGGCTGGTGCTTTCGGCGTCGATTCCGGCGCTCGGACAGGGAATTGCGTCTGTGATGTTTGTCTCCGGGCTTCAGGAGTCGGTTTCGCCGTCGCGAACAACTGATCTATTCAGTAAGCGCTCACGCTCTTTCAACATCTCGCTCGCGCTTTCGGCGATTGTGTTTGGCGCACTGCTACAGAGGATTCCGTTTCCCGCCAACTACCAATTGATGTTCATTGCATCCTTCGGTTTCGCGCTTCTGAGCCTGTGGCACTGTACACGAATCGAGCCGATCTTCGGCAGTCAAACGTCTCATTATTCCAGTCGAGCGATTCTTTCGGCGTGGCATGCGCGCGAGTTTCGTTCGCTGGTCGCGACGATGGTGGTGACGTTCGTGGCGTTCTATTCGGTCTACGCGCTGGTCAACTACCGGCTGGTGGAACAACTCGGCGCGGACGAGAGCTACATGGCCGTCTACGCGCTGATCGAGCTGGCGGCGGGCGCGTTGATCTCACATTTTGCGCCGCGCATCGTCGCGCGCCTGGGACATCGCGGCGCGACGGCCATCGCCATGGGGCTGACAGCTATCCCCCTGGTGATTCTGGCAACGACTTCGAGTCTGTGGATCGCAGCCATCTCCGCGGTCATCTCCGGCGCAGCATGGACATTCGTTGCTATGGTCGGGATCGTGGGTCTGTACGTGCAGGCTGTGCCCGTGGCCGAAGCCACAGCCTATGGTGTCGCGTACCATCAGATCTATGGACTGGCGATTTTTGCTGCACCGTTCCTCGGCACATTCCTGGTCACGTCAGGTATTCATATCGAGCACGCGCTCATAACCGGAGCTGCGCTCAGGCTGCTGGCAGGTCTCGCGGTGGGCCTCTCCTGGTGGCGGCATGGCCATTCGAGACTGCCTCACTCGGCTATCGAGCCGGGCGCGAGCGTCAGTTAGCCTGACGACGGCGGCATGGTCGGCTGAGCCGAATCCGGTGGTTGCGTGAGTCCACTCTCCGGTGCGGCTGTCTCGTCTACAGGAATCGGTGTGATGGTGGGCAATGGAGAAGATGTCGCCGACGGTGTCGCTGTCGGGTTGAGCGGCACAAGCACACTTTCGTGCATGTAAGCGATCTCGTGGCGGCGGGTTTCCGGGTTCGCGTCGATGGCATAGAATTCGCTGTTCGGCTCACGCCAGAGAACACAGACAAGCGTTCCAGATGGGAAAGCGTCAATAACCGCCGCTGAGAGATTGGGCGCTTCGCGCACAAGCGCATTCGGCGCATCAACAACTTCGACCTGAAAATCCTGGCACGTAGGCAGCGCCGTGCCGGTGGGCAGCGGCGTGCGCGTGATGATGGCGCGCGCCTCGGAGCGTTCCGCCGTGGCCGTTTCCAGCACTTCGGCACGCTGTGTCGATTCGGCAACGCCAAGCCCGCCTGTGCGCAAAAAGCGCTGCAATCCATCCCAGAGATAGAACCCGCCCATGACGAGCGCAATCACGACCACCACCACGATCCAGGCGGGTGGCCCTCCGCGACGGCGCGGCGGGGGATGATAACTGCGCAGGATCGCACTCTCCCATACGGCCTAATCCACATCAAGTCCAATTATGCGCGAAGAACGTGCCTACGCATTGAGAGTTGCCGAAGCGGCGGGCATTCGTCATGTTGACAGATCGAGCAATTCACGAATACTCGCCACAACACGCGAGAGGTTGACCGTTTTGGTGATAAACGCGATGGCCCCCGCCTCAAGTGCGTGCGCATGGGCTTCATCAGTAGATAGGGCGCTCAGCATGACGACCGGAATTTGACTGGTCGATCTGTCAGCTTTAAGGTCGCGACAGACATCATAACCATCGACTTCGCCCATACGAACATCAAGCATGATGAGATGGGGTTGATGTTCACGCGCTATCGCCAGCGCGGATGTTGCATCATGCGCTAACAGAACCCGGAATCCTGTGCGTTCCAGATAGGCTTGCATCATCTCGCGGTTCATCCAGTCGTCATCGACCACGAGGATAAGCGGTGCCGCGTCAATTGAATTATCGCTCATAGTCATCCCGGCTGAGGAGGAGGCGCAATCATGCCCCCCTCCCCTCGCCTATCGCTATGCGTCCATGTTGCGGATAATGGCGGTCGCAAACTCGCTTGTGCGCACTTCGGTAGCGCCGTCCATCTGCCGCGCAAAATCGTAGGTGACGATTTTCTGCTGGAGAGTGCGCTCGTAGGCACGGGTGACGAGATCCGCAGCTTCTTGCCAGCCGATATGCTCCAGCATCATGACCCCGCTGAACAGCAGCGAGCCGGGATTGACCTTATCCAGGTTGGAGTACTTGGGAGCAGTACCGTGTGTAGCCTCGAACAGCGCAACCGCATCGCCGATATTCGCGCCGGGAGCAATGCCCACACCGCCAACCTCAGCAGCCACGGCGTCACTCAGATAGTCGCCATTGAGGTTGGGCGTTGCCAAGACGTCGAACTCGCTGGGGCGCAGTATCATCTTCTGGAAGATGATGTCGGCAATGACATCCTGAACCAGGATCTTGCCTTCCGGCACCTTGCCGCCATGTTTCGCTTCGACTTCGCTCCAGGGAATCGTCTCATTCGGGAATTCAGCGGCGGCGACCTCATAACCCCATTTCATGAACGCGCCTTCGGTGAATTTCTGAATATTGCCCTTATGGACGAGCGTCACACTCTTGCGATCATGTTGAATGGCATACTTGATTGCTGCACGGACGTGACGCTTGGTGCCGAATTCACTGATCGGCTTGATGCCGATGCCAGCGCCCTCGAAGAAATTCGCGCCCAATTCCTCGCGCAGGAAGCGCGCCAGGCGTGCATTCTCCGGCGTGCCTGATTCGTATTCGATACCAGCGTAGACATCTTCGGTGTTTTCGCGATAGATGACGACATCCACTTCCTGCGGATTCTTGAGCGGGCTGGGCACACCCTGGTACCAGCGCACCGGGCGCACGCAGCTATACAGATCAAGCACCTGCCGCAGAGTCACGTTCAGGCTGCGGAACCCACCACCCACAGGCGTCGTCAGCGGCCCTTTGATACCGATCAAATATTCACGCAGGGCATCGAAGGTTTCTTCCGGCATGTAGTTGCCGTCATACTTCGCTGCGGCTTTTTCGCCGCAATAGATTTCCATCCAGGCGATTTTGCGTGAGTGATTGTAGGCTTTTTCAACCGCCGCATCCCAGATGCGCTTGCTGGCGGTCATAATATCCGGCCCGATGCCGTCGCCTTCGATAAAGCACAAGATCGGATTATCGGGCACATGCAATTCGCCATTTTGGGCCGTGATTTTCTCACCCTCACTGGGCACCGTAATTTTATCGAACGACATATGGACACTTTCCTCATTATGCAGGTGCAACTTTGACTGACTGCAAGTATACCAGCTTGCGCACTGAACAAGTATTTTGATGCTACACTTACATCTGCAACGGGAGGCGATTTCGTATGTTGAACTCAGCCATCGTCGAGGTCATCATCGGGATGATCTTCATCTTCAGTCTGCTCAGTATCCTGGTGACACAAATCAATACGCTGATTACGAACATTTTGAATACGCGCGCCAAGCATTTGAAGGCGGGCATCCGCGACATGATTACCGACCCGGTTGTTCAGGCGAAATTCATGTCGCATCCACTGATACGGTTGATCCCTAGCGATGAGCGCGCCATGCCGAGCGAGCAGCTATCGGCGCAGGCTGCCGACGCCGTCAGCGAGAAGCAGCCACATCCGGTGAACTGGATTCCCGCGCCGTTATTTTCGCAAGCGCTGTTGGATATTGTCTCCGCAGAAGCGGAGCGCAATCTGTATAAGCCGCTCTACGATGCCGTCGAGCGTTCGCTCAATGGTGCGGACGAAGCGCGCGCCCGTGAAATGATACGCCGTCTCCAGGGATCGACGATCACGCTGGATGAACTGCGCGCGTATTTCGAAACGCTTCCCGCTCCGGCGCGGCAAACACTTAGCCTCACCCTTGAACGGGTGCGCAAGGCGCAGCAGGCGATTGCCGAAGACGACGCCAACAGCAAGTTGATCCCCTTGCTGGAAGGCATCCGCCACATTGAGGAACCGGTCTTTCAAAAGGCGCTGGACACGCTGCTGGCAACAGCGCATTCGGTGGAGGAAGCCGCCGCCAAGCTCGAATTCTGGTTCAACACGCGCATGGAACAGCTCAGCGATACCTACAAGCGTAATATCCAGTATTTGTCGCTGATCGTAGGTTTCCTGCTGGCCTTTGCCTTGAACGCGGACAGCCTGCACGTGGCGCGCACCCTGTGGGACGACCCGGCACTGCGCGAGACGCTGGCAGCCACAGCGCGCGAGAGCCTCGCCAGTGGCTCGCTCGGCTCAGAAATCGACCAGGCACAACAGCAACGTGACACACTGGTCACGCCAGAGCAAACTGAACAAGTGCCAAGCAATGCCGATCTGGCCCAGGAAGCCCAGAGCACCATCGAACAACTGCTCAGCCTGCGTCTGCCAATCGGCTGGGAATTGACGGCGGTTCAAGGAGGCTGTTTTCAGGCCGGAGTCAACAGCGAGGTATGCGACAACGGTCGCAACATATGGAATTTACTGCCCGGCAACAATCCCGGCTGGCTCGGTTTGATCGTCCGCAAAATCCTGGGCTATCTGATCACGATGGTCGCCGTCGCCCAGGGCGCACCTTTCTGGTTCGATCTGCTCAATCGAGTGGCGCGTGGCGGCAGTCGCAGCTAAAGCAAACGTCCCGGCTGAACACCGGGACGTTTCATATCTGGTCAATGTACGCACACGTTAACTGGCACTATTCAGCCCGGTGATAGAAAGTAATTCATCAACGCGCTCGGACGTCAAATCCAAATCATGCACGATGCTGTACGGCAGATCGTGTTTGCGAACATATTCTGGCAGGATGCGAATCGTGTCTGCAATATCATTCGGGCGAAGCTGCCCCAGGCGCACACCTGCCGAGATCAGCGTTGACCGCAGCGGCTGGATGTCCTGGCCGTGCAGGGCAGCGGCGACGAGCAGCCCTGGGCCGACAAGATCGGCGTAAGGCATGGGATGCCCACCGCTGGCGCGCGGCTCGATAGCATAGGCGAAGAACTGCTCGCTGCCTTCCTGCGGGCGATTGTGGCCGAGCTGATTGGTCAATTGAACTTCGACGCAGACGAGATCGAGAAGATTACGCAGCGATTCCTCGTTGCCCTGCCCAACACCCGCTGCAATCTTGAATGCCTGCTGCGCAATCCCTGCCGCCAGCCCCGCCGCCCAGGGAACAAAGCGGGTTTCCGGCGTGGTCTTGTTGTGCTCGGCGGCATAGCGCCAATCGAGCAAGCCGGTCACCATGGTCAGCAGTTCCAGGACAGCCGCGCCTCGAACGTGACGCGGCGCGTTGCGAATCACGTCCCAGTTAATGATGATCTTGCTGGCCGGGCCGGTCGTCACGTAATGGACGGAGCCTTCACTGCGAACGGCTGCCAGCGCTGTGAAGAACCCGTCAACACTGAGCGCCGTCGGTACGACGACGGTCGGCAGCTTACGTGCCCAACCCAGGTACTTGGCGACGTCTGATACCAAACCGCCGCCAACACCGTAGACAACCTCGACTTCCGGCGGCAAGCTGGCAGCCATGTTATCCAGGTATGGGACGTCGACACGGGTTGGCTCTGCCTGTACCACCAGGGGCAGATCCAGCAACCCATTGACAGCGCCCCATGATCGCACGCCGGTTACCAGCGCGGTCGGACGCGATTCTTGCACATCGCTCAAAGCCATGATCTCGATCGGCGGTAGCGGGTAAATCTTTTCCATGCAGCGCGCTCCATCTGGGGGACAGGCTTGGCACATTCACACTATAGGCAATAATGATAGAGCGAAATCCTATTCTTTTCCAGCGACCCAATTCGGGATGAACCGAGGAGTATTGTCTCTTGCCTTGATCAAGGGCATAAGTCACAATACGAGATACGACGCGCCAACAAACGCCCGAACATAATGCTGACAAATCCACTACCTGATAACGACACACTTATCGCATACAGTCACGATGTCTCCTGGCAAGAAATCGAACGTCAGCGTAGGCAGTTCAACCAGACACTGGCCGAGCTGGCGCGGGCTGAGCAGGGGCAATCGCTGCCTCTTGACGCGCTCTTGAGTTCATTCGGCCAGGATGTGACCAGTTTCTATGCGCCGGATGATTGCGATAAGGGTAACGTCATCCTGACGCAGCATAACGGGCGCAAGTATCTGCTGGGCAGCGCAGTCAGCAAACGCTATCGCAGCGGCCACGGTCTGATGGAAAGCATCGTCCCGTACAATCTCAACCCCAGCGTTAACCATACCAACATTCACGAGACAGAAGACTCCTCCACACGGATGCGCGTGATCGGCGCGGAAATCGAGTTAGGCGTGGTCTTTGCGGATGGCGGTTCGCCAAGTGAAGCACAGGTACAGGATTACATCGAGGTCTACAGCCGCTATGCCCAGCGTATTGGCATCTATCCGCGTCTCGACCGCGAAGCCTGCCAGTATCAGGTCGAAGCGCACATCGCGCCGAGCGTGGGCTATCAGAAGACTCGAAGCGCGCTCAATGGCATGATGACGGCATTGGTGCTGGCCGGTGAAGATACCGGTCTGATGACGACGATGATGGCGTGTTATCCGACCGAGTCGGACTTCAAGATGACCGATCATCCAAAAGTCCAGACGGCGGTCGATCTGATGCTGGAAGTGAACGATCTGTTTCCTGAGTACAGGCAGCGGCTGGCGGAGGCGCAGGCGCGCTATCACATCGACCCGGCCACGTCACATCACGTCAACATCTTCCGCAACCAGGGCTGCCATATCCACATCGATCTTGCTGGACGTTCCGAGGCACTCGGAATGCTCACCTTCTACACGATTTTGCGCAGCGCCACCGCAGTGGCGAATGCAGCTGTGCTCAAAGGCTGCCCCTTCGTCAACGGCACATGTGACGAAGAGCTGCTGTGCGTGCGTGAATATTTGCGCAGCACGACCGTCACAGGGCGTTATCTGGACTTGCCGATCAGCCCGCACTTCACCGAGGATGGCATCGAAAAGTATGCCAGTCTGCTCAAGCTTGAGCGCGCGAACGCGGTCGGGCGCGCAATCCTCTATGACGACAGCCTGGGAACCCCGGTGTCGCTGATGCATAACCCGGTCGGGCGCGTCCGGTCGGATCTGATGACACAGAAGCGGGTCTGTACGGTCGAGAGCACCGGTATGCCGACCAACGTGAGCGCTTCACGCATGGCCGCCGTACTGACCGACTTCGAATTCAGCCACGCGGTCATCGAGAGTTATTTCCGCAAGCATGGGTGTGACCTCGAACCGATGTACGCGGACAAGATGATGTGGGCGGTGCTTGGCCCGCTGGATCGTGCGAGCCTCGTCGCCCAGAGCGATGAATCAGATCGGCTATGCACGGATATGACGCTCGTGACCGCAAATGGCGAGCGGATGCGCCTGTCAGAGTTCTACGAAATGAAACGACGGTTCATGCATCGCGCTATGGCTCATATCGACGAAGTTGCGCCAAGAGACATCGACGAGGTCTATATGAGTCTCCAGCGCATGTTGGAACCACCGAGCGGGCAGGCGGCGGAGACCATCGATGAATACATCTGCGACGCCAAAAAACGCAGCACAGGCAATTGGGGCAGCATCTTGCGAAATGCCTTTGTGGAAGCAGGCGGCGTTCCCGGCACCCACAATCCTGATGCGGTGCTGACGGTCGTCCGCAAAGTGCATGAAGCACTGCGCAAACGCTATCTGGAGCAGCATTGAGCGTTTCAATCACGGCAGGATCACAAATGACGCTTTCCGTCGTTATCCCCTGTTACCGGAGCGGCGAAGGGCTTGCCCAATTAGTCGATTTGCTGGCCGAGATCTTGCCCAATCTGGCCGATCCCTACGAAATCATCCTCGTCGATGATGCCAGTCCAGACAACACGTGGCAGATCGTGGAAGCCCTGACGGCGCGCTACGCATGGGTGCGCGGAATACAACTCATGCGCAATTATGGGCAGCATAACGCGCTGCTCTGTGGGATTCGTGCGGCGCAAAATGAGATCGTCGTGACGATGGATGACGACCTTCAGCATCCTCCCGACCAGATCCACCTGCTGCTGGACAAACTGGCCGAAGGTTACGATGTCGTTTACGGATCGCCAGAGCACGAACAACACGGCATCCTGCGCGATCTCGCTTCCCAAATCACCAAACTCATGCTGCAGAACAGCATGGGCGTCGAAAACGCGCGCAGCGTGAGCGCTTTTCGCGCATTTCGTACGCAAGTGCGCGATGCATTTGCCCAGTATCAGAATCCCTACGTGTCCATCGACGTGCTGCTGACATGGGGCACGACGCGCTTTGCCTCTGTCCATGTCCGGCATGATGCACGCCAGTACGGTGTTTCGCATTACACGATGCGGAAGCTCATTCGCCACGCTGTCAACATGATCACCGGCTTCAGCACCATGCCCCTGCGATTAGCCAGCATTGTTGGTTTTGCGATGACACTGTTTGGATTGGGCGTTCTCGTCTATGTGATCGGGCGGGCGCTGTTTTTTGGCATCGTCGTTCCAGGCTTCGCTTTTCTGGCGTCTGTGATCGCGATTTTTTCGGGCGCGCAGTTGTTTGCGCTGGGCGTGATCGGTGAATATCTGGCGCGCATCTATTTCCGCAGTCTGGATCGACCGGCATACACCGTGCGCACAACCACAATTGAAGATCGGGCTGATGTCGAACACAGAGCATGACACTTGTGAGTTTCTCCCATGGGACTCGGAGTTTTTCGGTCTGAGGATCGCGCGCGTCCGTGAGCGCCATCTCACGCGGCACAATGTCCAGCAGATCATGGATTGGTGTACGCAAGCACAGATCGATTGCCTCTACTTCCTGGCTGAAGCTGATGACCCCGCCACCATCGCGCTTGCGCAGGCACACCGATTTCAACTGGTGGACATTCGCGTGACGCTGGGTTTGCGCTCAAAGAATCGTCCGCAGCACCCTGCCCTGCCGCAATCTCACGTGCGCAGCGCGACCGCTGCCGATGTCGAAGCCTTGAAAGCCATTGCGCGCGTAAGCCATCTGGACTCACGCTTCTTCTTCGATCCTCATTTTGACCGCGCGCGCAGCGCAACGCTCTATGCTGTCTGGATCGAGAAAAGCTGCCAGGATTATGCGGACGCCGTACTCGTCTATGATGATGGTGGCGGCGCTGCGGGCTATATCACGTGTGATCTCGACAGAGACAATTCAGGCAGCATCGGCCTGGTCGGTGTGGCGGCAGCTTGGCAGGGAAAAGGCGTTGGCAGCACACTGGTCGGCGCGAGCATTGATTGGCTGGTGAAATCCGGCGCTGCCCATGTCAGTGTGGTAACACAAGGGCGCAACGTGCGCGCCCAGCGGCTCTATCAGCGCCATGGCTTCGTGACTGAAACCATGCAACTCTGGTATCATCGCTGGTTCATCGACCAGGACTAATTTTTCAGATCACGCTATGAGCCAATACCGTATCCCGTTCAATAAGCCATATCTGGTCGGCAGCGAACTGGCATATATTTCCCAGGCAGTCAAATCCGGTCATATTTCAGGCGACGGCACATTCACTCAAAAATGCCATTCGTATCTTGAGGCGGCTCTAGGTGTGCCCAGGGTGTTGCTCACAACATCATGCACGCACGCACTGGAAATGGTGGCGCTGATCCTGGACATCAAGCCTGGCGATGAAGTGATCATCCCATCGTTCACCTTCGTCTCCACGATCAATGCGTTTGTGCTGCGTGGTGCGCAACCCGTTTTCATCGACATTCGCCCTGATACGCTCAACCTCGACGAGACGCTGCTGGAACGCGCCATTACGCCGCGAACGCGCGCTATTGTGCCCGTGCATTATGCTGGCGTCGGCTGCGAGATGGACACGATCATGCGGATCGCAAACGCGCATGGCGTGCCGGTGGTCGAGGACAACGCCCATGGCCTGTTTGGCTGCTATCGCGGGCGCAACCTGGGCACATTTGGCGTGATGGCGACGCAGAGCTTTCACGAGACGAAGAATTTCACCTGCGGCGAAGGCGGCGCGCTGCTCCTCAACGACGAGTCGCTGGTCGAGCGCGCGGAGATCATCCGCGAAAAAGGCACCAATCGCAGCCGCTTCTTCCGCGGCATGGTCGATAAATACACCTGGGTAGATACCGGCTCCAGCTACCTGCCGTCGGATGTGCTCGCGGCCTATCTTTACGCACAGCTTGAACAAAAAGACCAGATCCAGGCGAAGCGCCGCTCCATCTGGGAGACGTACTGGCAGTCTCTTCAAGATTGGTCTCACGAGCACAATGTACATCTGCCGGTTGTGCCTGAAGGGTGCGACCAGACATATCACATGTTTTATCTGCTGCTGCCATCGCTGGAGATACGCACCGCATTAATCCAGCATCTCAAGGCGCGCGGAATACTGGCCGTGTTTCATTATCTGCCCCTCCACCTTTCCGAGATGGGCGTGAAGTTCGGCGGAAAACCCGGCGATTGCCCGGTGACGGAGGATGTGAGCGACCGGCTGCTGCGGTTGCCCTTCTTCAATGACTTGAGCGACGCAGATCTGGCTGAGGTCATTCAGGCGCTGCACGACTTTGATGCCTGGGGCTAGAGAACATTCGGCATTCGAGCTTCATCTCGGTGTCGGTGTCCTCATGCGCCGTGAAACAGCTTCAGCGCGATTGGTGAGAACAATCTCATACGATTCATGGTAGAATGAATTTTTATGAAATTGAAGATTGAAAGAAACTTTTTTATAGGCGTTACTTTAGTTGTATAGGTTGAGGAAAGGAAAGCCCGTGTACTGTCGTACATCGGGCGTATTGTGCTATGGCGAAGAAACTCCGTATCGTTCCACTGGGCGGCCTGGGTGAAATCGGCAAGAACATGACCGTGTTCGAACTTGGTAATGACGCCATCATTATCGACACGGGCATCATGTTCCCCGCCAACGATATGTTTGGTGTGGATTACATCATCCCAGACTTCCGGTATTTGAACGAGCGTAAAGATCTGACAGTTCATGGCATCCTGTACACACACGGCCATGAAGATCATACCGGCGCGGCGGCGCACGTGGCCGCGGCGCTGCCAGGCGTGCCGATTTATGCGACCCCGCTGACCGCAGCGCTGCTTGAAGTCAAGCTGCGCGAGGGAGGACTGCTCGGCAAGACGCCGATCAATGTCTTCCGCGCGGGTGACGCCATTCAGGCTGGGCCGTTCAAAGTTGAAAGCTACCACGTCAGTCACAGCATCCCGGATTGCGTCGGCTTCGGCATTCACACGCCGTTCGGCATTGTCGTACACAGCGGCGACTACAAATTCGACAACACACCGATTGACGGCAAGAAACCCGACTACGCCAAACTGGCCGAGTTTTCACGCAAGGGCGTCTTGCTGTTGATGGGCGACAGCACCAATGCCGAGCACCCCGGCTGGACTCCGTCCGAGGCCCTGGTGCAAGACGCGCTGGCCGACATCTTCCGCGAGGCCACCGACGGGCGCATCATTGTCGCCACGTTCGCGTCGCACATTTCGCGCATCCAACAGATTGCGACGCTCGCCAAGCGTTACGGACGCAAACTGGCGATTGCCGGTCACAGCATGACAGAGAATGTCAAGACGGCGCGTAAGATGGAAATCCTGGACATCGATGACGATCTGCTGGTCGATCCAGGCCGCATCAACAGCATTCCGCCGCACCAATTGGTGATCATGGCGACGGGTTCACAGGGCGAGCCGAGCGCCGTTCTCGGCAGATTGGCGACCGGGCAGCATCGCTTCCTGGACGTGATCCCTGGGGATACCATCATCCTGTCCGCTCACACGATCCCCGGCAACGAAGAACTGGTCAGCCGCACCATCAACCGGCTGTATCAGCGCGGCGCGAATGTAATCTACGATCCGATTGCGCCGGTTCACGTTTCCGGCCATGCCTGTCAGGAAGAAATGAAGCTGCTTATGAGCCTGACCAACCCCAAGTTCTTCCTGCCCATCCACGGTGAACTGCGCCACCTGAAAGCAAACCAGCGGCTGGCGATTGCATCGGGCATCCCGGAAGAGCGCACGTTCTGTGTCGAAAACGGCACCGTAATCGAGGCGGACAAGCACGGCGTCCGCGTGGGCAAGCGTGTGCCTGGCGGCTACGTGTTTGTCGATGGCAGCACGATTGGCGGCGATATTGGCAAGGCGGTGCTGCGCGACCGCGAAATCCTGTCGCGCGACGGCATGGTGATTGTGGTCGTCAATGTCGATCAACGAACGGGACGGCTGCTCGGCGAACCAGAGGTCATCTCGCGCGGGTTCGTCTACATGCGCAGCGACGCGGCGCAATTGTCGGAACAGATTAAGGCGACAGCGCGTGACGTATTGGAATCGTCGCGGAATGGGCGGCGGCGCGAACGCCTGCAAGACAGCATCAGCCGGGTGGTCTACAACGAGACGAAACGGCGACCGATGGTGTTCAGCATCATCAACGAGCAATAAGATCAGATCGGGGCGTTGGTGAAACGCCCCGATTGATTCCTGCGCAGAGTGATTAGCGCTGGCGCTGGCCGACGACAAAGACGGCGGTCGTGCGTGCGGGCACGGTGAAGATACCCGACTCCTCGGTCGCCTCACGCACGACAAGATCGACCGACTCCGCCAGTACAGGATGCAAATCCCACTCGAACGCGCCCAATTCCTGAATCGTGAGCGTTTGCGTTTCCGGCGTCGCATTGAAGATGACCATGATCAAGCCGTAGTTGGGATCAAGATCCTCGCCGGTCGTGTCGTCAAGCATCATGGCGATCAGGCCGGGTGTCTGGTTAATGCCCGTATTGAAGAAACGTACACGCGCCTGGACTTCCTCTGCCGTATGCAGACGGAACAGCGGCGAACTCCGGCGAATTTGCAGCCATTCGCGGAAGACGCCATTGGCAAACTGAATGTCGTCCGCTGCTGCGTGCAGATCCGGATTTTCGAGCAGCGGCGCGACAAGCTCCCAGTTGCCTTCGTTATCGCCCGCAGGCGGCAGGCCGACGCCGAAGTTGTTCGTCTGGTAGCTCCAATCGAGCCGGTTGAACCAATCGCCCGAATTATAGCTGTTGCGGTCGAACGACTTCGAGCGCAGGATGTCATCACCGGCATGGAAGAACGGTACGCCCTGGCTGAACATGACGACGCTCAGCGCAAGGTTGTTCATACGGATGCGATCCGCCAGCGTCCACGTCTCCGGCGCTTTCGCCATCAGCGCATCGAAGATCGTCTCGTTGTCGTGCGCCGAGACGTAGACAATATTCTCCTGGGGATCGAGCGTATACCCCGCAGGATTGCCGTTATAGTCGATGTCCGCTCCGGTGACCTGTCCCCCTAGGGAGTCGGTAAAGGTGTAATCGCGAAGGTTGCCGGCCAGCCCGACGCGGATCTGATCCATGTGCAGCAGTAAACGATTTGCCTGAGCCGCCTCGTCACCCTCGGTTGCGCCGTTCGGCTCCAGCGAAAGACCGGTGGCGAAGCCCTGATTGCGAATGGGGCTGAAGGGGCCGCCGCCGCGCACTGCATCACGCAGGCGGTCGTTGAATGTGCCGATGCCCGTGCCGGGCAGATTGAGCTGCGTAGCGTTGACGCCGCGAGCATTATTCGCGACCTCGCCAAAATTCCAGCCTTCGCCGTAGACATAGACCGCAGAACCATCAACGCCGCCTGCCGCCGGTGTGAGTGCATCCAGCGCGGCGCGCACGGCTTCCATATCGCTGACCATGTGATGCCCCATGAGATCGAAGCGGAAGCCATCGACCTTGTAAGCAGTCGCCCACATGACAACCGAATCGACCATGAAACGCCCCATCATCGCGTGTTCGGTGGCAGTGTTCTGGCAGCATGTGCTGGTTTCGACGCCACCATCAGCATTGAGGCGGTGGTAGTAGCCAGGCACGATACGGTCAAAAACAGATTTTTCGGCCTGGCCGCTGGCGTTGGTGTGGTTGTAGACGACATCCATGACGACGCGCAGTCCGGCTTGATTGAGCGACTGCACCATCGAGCGGAATTCGCGGATGCGGACTGCTCCTTCCGGCTCAGTGCTGTAGCTGCCCTCCGGCGCGTTGAAGTGGTAGGGATCGTAGCCCCAGTTGAAGCCGTCAAGCTCGCGAATCGGCTCGATCAGCGCCTGCTGCTCCGGCGAGGCGGGGCCAAACTCGGCGAGTTCGTCCATGTTCGGTTCGGTGCGTTCGGCAGCGTTTTCGTTAATGGTGGCGATGTCGAACGACGGCAGCAGATGTATGTGCGTCAGTCCTGCCTCTGCCAGCGCGCGCAGGTGCTTCATTCCATCGGACTCAGCCTCGGTGAAAGCCATGAACGTGCCGCGATAATCCGGGCGCACCGTCTGATCGGTGATGCTGAAGTCGCGCACGTGCAGCTCGTAGACGACGATGTCTTCTGGCGCTGCCAGCGGTGGCTTCTCGGTCTCCAGCCAGCCATCCGGCATCAGCGCAGGATCATCAAGGTTGACGATCTGGCTGCGTGTGCTGTTCATGGAGAGGCTGAGCGAATATGGGTCGGTCACGAGGTTGGTGACAACGGCATTTTCTGAGCGCGCGTAGACCTCGACCTCGTACAGATAATACTGGTAGTTCCAATCCGACGCGCCGGTGATGCTCCAGACGCCATGCTCCGCATCGTGGGTCATGTCGAGCACCGTGGCGGTCGCATCCGCGCTGCTGTCGGCGAACAGATGCAGCTTGACCGAGCGCGCCGTCGGTGCCCAGACGCTCAAAGTCGGCACATCGCCGTTCCAGGTCACACCGAGCGGCCCGTCATAAGTGTACAGATCGTCAAGCACGCCGGGGAACTGGAGCAGCGTTGCGCCCAGCAGCAGCCCCTGCTGCGTAACACCATCGATAGCGATCTGCCCCTTGAGAATCTCTGGTACGGCGGCCAGATCCTCCGGCTTAAGTTTGAAAGCTGAGAAACGAGCAAGCTGCGGAAACTTCGCGGCAATCTCGTCGGTTACGCCAGCACGATCCGGCGTGAGTTCGATGAAGTCGCCGCCGGCGATGCCCGCTTCGGTCAGTTCCAGCGCGCCATCCAGGCTGTAATGCAAGCGGTAGCTCGCCCCCGGCACACGACCGATGTCCCAGAGAATCGTGTCAGCAGTGACCCAGTGAGCCTGGGCGGTGAAGAGGTTACCGACGAGCGTGGATGCGGCTTCTCCGCCAACATTGATGGTCATGACATGATCGCTCGTGTTGAATACAAACTCGACCAGTGTGTTGTCTTCCGGGACAACAAAGGGAATGTTCGCGCCATTCTGAGCGCCGTTTGCGCCCCAGTTGAGTGCCCAACTCTGATCAGCGGCGACTTTGGCCTCGAAAGCGCCTGCCGGGATCGCCTCGGTGCGAAAAGTGAACACTCCATCGCCGTCCGGATCTTGTAACCAGGAGCGGAGACAGGTCGGTGCCCAATCATCGGTGCAGCCAATTTCGCTCTGGTAGCTGCCGGGCACATTGACGATCAGGGAGTTGACATCATCGGTGATCCATCCCGTATTCGCATCGAAGAAGAAGGTCACGGTTCGCTCTTCTTCAAGCACCAGCGGGATATTCGGCCCGTTCTGTTCCGCGCCTGCGCCATAGTTCAGATCCCACGAGTCGTTGAGTGCAGCCTTGTACTCGTACTCCCCGGCTGGCAGGACGAAGCTGGCTTCCCAGAGCTGATCCTCTTCGTCAAAGGTCAAATGCGTCAGCGCGCATTCGGGCTGCCAATCCCCCGGGCAGCCAAGTGCCGATTGGATGGTACCGGCGATGGTGACGCTGTCCGGCACGTTCACAGCCTGAGCCAGAACCCAGGCATTTGAAAACAGAATCAACAACAAACTCAGGCATACGTAAAGTGAACGCCGTTTCATTGCTTTTCCTTCTAACTATGAACACCCGCGGTGAACGCGGATTTGCCACAAGTATAGGAACCTGGCACGCGCTTTTGCCAATGTTTTCATGACAGCTTACGGGAAGTTGCTGGCGCTCGCGTCTGTAATGTATTTTTCCAGGCGCTTGCGGGCTTCTTTGCTCAAATGCGATTTCTTGAGCCAATCCTTGAGAAATGCGGTGGCTTGAGCAGGATAAACCACGAGCAGATTTTCCGCCATGTAGAGGATTTGCCACTCTTCCGTCTGTTCAAGAAAAACTGATTTGATCCACTCATAGGCGCGCGCGTCATCCTTGGCAACATCCGCAAGCAGTCCGGCTGCGGTTGTGCGCGAGTCACCTTTTTGCGCGTGGGCGAAGGCCAGCAGTTCATCCGTGATGGATGGAGGCATATTGCTTACTGCGACGAATGCCGCGCTCGATATGATCGTTTCATCATCTTCGTCGGAGATAATCTTGAGCAATCGGGGTACAACATCCGTCACCTGCCACTGACCGAGCAAGCGGATAGCATTGATCGGTGCCCACCCGCCGCCAAAGCCGGTGTCCTCGTAGAGTTCTTCCATGTCGAGAATCTCGTACAGCCAGGGGATAATCTCGTCTTTTTGTGCTTCCAGCAGGCGCGCGATGCCTTCCGGGCGCTTCGACTCGGTAAACAACACCCACGCGGCCTTGTGGCGCGGATGATTCGCGTCTTTAATGGCTTCGCGCCAGATGGCAATTTTCTCGTCACTCATGGGCACATCTCCTCAGTTGTGACACGACTTCTCAGCCAGGATAAGTCGATCATGGCGCATCGCACAACGAGAATCAAAAAGGCGTGCCCTGGTGAGCACGCCTCTGTTCATATCTCGCATACGCCTCTTAACGCACGCGCTCGCGATAGCCGCGCTTGCGTGGACGCTCATAGCCATCGCCATCACCACGTGGGCGGCGCGGTGGACGCGACTCCTCATCCGCGACGCGCACGCGCGCAGGCACGCCACGCAGGGTGATGCGGTTGGCATCGCGCAGGATGCGCTCCACATATTCCTCACGCACGTCAAAGAAGGCCTGGCGCGCCTCAAGATCGATTGCGCCAATGCTTTTGCCAGGGATATTGGCCTCGCTGGCAACCGCGCCGACGATGTCGCCCGGCTGGACACCATCCGCGCGACCGGCATCGATCGTCAAGCGCACCATCCCGGCTTCGCGGCCCGTGCGCCGGCGGGTCGGACGGTCATCGAAGCGGTCAAACCGGTCGCGACGCTCAAACCCATCGCGACGCTCATAACCACCCCGTCGTTCACGGCGTTCGCGCCGCTCATCGTGCGGACGTTCGACGACTTCGTGAACATCATCCAGCGGGCGCAGCGCCTCGACCGCACGTGCCATCTGCATCAATGCGGCAGCGATTTCCGTCGGATCAAGACCGTTTTCGGCCAGCCTGGCGATTATCTCGCGCTCGCGCGCCAGTTCTTCGCTGCCCATCATCGTCTGCAAGCGCTCGATAAAGCGGGTATCCCGAACGGCGAGCACGTCGTCGCGCGCAGGGAGTTTGCCCCGTTCAATCGGCTGGCGCGTGTAACGTTCGATAGTCTTGAGCAGGCGATGTTCGCGCGGTGTCACCAGGGTAATGGCGACACCCTCACGCCCAGCGCGACCTGTGCGGCCAATGCGATGCACGTAATCTTCCGGGTCGAAGGGAATATCGAAATTGAAGACGTGTGACACGCTTTCAATGTCGAGGCCGCGCGCCATCACATCAGTGGCGACCAGAGTCGTCACCCAACCCTGACGGAAACGGCGCATAATCGTCTCGCGTACGTCCTGTGCCAGATCGCCATGGATGGCTTCGACCGGATAGCCGCGCCCAATGAGCGTTTCCGCGAGCGCTGCCGCGCCGAGCTTTGTCCGCGTGAAAATCAGCGCGCTCTTGACATCTTCGACTTCGAGCAGCCGCATCAAAACTGCTTCTTTGTCGTCCTGGCGCACCATGTAATAGCGCTGCTCGGTCTGCTCGACGGTCAGCGTTTTGCGTTCGATGCGCACGGTCGCCGGTTCGCGCATATAGCTGCGCGCCAGCCTGAGCACTTCTGTCGGGAACGTCGCCGAAAAAAGCGCCGTCTGTCGCTCGGCAGGTGTTTGATTGAGGATCGTCTCTACATCTTCCGCGAAGCCCAGGTCGAGCATCCGGTCGGCCTCATCGAGCACAACCGTTTCGACATGGCTAAGGTTGAGCACCCCACGATTCAGCAGGTCGAGCACGCGCCCCGGCGTCCCGACAACGATCTGCGCGCCTTCGCGCAGCTTCTTGATTTGTCTGGAATAGGCAGAGCCACCATAGATCGGTGCAATGCGCGCACCGCGATACTTGCCGTACTGCTCGACGGCTTCGGCGACCTGCAAGGCCAGTTCTCGCGTGGGCGTGAGCACAATGCCGCGCACGCCGTCCCCCATCAGGTCGAGCCGCTGGAGCATCGGCAGCGCGAATGCTGCCGTCTTGCCCGTCCCGGTCTGCGCCTGCCCCAATACATCCCGCCCATCCAGCAATGACGGAATAGCACCCCGCTGAATCTCAGTGGGCTGTTCGAACCCCAGCTCCTCAACCGCGCGGACCAACTCCTCGCGCAGGCCGAGGGCCTCAAACGGATTGATCATTAGACTCCTCTAGTGAACATGAAAACCCTGCCGAAGGTGGCAGGGCACGTTGGCAGTCGATGCTGCAACACCAGCCAGTATATCATGCTTTGTGACCGGCGTGAATACCCGTTAGCGCAGCAGTCGCGAATGGGCAACTTTGATGCAAACGTTCATCACGATGGGTGTGCAGGCAGCTTCAGCTTTGCGCTCTGCATCTGGATGAGTCACCCCCAGCTGTGCCCAAACAGCTTTCGCGCCGATAGCAATGGCTTCGTCCACCACGCCGGGCAAATACTCCGCCCGACGGAAGACATTTACGATGTCGATTGGCTCCGGCACATCGGCAAGCGACGGGTAGCTGGGTTCGCCGTCGATCTCCCGTACCGTGGGATTGACGGCATAGACCTTATAGCCTGCACGCTTGAGATAGCCCGCGATTTGATGGCTCGTTCGAAATGGATCGGGCGAATAGCCGACGACCGCGATGACCTTGCTCTCTTGCAGGAGCTGGCGCTGTGCATCGGCATCCCCAGAAATATTCATCGCCATGATGATGACCTCCTAGTCTCCGACTGCGGGAGCACGCAGAATCTTTCCTCGTTGGCGTGGCGCAGGGTCACGCAGGCGCAGGTAGGCGACGATCAGCGCCAGCACACCGCCGAAAGCCGCGAACGCGAAGGCCGATTCAAAACCCGCCTGCTCCACCAGCCAGCCGGTGAGCACCGGAATAAGGAGTGTCGCCGGGGCGACCAGCGTATTCGACAAACCAATGTAGTACGGGCGCTCTGCCGGTGTGCCGAACTCGGCCGTCATCGCCAACACCGTCGTCCAGAGCGCGCCGCTAGCGATACCTGAGAGCGCGAAGGCGATATAGAAACTGCCTGCGCCAGTTGCATATAGGGCGGATAACGCACTGCCGGTCGCCGCTACCGCGCCAATGATCACGGCATAACGATGGCCGAAGCGATCTCCCAGCCAACCGAGCAGCGGATTACTGAGCGCCTGCGCCACCAGTAAAACGGTGGTCATCACGCCCGCGATCACGTCATCTTGAATGCCGAAGCGGCGCAGCGCGAAAATGGCGAAGAAGCTCTGGGCCACCATGGCGATCTGCGCCAGAACGCGCACGACCGTGAACCAGCGGAAGTTGGCATCGCGCTTCAGAATTGTCCGAGCAGAACGCAGCACATCGCGAAATCCAATGCGATCCGGCTGCTCAACCTCGTGCTCGGCTTCTCGCGTTTGCGCCAGAAAGCCGAACGAAATCGTCATCCCCACGGCGGCGACAGCGAAGCAAGCCGCGTAATCCAAGGGCGTATCGAGCCGTTCGAGCAGAAAACCTGCCAGGAGCGCGCCGACGATCCCCATGCCTTGCGCCAGCGATGACTGCGCGCCATAGAATCTGCCGCGCATGTCGTCGGGCATGATCTTGGCGATCATGCTCTGCCAGCCGGTGGCGGTGAGTCCCGAGCCGATGCCCTGCCACATCACCATCAGGAAAGCGGTAATCAGCGCCAGTTGACGCGAAATGTGCGGCAAGGCCAGCGCGATCAACAGCAGGCCGATGTAGGGCACACGCTCCTGGATCGTCATCATCAAGACGAAAGGCTTGTAACGGCGCAGGCGCGCGACGTGGCCGACCGTAAACATCTGTGGGAGCTGCCAGCCGAGGAAATGAATCGAGCCGATCAAGCCGATCAAAAGCGCAGAATCGGTCAGAGTCGCAAAGAACAGCGGCAGCACGGTTTGATAGGATGCGGCGTACATGCCGAAGCCAAAGAAAGCGCCATCCATAGCATTGACGGCGAAATTGTAGCGCAGATGAGGCTGTCTATTCGGTTGCACGATGATGCTCCGGTGAAAGGTATCGGCATTGTACAGCCAACTCCTAAGCACTGTATAGAGCCGTTATCGTCTTTTGACACGCGGTTCACAGGCCCTTAAAATCTGCCGCGTCAGACGCACAGACGGAGCCAGCCATGCCCGACTTACTGCTCAAAAATGCGATGGTGCTGCAAATCGATAAGGACGGCAAACGCGCGCATCTCCTGCACGATCACGACGTGCTGATTAGCGGCAGCCGGATCGAGACGGTGCAGCCAACCGGGCAAACCGATCCTTCGCACTTCCGCGAGGTGATCGACGTGGGTGGGCGGCTGGTGATGCCAGGGTTGATCAACACACACGCCCACGTGCCAATGGTCATCTTCCGGGGGTTGGCCGAAGACGTGACCATCGACAAATGGTTCAACGATTACATGTGGCCGCTGGAAAGCAACCTGCAAGCCGAGGATGTGTATTGGGGGATGCAGCTTGGCCTGGCGGAGATGATCCGCGCGGGCGTAACCTCAGTCGCCGATCATTATTTCTACATGGATGAGGCCGCCCAGGCAGTCGAGAAAGCCGGGACGCGCGCGCTGCTGGGCTGGGCGATCTTCGGCAGTCAGGGCACGCCGATGATCGAGCGCACACGAGAGTTCGTGACACGCTGGCAAGGCGCAGCCAATGGGCGCATCCGCACGTGGCTCGCGCCGCACGCGCCCTACACGTGCGATGACGATTTCCTGCGGGCGAGCGTTGCCGCCGCGCGACAACTGGGCGTCGGCATCCATATCCACGTCGCCGAGACGATGGATCAGACACAGGCGAGTGTCGCCAAGCGCGGCATGACACCGCTGCAAGTGCTGCAAGAGACAGGCATCCTCGACGTGCCGACGATCCTGGCACACGTCTGTGGCGCGCTGCCTCAGGACATCGAATTGATGGCGAAACATCCGGTCGGCATCGCCCACGCGCCCAAGACCTACCTTAAACTGGCGATGGATATCGCCCCGGTGATCGCCTTCCGCGAGGCGGGCATCCCGGTCGGGCTGGCGACTGACGGCGCAGTCAGCAACAACACTCTCGACCTGTGGGAATCGCTGCGGCTGCTGGCGATGATGCAGAAAGATCGCGCCCATACACCGGAAGTGATGACGATCCCGGAGGTGCTCTACGTCGCCACGCGTGAAAGCGCACGCGTCTATGGCCTGCCGGATGATCTTGGCGCGGTCGAACCGGGCTATCTGGCCGATTTGATCGTGGTCGATCTGAGCGGCGTACATCACCAGCCGCTGCACAGTGTGACGGCGAGCCTGGTCTACAATATGCAACCGGGCGACGTGCAGACGGTGATTGTCGACGGCAAGGCTATCATGCGTGATCGCGCGCTGCTGACGCTTGATGAGAGCGAGATCGTCATCCAGGTGCGTGCGAGCATGGCCCGGTTGGCGCAGCGCACGCCGGATCGGCGCATCCAAAGCTACAACCCCTGACCAGGAATGACGAGGAGATAGTTGGTGATCGATAAAGCCCTGCTCACCCAAAGCCACGCCGGAGTACGGCTGATCGCGCTGGCGACGCTCTACAACAAGGGCGATTTCGAACGCCTGGGCGCATACATTAGCGAGCATTACAACGAGGCGGCGTTAGCGGTCGAGGCCGCCGAGGCGCGTCTGGATGATCTGCGCGGGCAGTTCGAGCAGGCGGGTAAGGTGCGCGTGCGCCAACTGCTGGCATACGACAAGTATCACGTCGTCGTCATGCACGACACGCAAGCGGGCATGATGGTGCTGGAAGACTTGCAAGTCGAAGAAGACTATCCGCACAAGATCAGCGTACACACACGCCAGTTGGTGGTGTAAAGGCTGTTAGCTTTCGGCAGTCGGCTGCTAGCTATTTACCGTAACGAGATGCGAGCGCGCTGGCCATCAACCCACCACTGGCACATTAGCCGGTGGTCTTCATCCCGGCGGCGATGCCATTGATAGTCGCCAACACCGCATCGAGCACACGCTCGTATTCAGGCGAATCCGGCTGCAAGACGCGGAGTGTCCGCAGCAGCGACACCTGAATGAAGTTGAGCGGATCGACGTAAGGATTGCGTCGGTCTATCGAGCGACGCATGATCGGCGTGTTTTCGAGCAGATCATTCTGCCCGGTAACGCGGCAGATCATCGCGCGTGTGAGCGCATGTTCCGTCTGGAGACGGGTGAAGATTTGCGCGCGTAATTGCGGATCGCTGACCAGCGTCGAATACAGCTCGGCGATACCCATGTCGGCCTTGGCAACGTCAAGCTGGCAGTTTTCGATGAGCGCACCGAAGAACTGCCACTCCCGGTACATCGTCTGCAACAGCGGCAGATTTTCCGGCCTCGCGTTGGCAAAAACGTCAAGCGCCGAGCCGACGCCAAACCAACTGGGGATGATGGCGCGGCTTTGCATCCACGAAAACATCCAGGGAATAGCGCGGACTTCCGAAAATCCACCGGCTTTGCGCTTAGCAGGGCGCGAACTGATCGGCAGCTTGGATAGCTCAGAGATCGGCGTCGCCTGCTGCCAATACTCGCTGAAGCCGGGCGTCTCATAGACGAAATCGCGATAGGCTTCCCGCCCCAGCGCGCCCAGCGTTTCCATCGTCTCGATCCACCCTGGATCAGGCGTCATGTTCGGCGGCGCACCCAGCGCCAGAAGCGCCGCGTGCATCACCTGATGAAGATGGCGACGACCGATAGTTCTATTGCCGTAGCGGTAAGCGATCACCTCCCCCTGCTCAGTGATTTTCATACGCCCGGTGAATGTGCCCGCCGGCTGAGCCAGGATGGCGCGATTGGTGGGGCCGCCGCCGCGCCCGATGCTGCCGCCGCGCCCGTGAAAAAGCTCCAGAGCGATGCCATGCTCTTGGCAAACATCGCTGAGCGTCTGCTGGGCGCGGAAGAGATTCCAGTTCGAAGCGATGTAGCCGCCATCTTTGTTGCTGTCCGAGTAGCCGACCATGATCTGCTGGCGATTGCCGCGCGCCGCCAGGTGCTTGCGATACTCTTCGTTGCTAAAGAGTGTTTCCATGATGTCCGGTGCGGCGCGCAAATCTTCGATAGTTTCGAAGAGCGGCACCACATCGACCAGATCGGCAACGGCGACTTCGCGCGCGAACAGCAGCATGGTCAACACGTCGCTTGGTACGGTGCTCATGCTCGCGATCACGGTATCGATGGTCTGAGCACCGTGCAGCCGATGCACTTGGCGGATCATGCGCCACATATCGATGATCTTGTTGGTCGTCTCACCAAATTGCGGCTCGATGGGAAACATCGGGCGGCGGCTGGCGATCTCCCGGGTGAGCAGTGTTTGCTTGTCGTTTTCAGGCAGCGCTGCAAAATCATCACACAGGCCGTAGTGAGCGAACAGTTCGGCGACGGCGGCAGCGTGCAGACGCGAGTCTTCGCGCACATCGAGCGGCGCGAGATGCAGCCCGAAGAGACGCACCTTCTGGATCACCCGGCGCACCTCGCCTGCAGAGACGCGAAAGCCGTGATAAACACGCAAACTCTGCGCAACCAATTCCAGATCGGCGACCAGATCATCGCCTGTGCGATACACATCCGCCTGCAACCGGCGGTAGATCACGTCCAGGATCGCCCGGTAATCTTCGTCGATATAACGGCCATCGCGCTCCGCAATCGGAAAGCGCTCTGCCAGTGCCGCCGTCATGCCGACTTCATCGGCAGACTGGGTGAGATGATCGCGAAGGAAAGCAATTTCATGAAGATAAACGTCACGCGCAGCGGCGCGCATGGTATCGAGTGCAGCCAACGTCACGTCGGGCGTGACGTTCGGGTTGCCGTCCCGGTCGCCACCGACCCATGAAGCAAAGCGCAGAAACTCAGGCAGATGCGTCCAATCGGCCTCCGGATAGTGTTTCTCTAGAGCATCGCGCATGTCGAGATAGATCTCGACCACGACATCCATCACTGCCGACGTGAGAAAATAGACACTGAAGTCGATTTCATCGAAGACGGTCGCCTTGGCTGTGCGGGTCGGGCGAGTGTGCCACAGTTCTTCAATCTCCTCGGTCATCGCCGCCTCAAAACGAGCGTGCTCGCGCGGCAGGGCCTCGATACTGCCGTAGTCAGCGAGAATCTCCGCGACACGCCGCAGCTTGACCAGCACTTCTTTGCGCTTGGCCTCTGAGGGATGCGCCGTCATCACCAGGCGTATGCCCAACTGATCAAGCAGCAAGCGCATCGTCGTCGCGTCAACGCCCTCCGCGTGCAGTGTTTCGATGGCCTGGTCAATCGTCTCGGCGAGCGCATCGCCTCGCTCACGTTCTCTCAGGACACGGATCCGCTGTTGATCTTCCGCAATATTGATGAGCTGAAAGTAATTGCTGAACGCTTTGGTCAAGACCTTCAGCAAGCGCAGATCAAGCGCCTGGATGGTTTCTGCGAGCGCACGGGAGGCCTCTCCATCGCCTGTACGCCGCGCTTTGGCAGCGGCGCGAACGCTTTCAACCAGAGCAAAGGCAGTTTCGCCATCCTGCTCACGGATGATATTGCCGAGCAAATTTCCGAGCAGATGAATGTCAGCGCTGAGTAAATTAACGGCTTCGTGAGTATCGGTCATGGGTCAGGTGTTAGATTTACTTCTATCGGTGGGCGGTCGGCGGATTCTACCTCAATACCGGTAAAGGTAAAGTATTTATGAATTCGAATTAATATTGTTAATATGCATTACAACTCTGTCACATCCTTGTATGCGCTTATGGAAGTGTCTATATTTGTAATGTTTACGGTGAAGATTGTAATTAAAGTGAGCGAATAATCGCATTATGCGACGTACCCCCCAACAGGAACGCGGGCAACGTCGAGTCCAACAGATACTGGCCGCGGCAGCGGGGCTGTTCTCCGAAGTTGGTTACGAGGCAGCAACAACGAACATGATCGCCCACCGCGCAAATACTTCAATCGGCTCGCTCTATCAATTCTTTCCAAATAAAGAGGCGATTGTCGAAACCCTGGCGCAGCGATTAGCCGATGATCTGGCGCGCACTCTGATTGCGCCCGCTCAACCTATTGATTGTGTGCGAGCCATTGAAGGTTTTGTCGACCAGCTCGAACGCTTTTCGCGCGAGCATCCCGGCTTTTTGCCGCTCTTGCACAGCACATTGTGCTCTGGCAGCACGATACACTTATCTCCCCTGCTGCACAAAAGCTTGCAACACTACCTACAGGCATTGCTGTCTGCGAACGACCTGCCCGAAATGCAGAGCATCAACATCGCGATCTGCTCCACTGCCGCTGTCCTCTGCTTCATGCCGACTCAGGAAGCCAAGTTCCACCCGCTGATACTCGCGGAACTCAAAAAAGCGCTAACAAGATACCTTTGCCCCGATGTTCCCCCAACACTCACCTGCTAACCAAAACAAACACGCCCGTGCCTTTTCTGGCAGCGAGCGTGTTCGTGACGAAGCCGTATAGTCGTAATGACGCGAAGCGTGGGCGACCAACCCACCACCTACGCCCGGCTCAAATAGCTCACACGATGGTTTCGGGCACCGGCGACCCCAGTGTCTCGCGCAGGAATTCCTTGACAACATCGACGGCAATCGCAACGCCGATCTCCGGCCCGTTCATCAGCATGTTCACGCCGACCAGTCGCCCCTGAAAATCGACTAGAGGGCCGCCGGAATGTCCGGGGCGCAGCCGAAGATTGGCAACCACGCCATCGTAGGCGAGATGAGGCAGCTCCGGGAAATCTTTGCCCACGCCGATCACAATGCCGCCGGTTGCGCCGTTGGCAATGCCCCATGGATAGCCCAACGCCATGACGAAATCCCCCGGCTTGAGTGCCCGCGACCGGCCTAACGGGATAGCAGGCAGTTGTGCCGCATCCACCGCGAGCGCCGCCAGATCCCGATCCTGACTATGAGCAAGCACACGTGCTGGCAGCGTGCGGCCATCCGCAAGCCGCACCTGAAGGCCATGTCCGCGCCCGACCACATGTGCATTGGTCACGATCAAGCCATCTGAGTGCCAGACCGCGCCAGCGCCCACGCCGCTGCCGCCCGACACGATGCGGACGAGACTGCGCTGCACGCCGGAAGCGACCGCTGCCAGTTCATCGTTGAGCTGCTGTAAGGTGCTCACGCGCGTTCGCCAATGACTACTGTGCGTTCGATCTGCTCACCACCGCGAACGATGGCCACAGTCACCGATTTGCCGACACGATCTCCCGTGAGCAGTGCCATCAAATCGTCCATGTGGCGGACAGGCTGCCCATCCAGCGCCACGAGCGTATCGCCGAGGAACAGGCCGCCTGCTTCCGCCGGGCTGACCGCCTCGACAGAGGCAATCAACAGGCCGGTCTCCTGTCCGATAGCCTGAGCCAGTGCTTCAGGCAGACGTGCAGGCTGTGCGCTAACGCCCAGGAAGCCGCGACGTACCCGCCCATGTGCGAGCAAAGTCTCGACAACCCGCTTGATGGTCGCTGCGGGTAGTGTCACGCTGACGCCACGCAGCAGCGCTGAGGTGTTCATGCCAGCAAAACCGCCGCCCGCCCCAACCAATGGCCCGCCGGAAAAGCCCGGATACATGATGACATCGGTCTGGAGATAGGCGTCGATCACACCGCCGGCTGCCGTGCGCCAGCTTTCTTCTAGCGCACTGACAATACCCAGTGTTGCCTGCGGCTCCCTACTGGGACGCCCGACGGCGAGTACCAGATGCCCGACTTTTATCTCATCAAGCGTCAACCAGTGCGGTGCAGCCAGGCCGCTTGCCTGCGTGCGCAGCACGGCAATGTCGGTTGTGGGATCACGTCCGACGAGCGTCGCTTCGGCAGTGCTTCCGTCCGGCAGCCCGATCCGGATACCTTCATCGCGTTCGACAACGTGATGGCTGGTGACGAGTACACCATCAGACGACCAGGCGATGCCAGACGCAGGCGTGCGGCGGCGGGCTTCGATGCGCACAAGGCTGGCGGATGCCGTCTCTACCACTGCGGCAAGATCAGACGAGAGCGATTTCAGAACATCACTCATAGAAATACCTCCCCGAAGATTTCAAGCTTGACCTGATTAAACCAGGAAATGCACAGGAAAAGATCGCCTATAAAGCGAGGTGGATACTGGAAGAATGGCTAGGCAGCGCAGTTAGAGCGAGATCAAACCACGCCGTGTCGCCTGGACAACAGCCTCTGTGCGGCTCTGGACATTGAGCTTGGTCATGATCGCGTTGACGTGAAACTTCACGGTATGCTCGCTGATATTGAGGCGCAGCGCGATCTGTTTGTTTGCCAGCCCTTCCGCAAGCATGTTGAGGACTTCCATTTCTCGCGCTGTCATGATTTCGGCAGTCAGGGGCGTCTGCGCGGGGACAGAAGACTCGACAAGTGAGAGAAACTCTGCGCCGAAAACAACGAGACCTTGCGCCAGGGCGCGTAGAGCAGCCAACAGGGCGGGCAGATCGACGTTCGAGAAGAGCAGCCCGCGTACACCCGCAGCCAGGAGACTGGCAGCGCGGTCGTGTTGGGATACGAGCGCAAGCACAGGAACATCGATTTCGCCCAGCTCTTCGAACTGCTGACTCTCGATGTCGCCATCGTAAGACGGTTCCCAGATGATGACCTGCGGCGCATAGAGTTGAACCATCTCGGCCCAGCGTGAATCTGCGGGAATTTGTCCGACGACATCAACGCCAGGTTGATCGTTAAGGAGTGAAACGATGCCTGCCCGGACGAATGGGCTTTCTGCTATGACCAGGACACGAAGCGTGTCAGTCTGAGTGGTCACACCCAATCCATGTGGCTTATGAAAGTAATACGATCATGATGCCACATGGATAGTTAGAGCGATGTTGGAGGCGGGAGAAATCGGCTGAACAATTCGCAGGCCGGATCGTTGCCTTATCAGGAAAGGTCAATGCAAATCGTTTTAGTCTGCTAGCGAATCACAATATCAACGGTCAGGGACACAGAATCACTAGTCGCAGATAGTTGAACACGCTGATTGGTTGTCGGATCGTACATCCCGACAATGACTGTAGCTGATCCTGGATGCGCGTTGGCGTTGTAAAGAAGGCGATGTGAGTCGACAATATACTCTCCCGGACGCCAGCCCGTAGTCGGGCGCATGTCCTGTGCCGGTCTCGCGTCGCTTTGGGCGATCAAGCGCCCCTGTTCGTCAAGAAGTTGAACGAACACGACATAATCGACCATCGGCGCAACATCCCCGGCACGCCAGATCAGCGTGATCTGTGGGGGAGAATCCAGCGTGATCTGAGGTGTCTCCAGTGTGAAGCCGACAAGTGTGCCAACATCGGGGAAATCGACCGCCAGCGGTTGTTCGAATGCAGGAGGCTCATAGACGGCAGTAACTGCCTCGATAGGCTGGCGCGCAAGCAAAGTCCCATCTGGCAAGATCAGTTCAGCCATACCCGTTGGAGCGTCTGGCGGTATGTGGGCCTCGCGCCAATCAAGCACGATACCATCGGCAAGCGCCAGCGTCGTTTCGACAGGCATCGTCCAGTGCCCCGCCGCATCACGCAGAGTCAACGCGGGCGGCAGCGTATCTGTTTCCCAGAGCAATGTCATCGCGATGGTGTCACCATTGCGACGTGCAGGCAGTTCCGTAGGAATATTGTGGGCGATCAAGCGCGCGCCCACGCCAAATGCCCTATCGAGATGGAATGGCAGATCGGTGGTGCGATTGGTCGCTTCCCAAGCGGGAGTGGCCTGTGCCTGCCAGGTTGCAAGCACCAGATCGCGCCCAGAAGTGACGACCTCCTGGGAGGCCATCGGTTCATAGCCTGAAGGCAGTGATTCGTCATAGATGCGCAGCAGCACCTGATAATCGCCCGGCGGCGTCCCATACGGCAGACGCAGCAGGGGATAGGCCGTCAGTTGGTCGCCCGGCAACCGCTGATCGCTTGTCTGTTGATCGGCCTGGGCGAAGGTCGCATCAGCGCGTGCGATCTCCCAGCCAAGCTGGTTACGCACAATCAGGGCGACTTTGAGCGGCTTGAGCGTAGCCTCGCTGAGCCTAAGCGTCAGAGGTACACAGCGCGCCGCCGCCGGAGAACCCGGCGCAATCTCGCCATAGCCGATCAGTGTGGCGATAGGCTGTCCGGCGCTGCCAAATGCAACATCCATCTGGCGCATGTCCGGCAGTTCCCGGCCAGGAGCACTGTAGAGTTCACTGGTCATGCCGGAGACGGTGAAGGTCTCTGGCAAATCGACGGTATCATTTGCCAGTACGCAGGCAAGCATACCGCGATAATCCGCACGCTGGGCGTACCAGACGTTGCGGGCAATACGCCCCTCTTGGGGCAGAAGCGGCAGAACAGCCTGGGCGTCCGCACCTTCGGGAAGGGTCACACGGCGCGCGGTCACTCTCAACCGATCCCAATAGTAGGCCAATTCGTAACGATCGGCATAAGACCAGGCAACGACCGTATCCACACTCGTCAACGTCTGCGCATAGTAACGCACCAAAGTTCGCGCGTCGTCATGCTGATAAAGTGGGTTTTGCGCCAGGACAATAGCAACGACCAACAGAACGATGAAAAGTGTGGCCACTGTGTAACGAAGCCAACGCCAGCGCACACGAGCGATGCCCGCGCCCAAAGGCACGGCCAGCAGTGGTGCGACCATCGTCAAATAACGCCCGTGCATATCATTGCCGAGCAAGATCAAACCGGCAACGACGCCAGCAGTGAGCAAGGCCGTATGCAAGACGAGCCAGCGCGCGTGCGCACGCCGCCAGGGCGTCAGAAACAGGAAGATGAGAAAAGCCAGCGCGCTCAACCCGATCAGAACCCCATTCTGGTTGACCAGACTCCACGGGCCGGCGAAAAAAGCCTGCCATAGATCCGCCAACAAGGTCAATGAGAGCACGGGCGCGCTCGTCACAGCGCTGTTGGCGTCCGTCAGGCGCAAATAGTAGTTGACGAACCAGAGCGCATACGCCAGCGCGACGATCCCCTGCCCTGCTACCCACATGCGCCAATCCGGGCGGCGCAAACTACGGCTGACGAGCCAGGTGATCAACGTCACGACGTTCAACCAGATAGCAGCGATAGGCCCTGTATTGTGTACATACAGCAAGCCCAACTCCGCGAGCAGAAGCGCAACCCACGCCCAACGCGACGGAGACTTCAAGAGTCGGTGCCAGGCAAACGCGCAGACCATCACCAGAAATGCCAGCAGCGTATACATCCGTGCTTCTTGCGCTGCCCACCAGAGCAGGGGTAAGCACGCAGCCAAAAGCGCCGCATAGCCACCAGCCCGCCGACCAAATAGCAGCGCCGCCAGACGATAGACAAGCGCGATGGTCAGCAAACCGAACAACGTCGAGACCCAACGCAGCGCAAATTCGCTCAACCCGAACACCGAAGCGGCAATATGTAGTATCATGTAATAAAGTGGGGGATTGGTCAGATCAGCCTGGGCAGCAGCCAGCAGCGATGTCTGTGAGGCAGCATACGCCGACCAGCCCTCATCGAACCAGATACTTTGAGTCTCAATGCGAAACAGGCGCACAGCGGTTGCCATCAACAGAATGGCGACCATCATCCAGAGTATGGCCCGGGGTTTGATCATGCGCAGACGGTATCACGCGGCCATTTGTCTGTCAAACAGCATATTACCTGTTTCGAAAAATTGAGATTGCACTAATTTGATAAAGAGCCATAGAATACCCATATAGGTTGTTGTGATCAGTGAGTCGTGTGACAGCGTCATGATGGAAGACCCCAAGCCACAGAACAAGCCCAGCCAGCCAGAAAGTCCCGTATCAAAAGCAGCAGCGCCAGCGCCAAAACCAGCAGCGCCTCATGCGACGACCGCCGATATCTCGTCATTGCGGGTATCAAAACGGCTGGGAGATATTACGAATAACAAGTGTCCCAACTGTGACCTGGTAAATCGTGTCGGTGTACTGGTCTGCGAGAATTGTGGCACGAGTCTGATCGCTGGTGCGGCATCCATACCGGCAACCCGCAATCTGAGCGATCCAAAGATGGTCACGGGGCGGCTGTTCCCGGACAGATTGCCCGATCTTTTAGGCGGACACAAACTCCCGTTTACGCCCGCGCCGGAAAAAGCTGCGCCCGCACCGTCGCATAAGGTCGGCGGCAGCCTGTTTGACGACGATATGATCCTGCGCCTGGAGGTTATCGGCGCAACCATTCCCATTCTCGTCTATCCCAAGCGCGAAATTATCATCGGCAGACGCGATGTTGCCACTGGTACGCAGCCTGACGTCGATTTGACTTCCTATGCAGGGTATCGAATGGGTGTCAGCCGCCGCCACGCGCAGATCCACCTAAAAGATGGTCATCTGGAGATCACGGATTTGGGCAGCAGCAATGGCTCAAAACTCAACGGCGTGGTCATGCCCGCCAATCGTCCCTTTCCAGTGCGAGATGGCGACGAGATCACCCTGGGCAATATGAAATTGCGCGTGATTTTTCAAAATGGAACGCAGCGCATCAAGCACCCATAACCTCGCTCAGTAACTAAGCACTGTCTCGACTTCTTGTGCCGCCTTTTTTGCCGCATAAAGCACGTGGCTGAGACGAGCACCTTTTTCGACCAACACGGCCAGCGAAGCACGCCCGGCGGGAAAGATCACAATTACGCCTTCTTCGCCTTCCATGAGTAGACGTTCAAGCTGCCCCTGAGCGAGACGCCCCAGGGTTTTTTCTGCCAGACCAACCAGAGTCGCAGACATCGCGGCCACCTGAGGGCTGCTCGTTGGGTTTTGATGAGGATTTTCTTCGTCGGTGGGCGGATACGCGGCAACCAGCAACCCATCAATGTTGACGATCACCGTCGCTTTTACGCCGTCAACCGCGACATGCAGCGTTTTCAGCGTGCGCTCCAGCACTGTGCTTCGCGACTCTTGGAACATGCGTGTTCTCTTCCCAAAATTAAGCATGCCGGATAGCGCCCGGCTTGAATGATGCTGACTGAGACAACCCCTCACAGTATAGCGGATGAGTTGTGACGGCTCAAATAAGGTTCAATCCAGCCTCCGCAGGGCATCTTCCTCGGCGAATTCGGCCAGCAGATAGCGCTCGGCCTCTGAAAGCGGTGCCTTAAGGAGCAAATCCGGGCGATTATGCCAGGTGCGACGCAAGCCCTCGGCGCGCCGCCAGTGCTCGATCTCGGCATGATTCCCTTGCTGAAGCACCTGTGGCACGGACAGCCCTCTATATACCTGCGGTCGGGTGTAATGCGGGCCTTCGAGAATGCCGTCGGCGTGACTATCCCGGTCGGCAGCACCTTCTGCGCCCAATACCCCCGGAATATGGCGGATGACCGCATCGATCACAACCATGGCCGCCAGTTCCCCACCCGTCAATACATAATCGCCGATGCTGATCTCGTCGGTGATGACCAGTTGGCGAACACGGTCGTCAATGCCCTCGTAACGCCCACAAACGAGCACAATATGCTCGTGCTGTGCCAACTCAGTAGCGATCTGATGCGAGAATACGCGTCCCTGTGGCGTCATCAGAATGACGGGCGTGCCGTGTGCAGCATCCTGCAACGCAGACTCCACCGCATCGACCACCGGCTGCGGCTTCATGATCATCCCGCCGCCACCGCCATAGGGTGTGTCGTCCGCCGTGTGATGGCGGTCGGTTGTGAAATCGCGAATCTGAACGAAACGCAGGTCGAGAAGCTTACGGTCACGCGCCTTCCAGAGCATACTCTCTGTCATTGGTCCCTCAAAGAGTGCGGGGAAGAGTGTGACAACATCGATGCGCATAATTCGCCCTTTCTTGCTGAGCGCAGGCAAATTGTAGCTTGCAGGCCGGTTACATCAACCCGATAATCGGAAAGTAGGGTGGCAGCTGTAGGAACCATGCGTCATGGATGAACCGACTTACACGGTGTGGATCAAAACGGGCGATCAAGTGCTTGGGGGCACGGACTCCAACGTCTACATCATGCTCTACGGTCAAAACGGGCAAACGGATTGGATTTTCTTGCCCACGGAAGACATTTTCGCCTTCGAGGAAGGCAGCGTGGATAAGTTTGTCCTGGTCGCGCCCGACGTGGGCGCGCTCACGCGCTGCTGTGTAGGCCACGACGCCAGCGCCGATTCGGGTTGGTATGTGGAACAGGTGCGCGTCGAACACATGCCGAGCGGGCAGACCTGGACATTCGTTTTCAATGCCTGGGTCGGCGAAGAAGAAGCCGGACGACGCGCTGTATGCGTAGACGCCTAGGATTAATCTCCGCCGGCCTGCTGTTGCTCAACGCCTGCAATTTGAGCACCACAGCCCCGGAGCCAACACCTGAACGGATCGTACCCACGGTCGAATTTCTCTATCCGACCAACGCCAGCCTGGTCATTGAGGGTACGGATGTGCAAATCGAGTTGCTGGCGCAAGACCCGAATGGCGTCGGTGTCGCGCGCGTCGAGCTATACGTTGACGATGTGCCACACCAGGAAGGTGCGCCCCAGGTCAGCGCGGCAGTGACGGTTTTCACGGTTGACATGAACTGGCTGGCAGAGGGCGTTGGTCTTCATGCGCTGTCTGCCATCGCCTACCGCCCGGACGGCACTGCAAGCGACGCGACTACGATCAGCCTGCAAGTTGTGCCGTCTGATGGGGACAACGCGACCGCGACCAATCCGTAATGAAAGGCAAGGGATTCGCCGGATGCAATATCTCGTTCGCCCCAAAGCACCGCCCTTCATCGATCAGCTCGCCGAGGCCGATCAACGGTATCTGCGCGGACGCTTCGATGCTCACCCGGCAGAACTAACCGTCAATGGCGATGTGATCCCGTGGCAGGATATTGACGAAGTGGAGGTCGTGAAGGCAGCGCGCCGAAATGACCTCTCAGGCTGGTTCGTGCGCAAGATCGTCTATCAGGATGAACGGTATCACGTCGGTATCTATTATGGGAAGCATGAGCAGGTGCTGACGAACGTGACCCTGGCGGTCGCCCTGTTCGTCGTTCAAGCAATTGCCTATTACATGCAAACGTCGATCAAGTACACCGGCCTGGACGACATTGCACAGACGGCCAGCCGCGATTAGGCAGCCATGCAGCCCTACGCCCGCACACAGATTTCGTTGATCGTCGCCGTCATTGCGATTTTGCTGCTGGCGACAAGTGGCTGCTCAGAATCGGATAAAGCGGAGTCCGCCTGGGAGATCATGACCATCGCGCAGGCGGAACAGAGCGAACCGCCCGCGTTGGCTCTCGTAGACGATTACATTGTGACCGCCTGGATCGGCGCAGATACGCGCGGCGTGCATCATGATGCGCGCATCATAAGTGAGAATGGGCTTGCAGACCCGGTGACGCTGCCCCTTCCGCCGCGCCAACCCCACGCGCAACAGCTCATTCCCGGCAGCAACGGCACGGCCCATCTGCTCTGGTTGGATGCCGACGAGAACGGCGTGATCCAGTTGTACAGCGCGCTAATCGCCGTCCACAGCTTGATGGTGATTCGTGGCTCGACGCCGGTCAGTCAGCAAACCGTGCTCCGATTTACCGCGCTGGCAGAACCAGGCGGCAGCGTGCTGATCGCCTGGGCAGGCGGCAATCCGGCTGAGCCGGGCATCAGCCTCCAGCGCATCGACAACGAAGGGCGACCGACCGAGCAGTTAGGCTACCTTCAAGCAGCGAACTACCCCACTCTCCTGCGCGCGAACGGCGAAGTGTATGTCTATTGGCTGGGTGAGCAGGATGATGGCATATATCGCACCCGGATCGCAGCCGATACGCTGCGCGACACCGAGCGCTTGACCTCATCGCCAGGCCGCGCAGCAGGCGACCGCCTGATCGATATGCGTGCGGGCACAGATCGTAGCTATGTGTATCTATTCTGGAATCTGGCGCGTGCGAGCGGCGCGTGCGAGACGTGGTTCACCACCGCCGCAGCGACTGCTCCGTTCCTATTGCAGCCTGCCCCGCTCAAGCTCAGCATCGATAACGCACGAACCGTCGAAACGGGCTTCAACTCTGGCACTGTCTACGGGACACAGATCGGCGAAATGCCAATCTGCATGGCCGCGCCGTTATCCGAGACTGGTGACACACTGGCGGTTGGGGTACAGAACGGCCCCGACACCGTTATGGTCTACTTTCGCGACGGTCAAAGTGTCGGACAACAGGTGCTTGCTACCGACACAGGCGTGCTGCTGCGCCCGCCGGTGCTGTTGAGCGACCAGGATCGCAATCTGTATCTCGCCTGGTCGGAGCCGACGGCCTCTGGCGTCGCCGATCTCAAACTGGCGAGATCCGGCGCACGCTAACAGGTAAACCGCGCCAGCAAATCAAGAATCTCATCGGCAGCCTGGACGAGATCGCCCTGCCCATTCAACTGCGCTTGATATCGGATCTGTTCCACACTCGTCGAATGCAGGCTGCGGAAATCGCCATATGGCAAGGTGTAACGGTCTTTCGAGCCTTCTTGGACGTCGGTATTGATGGCGAGATGCCACAATCCGAACGCAGCCAGACCATGATCAGCAATATAACGATCTTCGGCAGCTGGAGACGGACGATTCTCGCCCCAGATAGAGTTCAGGCGAAAATTCGCCTTCTCCACCAGCTTAATCGCCTGTTCCAGACCGTCTCGATTAACGACGATTGCCATCGCTCAGCCTCCGCTCCATAAACTTTGCCGCAATCAGTCTAGAGCAAGCAGAGGGCAACATCCTTACCTCAGCCGACCGGACGGAAGACGACGCGATAGGTGATGATCGAGCGCCCGCCGCCCTCCAGGGGACATGACGTAGCCGTGAGCGGCTGAGACGGATCGGCACGACCGGGCATATCAACGACGTAGCTCAAGCCCGGTTCCATCTGGAAGTCAGCATAGCCCGCGCCGCGCTCTGGCTTGAGGCCGGTGGCAAAAACGCTTGCGCCGCCATCCCAGGTCACGCGGACAAGCTGGCCGGGAATGCCCTGCCCATTAAAATCGACCACCTGAACTTCGATCAATCCGGCTCGAGCTTCACTGCAAACTGTCGGGATATTGGCGATCTCGAAATCGCTTTGCGGCGGACTGGTCGGGACAATGAAAGCGGTCGGTGTGCCACCCACACGATCCACTGCATCCGGCGTTGGCGTCTTGGTAACAGGCGGGGTCAGGGTTGGCGTCGGCGGCTCGATGAGTACCACCTGCGGCGAGGCTGTCACATCGGCAAGGATCAACGAGTCTGCGCAGCCGCTGCGCCCCTGCAACTGATAGAAGGTCATCATGGCGCGGACGGCCCGCAAGCCACTGCTGTTGTTGGCATAGCCCTCCGTCGTCAGTGTGCAGGCGACATCGGCAACTTCCTGGATGAAATCGCGCGGGAGGCGCAAAGCAGCCAGGCGTTGGGTTGCCAGACTGAGATCGGCGTTATGGGAATAGTCGAGCATCACAGCGACAATGTACTGGGCGCGATCAGCTTCAGTCAACTGCCAGGGCTGGGTGTCAAATTCCTCGATTGGATCGAAGCCCCAGGTATAGATCAGGCCACCGGCAATCCCCAGGACAAGGCCAAGCAGCACACCCGCCCAGGAAATGAACGAACGCGGTCGCTGATAGCGCTCGGCGACGCGCGGCGTCTGGTCGAATTCAGGCAGCGTATCCGGTTTCATGCGCCCTGCCCCGGTAGCGCTAACTGGCGATATGGCTCCATCACCGGTGTCAGGCGTCCCATCCCCTCGGCGAGACGCACCAGAAGACGAATGTCATCGATCCCTCGTGAATTCGTGATATAACGCTCGGTGACTTCCTGAACGTAGGCGGGCACGTTATCGACGCCGAGAACGCGCAGCCGTTCGACCGCGCCGTTGAGATCGCCATCGTCGGCATACGCACCGGCGATCATGAGCGTGTATTCATCCTTCGCGCTCTGGGCAAGCGCGCTGGCCGGGCTATCGACGAATTGAACTGGAAACTGCACCCAGCCAAGATACAGGCCGATCCCCACTCCAATGAGGAGCGCGACCAGAAATGAGGCCAGAAACCGTCGCATGGACCATCCGTTGCTGTGTTAAGACATGCTGCGATTATAGCGTAGCGCGGAAGACGGCAAGAGTGAGAACCTCGCTCATTGCGCGCAGTTGTCCGCCGCCTGGCATCATCAAATTGACTTCGCCCTACGGAAGACGTACCATTGCCGCCATAGATAAGCAAAAACCAGGCAGTGTGCCTGGTCTCTGTAGTGGTGCCGGAGGTGGGAGTCGAACCCACACGCCCTTGCGGACAATTGATTTTGAGTCAATCGCGTCTGCCATTTCGCCACTCCGGCATTTTCATTCAACTCATGACGAGTGGCACGATTTGGGATTGAGCAATCGTAAACACGAGCCGCAGAATTGTCAATGCCTGGCATCCTCGATAACGAACCGGTCTTAATTGCCCGCGCACAACGAGGCAATCTGGACGCCTTCAATGAACTGGTACTCCATTATCAGGATGCTGCATTCACGCTTGCCTACCGTCTGATGGGGGATCGTGCCAGCGCCGCTGATACAGCGCAAGAGGCCATCATCGCTGCGTATCGCAAGCTGAACACCTATCGCGGCGGCAGTTTCCGTGCCTGGCTGCTGCGCATCGTCACCAACCGCTGTTACGACGAGCTGCGCCGTGCACAACGCCGCCCGACGATTTCGCTCAGCGGCTCCAGTAATGACGACGTGCCGGAACCCCTGGATGTTCCGGCTCCCGACGCAACCCCGGAGGAAGAAGCACTCGCGCGCGAACTCCAGCGCGCCATCCAGGATTGCATCAACGAATTGAATGCTGACCAACGTCTCGTGCTGGTGCTGAGCGACATCGAAGGCTTGAGCTACGAGGAAATCGCCGCGCAATCCGGCAGCCAGTTGGGCACTGTGAAATCGAGGCTCAGCCGTGCGCGCGCCAATGTGCGTGATTGTCTGGCGGAGGTTCGGGAACTTCTACCAGCGCAATTTCGTCTTAGAGAAGAGACTTAGAGTCATATGATGGGTGCATTGACCGGCTAATGGGCATGGACGAGCGTGATCTGGAACTGCTGTCCGCGTATCTGGATGGCAGATTGAACGAAGATGAACAACAAGCGCTGGCAATGCGCCTGGCGCAAGATGCCCTGCTGCGCCGCGAATTGGACACCCTGCGCGAGACTACTTCTCTGCTGCGAGCATTGCCAGAACTGAAATCGCCGCGCAATTTGACGCTTGAAGCGTCTCTCCAGCAGAAATGGACGCCGCTGGTGCTATCGCCGTGGGTGAGCACATTGAGCGCGGTCGCCGCCGCGTTCATGCTGATCGCCGGGTTCGTGCTCCTCAGCCGCACCGGCACATTTCAGACAGGGCAGGATGCGTTGTCGCAAGTGGAGATCGGTTTTGCCGCGACCCATCAGCCTGTAGAATCGACCACCGTGCCTACGCTTGCAGAACTCATCGCGCCCGCGCCATTGCCGCTGACGGCGACAACACCCCTGACAGAAGCGGTCATTGGCGGTAGCGTGCAGGCGCAAGAGATGGAGGATCAAGCACCGGGAACCACGGGCGCGACAGCACTGAGCACAGCGCCTGCCCCGCCCGCACTAGCCATGCAGCCCGCACCCAGCGCAGAGGCACCTGAAGATGTGCTGATCCCCGCTGCGCCGTCAACTGCCGGAGAAGGCGCAGGGAGCGAGGCTTACTCGAATGCGGATCGGGCACAAGAACCTGCTCCCAGCCCGTCGCCAGAACCTGCCGCAGCCCAGGGCATCACAGCCGAAACGGACACGCGAGCACTGTCCACCCGGGACGAGCAGCAGCCCGGCGCGGCCCGCGCTGTCTCAACGGCTGCGCCAGCAACTCCAGCCCCGACCGCAAGCAGCGTGCCCAGTCCGTCGCCGACAGCCATACCGACGGCGATCCCGGCATTACCGCCGGCTCCCTCAGCGGAGACCAGCCCGGCAGGCGCAGTCCTCATCATCATGGGCGCGGTTCTGCTGTTGGCCGCCGCGATTACGACGCTGTTGCGAAGGCGTCAGGCCCAGTGATGCGGATCGCCAATTTCTGCCCAATCTGCGGCGCACCGACAACGATGCGCGAACGCTTCGGCAAAGTGCGCCCGGTGTGCAGCCAATGCAATCACACCGTCTTCTTCGAACCGAAAGTAGCAGTCGTCGTCTTTGTCACAAATGGCGAACAGATCCTGCTCGTGCAGCGCGCCAATGATCCGGCCAGAGACACATGGGCACTGCCCGCAGGCTTCGTCGATCCGGAGGAAGACCCGCGCGAGGCGGCACGGCGCGAGACGCTGGAGGAGACAGGACTGGCGGTGGAGATCACACAGTTGATCGACGTGCTGCATCGTCCCGATGCCAATGGCCTGGCCGACATCGTGCTCGCCTTCCGCGCCGAGGTGATCGGCGGGCAACTGCACGCGGGCGATGACGCCGCCGATGCCGGTTGGTTCGCGCGCACGGCGCTGCCGGAGATTGGCTTCAAGACGACGGAGATTCTGCTCTCAAGATGGTCGGAGATTGACGGTAGTTGAATGCCGTTCGCTGTCATCGCTTGCGCGCGATGCCGACCTGATTCACCCCCAGAGCAAGCGGCATAAACGTCGTGCGCGTCATCACCTGTAAGAATGCGGGAAAGCCGAACAGCGCAAACTGCGCCGATTTCGGAATGACTGGCAGGTAGGGCACGTCCCAGAGGCCATCGCCAAAATGCCTGACCATCTCCAGGCCATTTTGCGCACACCAGGCGCGCCACTGCGCCGGAGGATGAACGTTGATGTGCGTTTTGTCCTTGCCGATGGCGTCGCTTTCGCGGTCTTTGAAGCGACGTAGCGCGTAGTCTGGATGTGGCGTGGCAAAGAGGAAGATGCCGCCCGATTTCAGCAACTGGCTCACCTGGCGGATCACATCCGCCGGATCGGCGAGATGCTCGACCAAATGCAGCGCGACGACCGCCGAAAAAGCCCCGGTCTCGAAGCTGCTCAAATCGTCGGCGCTCATCTGATAGGCTTCTGCGCGGGGTGCATTGACTTTTGTACGCTCGACGCTGTAATCGATCAGGTCGATGCCGGTGCAGGCGAAATCATCCTGCAAGAGACTGAGCAGATCGCCCAGGCCACAGCCCAATTCGAGCAACTTACCGCCCGGCGGCGCATAGCGGCGCACCAGCGCTGCATAATAGCGGCGCGCAAACCAGTACATCGAAAACCGCCCAAGCGGACGGTCAGCATAATTCCATTTCTCGAAATATTCGCGTGTGTAGTGTTCAGTCGGGGCTTTCTGCGTCATCGCAGCATCACCTTCTCTCCCGGTGCCGTGGTCAGATCAAAAACCTCGAACACCAGATCCGGCAGGCGCAGCACGCCATAGGTATGCGATGTCGAACGGCTTGTATCGAATGTGTAGAGGGAGCCAGGATTGATCACACAGCCGCGATCGACACGTGAATAAAACGGCACGTGTGTATGCCCGGTGATCATGACATCGGCATTGAGTGAGACCAGCATCATGTTCAGCAGCGTATCGGAGATGTGATCGCGATACAGTCCCCACAGATTATTACCCGGCTTGCCATGACACATATAAAAACTTGCGCCGCCCAACGCCCCCCGCCATTCAAGCGGCAGTGCGCGAAGGTAACGCGCGTTATCCGGCGACAGCGGATACTCCCATTCGTCGTGGTTGCCGCGCACGGTCGGGATGCCGCGCTCACGGATGGTACGCACCACACGATCAGGATCAGGGCCACGCCCGACAAGATCGCCTGCACACAGGATATAGGACACTCGGTGATAGTTATCCAGACGATCTAATGCCGTTGCTAACGCGGCGTTGTCGCCGTGTATATCCGAAATGATGCCGATGTTCATTCCGCAATCCTGGATCGTGATGGTTCGTGAACGAAATTGGGGTCATTATACCATCATCAAGGACAGTCTCGCAGACGACTTTATAGGCGTTTACAGCCTTCTCAGACTCGGTGTAATTCTGAGACAGTTCTGTTATGCAAGCCTAATGGGAATGTGCTATGATCCACATCTACACGAAAGACTGATACGCGAGAGCTATGACACAAATTCTGCTGATTCGCCACGCCGTAAATGATTTTGTCAAGACTGGCAAGCTGGCAGGTTGGACGCCGGAGGTTCATCTAAATGACGAGGGCAAAGCTCAGGCAGAGGCGCTCGGCAAGCGGTTGGCAGATGCGCCGATCCAGCATCTGTACAGCAGCCCTCTCGAACGCACCATGGAGACAGCAGAAGCCATTCAGCAGCATCATCCACATCTGACGATCAAGCAGAATCTCGCGATGGGTGAAGTACAATATGGCGATTGGCAGGGGCAGGCAATCTCTGTGCTGACGAAACGCAAGATGTGGCACGTTATCCAGGAGTATCCATCGCGCGCGAGCTTTCCGAATGGCGAAACGATGCGTGAAGTGCAAACGCGCGCCGTGAACGAAATGGAGGCATTGAGCCGACGTCATCCGCGTGAGACCGTGATCGTCGTCAGCCATGCAGATGTGATCAAGATGACGCTGGCGCATTATTTGGGGATGCACCTCGATAACTTTCAACGCATCGTCGTTTCCCCGGCTTCCATCAGCAGTCTGGTGTTGGGCTATGGGCGGCCCTACGTCGGTACCGTCAACGACACGGCACATATTGCCCAGCTACAACGGGAACATCGCCAACAAGCGGCGAAAAACGGTACAGAATAAACATTCATAAGGTATGCAAGATTCAATGCCGAATCAGGAGATAGAACTCAATCCGGTAGATTTCATCACTGTCGGGACGGTCGGGCCCAAAGGGCGTCGGCTGTTTCATCTACAGGCAGGCGACGAACACCAGATTGTCTCGCTCATTATCGAGAAAGAACAGGCACGCGCGCTGAGTGAAGCCATCGGCGAAATGCTTGATGATCTGGACACACGCTTTCCAGCGCCCGTGGAGCGCAGTTTCGACATCGGTCAGACGAACATGGAACTGCGTGATCCTATCGAACCGGTGTTCCGGGTTTCGCAAATGGGTCTGGGCTACGACGAGCAGCGCGACATGATCGTCCTGGTCGCTCAGGAATTGCTTACGGTCGAAGAAGAGGATGTTAGTCCAGACGAAATCGAACCCAGTGTCGTGCGCCTATGGTGTGATCGGGCGCAAATCCGCGCGCTGGGCACACGGGCACAGGAAGTAGTGCAGTCCGGGCGGCCCGATCCCCGTTTGAACGGCAGGCTAGTCTTCTACTGGACCTAATATGAATCCCCAGGATAATGGCCCGCAGCCAGACAGTCAGATGATCAGCGTGGCGCGTGCGCTGGAGGCGCTGCAAAAAGGCGAGATCGCCGTCGAGCACGGCCTGCTGCGCTGGTCATCGAATTACGCTTTTCTGGTGACAATCGCGCATGACGATGTCGAGGTGACGACTGTCTATAAACCGCAGCGGGGTGAGCGGCCATTGTGGGATTTCCCGGATGGGACGCTCTGCTATCGCGAGATGGCGTCATTCCTGACTTCCGAGGAACTTGGCTGGCAAATCGTCCCACCGACGGTGCTGCGTGAAGGCTCGCGCGGGCTTGGCACCTTTCAACTCTTCATCGATCACGACCCAGAGATCAACTATTTCACCTTCGACGAAACCCAACAGCCACAGCTCATGCGCATGGCCACGCTGGATGCGATCATCAACAACGCCGACCGAAAAGGTGGACATTGCATCCTGGACAAACAGGGACATCTGTGGGGAATCGACCATGGGATTACGTTCAATACGGCGCACAAGCTGCGCACCGTGATCTGGGACTTCGCGGGGCAAACGCTGCCAGCTCACATTGTGGAAGATGTTGGCCGTCTGTGCGTGAGTTTGAACGACACGAATACGCCTTACCGCAAGCAGATGCAAGAACTGCTCACCAACAGTGAAATTGCGGCGTTTCAGAGGCGGATCGACCGTTTGCTCAGCGCTCCGCGCTATCCGCTGCCAGGGTCAGGCCCGAATTATCCATGGCCGCCTGTCTAGGTTGAATTTGACAAATATTTCGCAAAAGCTTTCGCAGGGCTTTAATGTCAATGGTGAAATTGTCGCCGATTGGCAAAGCATGTGTTTTCTTTTCTTTTGGAGGCGAGCATGAAGCAAAGACTGTCGGTACTCCTTATCGTTCTGGCGACTGCCCTTCTCGTAATCGGCAGCGCCGCCGCCCAGGACGACACCTTCGCGCTGACCATTCTGCACACCAACGATACCCACGCCGCACACGAACCCAACAACAATGGCGATGGCGGCGTGGCGCGCGAAGTAACCGTCGTGAAACAGGTTCGTGCTGAGGGCGGCAATGTCCTGCTCGTAGATGGAGGCGATCGCTTTACGGGCACATTGTTCCATCGGTTGTACCTGGGGCAGGATCAGGTCGAGATCATGAATCTGCTCGGCTACGATGTCATGACGCTGGGCAATCATGAGTTTGACAACGGGACAGACGTGCTCCTGGCCTTCTTGCAGGGGTTGGACTTTCCCGCAGTAAGCAGCAATATCGATTTTGGCAGCACCCCATTGGCGCGGGAAGTTTCTCCCTACGTCGTGCTTGAGGTCGGCGGTGAGAAAGTCGGCGTCATCGGTTTGACAACGCCGGAAACATGGGAAATCTCGTCGCCCGGCGCAGGCATATCATTCAGCGATGATCTGATGGGCAGAGTCGAAAGTGCGGTCGCTGAGCTTACCGCTGACGGTGTTAACAAGATCATGGTGATTGGGCACACCGGTATTCTGGTTGACGAGCCATTGCTCGCACAGCTCAACGGCGTCGATGTGTTCGTCGGTGGGCACAGCCATACACTGCTCGGCAACACTTATGCCAGCGCAGCCGAGGAGTACCCGGTAACTGCGGAAACCGAAGCCGGCGAACCGATTGTCTACGTGCAGGCAGGCTCCAACAATGTGTATCTGGGGCGTCTGGATGTCGAGTTCGATGCCAACGGTGTGCTGACGGGTTGGGGCGGCGACACGATTCTGCTGTCGCGCTACATCACGCCGGATCCCGAAATGGAAGCCCTTGTCAATGATCTGGCAGGGCCGGTCGATGAGTTACAGACAGCACCCACCGGGGCGACCGCCGAAGTGGCGCTGGTTGGCGACCGCCGTGTCTGCCGCGTCGAAGAATGCGACCTGGGCAACATCATCACCGATGCCATGCTGAAAGAGACCGGCGCACAGATCGCCTTCATGAACGGCGGCGGCATCCGCGCCAACATCGACGACGGCGAGATTACCGTTGGCGAGGTGCTCACGGTTCTGCCATTTGGCAACTTGATCAGCACCTTCGACTTAAAAGGCTCAGATGTGATCGCCGCGCTGGAAAACGGCGTCATGGGTGTCACGGTTGAGAACGGCCAGGTGGTCCGTGACGGCGCGCCCGGACGCTTCCCGCAGGTCGCGGGCATTCGCTTCAGCTTTGATCCAACGCAGGAAGCCGGCAGCCGCATCGTGAGCGTCGAAGTGCGCAACGAAGACGGCAGCTATAGCCCTCTCGATCCGGAAGCGACCTATTCGGTCGTCAGCAATGACTTCATGCGCCAGGGCGGTGATGGCTACATCATGTTCGCGGAGAACGCGATCAATCCCTATGACTTTGGCCGCCCGCTGGACGAGGTGCTGGCGAACTATCTGGTCGAAAACAGCCCGGTCGCGTCCATGATCGAGGGCCGGATTACGCTCGTGAATGCGACCATAGCACCCGAATAACCATCGATTTGCCGCGACTGAAACGGGCGAGCCAGAGAGTTCGCCCGTTTCGTTTATGTTTTTACGACCTGCATTGCCCCTAGAATAAGGATGCAACTATCTTCACGAGGAGCACTTGACGTGGCAAGCGATCAAGCACGTGAACTGCGTCACCAGGGAATCAATGCTGCCAAATCCGGGCAGAAAGATCTGGCGCGACAACTTTTACAACAGTCCATCCGAATAGAACCGCGTAACGAAGCTTCCTGGCTCTGGCTTGCCAGCGTTGCGCGCGACTCGCGTGAGCGTCATTTTTGCCTCCAGAAGATCCTGGAGATCAATCCGGACAATGAACAGGCACAGAAGGCGCTGCGCACATTGGAAGCCCAGATGGCGAGCGCAACAGCAGTCCCAGAGAAGCCAGCCGTAAGTGATCATCCACAGTCGGCTGCCCAGGCCTCGACTCAGGAGATGATGTCGCAGACACCGGGCGTGCCGATACCGACTCGCGACTCGGTCATGCACGCGCTGGAACAGATACAACCCATCGTCGAAGAATTCCAGCAAGTCCCGCCAAGCGATGCGAATTGGACGAAAAAGACCAAAGGCCGCGCCGGGGAACGCGATGTCTGGATCTTACGCGGTTACGTAACCGCCGCTGCTGTAGCTGCCATGATCGTGCTGTGCGGTGCGGCCTATCTCTTCATTACATCCAATAACATCGTCATTGGCCCCAACGGCATCGCTTTCAACCCGACCAAGACACCGACGCCGACTGTGACCCTCACGCCAACACCTGGCTCGACACCCACACCCAGCGCGACTCCGCGCGTTGCACCGCGTGCGAGCGCCACAATCCCGCCGCTTGCGCCGACCGCCAATGTCTATTCGCCACAAGCAACCGACATCTATCCGCCCATTTTCGAAGCGCCGCTCAAGAACGCGGTCAATTTGCTTGAGAGCGGCAACCCGGATACAGCGCTGCCCACACTGGAAGCCGAGCGTGTCAATACAGCCGCCCGCTTCAATCCAAATCCCTACTACTACGAAGCGCTGGCTCAGGCGCAGTTAGGCAATATCGAGGGCGCATTGCAGACGCTGGAAGACGCGGAAGCACGGCTGGAAGAAACGCCAAACGATAATTACAAGCCGCTGATCGACGCAGGCTTTGCCGCGATTTACGTCATGGAGGCAGAGGCAGCGCTTAAGAGCGGAGACAGACAAGATGCTCAGGATTTCCTGGATCAGGCGCAAGAGCGCTCTGAAAGCGCCGCCGAAGGCGACCCCAGACTGGCAGCCGGTCATCTCTTGCAGGCGCGCGTGCTGAGTTTGAGCGGCGATTACGAAGGCGCGCTGGAAGCGTTGGATGTCGGGCTTGCCGTGCCCGACCTGAGCTACGACACCAATCTGATCATCGAAAAAGCGCGTGTGCTGATGGAAAACGGCGACTATCAGGAAGCTGCCGACGTGGCGGCGTTCACCCTGTATCTTGACCCGACAATCGAACGCGCCTATCAGATCCAGGCCGAGGCCGCGCTCAAGGAGGACAAACCCGGCCTGGCGGTTTTGCTCTTGCAAGGATACCGGCTCTATTATCCGGGCAGCACCGTCGCCTATCGCCTCCTGGGCGATGCCCGTGCAGCCGAAGGCAATCTCGACCTGGCGGTCGAAGCCTACACACGCGCACTCAGCGCAGAACAAGACCCGGCAACCACCTTGGCCGCCTACGTGGGTCGCGCAGGCGTCTTCGCCAGACAGCATCTTTACGATCTGGCGCTGGACGATTATTCCGAAGCGCTCAAACTGGGGGCTGACGACACGGTCTTGTTCCAGCGGATGCAAACCGCCTACCTTGCCCAGGATTATGCGACGGTGCTGCGCGACTCCCAATCACTCGCGGGCTCGGATGAGGTACCCGCTACCGAGGTGGCTGCGCTGCATGCCCGCGCATTGGTCGAACAGGCCGAAGCCGAGGGCAGCACGTTGACGAACGACGACCTCGCCCTCGTGCGAAACAGCCTGACGTCAAATAATGCCGCAGCCAGAGCGACCGCCGACGAGTATCTGGCACGCGCCCGCTACCTGCGCGGTGAATACAGAGATGCACTGACTGCGATTGATGCTGCTATCGAAGATGGCGACACGGCCATGCGCCACTACGTGCGCGGCTTGATCCTGGAAGCGCAGAATGAACGGAATGAAGCGATACGCGAATTTGAATGGGTGCTGACCTGGAGCACGTTGTATCCGTTCCCAGCGCGCGCTGATGTGGAAAGTCGGCTGGAAGACCTGCGTCGTTAGTGCAACTACGCAAACGCAACCAGAGTCAAAGCGGACGCCTCAGCGGCGTCCGTTTTCTTTACTGCGCTTCCGCCTCATCCTCGAATGTGACAACGGGCGTCGCATTCACGTCGCCATAGATTTCGCCGAGGAATTCTGCCACCCACAGGGGCCGTCCTTCATAATTGACTTGCAGCCACGAGCCATCCTCAAGACGACCGATGATAGGTACATACTGACGTGGGCGCAAAGTTGCGATGACGTTCGTGCCCTCCGTGCCCGGTAGATCGCGCAGGCGCGCGTGCTGAAGACTGTAGAAGACAACGCCCGTCGGTGATGTCGCCGTCAATTCCGCAATCTGGGTATCGCTCAGGGCAGCACCAGGCACGGGTGTGACGACACTTGCGGGCTGTCGTGTCGACTCGAATGTCAGGTACGTGAGCTGCTCCCAGGCAGCATCGTCCTGAACGGTCTCAACCAGAATCACCGGCATCCCGCCAATATCGACGGGCAACCGCGGTTCGCGGAAGCGCTGGCGCGGCATTTCGGCAGGCGACAGCGACAGCGTGTACGCGCCGTCTTCTGCTGTCAAAGTGCGGTGTCCCCGGACGGTATACAGCGTCGCCTGTTCACCCGCAGCGGGCAGCGACAATTCGACAGCATCCTCGCGCGTGTTCCAGATGACGACCACCCGCTCGCGCGCTTGCGGGCGGGCGAACGTGATCAGCGCCGCGCCGTCGTCACGCGCATCGTCGATGACACCACGACGGCTGAAGTGGTGGCTGCCGAAAACGTCGGCCAGCAAGCGGTAGGCGTTCGCGACCGGACGCGCGGTATCTGGCCGAGGATGTTGCGAAAAACAGATGGCATCGGCAGGGTTGCGATAGATGCCAAACACGTCTCCAGCGCAAATTTCGCCTGGCTGACAGACATTATCGGCACTGGCAGGCGGCGCGAAGTCGGTGCCGGGCGGCTGATTGCCACAGTCATCGTAGAGCTGGTGATAGATGACGACCTGCGCGCCCTCCGACCAGGCATAGGCCGCGCTCTGCACGACAAAGGCAGCCTGCTGTGTTTCAGTCGCCAGGAGCTTGCGCGCATCCGGTTCATCCCTCGTCCACTGCGGCCCCGGATAATCGTCCCAGATGGGCACGCCCGTCTCTGTGACCCAGATCGGGCGCTCAAGGCCGTACTCGACCAGCGTCTGGCGCACGACCAACGTCAGCCAGCCGCTACGCCATGAGTCGCCGTAGTTATGGATAGCCACGGCGTCCATATACCAATTGTGGTCTTCCGGCGACGGCTCATCCTGATAGATGGACAGGATTTGCGCGAGGAAGTTGCTTCGCGTCGGATACAGTAAGCCACCAACCATCACAGTCGCTTCTGGATCGACACTATGGATGACAAGATAGGCCACCTTGAGCAGCCGCGCGTATTCGTGGACGGTGCTGCTCCAGAAGAACTCGAAATCGGGTTCGTTCCAGATTTCCCAGACGCGCACCCCCTGCCCGGCAGGCCAACCCTCGACACGCGCGCGGTCGCCGCCCGGCATGTAGCGATTGACCGCCGCATGGACAAATGTCGCCCAGGGATTATCGGCATTGACCGCTTTGCCGGGCGCAGGTGTATCGGTTCCATCGGCGAAAACCGCCATCTGCAAGCCGCCGATGAGGTCTTCATCGCGGCGAAAGGCGGGAGCGCCCAGCAGAATCACATCCAATCGCAGCCCATATTCCAGATCGGTCTTGACGAGCGCATCGTAGGCCGACCAGTCAAACCGATCAGGCCGAGTCTCGACTCGATCCCAATAGAGCGGCCAGCGATTCCACCCCGCACCCAACGACAGAGCACGGCGATAACGCTCGTCCGAACGAGGACTATCGACCGCGCTGATGTGCGCGATACCCAGCCGGTCGGCATGGGTATACGTCTCGATCTCAACCGGTGATGCGGGCTGCGCGGCGCTGCGCGGCTGCGCAATGATCAACAGAATGCAGGCGACAAATAGGGCAAGGATTCGATGCATAACGAACTCGACGGTTGCAGGCTGCCGGATAGATTCTTTCTCAGGCAGCCTCATTATAGCCGCGAGTCAACCGGTCACAGGCTTGACATTCGTCCTTCAGCGTTCCTCAAAGCGTGTGCCGAGCGCCGCGGGTGGATCGCTGCGCAAGAGGTTACGCGTCCACACCTGCGCTGAACGTGGCAGCGCCCGCAGCAAGCGTTCGATAGCGCCGCTGCTGACCAGCAGCAGTGTGCCGATCATGAGCAGCCAGGGCAGCGCATTGATGAGTACGAGCGGAATCTGAATGTCGGGGCTGCGCTGGATGGCCGAGGAGATCGCGCGCAAGCCTGCGAACAGATAAGCACCCAACACCACGCGGAACGGATGCCAACCGCCAAAGATAACGATTGCCAGCGCAATCCAGCCGTCGCCACGCATGGCCGGTGGATTCGTCCAGCCCGCCTTGATGGAAAGTGAATACGCCGCACCCGCCAACCCGACCAGCGAGCCGCCGAGAAGTGTGTACAGATAGCGCAGGCGATTTACTTTCGTCCCACGGGCAAAGGCTGACGCCGGTCGTTCGCCAACCGCCCGGAGTGCAAGGCCGGGCCGCGTGCGAAATATCCACCACCAGGTCACGAATACCAGCAATAGACTGATGTAGACGAGCGGATTGTGATCGGTGAAAAACACCGGGCCGAGGATCGGGATGTCTTTCAGGAAAGTGAGCGAGACAAATGGCAGTTCTGGCCCACGCACGCGCGTATAGCTCTGGCCGATGAATTGGGCCAGCGAGGCCGCCAGCAGCGTCAGCACAAAACCGATGGCAACCTGATCCTGTTTTAGCTCGATGTCGGCTACGACAATGATCAGGGCGATAAGCGCGCCCACGACCATAGCGGCGATGATGCCTACCAGCGCGCTGCCGCTGCCTACCGCGGCGATAAAGCCAATCGCCGCTGCCAGCGTGATGCTGCCATCCAACGACAGATTGACAACGCCCGCCCGTTCGGTAAGAGTCTCCCCCAGAGCGGCGATCACCAGCGGCGTTGAACTCGTCACCAACGTTTGCAGAATATTGAGCAGTTCTTCATTCATGGGTTGTCGCCTCCGCTGCGGTCGTGACGGTCGGTTGTGCTTGCGGTTCGGGCTGAATGCTCGATTCCGCACCCGGCCCGCCCAGAATGCGCCCACGCAGGCCGTTTGCCATCAGCACCAATAGAACGACAAAGCCTTGCAAAACCTCCGCCAATGATTGGTCAAGCTGAAGCACCACGCGCAGGCGGGTGCTGCCAGCGAGAATCGCAGCAAACACGAAGCCGACGATGGGCGCAAGCAGCGCGCGATTGGCAACCACCAGCACGACCAACAATGCTAGGAATCCGATCCCGCCGGAAGGAAGCGGTCGCAGACTGTCGAACGTGAACAAAACGCGATATGCGCCGCCGATGCCCGCAATCGCCCCACAAATGACGAATGCCGACAGCGCGGACTGCGTCGTCGGCACGCCCAGAAGCAATGCCGAACGTGGATTCTTGCCTGTCGCCTTGAGGTTCAATCCCCAGCGAGTGCCTCGCAGCGCCAGAAAAACAGCCGCAACGATAATCACTATCAGAAACAAGGCCAGCAAACTGACCGGAAATTCGCTCGAAATCTCAGGCAGCAAGCTCTCCGCCGGAAATGGCGGCGTCGATTGGGCACTGCCGCCTTCCGGTGGCTGCCACGGGCCGCTGATGAGATAAATGACGAGCACATTGGCCAGCGCATTCAATGCGACCCCGCCAAAGATTTCATTGACGCCCAACCGGACTCTGAGAAAGCCGACCAGGAAGCCCCAAAATGCGCCACCCAGCATCGCCAGGACGATTTCAAGCGGCAGCAGAACAGGCGATGGTAAGGTGAGCGTGCGTGCAGCCCAACTGGCGAAGACCGCGCCGAGCATCATCTGGCCTTCCACACCGATATTCCATAGACCGGCAGTGAAGGTGATCACCAACCCCAGACAGGCGAACGTGAGCGGAATCCAGAAGTTGACGACACCCGCGACCGCATTCGAATTTCTGAATGCCCCTTCCCAGATGGCGGTCATCACTTCCAGGGGGTTCTTACCAACAGCGAGGACAAGGATCGCGGTGATCGCCAGCGAGAGCACAATTGGCGCGATCAACAAGAGAATGCGCAGCGGCGTTCGATTGTCGGTCATCGTGCGGCCTCCTCGAAATTGCCGCCGATCAGATGGCCGAGTACCTCGACGGTCGCCGTAGACGCATCCTCAATCAGATGGAACCGACCGGCAAAGAAGACAATAATCCGGTCGCTGTAGGTGACAATCTCGTCCAGATCAGGCGAATTAAAGATAATTGCGGTGCCATGCGCGCGCCGGTCGAGCAAAAGCTGCCAGACCCAGCGCGCTGAATCTACGTCGAGGCCGCGGGTCGGCTGTTCCAGAATCATGACGCGAGGCTGTTCCGGCAGGAGCGCCATGAGCCAGCGCTGCTGATTGCCACCGGAGAGCATCTCGATCCTGTCTTCCGCGCGACCACGCACGTTGTAGCGCTCGATCTGCCTGCGCGTAATATCGCGCACACCCGGCCAGTCGATCATCGTGCGTTCGCTGTCCATCAGCGCCATATGCTCGGTCAACGTCAGCCCGGCGACCAGGCCTTCTTCCAGGCGTCCGGCGGCGCTGAATGCCAATCCGGCGCGCATCCGCTCGCGATAGGAACGCCGGGTCAGATCGCGATCTTTGAGCACCACGTTCCCGCCAACTACGGGCGTCAGGCCGACACAGGCGCGCATGAGTGCTTCCTGGCCGCTGCCATCGAGGCCAGCCAGGCCGATTACCTCGCCCTCGCGCACATCAAGCGACAGAGTCTCGACACGAACACGCCGATCTTGAATCGTCAGGCTGTCGAGTTTCAAAACGATCTCACCAAGACTACCAGCACTGCGCTCCTGCGGCGCAATATCCTGCCCAAACATCAAGCGCACCAGTTCGGCCTTGGTCGCAGGCATCGCTCGCTCACCGACAAGACAGCCTGCGCGCAGCACCACGACTTCGTCGCATAAGGCGATCACGTCTTCGAGTTTGTGTGATACCAGGAGCACGGTCATGCCCTGATCGCGCGCTAACGCTTGCAACGCATCGAAGAGAATTGTCTTTTGTTGTGCTGAAATGCCGGTCGTGGGTTCGTCGAGAATCAGGGTACGGACGCCCAGAGTCAGCAAGCGCACGATTTCCAACTGTTGGCGCTGGCCGATACTGATTCGCGCCGCTGGCGTTTCCGGGTCGAGATGAAAGCCGAATTCATGAGAAATCTTGGCGAGGTCAGACCGAGCAGCACGCCGAGTCATGGAAGCCGGCTGCCCATAAAGAAAGTTTTCCAGAACCGTGAAGGCAGGGACATCGAGCGGATCTTGCTGGAGCATTCCGACGCCCGCAGCAATGGCGGCCTGAGGGCCATGGTAACCCGCTTTCTGGCCGTCAATCAGAATGCTGCCGCTGTCGGCGGGCTGATAGCCTGAGAGAATTTTCATTAAGGTCGATTTGCCCGCGCCGTTTTCGCCGAGCACGCCGATGATGCGTCCACCGTGCAGCTTGAGCGAGATGTCGTTGTTGGCGTGAACGCGGCCAAACCGCTTGTGGATGTGCTGTAATTCAATCTCCATATTTGCGACCCATCTGAGAAAAATGTAAGCAGAAACCGAGCTAACCCGGCCATATATGATCAGGGGCGGATGCAGACCCGCCCCTGAAGCACACATGATCGAGGAGAGTTACTCGCTCGCGCCGACCATACCTTCGAGCAGTTGCGGTAAATACCAGATCGTCAGGGGGTTATCCTTCTCAATCGGCTTCACCACTTCGCCCTCAGCCGCAAGCACTGTCCCATCCTGGAGCGCCAGCGGGCCTTCCCAGAGAGCTATTGCAGTCGGGATACCATTCTCATCTGGATGATCTGCGGCAAAAGCTGCCAGGGACGCGATGAAGTCGTCAAGGTGCTGGGCGTTCTCTTCGCTGAGACCGTCACCGACGACAAAACCGACGCCCGACGTATCCGGGTTGTTCAGGTCGGCCCAGTCGGGACCAAACCACGTCCATTCCTGGGTATAGGTGCCGTCCTTGACGCGTGAAACGATGTCCAGGTAACTGGGACCCCAGTTGAAGTACGGAGAGCCGAGGCAGATTTCCGGCGAGACATCGCAGCCCGCAGCGTAGTCATAAGCAACGCCATGAACCGCTTCGCCACGGCCAGCACGCTGCCCGGCGACAGTCATGACTTCCGGCGTGTCGATGCCCGACATGGCGACGTCAGCGCCATTGTCGAAGAAGGTGTTGACCTCTGCGGTCGGATCGAGCGTAACACCGGGGATATTGAACCAGAAGCCAATCCAGGTCACGGTGAACGTGAGATCGGCCGGATCGCCGCCCTTGTAGTTTTCGTAGCAATAGCGCGCGCCCAGATAGGCCGACGCCGCCAGACGGCGGGTTTCACCATTGATGAGCGGGCCAAGATAACCGATGCTGCCGGTTTCGGTCGTCAGGCCAGCGGCACAACCGGCGATCAGCTTGCCCCACTCCATCTGCCCCATCGTATTGCCGACATTCGCAGGCGCTTCGCCAGTAAACGCATTGTCGCCGGAAGAATTGATGAACACGACGTCTGGGAATGCTTCTGCGACCACATCCGTGTCTTCTTCAAAGGCATCCGACGATGTGATGATCAACTTGGCTCCCTGATCGACCATCTCGGTCGCGACCTGGAGCAGTGTCGTCTCAGGCGCATCAGCGGGATTCAAGCTCTCGAAAACCAGCATCCGCGCACCGGGCAGATTGGCCTCAACGTACTGTCCAGCCTCATAATGTGCCTGGCTCCAGCCGCGATCATTCTGCGGCCCGACGAGCACCATTCCAAACACGAATTCGTCCTGCGCTACGGCGGGCAGTGCCATCGAGACAGCCAGCGCCACAACCAGAACCACAAAGAACAGTTTGCGCATTGCACACCTCTCAACCTATCTAGCGCAAGTAAGACGGGTGGAGTTTATCCAATCCTCAGTCGATATGCACGCAAACAAGCAACCGAATCTAGGATGGAGAAAGCTAGTCAGAATGTTTAATTGAGACGTGACTTCACGCGCACGCCACAATTTTTCGTGTTATCCTGTGAAGGGTGTATATAATGCAAACATATGGACTTTGTACTCTCATTTTGCAACCAGAGTGTAGTGCAATGAGTGGAAGGTGGTGAACCACCAATGGCAGATGTCAGTCTTCGCGAGTACCTGGCAAAGCTCGCCGGTTGGATGCATGATGGATCTGCCGATCAGGTCATCTGGCACGCGCGGCATATCCTGCAATATTATCCCAAGAACGTGGATGCCTATCGATACATCGGGCAGGCCCTCGCTTCTTTGGGGCGTCTTGAAGAAGCCAGCGCTGTATTACGCCGCGCTTTAAGCGTGATCCCGGACGATGGGAAGACGCACGCGATCCTCAGCAGCATTTATGAGCGTCTTGATCGCTCGAACGAAGCTATCTGGCATATGGAACGCGCCTACGAGCAGGACACCAACGCTACAGATGTCATCGACAATCTTCAGCGGTTGTATCGCGAATTCCGGAATGTCAGCCATCCGCGCTTGCATCTGACGACAGCCGCAGCAGCACGCCAGAGCATGCGCAGCGGTGCCTATGATCGCGCTGTCGATTCGCTGCGTGGCGCGTTGAATCGCGCTCCACAACGCGCAGATTTGCAGATTCTTCTGGCTCAAGCATTGTGGCAGCGCGGTGATTTCATCGATGCCGCTGAAGTCGCCATGGATGTCTTGAACACCTACCCGGACTGCCTGGTGGCAAACCAACTTCTGGCCGAATTGTGGCTGCGCGAGGAGCGCCCCTCCGACGCCCAGCGGTATCTCAATCGTCTGGAAAGCATCGATCCCTATCTGGCTCTGTCACTCATCCAACCGGGCAAAGCCGATCCCAATCTCTTCCACCTGCCTGAACTCGATTTTGACAAAAGCACACAGTCGGCGATGGTCGGTGGCAAACTCGACTGGCTGGAAGGAATCGAGGCTGGCGATGTTCCCAGCGAGGCAGTGGCCAACGAATATGCCGCTACGATAGAAGATTGGCTGGAACCAGAGTCTGAAGCAGCACCGCCGGTTACTCCCCTGCTGGAAGTATCGAGTATTGATGAAGCAGATAACTGGCTTTCGGAACTCGACAACATCGAACAGAACTATAAGGTCACTACCGACGAATTCCAGACCACAACGTCGCCGCTTTCCGATGACAACGATCTTCCACAGCCGGACATGGAAACACTGGCCGGTGAACAAGAGGACGCCGACCTGAGCATCGAGTGGATGGGGGATAGCCTCGGTGAACCAATCAGCGGCAGCGAGGATGATCCTTTTAGCTGGCTGCTGACCTCAGAGAACGAGCTTGATGAGGGTGCGCCAGCCACGATTGACACCGAAGATCCGCTTGCATGGATGCGCCAAGCCGATATGAAGCTTCCCGATACGACGGAACTCACGCCTGAAATGCTCCAGGAAGCCGCCGAAGAGGATGATGACTCAATGGGCTGGCTGAGCGAGTACAGTACCGACATGATCAGCAATTGGCAAGATACGGCTGCTGAAAACCCACCTGTGGCGACAAACCAGCCCATCGAGCCTGCACCGGACGCACTCACGTTCGAAGAGGACGAGGAATTCCTTTTTGGCGAGCTTCCTTTTGCGCAAACTGACGCAGACTACGCGGCAGAATTGATCGAAGAAGCACAACCTGACGCCGCACCGCCCGATGACATGGTGCCGGCAAACACCCCAATCGAGACTGTTGAAGATGATTGGTCGCTAAATGAAACCCTACTCGAAGAAACATTCGGCCTCGAAGCACTGACGGATGATGCCACAGGTTGGCGACCCGAACTTGCATCTACGTCCGCTCCCCCGGAATGGACTCCTGAAGGCGAACCCGCTGAAGGGTTCGCTGAAACATTACAGGGCACAGAGCGAGGAAACACTATGTCTGACGCAGCAACTCCAGACTTTGACTGGCTGGATGACGACTCTGAATCCTCCGGGGAAGCCACGCCTACCGGCGCAACAGGAATGCTCGATTGGCTTTCCCGAAGTGAGGCGGCGAGTTCCGAAGACGTGGAAGCTATGGCCGATACCAGCGATGTCGATGCCTTCCAGCCAGAGGATGGTTCGACCGGCATGACAGACATGCTGGACTGGATGGAGGGTGCTGAAGCGGAACCAGATGAATCGCCCGACGTGGAGACACCTGAAGATATGTCTACCGGTTCAACAGGCATGTTGAACTGGCTATCGCAGAACCGTCCACTGCCGGCAACCATGCCGCTGCAACCTCAGGACATTGCGGAACAAGCGCAGGCTTCTTCTGCGGATGATGCAGAAGAATGGCTCGCCGATCTGAGTGACAACGTACCAGACGCTGCAGAAGAAATCGCAGCCGAGGGCGCAAGCATGTTGGATTGGCTGGGCACTGATGCGATCCCTGCCGCCGAAAGCAGTGAACCCGTCCCCGCGGCGGGCGAACTTGAAAACGCTGATGCGTGGCTGGCTGACCTGATGGGACATGATGAGGCCGCGTCTGAGGACGAAGCTGACCGATCAATCGAGTGGTCGCCAGAAGCACAAGTGCAGGAAGATGCCGCTGTAGCTGACGATCTGAGCTGGCTTACCAGCGAGGCGCAGCCGGAGGCAGAACCAACGCTCGACGATCTGACGATGATCGAAGGTATCGAACCTGAAACCGCCGAGACGTTGCAGATGTTCGGCATTACGACCTTCCAAGCACTGGCTGCCGCGAATGAAGACGAGCTGCTTGCCGCGCTCCAGGCTGGAGGATTGAACATATCGAGCGTTACAAACTGGTTAACACAAGCGCATTTCCTGGCTGCGGGCGATATTCAGGGGTTCTACAGTTTCCAGGATTCCCTGTCTGTAGGTATTGAGGAACCGGTGGGCGATGCGACCGGCATTCCTGCGCTCTCCCCGTCAGACATGCCGGAGATAGACTGGATGGGCGAAGACGCAGCGCTTGAGACCGGCGAAGAAGTGGCTGAAGAGCCTTTCTGGCTTGATGCTGCGATGTCACTGGAAGATGACGAGAAGGCTGAGCAAGTCCCTCAACCGGAAGAAGTCCCCTGGCCCAGTGAAGATATACCCGTTGAAACTGGCGAAGAAATCCCCGATGCACCTTCATGGCTTGACACGACGATGTCGCTGGAAGATGACGAGAATGCCGAACTAGCTCCTGAACCCGAAGATGTCCCCTGGCCGAGTGAGGACATACCGGCTGAGACCGGCGAAGAAGTGGCTGAAGAGCCTTCATGGCTTGATGCTGCGATGTCGCTGGAAAATGATGAGAACCCCGAACAGGTTCCTGAACCGGAAGCAGAAATCGATTGGTTTGGTGCTGATGACCTTGATGAAGAAGCTGAGGAAGTCTCCAGCGAACCCGATTGGCTGACTGCCAACGCAGCATTTGAAGAGGCGATGGATGTAGGTGAAACAGAGGAACCGTTCACGTCCATGGAAGAACCGTTGCCCGCCAGCGAAACGTGGGCGACCGCCGAAGAAGACGTATCAGCTTTTGCCGAGGGCATAGGGGAAGCCCAGGCAGAAGCGCAAGAATCGATTGAGGCGATGCTGCTGGAAGAAGGCGAAGAAGAGAGTGTTCCAGCCTGGATGACGGAAGAGCAGACGCCGGAGCCACTGGGCGATATTGAATTCGATCCTCTGGCGGCGTTGGATGCAGCCGACGATGTTCAGGCATTCGAATCACCGACCGAAGACGCTGAGCCATCTGCCGAAGGATGGAATACCGAAGAACCGGCGGTGATGGGTGACGGGCTGCCGATTGATGACGAAGAGCCGGTCACGGTCTCCGATTCTGACCTCTGGGGTGTTACGGACGAAGAAGTGGCCGCGATGCGTGATAGCGAGATGTTTGCCGAAGCGGAAGTCACGCCGGACGACTATTCCACAGCATTCGAGGATGCCCCAGAAGCGGCGGAAATTGCGCCCGCCCCCAACGCGCCGGACTGGTTGAACGCGATGGTGCCCGGGTTGGATATAGACTACGAAGCATCCGAAGATGAACCCTTGGAGACTGCGTTTGAGACACCTAGCCATGATGACGGTGAACTCGAACCCGCCATGCCCGAGGATTTTGGTTGGGTGACGGAAATTGTCGATGAAGAAATGCGCCCGCAGCCGGTGCTGGAAGGCACAACCGCGCGCGCACCGCGCTTCGTATTCTCGCGTCCGCCGGTGTGGCTCCGTCGGTTGCTCGAACGTGGGTCGGAACAACCGTCAGGAGAAGATGATGATTTACCGGCTTGGTTGCGCTGAATTGCGATGAGGGAAAGCGATGTCATCGGATAACACGCCAAATTTCGACAATATGACGCCTGAGGAAATCATGGCGTGGATGGAGTCACTGGCAAAACGTCAGGGGGCAGATGAGGGTTTCACGACGGCTGCTGACGTTGACGTACCGGAGATCGATCCGAATTCGGTTGTTATCGACGAACCCGGCTATATTCCATACGGACAAGAAGAACAGTACGCGCGGTCGGCGGCCAAACCAGCTGCCGCTGCGCCACCTCCACCACCACAGCCACAGCCCGCGCCGGTTCCGCTACCGCTGGATGAAGCACCCGCCGCGCCCCCGCCAGCCGAACCGGTGGCCGAGCCACCAGCGGCAAAGCTGGAAAGCTCCATGGGCGAGAGCGCACTTGCCTGGTTGGAAAGCCTGGCCGCCGACCAGAGCGCGTCGGATTTCAATCTTGATCTGGCATCGCTTGAACCTGAGACTGCCCCCGTATCTGAAGCCAAAGACATCGATCCGATGACGTGGCTTCAGGGCATCGCATCCGAACCTGAACTCCCCGAAACCAAACATCCTGAATTCAAAAGCGCTGATGAGCCGCTCGGCGGCATCGATCCGATGGAATGGCTTGAGTCGCTTGCCCGCCGCCAGGGCGTGCCCAGTGAAGACTTGACCACTGCTGCGAGTCTGGACGTGCCGATCCCGGATGAAGCGGATGTTAACATGTCTCCCGCCGATGCAGATCAACCGGAACCGGCGCGTGAGAACCCTGCCGCATGGTTAGACTCGCTGGCGGTTGCCGGTGGTTTCGAAGACGAAGCGGTGCGTGCAGAACCTTCCGTGCGCGCGCGGACCGAGGACGAAATGTCCATCGAAGCCATCGAACAGGCTATCCGTGAAGGCGTCGTCACGCCGGAACAGATCCGGTTCTATCAGGAATACCAGATGGAACGCGCCGCACAGCGGGACGATGTCGAAGACTATGATGTCGATGTGGACATTCCGGCCGAAGCAGCGGAAATGCCTGATTGGCTTGCCGAGATGAAAGCCGAAGCGGAAGCAGAGACACAGGAAGAAACTGCCCCGGCCGAACGTCCCCCACTGGAAGCGCTCTTTGAGGCGCCCGCTTCCCCGGCGTCGGCGGTCGCGTTCCCGGACTGGCTGTCCGAAGACGAGGGGGAGAGTGAAACGGTCAAGAGTATCTTTGCCGATGAAGACGCCAGCGATATCAAGGTAGATTATACCGATCCCTGGGTCGAGGCCTTCGACGAAGAATACGAACGGGGTGGCAAAGATATTGAAGCGGTACCGGACTGGTATCTCAAGAACACCTCTGATCCGGAGCGAATGGCGATTGTTGACGAAGTCATCAGCAGTGCGACTGTCCCATCCGTAGAGACGCCAGTGGAAAACCCGCCTCTGCCAGAGCCGGTGGCTGCGCCGATCCAGGTCGTCGTACCTGTACAACTGGCACACGCCGAGCTTCCCAACGAGGCGAATCTGCCCGCAGGCGAAAGACAGGCACTACCAGCGTGGATTTCGATTTCGTCTACACAGACTGCTGCTGCCGTCAGTGTTGCGCCGCCTACTGCAGAAGCCGCTCCAACCGCAGTACCGCCGAGTGGTACACCCGATTGGCTGCAAGAAATCGAGGAACCACCGGGAGAGGAAGTGCCGGATTGGCTATCAGAAATCGCGCCAGTCGAGGACGTGCCATCCGCACCAGCCCCGGCAGCCGTGACGGTGTCGCCGCCTCCCGCAGCACCACCCGTCGTCAGCGGCACGCTCGATCAGGCACGCACACGCTATCGGGACGGCGATATGGAAGGCAGCCTTGCTATCTATGAAGGCCTGGTGCGCACGAGCCAGGTACTGGCCGATGTTGCCAATGACCTGGCCAACATGGCGAAAGAGCAGAAGAACAATCCTGTCGTTTACCGCGTCCTGGGCGACAGCCTGATGCGCCAGGGCCGGTTGCAGGAAGCCTTGAACACCTATCGTGAGGCGCTCAACTGGCTGTAGGAACAATCGATAGGCTATAATGGTCATTCGTGAGCGTGGTGCCGGGTTGAACCGGCGTCCAGCGCTCACGTTTCATGTTTTGCCTTATGAAGGAGTTCTCTGTGGAACGTACACTGATCATCATCAAGCCCGACGCCGTTCAACGCGGGCTGAGTGGCGAAATCATCAAGCGCTTCGAGCAGCGCGGCCTGCGCATCGTCGGGATGAAATTCATGTCGGTTTCGCGGTCTTTGGCGGAAAAGCACTACGAGGAACACAAAGGCAAATCCTTCTTTGAAGGATTGGTCAACTACATTACCTCGGCTCCGGTGATTGTGTTTGCGCTCGAAGGCACGAATGCCGTCGAGGCGGCGCGGACGACCATCGGCAAAACCAAACCGTTCGAATCCCCTGCCGGGACAATTCGCGGCGATTTCGCGCTGGAGGTTGGGCGCAATCTTGTTCATGGCTCAGACAGCGTAGCCAGCGGCGAACGCGAAGTCGCCAACTTCTTCAGCGAGAGCGAACTGATCTCGTGGAAGCGGAATACTGACCCGTGGATCTTCGAGAATCCTTCTTGAGCGATCCCCAGCGCTGGGTGTATGTCAATTCTGCATGATCAATCGGGCGTCCATGATGGGACGCCTGATGTGGCTATTGGATGTTGAGCAGCACGGTCGCTTTGCTCCACAATTCTTCCAAATTGTAGAAGCGCCGTTCCTCTTCAAGAAATACATGGACGATCACGTGGCCGTAATCGAGCAGCACCCAACCACTGTCACCTTTGCCTTCCATAGCAACGGGCAGCAGTTGATAGGTTTCTTTGACCTTCTCGCGCACGTTTTCCGCCAGCGCTTTTGCCTGACGGTCACTGTTGGCACTGCAAATCACGAAGAAATCTGCAATAACCGTGTCCGGGCGCAGGTCAAGGACAACGATGTCTGCCCCCTTCTTGTCCTCCAAGGTTTGTACGATAAAGTGCGTCAATTCTAAGCCGTCCAGAATAGTCCCCTCCCTGGTCTTTTCTCGATTACGGTATCAGAACTTGTGTGTCATCTTACCACAGGTCTAGGCCCTTTGAATGTCCCGCTCATCAGCGTGGATGAATTCGCGAACAAGGGCGACGAAGCGCTCCGGATCTTCATCCAGGGGTTGGTGATGCGCTGTCTCGAATTCGACGAGACGTGCATTCGGCATCAATTGGGCGGCTAATCGCCCTTCATCCGGCGGCACCGTGAAATCGCGACTGCCCACGACAACAAGCGCCGGTTGCTCTATTTGGGGTAGATGCGGGCGCATGGTGTTGTTGGCGATACTTTCCAGGGCAGCGACCGCCGCATCCCAGGTCGTGGATTGAAAATCACGTACGTAGCGCGGATGTAACGCTTTATCGACATAGAATGGCGCGCTGAACATCGGAGCCAGTTTGTCGGACTGAATGAGCGACCAGAACTTGCGTGTATACGCAGAAAGCAGCATCCAGAATTGGGATGCGAAAACTTCGTTGACACTCAGACCAAAACGACCGGTAACGACCGGACACATCAAGATGAGCCGCTGTGCCAGATCGGGTCGCGCATGAGCGAGCTTGAGCGCCAGCAGCCCGCCCATCGAATGCCCGATCACGACCCTAGGTTGCACCCGATGTCGTTCGCAAAAAGCGATGATCCAGGCTAAATGGGCATCGAGATCCGGACGTATATGAACGGGCAGCGGCGAGCGGCCAAAGCCCGCCAGATCCAGCGTCCAGCAGCGCGCCGCGTCATCCAGCGCCTGGGTCAGTGGTGTCCACATCCGGCCCGACGATGCCCAGCCGTGAATCATCAACACGTCGGCACCGTCGCCGCTGCGTTCATAATACAAGTCGTTGATGGATGATGAAACGGGTGCCGAATTCATAGGGGCATTATAGCATGTGGAGTCGTTTTGCCATTCATTGACAATGTAGCACATCTGTACTAAAATCACCTGCCAGTATCGTACCAGAATGCAATTTCTATGCCGTTAGCGAAGCCGATTGAATTCGTCAATGATACGCCGGGCGAGCGCCTTGATAAGATCGTCGTCGCGCGCCTGGGTGAAGGCTTTTCACGCACTCAGGCACAGAAGCTCATCGACGATGGCAACGTCAGCGTTGACGGCGCAGCGATCAAAGCTGGCGCCAAGCTCAAAGGCGGCGAATTCATCCGTATCGCTATTCCCGTGCCAGCCCCACAGCAAGATGTTCAAGCGGAAGATATCCCATTGAGGATTGTCTACGAAGATGCGGATATCGCCGTCATCGACAAACCAGCCGGCTTGATCGTCCATCCAGGCGCGGGCAACGAGCACGGCACACTGGTGAATGCCCTGCTGGCACGCTACCCGGAGATCGAACAGATCCCGATTGCGCCCAAACGGCGTGGCATCGTCCACCGGCTCGATAAAGATACCAGCGGCTTGATCCTGGCGGCGCGGAATGCCACAGCCATGCACAAATTGATGGCACAGTTCCAGGCACGGACGGTCGAAAAAACCTATGTGACGCTGGTCGAACGCCCGCCGAAAACCACGACAGGCCGCATCGAAGCGCCTATTGCCCGCGATCCTGGGGATCGTAAGCGGATGGCCGTTCAACGCGGTGGACGCCCCGCCATTAGCGAGTTCGAGACGATCCAGCGCTATAAAGAAGGTTATGCGCTGCTGCGTGTGCGACTGCTAACAGGACGCACGCACCAGATCCGCGTACACATGGCTTTCGTTGGCTGCCCGGTGGTCGGCGATGTCATGTATGGCTACCGCCGCCAGCGATTGATGCGCGGCCAGTTTCTGCACGCGGCCCGATTGTGCTTCGATCATCCGCGCACAGGCGAGCGCTTGTGTTTCGAAGCACCGCTCTCACCACGCTTACAGGCGGTGCTCGAATCGCTGACGCCAATCTAGAGTGAACCGCCTCAAGACTACTTTTTCAGCTATCATTCAATAACCAAATCGGGCATAATTGAGAATGCAAACGAGAGGATGAGCCGATGCGTGAAATCACCGTAGCGACCGTGCAGATGAGGCCCAGGCTTGGCGAGGCAGAAGACAATCTCGTCAAGATGTCCGAGATGATCTCCAAAATCGCATCTCAGCAAAAAGTCGACCTGATTGTGTTCCCGGAGTTGATCACCAGCGGCTACGAGTTGGGGCTGCGTTTCACCGAACTGGCACAACGTGTGCCGGGGCCAACGGTCAACCTGATCGCTCAGCGCGCCAATGAATATGGGGTCTACATCGCCTTTGGCATGGTGACGAAAGAACGTGTCGAAAGCGTGCTCTACAATTCGTCGGTGCTCGTTGGGCCTGAGGGCGAACTGCTAGAGGTCTACAACAAGATTCACCTACGCGGCGAAGAGCGCATGGCCTTCCGCGAAGGATTCAAACTGCCCATCGTCGAAACAGAAGTCGGCAACATCGGCATGATGATCGGCTACGATCTCGCTTTCCCTGAGGTTGCCCGCAGCCTTGTGCTCGATGGAGCGGATGTGCTGTGTGTGGTCGGCAACTGGGAAGCAGCGACCATCGATGAGTGGAAAACTTACCTGCGCGCACGCGCCTACGAGAATGCTGTTTTTGTCGTCGGGGCCAATCGTGTCGGCGAAGATGTGACGCTGACGTTCGGTGGCGAGAGCATGATCGTCGGGCCGCGCGGGCAAATCTACGCCTCGCTCGCGAACGAAACCGATCCCAACACGGGCGCGCCTTTGGAGGGCTTCGCCGTCGCGCGCATCGACCTCGATGAGGTGCGCAAGAATCGCGAAGAGTTCCAACTGATTCAAAACCGACAGCCGCTCGTCTACAAATCCATCGTTCGCCGCTACTAATAACGTCCCTCTGAGCTAACAGTTCTATCGAGGCGCTCGCATAAGTGCCTCGATTCTTCTTGCTTGATTTGCGGAGAATTAATTATTCTACCATAGTAATTCGCGTAACTCTTGGTAGACTTCACTGTTATCACTATATAGAATACAGCAATGGCTCATAACCCAGGCTGTACTGTTTAGCGTGCCTTTTCAGAGACACTCTCCAACAAGGGGGCCGCAGCATGTTAAAAGAGTTTCGCGAGTTCATCATCAAAGGGAATGCGCTTGACCTGGCCGTCGGTGTGATCATCGGTGCCGCGTTCGGCGCAGTCATTAATTCGCTGGTGGCGGACATTATCATGCCCATCATCTCGGCGATTTTCCAGGCACCCGATTTTTCGAATATCTTCATCGTTCTGCGCGAAGGAGCGACCGCAGGCCCATACGCAACCTACCAGGCGGCGGTCGACGCTGGCGCAGCCGTCATCGGCATCGGCACGTTTATCAACGTGCTCATCAATCTGTTGATCGTTGGGTTCGCATTGTTCTTGATCGTTCGCGCGATCAACAAACTGCGTAAGCCCGAACCGGCCCCGGCTCCGGCAGGCCCCACAACCGAGGAAAAGCTCGTCTCCGTCCTCGAAAAGCTCGAGAAGAAGATCTAAGCGACATTTTCCACCATCAGGGGAGTAGTGCAGGCGGCCTTCAACACCGCCTGCACTCGTTTATGCTATGGTTCATCACCTCATTTATGGCGTCGATTTCAGCGGCGCGGCGGATGCCGGTAAGCACATCTGGATTGCCGAGTGTGTGCTCGATTCAGCGCAACTATGTGTCATGCATTGTGCCCCGGCAGAGGCGCTGCCCAAGAGTGGGCGCACACGAGAGGTGGCGCTGGCTGCGCTCTCGCGGTTGATCGCTGCCAGCAAAAATGCCGTTTTCGGTCTCGACTTCCCTTTCAGTCTGCCAGATGCTCAGATGAATGCGCCATCGTGGCTCGACTTTGCCCGCTTGTTTGGCACACGCTACCCCACCGCCGAAGATTTCTATCGTCGGCATGGCGGCAAAGGCAATGAACAGCAGCGGCGCATCACGGATGAGCGCGCCAGGCCGCCCTTTGCATCGGCGAACCTGCGCATGTATCGCCAGACTTATTACGGCATCGGTGATCTGCTTGCGCCGCTGGCACTCACCGGACAGGCGTGCGTACTGCCGATGATGAAAGCGGAGGCAGGCAAACCCTGGCTGATCGAAACCTGCCCCGCCGTCATCCTGCGCGAACTAAAGCTGCGCCTGACAAACTATAAGCAACAGAGTGACGCCGGTCAGGAGCGGCGCAGCCTGATTTTGCAGGGATTGGAGCAGGTGGGCGTTCGCTTTGCAGAAGATAGTCTGAAAGTGCGCATGATCACCGATAGTCGCGGAGATGCGTTAGACAGCGTGATCGCCGCCCTGGGAGCAGCACGTGCGCTTCAGAGCGGCACGCTGGCCCAGGCTGATGACCCTATACTCCGGCGCGAAGGCTGGATCTATCCGTGATGTGACGATTTCCTTTGTGAGCTTATTTGCGGAATCGAACTTCCGGAAAGCAGTATAATAGTTTCATAGACTGCGGAGTCCAGTTTGCAGAAGGTTATCGATTGCATCAGACCCCCATGCCGGTGATTCCATGCCAGCGGATGCCTAAGAAATAAGCCATGTCAGACGACCCCCAATCCCCCTATCAGAGTCGCCAGCTTGTGATCGTCTTCGGGCTGCTGGCGGCGCTGATCGTCGCCGGTTCGGCGCTGCTGCTCTTGAGCCGACCGGAGCCGGTGACCATCACCATTAATCCACCGCCGCCTTCGGTCACGCCGCTGCCGACGAACACGCCCAGCCCGCTGCAAATCTATGTAACGGGCGCAGTCGCGCAACCTGGCACCGTAATAATGCTGCCTGCGGGCAGCCGTGTTGAAGATGCAATCGCTGCTGCGGGTGGCGCGCTCGACACCGCCAACCTCGAAGCTGTGAACCTGGCTGCCCTGCTCAGAGATGGCGACCAAATCCACGTGCCGGAACAAGGCGCTGCACCCGCAGTGCTGGCAACCACGAGCGGCGGCACGCTCATCCACATCAATTCGGCCACGCTGGAAGAAATCGATACTTTACCCGGCATTGGCCCGGCGCTGGCGCAGCGTATCATCGACTACCGGGAAGCCAATGGCCCTTTCACCAGCTTTGACGATCTGGATGCCGTGGATGGCATCGGCCCAGACCTGCTGTCACAGATCGCGGATATGATCACCTTCGACTGATATTCAGCCGACGCGGGTTTGCGTCTCGCGATCAAAATAGGTGATTGTGCCTGTATCCAACGCGCAGCAGATCTGATCTCCGACCTCGACCCGTGTTTCTATCGGCACGAGCATCACCCATTGTTCACCGTTGGCGCTCATTTCTACCTGATAGTGGCGCTCGGAAAAATGCGGTATCACCGACTCGACATAGGCCCGTACCCCCTCCTCGGCAACCTGGATGAACTCCGGACGCACCCCCATGATGATCCGTGTCCCATCCTCCAGATCGGCGCGAATCGGATAGCCGCCAAAGTTGAGGCCGTGCCATTGATGATCGCGCACCTCGCCTTCGAAGAGATTAATCGTCGGCAGGCCGATAAAGGTGGCGACAAACAAATTGAGCGGATTGTGATAAAGCTGCTGAAACGTCCCCATCTGTTCGATTCCGCCTTCGCGCATGACAGCGATGCGATCCGCAAGCGCAATGGCTTCCACCTGGTCATGGGTCACGTAAACACTGGTGACGGGAAACTCGTTGAGCAGCCGCCTGAGTTCGACGCGCGCCTGCGAGCGCAGTTTGGCATCCAGATTCGAAAATGGCTCATCGAACAGAAACACTCGCGGATCGCGCGCCAGCGCTCTTGCGACACCCACCCGCTGTCTTTCTCCGCCGGAAAGCTGTCCCGGCAGCCGGTCAAGGAGCTTCTCCAGGCCGATGCCGGTGATCTGGCTGATCCGGGCAACGCGCTCCGGGACTTCATGTTCGCGGTGACGCAGCCAGAGAAAGAAGCCAATATTCTGACGCGCTTCCCAATGCGGAATGAGCGCGCCTTCCTGAAAGACCATGCCGATCCCCCGGTCTTGCGAGGGGATTTCTTCAAGCGGGACATTGTCGTACAAGATCCGGCCAGAGTCGGGGATAAGCAGCCCGGCGATCAAGCGCAGCAGCGTCGACTTCCCACACCCGGACGGGCCAAGCACAGCCAGCACCTGGCCCGATGCGATTCGCATCGAAACGTTGTCTACAGCACGAGCATAAACAACCTTCCCGCCAGCAGCCTGCTCAAAGCGCTTGCTGACGTTTTCGAGCACAATCGTCGTCATGTCCACGCCTCCCGCCTGGACAGCTATCCTTCATCTTATAGACGTACTGTCATTGTATCCTGGATCGGATAGACACGCTCACCATAAGCGCTTGCCATCGAGGCGCATCGGGTTTACGATTCGCGCGTCACAACTGCACCACGAGGAACAATCATGACGATGAGTGTGATCGACCTGCGCAGCGACACAGTCACCGTGCCCACGCCGGAAATGCGCGAGGCAATGGCGAATGCGCCGGTCGGCGACGACGTTTATGGCGAAGACCCGACGCTAAACCTGCTGCAAGACGAAGCCGCCGAGATGCTCGGCAAAGAAGCCGCCCTATTCGTCCCCAGCGGCACGATGGGCAATCTGACGAGTGTGCTGACACACTGCGCGCGCGGCGACGAAATGATCGTCGGCAAAGACGCGCATATTTTCCGCTACGAAGTTGCCAGCGCTGCCATGTACGGCGGTGTTCAGCCGAATACGCTGCCTGTGCAAGCAGATGGCACGCTCGATCTCGATCAGATTCGGAGTGCGATCCGCGGCGACAACGCGCATTTTCCACCGACACGACTCATCTGCCTGGAAAATACTCAAGCCTCCGCCTTCGGCGCGCCCCTCCCTGTCAAGTACATATCAGCCGTGGCGGAGATCGCGCGTGTGTACAATCTGAAGCTGCACGTCGATGGCGCGCGGCTGTTTAACGCGGCGACGGCGCTCGGCGTGGAGGCACGCGAGCTGGTGGCGGAGGCTGACAGCGTCAGCGTTTGCCTGTCGAAAGGCTTGTGCGCGCCGGTCGGATCAGTGATCGCCGGGTCGCGTGAGTTCATCAAGCGGGCGCACCGTGTGCGCAAAAGCCTCGGCGGTGGGATGCGTCAGGCGGGTATTCTGGCTGCCGCAGGCCTGATCTCGCTACGCGTCATGACGAAACGCCTGCAAGAGGATCATGACACCGCGCGGCAGTTTGCCGAGGGTATCGGGCAGATCCCCTACATCAAAGTTGACGTGAATCGCGTTCGGACAAACATCATCTATTTCAATCTGACACCAGACGCACCGATCAGCGTCGAGCAGCTTTCGGCGCGTCTGAAAGATGAGCACGACATTCTGATGCGCCCGTATGACGTGCGTGAGCAATCGGTTCGCGTGCTGACCCACTACTGGATCAAGCCGGAACATATCGACCGCACCGTGACGGCGATGCGCAGCCTGCTCGACCCGGCTGGAGCGCGTCGCGAGCGCATTTCGGCAGACTGACGCCATGTACCCGCAAGTGCCTGATGACGATCAATTCGAGGTGATCCCGCCGGAAGACACCGCCTACGTGGAGGAGGTGGAGTCTGATACACCGCGTTCACCTGTTTCGTATCGCGGCAGCAGCAGCGATCCTACATTCGGCTACCTGATCGCACTGGCACTGGCGGTTGGGTTGACGCCCACGCTGCCGGCGAATGGCGACATGCGTTACACGCTGGTGTGGGCAGTCATGGCGGGGTTTGCAGTGCTCGGTTGGCTGTTCGGCACCATGCAGCGCATCGAGCAGGAACTGCCGGAGAATCTGGCCTGGGGCGTCATTTTCGGGATCATTGTCGGCGCGCCGCTGCTGCTGGTCGGCGGCAGCGCGCTCACGACCACGGTCGAACGCCTTTTTAGCATCGAAACTGATGGCAGCCTGCACGCTCTGTCTGCTGGGGTAGTTCTGGCCTACCTTGTCTTCGTCATGCCCCTGGCCGAGACGTTGTTCTTTCGCGGTTTGATGCAGGAGCGGCGCGCCTTCTGGCTGGTCGGCGCGCTCAGCACCGTATGGTCGCTGGTCTTGTTCGCGCCGATGCTCGATCTGCTCAACTTCCCTGGCGTCGCCGTGTTGATCGGTGTGGCACTGCTGCTGATGAACATGATCTACAGCTACGTGCGCGAACGTAACGGCCTGGCAGCAGCGTGGTTGTGCCAGATCACAGTCAATATTCTCGTTCTGTTTGTGCCGTTCATCTCGCGCTAACCGCGTAATATCACATTAGCCGAAGAAGAAGGGATCGTCATCTTCGAGCCGGAGCACGTCGCTCATGAGGATCGCGCCTTCGTTGCTGCGGGGCAGGCGGCTGAGGTAACGTTCGGTGACGGCGACATTGGCATGACGCAGCAGGCGGCTGATCTTGTCGACCGGCACGCCGCTTTCATGCAGCGCCCCGGCCACCGAGCGGCGCAGATCGTGCGGCGCGACGTGGCCGATGCCCGCCTGAACAGCCGCGTCACCGATGATCCACCAGATGCCATCCGGCGTCAGCCCCCACTTGCTGATGCGCCCGCCCTTCCAGATGCGGCGGACGAGCGGCGTCTCCGGTGCGGTGCGCGCGTCTGAGGCGATCATTGCGCGGTGCCATTGGTCGAGCGCGTTGAGGACAGGCCGCGGCACATCAATCATCGCCATCTTTTTGCCCTTGCCGTGTACCCGCAGGACAGCGCGGTCGTTCTGGCGCGAGAGATCGCCCCAGCGCGCGAGGGCTAATTCATCGCGACGCAGCGCCATCGTACACAACATGGTCGCCACGACGTTGTTGCGCAGAAGCATATTGTCGCTGGTGGCGATGCTGCGCGCCGCCAGCATGAGCATTCGCAGCTCGTTGACGGATAACCAGCGTCCGGGGCGTTGGCCTTCTTCCGCGCTCGGCGGGCGCACATTGCCCATGCCTGCGCTGATGTGATCCGGCAGAAACTCGGCTTCGGCGAGCAAACTCGCCAGCGTGACAATGGAAGCGCGTGCCTGGGTGATACCCTGCTTGCCATGCCCTTCCACAGCCAACGCCCCTAACCAGGCGCGCAGTTGTGGTGCGTTCATGGCAACCAGCACAGGCTCAATCGGCAGCGCACTCATGAACTGCTCGCGGGTGATCGACGTGGGACGCTCCAGCCCGGCCATGTCCTGAAGATAGCGGTCGATCCAGCGGAAGTAGGCACGCTGGCTGTGACGGCTGCTGGCACGCCCAGGCAGCACAGCAGCAAGATTGAACGTCAGCGACGAGTCGCTGGTGACAATTGCGCGGGGAGGCACCTTGCGGCGCTGGAGACTGCTCATACGCAGATTATAGCATCGAACCCCAGCGCCGCCCGGACGACCTATCAGTCACCGGCAGCCGCCAGCTCCGTTTCCACGGGCACGTAGGTGTCACGCGCATGGACGATCATATCCATGCCGTATTTCGGACGCAGGGTGAACATGCGCTGCGGCTCGACCATCTGCCCCGGTGCGAGCGTCAGCCGGAAGCGCTGCGCCACCGTCGCCAACACGAGCTTGGCTTCCATCATCGCAAAAGCATTGCCGACGCAAATGCGTGGCCCATTGCCGAAGGGAATGTAGGCGTGCTTGGGGATGCTCTTCTCACGTTCCGGGCTGAAGCGCTCCGGATCGAAGGTCAGCGGATCCGGGAAGAAACGCTCATCCCGATGCATCCCGTAGATGTTGATGAAAACGGTGTCGCGCTTCTTGAGCGGATATTCCCGAAGCTGAGTCTCCGCAATCACTTCGCGGGTCGTTCCCCATGCGGGCGGGTAGAGGCGCATAGACTCCTTGATCACCATCTCGGTGTATTTCAGGCCAGGCAGGTCATCCAGCGTTGGCGTCCGGCCAGCCAGAACCTGGGCCAGTTCTTCGTGCAGTTTCGCTTCTACCTCCGGATGCTGGGATAGCAAGTACCACGTCCAGGTCAGCGCGACGGCGGTGGTTTCATGGCCCGCGCCAAAGAGCGTGAGCGCCTCATCGCGCACCTGCTTATCGGTCATCACACTGCCGTCGTCATCCTGAGCGGCGAGCAGCATCGACAGCAGATCGCCCTTGTCTTCGCCGCTGGTGCGCCGCTCGTCGATGAAGCGCTGAATCAGCGTGTCGAGCTTGGCGATATTGGTGCGCAGTTGACGATTGATGCGATTGGGCACCCAGTAAGGTATCGTCGGCACCTGGTTGAAGCGGTCGTCCGTGTTCTTCAGGACGATCGAGATCGCTTCGCCGATCAGATCGACATCACTGGCAACCTCGGCGTCAAACAGGGTTTTCGAAATGATGCGCATCGTCAGGTGCGTCATCTCGTCGTCCACTGCCAGGCGCGCGCCTGGCTGCCATGTATCCAGTATCCGCTCGGCATAACTCGTGATGATGTCGGCGTATGCGCCGATGCGCTTCGTATGGAACGAAGGCTGCACGAGTTTGCGCTGCCGCCGCCAGAATTCGCCATCGCTGGTGAAGATGCCGTTACCGAGAACAGGTTCGAGAACATTCTTGGTGACGCTCGATTTGTGATATTTGTCCGCGTTCGTCACCAGAACGTCATGGATGACATCCGGGTGGTTGAGCACATACGCGGGAAATGGCCCGAAGCGGAGCGCAACGATGTCCCCGTACTCGCGCATCTTCAACATGAAAGCCAGCGTATCGGCGCTGAATTCAGGCAAGTGGCCGAGCAGGAAATGCCCTTTAGGGCTCGGAGGTTTGAGACGCAAAATGCACCACCATTGTGAAAGGTTTCACGAATAGAAGACACTATACGCCTAAAATTGCTGGCGGTCAAGCAAATGATGCGCAGAAACACAAGTGACAGTTGTCATGTAGTTACAGGAGGTTGATCCTATTCGGTGCGAGGGCAGCCATGCCGGTGGCTGCCCTCCTGGTCAGCGCCAGACGAATCAATCAGAAGTCTTGGGCGGCAAGCCCTTGAACAGCGTGACGCCAAAGGCGAACAGCGCCCCGAAAATGAAGCCGGCGATGTGTGCCATGAAAGCGACGCCCCCCTCACCCAGAGTATCGACGCCGAGCGTGAACCAGCCGTTGATCAACTGGAGCACAAACCAGTAGCCCAACACCAGCCAGACCGGCAGCAGGAATGTCTGGAAGAAGAAGCGGAAGAAGACGACACCGACGCGCACTTTGATCCCCGGATAGAGGATGATGTAGCTGCCTAGGATGGCTGAGATCGCCCCACTTGCGCCGATGACAGGGATGCAAAGATTCCACGCGACCAGCGACTGCGCAAGGCCAGCAACTACCCCGCCGAGCAAATAGAAGAGCACGAAGGTGCGGCGTCCGAAGTAATCCTCGATATTCGAGCCGAAGATCCACAAGAAGAGCATATTCCCGCCGAGATGCAGCCAATCCCCGTGCAGGAACATGCTGCGCAAAAAGTCGAGCGCAGTCTCGCCAGTGAAGAAATTGTTGCCCAATTCGCACGGCACCAACGCCAGGTTGTAAAACGCTGAGCGCAGGGCTTGCGGCGGCAGGGTCGTCTCCCACAAGAAGACAAGAACGTTAAGCAGAATCAAAGCATAGGTAAGATATGGAACGCGCCCGGTGCGGGCATTCGTAGTTCGGATCGGAATCATCGGGTGTTCTCCCGGCACTCATGCAGTTTAATCGTGTATACGCAGGCGAACACCCGTAAGTTGTGCAGCACGTCGCTGCCGAATCTGCGGCTATCCGCGTCCCACACGGTCATACAACATTTGATAGCGCGATTGCGCCGGCGGCTGTGGCACCATACGCATGAAGGCGAAAGCCAGCACAGCACCGGCGATGAAGCCACCAATGTGCGCAAAGAAGGCCACGCCACCGCCATAAGCAGCCGCCGCGCCCAGCGAAGCAACCCCATTGAACAACTGAAGCACGAACCAGAAGCCCAGGACGACAAGCGCAGGGAGTTCGGCAAGCCGGGCAAAATAGCCGAGGAAGATCAACGCCCGCACGCGCACGTTCGGGAACATCACGAGATACGCGCCCAGCACACCTGCAATCGCCCCACTCGCACCGATCATCGGTATCGTGGACTGGGGATCGATAATGACCTGGGCATAGACCGCTGCGTAGCCGCTGGCGAAGTAGAGGACGAGATACAGAAGCTTGCCCAGACGATCCTCGATATTGTCACCAAACAAGAACAGATAGAGCATGTTGCCGATGATGTGCTCAAAACCCCCATGCAAGAACATGCTGCGCAGGCCATCCAGCAGTGACTCTAACGCAAAGGGGCTGGCAGAAATGCTCCGCGGCACGGCGGCAATATCCATGAACATGGCATTGAGCTGCTCCGGCGAAACTGAAATCTCCCAGATGAAGACGAGCACATTAATGACGATCAGTATCCAGGTCAGGATCGGTGTTCTTCGCACCGGGTTGATGTCACCCACGGGAAGCATGGTGTTGTCTCCTTGCGAACCGGCGTTGCGAGGTTCCGAGCACAAACAGGTGTAACATGAGCGCTATGGAAAAACAATAAACACGATGATGGTGCTCCACGTCCACCACCGATCAGCCGACAAAACAAACCAGGGACGCCGCTGTGGCGTCCCTGGTTGCTGTAGATTTCTGATTCTGTCGCACGCCTGCGATTGGCGAGGTCTATTTCCGGTCTGCCAGCGCCACCCAGGGCAAATCGACCGCGCCGGTATAGACGACATCCGGGCGCATGAGGCGGTTGTTGGCCGTCTGCTCCATGATGTGCGCCGTCCAACCCGCCATGCGGCTCATGGCGAACAGCGGTGTGAACATATCGACTTCCAAGCCGAGGGTGTAGAGGACAATTGCGCTGTAGTAATCGACGTTCGGGTAGAGCTTGCGCTCAATGAAGTATTCGTCGGCAAGGGCGAGGTTCGCCAGGCTGTCTGCGATGTCGAACCACTTGCCATTGCCGGAAGCACGGGCCAGCTTCTCCGCCCGATCGCGCAGAACGGCTGCGCGCGGATCGTAAGCCTTGTAGACGCGGTGGCCAATGCCCATGATCTTGCCACCGCCCTTCTTGACCTTCTGATCGAACCAGGGCGCGACATTCGCAACCTCGCCGATTTCAAGGAACATACGCATCGCTTCGGTGTTGGCGCCGCCGTGCAGCGGCCCTTTGAGCGTGCCAACGGCGCTGACGATGGCACTGTGCATATCGCTCTTGGTGCTGGTGGTCGCGCGCCCGACGAAGGTGCTGGCGTTCATGCCATGCTCGGTCAGGAGCACCATGAAGGCGTTGACCGCATTGACCGCGTTGACTTCGGGTTCTGTCTCATTCAGCATGTACATGAAGTTCTGAGCCAGATTGAAATCTTTGCGCGGCGCGACCGGTGCCAGCCCTTTGCGAATTCGCGGCCAGGCCGCAGTCAGGGTTGTTACCTGGCCGGTCATCCGGGCAGCCTTACGGCGGTTCGCTTCCGGGCTGCTGTCATTAGCATCGGGATCGTACAGCGCCAGCGCCGATACAGCCGTGCGCAACACCGCCATCGGGTCAGACTCTTTGGGGAACTGCTGCACCATCGCCATCACCGAGGCGGGTACTTCGGCCCCGGCTGCGATTTCAGCGCGGAGCGATTCCAACTCCGTAGACGTCGGCAGGCGATTGTTCCAGAGGAGATAGACCACCTCCTCATACAGCGCATGTTCAGCCAGATCTTCGATCTTGTACCCGGCGTAGATCAATTTGCCTTCCGCGCCATTGACGAGGCTCAGACGCGACTCGTCAATGATCACGTTATCCAAGCCCTTATGGATCACCACTTCTTCAGACATTGTCAGAGACTCCTGTAGGAAAGCGAGCTTCGTCGTCATACGCTCCACGTGAAGCGCGAGTACGCAGTTATTTGGACGGCATAATGATAGCAAATTCCGGTTCAGGTATATACGTGAGGCTCAATAAAAATGAAGCTTGCGAACTGCTTGCATTTGCACACAAAGCATGATAGTCTGTTGCCCATGAGCAATTTGAACTCACACGTCCACCCCATTTCCAACCGCGCAGCCGGCTGCGCTGGTATGGACATGTGTTGCATGCGGAACAGGGATACCGCCCAGGACGTGTAAAGCTCTGGCAGCGTTTGCTGCACCCCCGCACCGACATCAAAGAGCCAACCCGTCCAGGTTGGCTCTTTTTTTGCGTGTGGGACAGGGATGAGATCTGACCAATTAGAGGGAGGATGCGCGAACAAAAGGGGGAGAATGCGCACTTCGACCGGCAGAGCAGGCATTGCGTTTCAGAACCGATTGACACAAGGAGTTGCAGATCTGATGGCGAGCACAAACGGACACAAACACGCTTTCGACACGTTGGCCCTCCATGCGGGCTACAGTCCTGATCCGACGACCGGATCGCGCGCGGTACCGATTTACCAGACGACTTCCTATCAATTCCGCGACAGTGACCATGCGGCGGCACTGTTCGCGCTCCAGGAACCGGGCAATATCTATTCTCGCATCATGAATCCGACCAACGCGGTTTTTGAGGAGCGGATCGCAGCGCTGGAAGGCGGAATCGCAGCGCTTGCGACAGCCTCCGGGCATTTCGCCGAAGCGCTCACGATCCTGACGCTGTGCAATTCGGGCGACGAATTCATTTCCACCAGCGCGCTTTATGGCGGCAGCTTCTCAATGTTTTCGCACACGCTGCGCCGCCTCGGCATCAAGGCGCATCTCGTCCAGGACATCACGGCGGAAAAAATCGAGCCGCTGATCAATGACCGCACCCGCCTGATCTATCTGGAGACCATCGGCAATCCCAAACTCGAAATTCCCGATTTCGAGAGCATCGCTGCCCTGGCAAAAGCTCACGGCCTACCCGTTGTCATCGACAACACGTTCGCGACGCCGTATCTGTTTGAGCCGTTCAAGTGGGGTATCAACATCAGCATCCACTCGACAACCAAATGGATTGGCGGGCACGGCCTGAGCATCGGCGGCGTGATTGTCGATGGCGGCCAGTTCGATTGGACGGCCAGCGGTCGCCATGTCGGCATTGTTGAGCCGGAACCGGAATACCACGGCGCAGTGCTGGTCGATGTGCTCGGCCCGGCGGCGTTCATCGGGCGCGCACGTGTCGTCGGCCTGCGCGACTTCGGCGGATCGCAAGCCCCCTTCAACGCCTTCCTGAATATCATCGGCCTGGAGACGCTGTCGCTGCGGATGCAGAAGCACGTTTCGAACACCCTGGCAGTCGCCCAATGGCTGGAGGCGAATCCAGCGGTCGCCTGGGTCAATTACCCCGGTCTACCCAACCACCCCAGCTACGAGCGCGCACAGAAGTACCTGCCCAAGGGTGCTGGCGGGGTGATCGGCTTTGGCATCAAGGGCGGCAAAGATGCAGGCAAGGTGTTCATCGACAATCTAAAGTTGTTCTCGCACCTGGCAAATGTGGGCGATTCGCGATCGCTCGCCATCCACCCGGCTTCGACCACTCACTCTCAGCTCAGCGAAGCGGAACAACTCACGGCAGGAGTCACGCCCGATTATGTCCGGCTGTCTGTCGGGCTGGAAGACATCAACGATATTCTATGGGATCTGGATCAGGCGCTAACTGTGGCGCAGGGTTCGAAGGTACATGCGGTATCATAGTTCGAGTCAGATAGCTCTGGGGGCGACACACCGCCCCCAGTGACAGCGCAAACGGCGGAGGCGCTCAATCATGGCATCGCTCAACGGACACAAGAAACAAGTGCAGGCGCGTCGTGTGCAGCGCGGGTCAGTGGGGATCGTTCAGCGGCAATCCATCAGCTTTGAAGATACGCTGCCACTCCGCAGCGGGCAGATGCTGGATGGCTTCACGTTAGCGTATGAGACCTACGGACAGTTGAACGCCGAGCGCACGAACGCAATTCTGATCTTTCATGCGTTATCTGGCGATGCACATGTAGCGGGCTATCACACTGACGATCCGGATGAGAAACCGGGTTGGTGGGATGATGCGGTCGGGCCGGGCAAAATGTTCGATATCGACCGCTTTTTCGTCATTTGCGCGAATGTCATCGGCGGCTGTCAGGGCAGCACCGGCCCCTCTTCGCTCGCGCCCGATGGCAAGCCGTTCGGGCTGCGCTTCCCCATCGTTACTGTTCCTGATATGGTCGAAGCCCAGCGCTACCTGATCGACGCACTCGGCATCGAGACTTTGTTCGCTGTGGCCGGGGGCAGCATGGGCGGTATGCAGGCGCTGCAATGGAGTGTCGATTATCCTGAGCGCGTGCGCCATGTGCTCTTCCTGGCAAGCACGCCGAAATCATCGACCCAAAATATCGCCTTCAATGAAATCGGTCGCCAGGCTATCTATGCCGATCCGCGCTGGAACAAAGGGGATTACTACGGCAAAGAAGCGCCGAATGCCGGGCTAGCGGTGGCGCGCATGGTCGGGCACATCACCTACATGTCTGAGACGTCGCTCGATCACAAGTTTGGCCGTCGCTTTCACGGACGCGAGAGCTTCGGCTACACGTTTGAGACGGATTTCGAGGTCGAGAGCTATTTCCGCTACCAGGGCAGCAAATTCGTCCACCGCTTCGACGCGAACAGCTACCTGTATATCACCAAAGCGTTGGATTATTTCGACATTGCCGATGGCTACGGCTCGATGGAAGCGGCGCTCTCACGTATGAAGGCTGCGACGCTGGTCGTCAGCTTCTCAAGCGATTGGCTCTACACAGCGGAACAGGCGCTCGATCTGGTGACGGCGCTCGAACAACTCGAAAAGCCCGTCCAGTATCATCTCGTGCAGGCCTCCTTCGGCCACGACTCGTTCCTGGTCGAAGTCGAGCTGATGACCAGGCTCATCGGCGGCTACCTCGATCACCATTGGGCACTGTTGGAGCAAGAAACGGCCAGGGTGAAGCAGCCTCAGGAATAGCCCGGCAAGCACACAGCCCAGAAATCAGATAAACTCCCCCATCCTTTGCCGGTGACAGCTGTGCTATCCTTGCGCGCAAGCGACCGCCATTGATCATCCGGACTCTGTGGAAACAAGCATGAGCAACGAAAAACCTATCCCCCAGATTAGCGCACGAGACCTTACGGCACGTATCGACAGTGACGACGGTGTTTTCCTGCTAGATGTCCGCAATCCGAACGAGTGGGAGATTTGCCGCCTGGAGAACGCCGTCATGCTGCCGCTGCCAACCTTGCAACGGGAAGCGCAGGCAATCGCCTTCGGCGGCACGCCAGCCAAAGACAGCGAGCTCGCGCAAATTCCGCGCGACCGCGACGTGGTTGTCTACTGTCACACCGGCGTCCGCAGCCAATACGCCATCATGATGCTGCGCGCGATTGGTTATGCCCCTGAGCGTTTGGTCAATCTGACAGGCGGAATCGATAGTTGGGCAACCGATGTTGACCCAGCAATGAATACCTATTGATTCGAGGTGCTGGCTTAGCTGCGGTAGCGATCCGGCATCGGCTGTTCATCGACGCGGTAAACACTGAAGCCGCGCTTGGTGTAATTCGCCAAGGCGTGCTGGCCGTCCATGTTGCAGGTATGCACCCAAACACGCCGTGCGCCAGCTTCCCACGCACGTGCAATGCCGTAGCTGAGCAGGTGCTTCCCCAGGCCGCGCCCCTGGTACTGCGGCCGTAAACCGAAGTAGGCCACCTCGGTATCCTGCCCCTGCTTTTCCAGTTCGACGTATCCCGCAGGCGTCCCATGCACGTAGAGGACGTGTATGCTCGTATCCGGCGAGCGGAGCACCGCGCTGAGTTCGAAATCCGACATCAGCAAGCGGTCACGCCAGCGCAGATGGTAGCCGACTGAGGAGTAAAGGAAGCGGTAAAAATCAACATCAGGGGCTTCACATTCCAGGATTTCGACGCCGCGCGGGGTAGAGACAAACGCAGGGTGAAACTGATCCGGAGACGTCATTTGCAAATAGGTTGTCACCAGTGTTTCTGGAACATCCACGTATGCGACTGCCATCGGATCATCCTCGAAGTGCGTGCAATTGGGTATAATAAAGATCATTCAACAAACGACGCCCCGGAGATACAGCAAAACCCGCTAAATTCTGTGGGGGTAATGTCGTCAAATTCACCAATAAAACATGACAAGAGGCTTCCATGGACTTCTCATTGAATGAAGAGCACCAACAAGCACAAAAGATGGTGCGCGATTTCGCCGCGCGCGAAGTGATGCCAGTCATCAGCGAATGGGATCGCAAACAGGAGATGAAGCCGGAATTTCTGCCGCGCATGGCGGAATTGGGCATCCTCGGCATCTGCATCCCTGTGCGTTATGGCGGGCAAGGATTCGATTACATCACCCTCGGATTGGTGTGCGAGGAACTGGAACGTGCAGATACGACCCTGCGCGTGGTCATGTCTGTCCACACCGGGTTGAACAGCCTGTCCCTGCTGCAATGGGGCACGGAAGATCAGAAACAGCGCTTTCTGGTTCCGCAGGCGCGCGGCGAGAAATATGCAGCCTTTGGCCTGACAGAACCAGGCGTCGGCAGTGATGTCGTCAACATGCGCGCGACCGCTCGCCGCGAAGGGGATCGCTACATCCTCAATGGCGAGAAGATGTGGATCAGCCTGGCGACCAAGGCGCACAACTTCCTCGTAATCGCGAAAACTGATGTCGAAGCCGGACATCGCGGCATGACGGCATTTATCGTCACCAACGACATGCCCGGCGTGACGACAGGCGACATCCACGGCAAACTGGGTGTGCGTGCAGGTTCGACCGGCTGGGTCAACATGGAAAACGTCGAAGTGCCGGTCGAAAACCGCCTGGGCGAAGAAGGCGAAGGCTTCAAGATTGCGATGGCGGCGCTCGATAATGGGCGCTACACCGTGGCCTCCGGCGCAACCGGCCTGATCCGCGCCTGCCTCGAAGAAAGCCTGAAGTATTCCAAAGAGCGCATCACCGGCGGCAAACCGATTGCCGAACATCAACTTGTCAAGCAGAAGCTTGGCTACATGCAGCAGTGGTACGACGCGGCCAAACTGCTCTATCTGCGCGTCGGCTGGATGAAGAACGAGGGCATTCGCAACACGCGCGAGACGAGTGTCTGCAAATGGTACGCCACCGACCACAGCGTCAAGGCAGCCCTGGAAGCGGTGCAAATCCATGGCGCTTACGGCTTCAGCGATGAGTATCCGGTCGAGCGCTATCTGCGCAACAGCAAGGGAGCGGTCATCTACGAAGGTACGAGCGAAATCCACCAGTTGATGCAGGCAGATTACGCACTCGGCAACCGCGAAGACAGGCCGCTGCGCTGTGAACTCCCCGCCTACGATGCCGAGTATTGGCAGAGCGAACCGGAACCCGCGTAGGCTAAACGGCGGGCGCGCTGCCCGAATGAGCCACTACAATCAACACGAGTCCGTTAACGGCGGGTTGGTCATCTTTCCAACCCGCTGTTCACTCTCGGAAAGGGCGATCATGAGAAAGCTACCTACCACCCTGCTCCTGTTACTCACGTTGCTGGCTGCCGCGGGCTGTAATCTCAACACAGAACAAACACCACCGACAGGTATCCCGGCTGATGAAACTGCTGTCCCCTCAGTGCAAACCTACGTCGATCAGCTCTCTGGCATCGCTTTCGATTACCCTGACGGGTGGACGGTCAGCCCGCCACCGCCGGAAGATGCTGCCGGTTACGCGATCACGCTCGCGTCCTATAACTTCCTCGACCCCAATCAACCGGGCGTCGGCGGGATGCCCGCGGGCGAGACCAAAGTCGATGTGACATTCGCGCTCCCCGGCTCAACCGTAAGCGACGTGCGCGATCAAATCGAGACGGATGTCAGCGGCGGTTTCATCACCTTGTTGGAAGAACAAGACCGCACCTTCGGCGACGGCGCATCCGGCCTGTTCATCCGTGGAACAGACACGTTCAACACGGAATTCAGCCAGATCATCCGTGAGGTCGGTGAGCGTGTAGTACAGATCACACAGTACGGCCCTGGTGACACGCTTGACCTGATCGCCGGGTCAATGCGCGCCGTCAGTCCGACAGGGAGCTAGGATGCGGATTATCTGCCTGGGCGACAGTTTGACCTGGGGTGGCTATGGCGGCAATTACGTCGAAGTCCTGGCGCAACTGCGCCCTGAGCACACCTTCATCAACGCAGGGATTGGCGGCGACACGGTGTTCAATCTCTTGCGACGGCTGGAACGGGATGTGCTGACGAAATCGCCGGATGGCGTGTTTGTCATGATTGGGGCAAACGACGCCATCTCCTATCTGTATCCGGCGACGCGGCGTTATTACAGCGAGGCGAAACGAGTACCAGAAGGCTACATCACGCCCGACCAGTTCGAGCAGAGCTTTCGTGAACTGCTCTCCCGGTTGCAACTGGCGCACATCGTGACCTGGGTCGGCTTGCAGCCCAACGAATACAGCCCCGATCTGGTCGAGATGATTGGGAACTACAACGCCCGCGCCGCGAGTGCAGCGCGGGTTCACGGCATCCCGACTATCGATCTGATGAGCCAGCTTATGCCAGAGCATTTGCCGGATCGACCGCCGTTCACGATGGACGACATCAACCTGATCGGGCGGCGCGTTCGTGCGCACTGGCATGATTATGAGACGGCTCGCCAGCGGGGTGGATTCACCTTTACCTTCGATGGCAGCCATCCGACACCCGAGGGCGCTAAACTGATTGCCGGGCTGCTGGCGGATTTCCTGACTTCGTAACCCAAAACGACCAGATCGCGGCATAATTCCGGTTATCTGGAAACGCACGAGAGTAAGCGAAATCTCATGGCAAAAATAGGGCTTCGGAGCTGGGTCTGGTTCATGGCGGGCATTGGCGCTGGCGTCCTCGTCTCGACCATGAACGAACGACAGATCTTTATCGGCGAAAACAATCTGGAAGCTGTCGTCAAGCGCGGCGAGCGTGTCGAAAAGGCTTTCGTCGGTTTTTGCAGCTTCACACGTGCAAAGCTGGCAAATGCGCAGTTCCCCGGCGCATTGATCGGCTTTGCCCAACTGAGCGAAGCTGACCTGAGCGGAGCGGAACTCGACGGCGCGTATATCGGATTCGCCAATCTGCACGCTGCGAACTTCAGTGCCGCTCATCTGAGTGATGCCATGGTTGGTACATCCAATCTTGAAGCGGCGAATTTCCAGCGATCGGAGTTGGATGGCGCTCGCTTTGGTCTAACGGGCCTGAGCGGCAGTGATTTTGCAAATGCCAGGCTGCGCGGCGTGACTTTCTTTGGCTGCGATCTGCGTGGGGCGTCATTTGCCGGTGCGGATATGTTAGGTACACAGATCATCAACTGCATGTGCGCTGGTGTGACACTCCCGGACGGCAGCACCTGGACAACCGGGACTCAGTGGGCGCGCTTTACGCAGACCGGCCATCCCGATTTCTGGCAACCGTCCTTGAAATAGCATTGCAGCGCATTTCTCGCAACTTCGAACCTCTGCCTGCGTATAACTCACCAGTCAATTGAAACATACCTGGAGACGAAATCATGGGTTGTGGGCGTGCGCTCTTATGCATTATCTTTCCGCCGCTGGCGGTGCTCGACCGTGGCTGTGGAACTGTCCTCATCGTCTTTGTATTGACGCTAGCGGCCTGGATTCCTGGCGTGATTGCGGCGCTCCTGCTCAACTACATAGCAGCCAACCAACCTTCTCGCTCCTGACGACTGGATTGTGCTAACGTAGTCTTTAGAGCAAGTTGGAGACTACGGATGAAAGCACGCATTGGCGCGTTTGTTGACTCCTGGCTGTCCGCGCAGCGAGTTGCCTGGGCACTGTTGATTCTTGCCGTCGTCAGTGGAATCATCGGCTATGCCAGCCAGCATTCCGGAGCGTTTGACCTGGGTGAATTCCTGCGCGATTACTACGCCAACATCAGCACCGAATTCGCCAGCATCGCCATCACAGTGCTGATCATCGACGGTCTCAACCAGCGTCGTGATCGCATATCACAAGAAGTGCGCGAACGCGAAAGACTGACCCGGCAGCTTGGCAGCAATGTTAATGAGGTGGCGCGCCGCGCTGCCGAAGAACTGCGGGCGAATGGCTGGCTGACGGATGGCACGCTCCAGGAATGCGACTTGCGCGTGGCGAATCTTGAGGAGGCCAAGCTCTGGGACGCCGATCTCCAGGGCGTGAATCTGCAATGGGCCAAGCTCAAGAAGGCCAATCTGAACGGCGCGAGCCTGGCAGGCGCGAATCTGACGCAGGCGAATTTACAGGCCGCCCGGATGCGGGGTGCGGATGCGCGCGGCGCGACGCTCTTTGAAGCCCGGCTCTACCGGGTCGATTTCCACGATGCGCTGCTCCAGCAGTGTACGTTCGAGGGCGCACATCTGGAAGGTGCACGCTTCGAGAATGCCGACCTGCGCGGCGCGAAGTTCGATGGCGCAATCCTGGACTCGCTGACGGTGCTGCCGGACGGCGCAGCCTGGACGCCGGAGACCGATATGAATCGGTTCACCAACCCGACGCATCCCCAGTTCTGGCAGCCCATCCAGTCGGATGCTAAAGTCGAGGAAACCGACTGACCACGCAAGGACATCATCATGCCGTCCGTACTCTATACTCTGACGAATGATCACTGGCAGGTGGGGATTTTGCCGGAGACCGGCGGCTCGATCGCCTTTGGCCGCGTTCGACTGGCCGATGCGTTCGTTGATGTGATGCGCCCGACCGCGGAGACAGATTACGAGAACGCCAGCCAGTGCGCCAGTTTCATCATGCTGCCGTGGGCCAATCGCATCCGCGATGCGCGCTTTCGCTTTCGTGACACGGACTACCAACTCGACGTAAACAGCGCGGACGGCACGGCCATGCATGGCGTCGTGCGCAGACTGCCCTGGCGCGTGGTCAGCGCCGACGAGACCTCAGTGCGCATGAGTTTCGACTCGGCGTTGTACGAGCACGTCAACTTCCCCTTCGAGTTTTCCGCTGAGGCGGAATATCGGGTCGATGGGCATGACTTTGTCATGATGCTGCATTTGCAAAATGTCGATCAGCGCGCGTTCCCGGCTGGCTTCGGACATCATCCCTATTTTCTGCGCGCACCGGGCGGAGATGACAACGCCGCCCAGCTTGAGATTACGTGCGACCGGCAGTATGTGCTCGTAAATGCGCTGCCGAGCGGCGCACCAAAACCGATCACACCCGCATTGGATTTTCGCAGGCTGCGCTCGCTGGCCGACGAAACCCATGACGACCTGCTCACGGCCAGGCATGGCGAAGCACCGGCGCGCATCGTCTATCCTGGCTGGAACATCGAGCTTCAGTTCCTGGCCGACCCGATCTTTTCGCATTGGATTCTATACGCGCCGGAAGGTAAGCCGTTCTTCGCGCTTGAGCCACAGACGAACGCCAATGACGGTTTCAATCTCTACGCACAAGGCATTGACGCCGCGGGCGTTTTCGTGCTCGAACCCGGCGAATCGCGCACAGGTGAGTGTCGGCTCAGGCTCAACGCACCCTAGATGCGTAAATTAATCGAATCGTGCTTCGATTAATGCCTATGATCGTCACCGACCATGCGCTAAAATCGAACATAGTATGTTGTTCATCGGGTGCGTCAGTCGATGCGCCCCATCAAAAACAGCCTTTAATGACAAGGAGGCTTCATGCACGTTGTTGTATTTACTCGCAGCACGCCGGACACCGCCGCCAAAGTTGAAGTCGGTGCAGATGGCAAAGTTACCTGGGGCGACGCCGCAACGGTCGTCAACCCGTGGGACGAATACGCGCTCGAAGAAGGCATCTTGCAGGCCAAGAACGGCGGCGGCAAAGCGACCGCCATCAGCATTGGCGGCGAAATGCACAACGAGTCGCTCAAGCACAGCCTGGCGATGGGCCTGGACGAAGCCGTGCGCATCGAAGACGCCGCGCTGGATGCGAACGACAGCCTGGCCTACGCGACAGCCGCCGCCGCTGCGGTCAAGAAGCTGGGTGATGTCAATCTGGTGATTTGCGGCAAAGAGAGTGTCGATGTCGGCACCGACCAGCACATCTACCAGATGGCGCGCAAGCTCGGTTGGACGCTGCTCGCCTACGTCTCCAAGATCCTGGAGGTCGATTACGCCGCCGGGACGATCAAGGTCGAACGTCTACTGGAGCAAGGCAAGCAGATCGTCACGAGCAAGCTGCCTGCCGTCATCACCGTCATGAAAGACATCAACGAGCCGCGCTATCCATCGTTCATCGGCATTCGCAAAGCGTCGAAAGCCGTGATCCCGGTCTGGTCGCTGGCCGATCTGGGTGTGACGCCCCCAGCGGCGCATACCAAACTGGTGGCGTTCAAGAACCTGCCGGTACGCGATACGCAGGTCGAGATGATCGAAGGCACGCCTGAAGAACAGGCCACCCAACTTGTCGACAAACTACTTCAGGAGAAGGTGCTGTGAGCGCAGTTTTTGTCTGGATCGAAACCTTCGAAGGCGCGGCGCTGCCGACGAGTTGGGAAGCGCTCGGCGCGGGCGCACTGCTGGCGGAGAAATCCGGCGGAGCGCTGACGGCACTGGTCTTCGGCGAAAACGCAGACGCTGTCGCGAAGGAAGCTGGCGAACACGGCGCGACGCAAGCGCTTGTCTGCGCGGATGCGACGCTCAAGGGCTTCCGTCTCGAACCCTACGCGGCGCTGTTGACCAAGCTCGTGCAAGAGCACCAGCCGCGCGCTGTACTGGCGGTCGCCACCACCCGTGGGCGCGAACTGCTCGCTGCCAGCGCCGCCGATACCGACAGCGGCATGATCTCGGATGTCAGCAGCCTTGACGTGCAGGGCGACGGCAGCGTTGTCGCCACGCGCTCGGCGTATGCCGGAAAGGTCATGAGCGACGTATCGATTGATGCCGCCGGGACGCAGTTCATCACCATTCGCGGGCGCGCCTTCCGTCCCAACGAAGCGAAGGCAGGCGCACAGGCAGCTGTTACGAGTGTCGCGCCAGTGTTGAGCGAAGATCAGATCGCGACCAAGGTCGAGCGTTTCGAAGCGGAAGTCGGCACCGTCAATCTGACGGACGCCGCTATCATCGTGTCCGGCGGGCGCGGCATTGCCAATAATCCGAAAGACGCGCCGGGGGATGCAGGGGATGCCGCCGTCTGGAAAGCCAAAGATGGCTTTGCCAATGTAATCCAGCCGCTGGCGGACGTGCTCGGCGCAGCGGTTGGCGCGAGCCGCGCGGCGGTGGATGCGGGCTACATTCCCTACGCCCATCAGGTCGGCCAGACGGGCAAGGTTGTCAGCCCTGATCTTTATATCGCGTGCGGCATCAGCGGCGCGATCCAGCACCAGGCAGGGATGCGCACCAGCAAAGTCATCGTCGCCATCAACAAGGACAAAGAAGCGCCGATCTTCAAGATGGCGCGCTTCGGGCTGGTGGGCGATCTCTACCAGATCTTGCCGGCGCTGACGGCAGAACTGAAGAAGCGGCTTGGCAAGTAGGGTTCTGCAAGACCCGCCTCCGGCCTTTTTGACCCCTGTGCAGCCTTCAGGATTTACAGGCACTGCCGCATATGCTAAAATCAGGCTGTACGGGGGTGAATTAGTTTCGACGTGGGAGGCTGGTGCAGCGTGGCAGGTCGTGGCGCTCAACCACGATAAAATGAGCAAAACAATAGCTGCCAACAACAGCAAACCTGCTCTGGCTTTCGCCGCCTAAGGCGCTGAGCCTGAGTGTTGGGTCCTAGTAACCCAACCGTTCGCCCCATCCGTTTCCATCCGGGTGGTCCGGCGGGCGTCATAAAAGATGGAATGCGACGCGCACGACGCCGATAAGTGCCCGTCAAAGACGACATCGGCTGGCTGGCGGCGAACCGTGTTGACCGGGCTATCGCCGGCGAGAGTCAAATAGCCAACTAAGCCTGTAGATGCGTTGTATCGATTCTTACGGACCGGAGCTGCGATGCTCCGCACCTCCATCAGCCATAGCCTCGCGAGAACGCGGGGCTATTTTGTTGTCACTTCGTCCGGTTGTCATTTCGAACGCCTCTGCTAAACTTGCGCATGTGTGATGGTGTACTGTTCATAGCTATGCGTATTTTGAAGCACATCCTGACGCTCTTTCTGCTCCTGACGTTATCCGCCTGCAATTTCTTTGCGCCTGGACCTGACGTGCTGACACAGGTGGCTGACCACCAGGCAGTGGGCACGCAACTGGCTGGCCTGCGCCAGACATCAACCTACGAGATGGATCGGCTGCTCGTGACCCAGGAGGCCGCTCAAACCGCCGTGCGCGAGATTGAACTCCAGAACACGCGCACAGCCGTGACGATGATCGCCCTCGGAACGACCTTCATCGACGCGCAGTTGATCACGCCCGCGCCGCCCGTGACAGGCCTGGACACCGGCGCTGGCGATGCGCCGCTGGTGATCACGCCGGGCGGTGTCGCGCAGGGAGGGCCTAGCGGCAGCGTCCCACAGGCACAGGCAACCGCGCCTGCCCCCACCCTGGATGCCTCACTGCCGTCGCTGACGAATATCGTCACCAGCGAAAGCGTCGGCGCGGATGACTGCGCGGTAACGCCCACCAACAGCTTCGCCAGCACAACAGCGGGCGTCTACGTGGTGGCGACGGCGTTCAACCTGGGGGCGCAGAACACCATCACCTATCGCTGGCAGCGTGACGGCATTGAAGTCTGGGTCGATACGTGGTCGCCACGGGGTGAAACCAACGGCCAGTGCATCTGGTATTACCTCACACCCGGACAGGTCGAATTAGCGCCCGGCAACTGGAGCATCGACATCCTGATCGACGGCGCGATGATTGGCGCTCCAGTGACGTTCACAATTACGGGCTGAGTCTGCATTGAGGGATAGAAGCCCTACCCGGATGAGTAGTTTTCAGTTCTGCTGATGACACGTATAGTATGACTATTGTCTTGAAGACACGTTCGAGGAGCGGGTCATGTGGCGCTATGCCTACTTTCATGGTGATCCAGATCAAAAGGCCAAAGTCTCATGGCCGCTTGTCCGCCGTGTGTTGGGTTACGCCAGGCCATATCGCGGCTATCTGGCGCTAACACTGGTGCTAATTCTTATTCAGTCGGGCCTGGGATTGCTGACGCCGCTCATCTTCCGCGATCTGATCGATCACACGCTGCCCGCGCAAGATATGCAGCGGCTCAATCTGCTGGCGTTCGGGCTGGTGCTGATTCCCATCCTGAACAGCGTGCTCGGCATCGTCATCCGCCGCCTCAACTCCGGAATCGGCGAAGGTGTAATCTACGACTTGCGGCGCGGTCTTTACGCGCACCTACAGCGCATGTCGCTCCGGTTCTTCACCAACACGAAGACCGGCGAGCTGATGAGCCGCCTGAACAACGACGTGGTCAACGCGCAGACGGCGATCAGCGACACGATCATCGGCTCGATCACGCAGGCGATCCAGGCGATTGCCACGCTGGCAGTCATGCTGACGCTGGAATGGCGGCTGACCCTGATCGGGCTACTCCTCTTACCAGTAATCTATGTCCCCGCCAGGTTAATCGGGCGGCGGCTGCGCGAGATCGCCCGCCGCGCCATGGATCTCAACGCTGAGATGAACGCGATGATGAACGAGACGCTCAATATCAGCGGCGCGCTGTTGGTCAAGCTGTTTGGCCGCGAGACGACCGAGACGAATCGCTTCGACGAGCGAGCGGCGCGCGTGCGCGACATCGGCGTTACGCGTGCAGTCGTGGGCAGCCAGTTCTGGGCGCTGCTGGGTCTGATCGGCGTGGCAGGCACAGCATTGGTCTATTGGGTCGGCGGTCATTTCGTGCTGCAAGGCGTCTTCACTATCGGCACCATCGTCGCTTTTGCAGCCTACCTCGGCCAGCTTTACGGCCCACTGCAATATCTGATCAACGTGCCGGTCGAGTTTGCAACGTCGCTAGTCAGCTTCGAGCGTGTCTTTGAGATTATCGATCTGCCACAAGAAATCACGGAGAAGCCGAATGCGCAGGCACTGGATGACGTGCATGGTGCATTGGCCTTCGAAGACGTGCATTTCCGCTACGACAGCAGCAGCAGTGGATTGTTGAGCGAGGTGCGACGCTACGGGCGGATGGACAACGTGCGTGCCGTTCTGTCGGGTGATGAAGGCTCAGGCAATGGCGCACATGAAAAGCCACAGAGCCAGGCGCGCGAAATCGCGCTTGATGGCGTGACGTTCTCAATCCAGTCTGGCCAGCTTGCTGCGCTGGTTGGCCCCAGCGGCGCGGGCAAGACAACAATGACCTATCTCATTCCCAGGCTGTACGACCCGACGCAGGGGCGCATTCTGCTTGATGGACACGACTTACGCGATCTCACTCATGACACCTTGAGCACAAGCGTCGGCATGGTGACACAGGAGACGTATCTCTTTCACGACACCATTCGCACCAACCTGCTCTACGCCCGGCTGAACGCGACCCAGACCGAGATCGAAGCCGCCTGCAAGGCTGCCAACATCCACGATTTCATCATGGATTTGCCGCGCGGCTACGACACGATCGTCGGCGAACGCGGCTATCGTTTGAGCGGTGGCGAAAAACAGCGGCTCGCGTTGGCGCGCGTCATCCTGAAAGACCCGCGCGTGCTCGTGCTGGACGAAGCCACCAGCCACCTCGACAGCCAGTCCGAGGCGTTGATCCAGGAAGCGTTGGAGCGCATCATGGAAGGTCGCACCAGCATCGTGATTGCGCACCGGCTGAGCACAATCCTTTCCGCCGATCTGATCCTGGTGATGGATCGCGGGCGGATTGTCGAGCGCGGCACGCACGAGAGCCTGCTGGCGCAGGGTGGCCTGTACGCGCAACTCTACGAGACGCAGTTTGGGGCGCAGCGCGAGCTTAACTGAGACCGCCGAAGGCAGCATGTGGGTGTTGACACCACAGACTATAATGGACGAGATCGATCAACCGTCCACAGGCAGACCACATGGTGGAATATTATCTCATCGTCGGGCTGGGCAACCCTGGCGTACGCTATGAAAATACGCGCCACAACGTCGGCTTTCGCTGTCTGGATGCCCTGGCACAGAAGCACAATTTGAGCTTCGACAAGCACGAACACAAAGCGCTCGTCGCCAACGGGCGCATCCAGGATAAACGCGTCATCCTGGCAAAACCGCAGACGTACATGAACGTCAGCGGCGATTCGGTCGTGCCGATTGCCGGTTTCTACAAGATTCCGCACGAACGTATCCTGATCGTCTGTGACGACATGGACATACCCCTGGGCACGCTGCGCCTGCGCAAGAGTGGCAGCGCTGGCGGCCAGCGCGGGATGGCACACATTCTGCAACGGCTTGGCTCGCAGGCCATCAACCGCGTGCGCTTCGGCATCGGGCGTCCGCCAGGGCGCATGAATCCGGCAGATTACGTACTGACGGTGTTTCAGGGCGACGACGAAATCCTGGTCATGGAGACGATTGACCGGGCGGTCAAAGCGATTGAGACCTGGCTAACCGAAGGGATCGAATTGGCGATGTCGCGTCATAATGGATCAGGCGAAACCAGCGACAATGGCAAAGCGCGCACGTCCATACCTGCGGAAGCCGATCCGAAACCCACTGATTGATCACGCGTCATATTGCGGGAAGCTGGCGGCATTCCGTTGAACCGCCAGCAGTTCCAGACACTACAGTTTGACCATGCACATGCACCTCACAGGCCTCCTCAATCTTCTCCGTGATACAACGCCTTACCGCGAGTTGATCGCACGACTGCGACGCGGCGAAAGCGCCGGCGATCTCGGCGTATTGCGCGCGGCGCGTCCGCTGCTGGTCGCGGCGCTGGCGCGTGATTGGGGCGCGCCAGTCATCTACTTCACGGCGCGCATCGACCGCGCTTACAATGTCTCCGAGCAGCTTCCCGTCTGGCTGGGTGAGCAGTCGATCATCGACCGCTTCGAGGAGCCTGCGCCGTTCTTCTACGAGCGCGCGCCCTGGAGCGACTCCAGCATCCGCAATCGTTTAGAGACGCTCAATGCACTGACCGGTAACCAGCCGACGCAGCCGTTCGTCGTCGTTGCTTCCGCGCGCGCTTTGATGCAGCGAACACTACCTCCGCACTTATTCCGTTCCAAAACGATGACCCTGGCAACCGGCCAGCGCCACTCCATCGAACGTCTGTTGTCGTCCTGGGTCGGCATCGGCTACGAACCATCGACGATTGTCGTCATGCCCGGCACGTTCAGCCGGCGCGGCGGCATCCTCGACATCTATCCGATTGGCAGCGATGCGCCGGTGCGGGTCGAGTTCTTCGACGACGAGATCGACAGCCTGCGCCGCTTTGACGTGACCACCCAACGCTCGACGGAACGTGTCGAGCGCGTCGTCATCCCGCCTGCGCGCGAAGCACTACCAGAAATGACTCCGGCGATCGCGGCACGTCTGAGTGATTGGTTCGCGCAGCTCCCGGCCACAGACTCCGATCCGATCAGCCCGCAGGAAGATGCCGAGTCCCTGGCGGCGGGCATCGCTTTTCCGCATCTCGAACACTATCTGCCGTTCTTTTACGAGGATGTGTACAGCCTGCTCGACCACGCACCGGACAACGCCCTGATCATCACCGAGGACGAAGACGAACTCCGCGCGACGATCCAGGAGATTGAAGCACGCGCCGCGCACACGCGCGAGGAAAAGCTGGGCGCGCACCACCTCGCGCCTGATTATCCGCAGCCCCATCTGAGCTGGGCAGCGCTGGAACGCGGCCTGCACAGCCACCTGCACGTTTCACTCGGCTCCAGCCCGGACGACAGCAGCGAAGCACAGCCCACAGTGTCGTTCCGCAGTGTGCTCGCGCCGGAGATGCGCTTTGCCGGGCAGCTCAAGATGCTGCTCACACAGATCCGCACCATGCGCAGCGCCGGCGACCGCACCATCGCTGTCAGCGCGCAAGCCCCCCGCCTGGTTGATCTATGGCATGAGACGGACAGCGCTCCGGTCACTCAGGCGGTGCAGATCGAACAGCCGCCAGCGCCGCGCAGCGTGATGTTTGTCGATGGCACACTCCAGGAAGGCTGGCGACTGCGCACGGGCGATGGCGATCTTCACCTGTTGACCGATGCGGAAATCTTCGGTTGGTCACGGCCAGAACCCCAGCGCAGATCGACCCGCCACCGCGCACGCACGCCGGAACTCAGCTACAGCGACCTGAACGAGGGCGATTACGTCGTCCACGTCGATTACGGCATTGGCCGCTTTGCCGGGATGCGCCGCCGCACGCTGGAAGGGATCGAGCGCGAGTACCTGGCGGTCGAGTATGCCGGGACAGACGCCCTGTTCGTGCCCATCCACCAGACCGACCGGCTGACGCGCTACATCGGCGCGGACGACAGGCCGCCAACGCTGAACAAGCTAGGCCAGCCGGACTGGGGACGGATCAAAGGCAAAGCCAAGAAGGCTGTCGAAGAAGAAGCGCGCGAACTGCTGGCGCTCTACGCCAGCCGAGCCAACGCTATCGGCCATGCTTACAGCGTCGATACCCCCTGGCAGGCCGAGTTGGAAGCGTCGTTCCCATTCATCGAGACCGATGACCAACTACGCGCCGTGCGGGATGTCAAAGCGGACATGGAGCGTACGCACCCGATGGATCGGTTGATCTGCGGCGATGTCGGCTACGGCAAGACCGAGGTCGCGCTCCGGGCGGCATTCAAAGCGGTAATGGACGGCAAGCAAGTGGCGATCCTCGTCCCGACGACGATTCTCGCCCAGCAGCATTACGAGACGTTCCGCCGTCGCATGTCGCCTTTCCCCGTCGCTGTCGAAGCCCTCTCACGCTTTCGCAGCCGCGCAGAGCAAACTCAACTGATTGAGAAGCTCAGCAAGAGCGAGGTGGACATCGTCATCGGCACCCACCGGCTCTTGCAGAATGACGTGCGTTTTCAGAATCTCGGCCTCGTCATCATCGACGAAGAGCAGCGCTTCGGCGTCAAGCATAAGGAGCATCTCAAAGCGCTCCGAACGCAGGTCGATGTCTTGACACTGACCGCGACGCCAATCCCGCGTACGCTCTACATGGGGCTAACCGGCGTCCGTGACATCAGTATGATCCAGACACCGCCGGAAGAGCGCCTGCCAATCATCACCCACGTCGGCACATTCGACGAACGGCTCGTGCGCCAGGCCGTCCTGCGCGAGATGGAACGCGGCGGCCAGGTCTTCGTCGTCCACAACCGCGTCCAGACCATCAACCTGCTGCGCGAAAAGCTGGAGCGCATCGTGCCGGAAGCCCGGATCGCTATCGGCCACGGCCAGATGGATGAGCGGCTGCTGGAAAATGTGATGCTGGCTTTCGGCAACGGCGAATACGACATTTTGCTGGCAACGTCGATCATCGAGAGCGGGCTGGATATCCCCAACGCCAACACCTTGATCGTCGATCGCGCTGATCTATTCGGTATGTCGCAGCTCTATCAATTACGCGGTCGTGTCGGGCGCAGCGCCCAGCAGGCCTATGCGTACTTCTTCCACCCGTCAGTCAATCGCATGACGGACGACGCGCGAATGCGCCTGGAAACGCTGGCGGAATATGTCGATCTCGGTTCGGGCTTTCAGATCGCCATGCGCGACCTGGAACTGCGCGGCGCAGGCGACATCCTGAGCACGCGTCAGACCGGGCACATCGCGCTGATCGGCTTCCATCTCTACACTCAGATGCTGTCACAGGCCGTGCATACCTTGAAGGGCGAGCAGGTTGAGCGTTCCGCGCAGACTGTGAGTGAAACGGCGATCATGATCGATCTGCCGCTGCCAGCTTACTTGCCGACAGACTGGATACCGGAGATGGGACTGCGTCTTCAAATCTACCGACGCATCGGCGGTCTTGACAGCGCCAAGGCGGTCGAGGCGATGCGCAACGAGCTGCGCGACCGTTTCGGTGAACTACCAGCAGCCGTCGATGGCCTGCTGTATCAGATCGAGGTCAAGCTGGCAGCCCAGGCCGCTAACGCAACCGCTATCCTTCAGCGCACAGGCCGCGTCGAGATACGACTGCCCTATCTCGTGGAAATGAACCGCGATCTGCTGCAACTCCGGCTCGGACAGGGCATCCGCGTGACACGAACTGCCGTCGAGATCGCAACCGATTCGAGCGTGTGGCGCTCGCGTCTCCTGTCTGTGCTGGAAATGCTCGCCGAGCAGTGGCAAATACGCGCCG
>JAHDWN010000007.1:170336-188318 GCA_023382675.1 Anaerolineae bacterium
CGCGCCGGACTTTAAGGCGCGTCGTCGTTGGACGATGCTTTCACGATGTCGGCAAGTTTTCCGCCTGACACCTGCTCGAGCTGCTCCAGCGTGATCGGGAAAATGGCGTTATGTGCGCCCCCGGCAGCATAGAGCTGATCGAAACGTTGGAGGGTTTCGTCAATGTAAATGTCCAGGCCGTCGGTGCGATGCGCGAGCGGCGGCATACTCCCCGGCGCATAGCCATAAATGTCGACCATCTGCTCCGGAGTTGCGACGCGCACCTTCTTACGCCCCACGTTATAGAGCGCCGCTATTTTCTTGTCGTCCACTCGCTGATCACCGCTCGTCAACACCAGGATAGGCCGATCATCGACAATGAACGCAATGCTCTTGATGATCTGGCCGAGTTGACAGCCGATGTTATCGGCGGCTTGCTGCGACGTTGCGGTGGTCGTCTCGAAGTGATGGATCTTCACCCCAAGCCCATGCTGATCGAGAGCCGTCTGGACGTGTTCTGATGTGAATGGTTGCATCGCTATCGCCTGCGCTTATAGAATCGTCTAAAAACAGGAGATAATTATGCGCACACAGGTCAGAGACACAACCCTGGAACTGGTGCTTGGAGACATCACCGAGCAGGAGACAGACGCCATCGTCAATGCCGCCAACAACTCGCTGCTCGGCGGGGGTGGCGTCGATGGCGCTATTCATCGCGCCGCCGGTCCGCAGTTATTGGAAACGACACGTAAGCTGGGTGGCTGCGCTACTGGAGATGCGAAAATCACACCGGGCTTTCGCTTGAAGGCGCGCTACATCATTCACACTGTTGGCCCCGTCTATCGGCCAAATGACGCGAGTGTCGCGGAGCTTCTCGCAAGCGCTTATCGCCGCAGCCTGGAAGTCGCGGCGGAAACCGGTGTCCGCACTATCGCTTTCCCCGCAATCAGCACGGGTGTGTATGGTTATCCACTCGAAGAAGCATCCAGGATCGCCTTGAGCACAGCATGGACTTTTGCAGAACAAACATCAGAGATCACACTGATTCGCTTTGTACTCTTTGGAGCGCACACTCTGGATGTGTTCGAACACACGCTCAGTCAATTGATCAGTGAATATAGGCGCGAAGGCTAGTTAAACGCCTCGTCTTCCATCTCGAACGACTGAAGTTCCGCCATCACTGAGAGAAACGCATCCAATTCTTCCGGCTCGAAGCGCTCGCGAAAATAGGCTTCGATCTCGTTCGCCAGCCGATTGATCTCTGGCCGTAGTTTCTTGCCTTGCTCGGTCAGATGAATCCGCACCGCACGACGATCCGACGGATCGGGTCGGCGCTCGATAAGGCCTCGCGCCTGCAATTTATCCAGGTTGGGTGTGAAAGAGGTCGCCGCACGACCGACTGCCCGTGCCAGTTCGCTGGCGTGCTGACCATCTTCCTTGATGAGTGCGCGCAAAATGTACCACTCGATGACAGAGACATGCAGCGACGCAATCATGCGCCCAATGAGATGATCGAGATGGCGCAGCGCGATGTCCATATTGACCCAAAACGAACCATCGAAACGCAAGTTGGTTGGGATCATGCTTTCATCCATTTATGAGTGCGAGGATAATGAAATGATACAAAATTGCCTTGGCAAACTTCGATTATTGTTCTTCATCGATAACAAATTGGAGGGTGCCTATGCGAATAATATTACCAGAAATTACAGGATATGGCATCTCACTGATCAAACGTTTGCCATTCAGGAAGGTTCCATTGACGGAACCAAGGTCAATCAAGTGCGTCGCACCTTGAAAACTGATCAGTGCCGCGTGTCTTCGCGAGACCCCTAATTCACGCGCGCCAAATTGCGCCAGATCAATATCAGGTATGAAATCGCTGTTGTCGTCCGAACGTCCCAAAACATAGCCGCTATGTGCCGGTGGGCGAACCTGGGTAATGATGAGATTATCAGGATGACGCCGAAGCGTTAGCTGCTTCATAGATTACACACCTCACGCCGATATAAGTGAATATCTTATTCGAAACCAATATGAATCATTACTCATATTTATGTAAAGATAATTGTCCTAATTGATTTCATTATAATAGAGAAAATATAGATTCATAGTGGAGTTTCAAGAATACTCCGGCGAAATATTCTAGTTTGGAATCATTGGTTATATGACCAATCAGGTGATATTTCGAGAGAATCCTGAACCGGTCCCGTCGGGAGCAGTGTTATAGGCAGTCGATAACCCGTGGATTGTAGATACCAACCAAGCTCAATGGTCAAGTCAGTCAAATCCAGGTTGGAAAATTGGTATTCATCAACGACGAATTCGCCGGGCTGCCAGAGACGGGTGGGATAAGTATTGCCAACCGGCATCGCATCTTGTTGGGTGACAATCGTCTTGTTCGCGTCCAGCAAATGAACAAAGACGGTATAGTCCTGCTCGATGATTTCGCGGGGCTGCCAGACAAGGCGCAATCGCAGCCCATCTTCAAGGTCAATTGAATAGCCTACAAGACGGATCATGCCACCAAAATCAACCCCGGACGCTGTATCGAACGCAGGCCTGTCATAAAGCCGCGAGACGCCTTCGACGCGCACACTGCCAATCAAGACATCAGTGTCCCCGACCAAAGCCAGGACCTGATAATCACCCGCAGCCTGATCGCGCGCGATCTCCAGGCGTAGATACTCCGCCACCACGTCGCCAGCCTGCCATTCCGCCGGTGGATACATCCCATCAAGCAGCGCCGGTGTCGCCAGATATTCTTCATTCTCTTCGTCTCTGAGCAGCAGACGCACAGCCATATCCGACCGGGGTTCATCCGTCGGAGTGGCCTGCCAGTAAGACGCAATCATCGCTGTCTCGCCTGGCCGCAGGGCGGCTGGAAGCGCCGCAAAGCCGAGCAGGCGCACACCGGGTGCAACATCCACATCCACACGATTCGTGATCGGCAATTCGTCCGGGTTTGCAGGCTCGGATGCACGAAGCACTTGCACCTGTCCAGACGCCGCCCAAATGCCCGCCTGCTCCCCCGTATCGCGCAGAAATGGCGCATAAGCATCAGCCGTGCGCGCCACCCAGGCCATCCGGACAGGATAACTGCCGGGCGGGGTGCCGGGCGGGATATGGACAGGGACACGGACCAACACGACCGCCCCCTGCTCCCAGAGATTGGTGTCAGTCATGTAGATGTCAGTGCGGCTCAGCGCGACACCCAGCGGCGTCTCGACCTGTACGAGCGGTGTCAGATCGCCAGCCTCCGGCGTGAGATCAATGCGCCAGGCCGTTACGAACTCACCGTCGCTCCCGGCTGCGACAGCCACGGGATAGGCCGCGGCGAGCGACAGCCAGGGATTACGCACAGCTTCCAGCACGTCTGGATCTCCGGCGGGCAACGGTGTACTGCCCGGCAATCGGAAAGCTTCGAAAGCAGTACGTCCATCCGGCCCCAATGGCAGATCGGTGATGCGCCCCTCCTCCAGCCAGGCCGCCCAATCGACGGGTGGCGGTGCGCTGCGCGGGAAGATGTACAGGCCGTCCATTCCGTCTGCCGCGCGATAGAGCGTATTCGTGCCCAGCCAGGTAATTGGTGGCGTCCGCTCGATCAAGACCGTCGGATGTGTTCGGTCACGTGCCGCCAGATAGACGCGGGTATTCTCGACGGATTGTGTTTGCAGCCAGCGCGCCGCTGCCGCGAGATCGGCATCCGTTTCATAATAAAGATCGGCTCGCTCTGCCCAGGCAAAATACGCCTGCCCTGCCAACACAGCGCTGGCAGCCAAGACAGCCACAAACCCGACAGCAAGCACGCGGGGCGAAAGTCGCCCCACGCGACGTAGCGCGTTCAATGTAGTTTCAACGCCAATGCCGACGACGACGAAGATCAGTGGTGTCATCGCAATCGAGCGCATATGGCTGGGAGGCAGTCCACTGACAGAGACCACGCTGGGGAAGACCATCAGCGGCGCCAGCAGCGCCAGGAAATAGGCAGTGCGCTCCAGCGCGCGGCGTGCAGTAAGCACTCGCCAAATCGCTACCAAGAGGCCGACGGCCAACAAGACACCTTCCGGCCAGGTGAAGTATGGGCGACCGGGGATGTTGTAGCGCAGGTACGGATCGCCGGCGATGAAGAACATGCGCAGGTGAAGCACAATACTCTCGCCGAGCGTGATCGACTGGCCAGGCAGCGAAACCTCGCCCAATCTGCCCCAGAAGATGTCCGGCTTCTGCACGGCATAAATCACAATCGGCGCTGCCACCACGATTAGCGCTCCGAAGAAGATCAGCCCTTGCCGAAGCCGCTGCTGCCAGTTGCGTCGATCAAACCCGAGCAGTGCCAGTCCGCCAAGCGCCAGCCAGAGCGGAAACAATCTCGATGCCATGTAGGTGTAGAGCGCACCGCCTGCGAACACGCCCGCGAGCACCAGCCAAATCCACCCCTGACGGCTGCGCAGCCCACGCCAGAGACAACACAATGCGACCGCTTGCATCATCGGCAGGGTCACGGCGCGAAAAGCCTGACGCGCGATGAATATCTGCGGAAACGACACCGTGGCGACAAGCCCTACTACCAACGCAACAATGACCCCACGCCTGCCACGAAACATCTCTCGCGCTAAGCGCATCGCTGCCGCGATGGTGATCAGGTTGGCAAACGCGCTGACGAGATGCAGCGTATACATCCGGTCGCCAAAGAGCGACAGCAGCGGCGCGATGAGGTAATAGTAAAGCACCTCGCGCCCCTGATAAGCCTCGACGATAGGAAAAAAGCGCGCGCCGCCAAAAGCGATGCTGCGCGCAATCAGCAGATTAGCTGCCTCATCGTAGTGAGGCCCCGGCGGATAGCTATGTAGCTGCCAGAAGCGCAAAACGGCGGCGCTGAATAGAATGAGGACTGCGAGAGACAGATAATATCGACGCATCGTGCATTTCGACCATGAACAGCGCACGACAGTAGCGCGTCGATGTCATTTTGACAAGCAAAAGGGAGCGTCGTGTGGCGCTCCCTGTGTAGGATGTTTGTGGTTGTCTCGCGACTTATTTGCCGGTCTTAATCGGGATGAGCTTCGGCTGTACAGCTTCCGCCTTCGGCAGATTGAGCGTGAGAACACCGTTCTCGTAGTGAGCCTCCGCCTTGTCAACATCGATGTTCTGCGGCAGGCGAATGCGGCGCGTGTAACGCCCGTAACGCCGCTCGCTGATGAGCGTCCGTTTGCCTTCCTGCTCGGACTTCTCCTCGGAGACCTCGCCTTCGATCAGCAGATAATCGCCTTCCTTGCGCACCTGAATTTGATCTGGTTGCACGCCCGGCATGTCGGTGGTCACGGTGTAGGTCTTGTCATCTTCATGAACATCGAGTGCCAGAGCGCGAGTGCCCTCGACGGTTTCGCCGTCAAAGTCGAAAAATGGCCGCCAATCCTCAAAGAGGCGATCCATCGCCCGCTGCATGGATGTCATTTCGCGGACAGGGTTCCAGCGAGTCATCATTCTCGTCATTATAACCTCCCTAAATCACTGTCCCGACTCTCAATATAGGATTGGAATGTCAGAGGCACGTCTGACAAACGTAAGAACAATGCAAATCAGGTAGGTTTTGCAGCCGTGGCGCGCCGCTCGAAACGGCGATGAAACTCCGCAGTCGGCTGGAACTTTTCTGCGTCCGGGTGCGTCAACGGCAAGAGACTGCACAGCACCCGTTCGCGCGGGTCATCCAGATAATAGACCAGGTAGGCATGATCATCCGTCAGAGAAACGCGCGGTGCAAGCCAGCGTGTGAACCGATAAACCCGGCCTGTATCATCGTAAAACGACGGGGAGCGCCGCAATGCCCAGCGCGCCAGAGGCGGACGTGCAGCATAGAGCACCTTGTAGTGCAGGCGAGCGCGGGCGTAGCGGCGGGCGCGCAGGAGGATCATGCTGCCATAGAGCACCAGGACAACCAGCAGAATCAGCCAGGCGCGTGTAAACAGAATCGGAAAGCGCAGGCCGATGATCAAGATGGCCGGGGCAAGCAGCAGCAGCAGAGTTACGAGCGGATCGGTTGTAATCGCGATCCACTGCGCTGTGTTCAGCCGCCCATCCCGGTTGGCACGCAGACGGTCACGCATGTCAGCATTCAAGATGTCACGTTTGGGTTTTGTCATCGGTCTGCCTTTAGCTCAGTTACCAGTGTAGCCGGTTTCCGGGCGCTGACTGCCCCAATTCCACGGGGTACGTCTGTCTGGTTGAATAAAAAGAGGCGTCGTGATGACGCCCCTTTGCATTCAAACTGCTTGAATCTCGGCGTCACGGGGCGAGCGCAACCGCCAGATTGATCGAATTTGCCAAGTCCGTCCCCAGGAACGGCAGCACAAACAGTATCAGCGTACCTGCAAAACAGGCATAAGCCGCCCAACGCAGATATGGCGTCGCGCCAGCGGCAGGGTCGCCCTCGCCATCGCCGAGAAACATCTTGACGACGATATTGAGATAGTAGTAACCACTGATGACGCTGGTAACGACGCCGATGATCGCGAGCGGCACAAGCCCGGCGTTGAGGGTCTCCTGGAAGACCAGGAACTTCGCCACAAACCCGGCAGTTGGTGGGAAGCCGGTCAGGCTGAGCATGAAGAACGCCATCATCGCAGCCAGTCCCGGACGTGACTTGCTCAGTGCGGTGAAATCGCTGATGTTGGTGCCGCTGCCGTCATCTTTCTCAATCGACATGGCAATCGCAAATGCGCCCAGATTGGTGAACATATATGCCATCAGGTAGAAGAGCGCAGCGCGCGCCGCCGCATCACCGATGCCTGCCGTACCCGCTGCAGCAACGGCCATCAGGATGTAACCTGCGTGGGCGATAGACGAGTAGGCGAGCATCCGTTTGATGTTGGACTGCGCAATCGCCACCAGATTGCCAAGAATCAGAGTCGCCGCTGCAAGAATCCAGACGGAAGTTTGCCAGACCGCGTAGATCGATCCATCGGTGAAGACGAACGTCGGCAGCGCTGAAGCCAGCACGCGGAACAGAGCGGCGAAACCACCCGCCTTTGCGCCAACACTCATGAAGGCGGTGATCGGCGTCGGCGCACCTTCATAGACATCCGGCGTCCACATGTGGAATGGCACGGCTGCGACCTTGAAGCCAAGACCGACGAGCATCAAACCCGCGCCGATCAGAAGCAAAATCGAGGCGCTGCCGCCGATGGCAACGCTGCCAATCGCTGCGAAGATCGCCGGGATGTTGGTTGTGCCGGTCGCGCCATAGATCAGCGCCGCGCCATAGACCAGGAAGGCACTGGCAAACGCGCCCAGAATGAAGTACTTGAGGCCGCTCTCTTCAGACTTCGTATCCGGCGCGCGGAACGCGGACAGCACGTACAACGGGATACTCAAGAGTTCGAGCGCGACAAACACAGCGATCAAGTCGTTGGCAGCCGCCATGAACATCATGCCAGCAGCGCTGAAGAGCATGAGCACGTAGTACTCGCCGCGTTCGATTTGCGTGCGCTTCAGATAATCGACACTCATCAGAATGCCGATGAAGGCCGTTCCGAGAATGACCGCGTTCACGTATGCGGTGAACTGATCGGCGCGAAACATGCCCAAAAACGCTTCCTCGTTGACATTGAACAGGAAGGCGTTGGCGACGAAAGCGAACACGACCCCACCCGCCGCGAGCCAGGCAGTCGTCTGCTTGCGCTCCCTGGGGATAAAGAGGTCGATGACCAGGAGGATCGCCGCCCACACCGTGATACTCAGTGCGGGCAGCGTGTACTGTAAATTGAAATCGCTGAGGCTCGGTACCGGTATCATGCCATCTGCCTTACGGGACTGCCTGGGCGACGGTTGTCACAAAATGCGAAACTTGGGTGACGATCTCGGTGACGGTCGAGTTCATGGGCGCGAAGAACAGCGCCGGGTAAATGCCGATCAAGAAGACGCCCACCAGCACGGGTACCAACGCCGCGTATTCCATCCAATTCATCGGATGCAAATGCTTGTTTTCTTCTTTGTCCAGCTCGCCCATGAAGACTTTCTGGAACATATAGAGCATGTAGACCGCCGCCAGGATGATGCCCAGCGTGGCGAACAGTGCGAAGAAGAAGCCGAGCACATCGCTGCCAAATGTGCCGAGCAAAATCGTGAACTCGCCGATGAAACCGTTCAGGCCAGGCAAGCCCATGCTGCTCAAGGTGATCACGAGGCTGATCGCGCCGAAGATCGGCAGTGCCTTCCAGATGCCGCCGTAATCGGCCAGCTTCTTGGTGTGGCGGCGTTCATAGAGCATACCGACGATCAAGAACAAGCCGCCGGTGCTGACACCGTGATTGACCATTTGCAGAATGCTGCCCTGCACGCCCTGACCGTTGAGTGCGAAAATGCCGAGCACGATGAAGCCCATGTGGCTGACGGAGGAATAAGCGACGAGCTTCTTGGCGTCATCCTGCGCGTAGCTCACCCAAGCACCGTAGATGATGCCGATGACAGCCAGAACACCGATGATCGGTGCCCAGGCGACGGTCGCCTCCGGGAAAACCGGCAGCAGCACACGGATCATACCGTAGGTACCCAACTTCAGCAGAACACCCGCCAGAATGACCGAGCCAGCCGTCGGCGCTTGCACGTGCGCATCCGGCAGCCAGCTATGCAGCGGCCAGAGCGGGACTTTGATGGCGAAGGCGATAAAGAAGCCCATGAACAGGTAGGACTGCGGGCTGAACAAACCGTCGAATGGGAACGTGAGCGTCCCAGCCTGGACTGCTCGAACGATGTCCGGGATGGCGAAGGTGCCCGCCTGATTGCCCACGTACAGAATGGCGAGCAGCATCAGCACCGAACCCGCGAGCGTATACAGGAAGAACTTCACCGCCGCATAAACACGATTTTCTGCGCCCCAGATGCCGATCAAGAAGTACATCGGCACGAGCGTGATTTCGAAGAAGATGTAGAAGACGATCAAGTCCTGGATCATGAACGCGCCAAGCATCGCCCATTCCAGCACCATCAGGAACAGGTAATACCACTTCTCACGTCCACGCTCTTCGAAGATGTGCGATGCCATCGAAGCGAAGATCGACACCGGCATGATGAAGGCAGTCAGCACGATCAGCAAAAGGCTGACGCCATCGACACCAACGTAGTAGCTGATGCCGAATGAAGGCAGCCACTCCCAGCGCTGCACCATTTGCAGCCCGGAGACATTCGGGTCGAAGCTGGCCCACATCACCAGGGTGAGGGCGAACGTCACCAGGCTGAAGCCCAGCGCCGTATAGCGGATATTGCGTCCCTGATCGCCAGGGATGAAAAACATGATGGTCATGCCGACCAACGGTAAGAACAGGATTACCGTAAGCAGCGAAAGTCCGGTCGCTTCCATCGGTTAAAGCTCCTCCAGTTCAGCCGTTGGTCTGTAGCAACGGCAGCAATAACACAACAATCACGATCACCACGCCCAACAGCAGCGTGATGGCGTAAGTCCTCACGTAGCCGGTCTGCACGCCACGCACCGCGCCGCTGAGCCAGCGAGTCAGCCGCCCGACGCCGTTGACGACCCCGTCGATGATGCCGAGATCGACCGGCTTGCTCAAAAGCTCGCCAATGGCATTGAAGCCGTCGCGGATGACCGTGTTGTGGAAGTAATCGTGCCAGAAGCGCCAGTCCAACGTATCGGCGAGGAATTTCGACAGCGCATTGAACGGGCCTTCGAACAGGCGATAGTAAGTCTCATCCCAATACAGGCGCGCATTTGCCAGCGACCAGGCAGCGCCAAAGCCGCCCACCGCCAGCGGATCGCGCTGCTCCTCGCCAACCAGCGGACTGTCCTTGGCGTAGAAGCGACGTGCCAGGAAAATCGCGACGATTGCGATCCCCAGGGCACTCAGCGCGAGCAGCCACTGGAACTCGCCCGCGTGCGCGTGAACGACAGTCGCGGACAGCCAATCGGAGAAGCGGTGCGCGCCGAAGATATTGTCCAGCCCAAGCACCCCCGCCGGTGTGTTGAGGAATCCGGCGAAGATGCTGCCGATCATGAGTACGACAAGCGGAATGGTCATCACGGCTGTGCTTTCGGGCGCACGACGTGCGGCTTCTGTGCGGGGCTTGCCGTGGAAGACCAGCTCGACCTGACGCCACATATAGAAGGCCGTGAATGCCGCCGCCAGAATCAGCAGCCCAAAGGCGATGTAGCCGCGCAGATTGCCCTCCTGGACACCCGCCACCAGCGAGTCCGCGAGGATCTCATCCTTTGACCAGAAACCCGCGAACGGGAAGATCCCAGCCAACGCCAACGTGCCGACCACGTAGGTCAAATAGGTGATGGGCATATTGCGCCACAGGCCACCCATGTTGCGCATGTCCTGCGGGTCGAATTCTTCTTCGTGATGATCGTGCGCATCGGCATGAGCGTCATGATGATCATGCTCGCCATGCCCGTGCCCGGCGTGCGCGAGATGATGCCCGTGCTCGACGCCGTGAATGACCGAACCGCTGCCGAGGAAGAGCAGCGCCTTGAAGAAGGCGTGCGTCAGCAGATGGAAGATCGCTGCGCTGTACGCGCCGACACCAACCGCTGCGACCATGAAGCCAAGCTGGCTGACCGTTGAATAGGCCAGAACACGCTTGATGTCCCACTGGCCGATGGCGATAAACCCGGCCACGATGGCCGTGCTCGCGCCGATGATGGCAACGACAAGCGAGGTGAAGTCCGCTTCGTAATACCAGACGTTGCTGCGCACCATCATGTAGACACCGGCTGTGACCATCGTCGCGGCATGGATGAACGCGCTAACGGGCGTCGGGCCAGCCATAGCATCCGGCAGCCAGATGAAGAGCGGGATCTGGGCAGACTTGCCAGTCGCGCCCAGGAGCAGGAACAAGGTGATCAAGACGAGAACAGTTTCAAAGGGCAGAGAGAACGGGCCGAAATCGACTTCGTGACCGCCCTCCTCAACCCAGCGCATCGTCTTGCCGAATACGCCCAATTGCTCGGTGGGGATGTGGTCATTGTTGGTGTAAACGACAGCCGTCTCGCCGTGCGCTTCACCTTCGCTCGCTGCTGCCGGGGCGGTTTCTTCGTGCTCCGTCACTGCCGCCGCTTCCGTGTCCTCACCTTCGGCAGCAACTTCGCCCTCTACGTGAGCGGCCTCAGCGCCGTGCGTGCCGAACTCGGTGTTGGCGATTTCGCCGGGGCGATAGTAGTCGAGCGTGCCAAACGTCCAGAAGATCATGAAGACGGCCATCATCATGCCGAAGTCGCCGATACGATTGACGACCATCGCTTTACGCGCGGCATTGCTGTTGCGCCAGCCAACCCCCTTGGCCTTGTCGAACCAGAAGCCGATCAAGAGGAACGAGCATAAACCGACGCCTTCCCAGCCGACGAACATCATCAGAAAGTTGTTGCCCGTCACCAGGATCAACATGAAGGCAAGGAACATATTCAGATAGGCAAAGAAACGGTGATACATCGGGTCGCCATGCATGTAACCGGCGGCGTACATGTGGATCAAGGAACCAACGCCGCTGACGACCAGCATCATCGTCACGCTCAGGGTATCGACGCGCATTTGCCACGGGATTTCAACGCTCGTGCCGATCCGTATCCAGCCATCCAACAGCGGCGGGTTCACGACCACGCCCTGATAGTTGTTATTGACGAGATAGGCATACAGCAGCACAGCGACCAGAAACGCCAGCGACGAGGCAACCGTAGCAATCGCACTGATCCATCTTTCGGACAAGCGCGCGCCCCAGAACAGGTTGATGAACGCGCCAATGGCCGGGACCAGAATGACGAGTGTGACGAGCTGAGGATAAGTTTCCGTATACATATTGACTGCCCTAGCCTTGCATCTGGTGCAGTTCGTCGATATTGATACTGTGTTTCGTGCGGAAGATGGCGACGATTAGCGCCAGCCCGACCGCAACCTCAGCAGCAGCAACCGTGATGACGAAGAAAGCGAAAAGGTGGCCGCTTTCGACACCCCAGTGACGCGCAAACGCTGCCAGCGCCAGGTTCGCAGCGTTCAGCATCAATTCAACCGACATAAACACAATAATCGCGTTGCGGCGAAAAAGGACGCCCATGACGCCAAGCACGAAGAGCACAGCGCTCAGCAGAATATACATTTCAGTCTGAACCATGAGTCTGCAATCCTCCGTAGGGCGTTCTAATCGCCGGCGGTTTCGCGTTGTTCAGTCTGTGCGGGTAGCTGAGCCGGTGCTTCATCCACCACCTCATGCCCCACCTGGCTTGAGATCACGTTCGTCAGCGGTCGGCTGACCTTGCGCCGCACATTGACTCGCTCCTTCGCTCCAGGCAAGTGATGGCGCGTCAGAACGATCACGCCCACCATGGCCGCCAGCAGCAGCATCGCCAGCAGTTGGAAGGGAAGCATGTAATCGATAAACAGAAGTGTGCCCACTGCCCGTGGCCCGCCAAACGATGCGCGCGCTGTATCGGCAAACGTTACTGCCGCCGCACGGACAGTGCCGTCGAACAGCCGCTCAGACATGACGACGATCAACTGCGATTCATCACGTGGAAGCTCATACTCGCGATTGCGGAAGAGAACCGGCTCGCTATCCACATCCGGCACATCACCACCCGCAATATAGGCCAGATTGTGTGCGCCTTCTTCCAAAATCACGGGCGCTGAATAGGTGCCATAGCCGACTTCGTTGGCATACGTCGTCGTATCGGCCACGTTCGAGTCCGAACCGAAATCGACCAGGCTGACGGTTGTCTGCGGATCATAGGCATTGAAGACGACGATGCGACTGCTGCGTGCCTCGGTTACCGTTGAAAGATCGTCGGGAACAAGCGTGAACATAACGTTGGCTGCGTCACCATAGGCAACGAAGGTCTGCGTGCTGTTCGGCTCCAGGTTGACGGCGGTCGTGATGGGTGCGCCACCTTCAGGAGTCACCGTGACCGCATACTCACCGGCTGCAACCTGGGTAAACTCCGATGCAGCGCCGAAATCAAGACCTGTCGCCACGACCTGATCGTTGAAAGCGACGTTCACCGGCGCTAAATCTGATGTGGCGTTGATGACGCGCACGCGCGGTGCATTCGCCACCGGCTCCATCACATTCAGCCCGGAGTTGAGGATCGGCAGCCCAATGACCAGCAGCAGCGTGAGCGCCAGCACCAGTCCCAGCACAGGCAGCCAGGGAAAGCGTGTCTCGCGCACGTCCAGCTTTTCTGCGCCCAGGAGCATGATCACGAAGATGAAAAGCACCATGATCGCACCGGCATAGACAGTGATCTGGATCATGGCAAGAAATGGCGCATTGAGCATCAAGAACAAAAACGCCAGACAGCCCATGGTCAAAACCAGAGCGAGCGCACTATGGACAGCGTTCTTGGTAGGGCTTATCACCATGAAAGCGGCTGCTGCAACCGCTATCAAGCCGATAATCCCAAACAGGACAACCTCTGTCATCACGTTTTCCTAAGGTGTGCAAAACCGATTGTGCAGTTTAGCGCAAAGACTAACGCATTTCAAATGCGCCGGACGCAAAGCAATTCGTAACAAATTTCCCACACAGACGAGGCGCACGTTGAAGTGTGCGCCTCGTAAGTTTAGCTTTTCTAAACCCCTCTGCACAAGATCAGAGCGGGTTTTTCATATCCGGTATCGCTCGATCAAAAGTCCCTGACTCGACCTGCTGTGGCGTGTCCGCGCCACCCGGCGGTACCGGATCGATCAACATAGCTTTGGTGAAAATCGCATCACGGCGATCCGTAAAGCTCAACTGAAATTCGCTGCCCAACTCGATAGCCTGCGTCGGGCAAGCATCTTCACAATAGCCGCAGAAAATACAGCGCAGCATATTGATCTCGTAGGTCTTGGCGTAACGCTCACCAGGGCTGTGGCGCGCATCATCGGTGTTTTCGGCGGCCTCAACCCAGATCGCATCCGCCGGGCAGGCTGCCGCACACAGCGCACAGCCGATACACTTCTCCAGGCCATTCTCGTAACGGCGCAGGTGATGCCGCCCCTTGTAGCGTTCACGCAGCCCACGCAGTTGCTCCGGATATTGCGTCGTGACCGGCTCTTCGAGCAGATGTTTGAATGTCGTCGCAAAACCACGAATGAGGTGCATACTCTCTCCACACTTCCCTAACGGCGTGAGTGCTGCCCGGCGCAGTTCACCGCGCCACGCTTACTCGCCGCTCGAATCAGTATCGGTTGGCACAATAGCACTGGTTTCAGCCTCAGCCGGCTTATCTGCCGCCGCCGCCAGGCCATCCAGCCACTTCAACGCTGCGCTATACAGCGTGAACGGCACCGAGAGCAAGCCGCCGATCACTTGCAGTGCCAGCCAGCCAATCCCACGACGTTCGCCCGTGATGATCGGATCTTCCTCCAGCGGCACAGCCTGCACGTCTTGCCCGCTGCGCCGCAGCAGCCAATAGCCGCCGCCCATGACCAGCACAAAGATGATCCCAGCCACAATCGCATAGGCGACAGGGCTTTGGAAGGTATCGCCGACGACGAGGGCAATCGCCGTCCAGGCTACCGCAACAAAAGCCAGCGGCAGCATGATCTTCCAGCCGAATGCCATCAACCGGTCGTAACGAATGCGCGGCAAGGTCGCGCGAATCCAGATCATGAAGATCAACAGCAGGATCGTCTTGCCGAGCAGCACCAGCGGCCCCAGGATCGGCAGGTTATCGACGATGCCGAAGCCGTCTTGATAGCCACCCAGGTAGAGCGAGCTGATGACGACGCTGACAGCAATCATGCCCAGGTATTCGGCCATCATGAAGCTGGCAAACTTCATACCGCTGTATTCGGTCATGAAGCCCTGTGTCAGTTCTTGTTCCGCTTCAGGCAGGTCGAACGGTGAGCGATTCAGTTCCGCCAGCAGAGCGATGAACAGGATGCCAGCCGCCAGTGGGTTCTGGAAAATGAACCACTGGTAGATGTAGGTCTGGCTGCTAACGATGTCGCCGAGGCTCATGCTGCCGACGATCATGATCGGGATCGCCATGGTCAGGCCGAGGCTCAGTTCGTAGCTGAGCATTTGCGCCGAGGCACGCAGGCCACCGAGCATCGAGTATTTGTTGTTGCTGGCCCAGCCCGCGAGCACAACGCCATACGTGCCGATGCTCGTGACAGCCAGGAGCCAGAGGACGCCCACATTTATGTCCGCCAGTCCCAGCGGTACACGGTACCACATACCGTCGAACCAGGGCACCAGAATATCCGGGCCAAAGGGCACGACAGCAAGCAAGATCAACGCTGGAACGACTTTCAGCATTGGCGCGAGCAGATAGATTGGACGATCAGCCTCGCCCGGCGTGATGTCTTCCTTGAAGATCAGCTTGATCGCGTCTGCCACGGGCTGCAATAACCCCAACGGCCCCGCACGATTGGGGCCAACGCGTTGCTGTAAGAAAGCCAGGACGCGGCGCTCAAGCAGGGTCGTGTAGGCAAAGCCGGTGACGAGGATCAGGAAGAAGATGAGCGAGTAGATTACCGAGTGCACGATCGGGCAGCCGCGCCCGTCCGCGCCGTAGCACTGCACGACTTGCGCGTCACCGACACGGGAATCCGGCTCGAAGATATAACTCAGCACCGAACCGCCGGCGTTAAGAACCGCATCCCAGTTGGCAAGGATCAAGACCAGGCCAAGGACAAGCAAGACGATGAGCACCAACACCCAGGTCGGGATGGGGAATCGCCGTGTCCGGTTTTCAGGGGCAGTGGTTGTGGTCATTGACTAACCCTCAACTTTACTGATCTCGATGGCGACCGGCGCAAGCGGCGCAGCCGTCTCTGAGAGATTACGCGGCACGATGATCGTTCCGACGGGCGCGACACCATCGACATGCGCATGTGCGCGCAGTGCAGATGCTGCTCCCATCGTGATGTCCACCATGTCGCCGGTCTTGATGCCGAGCTTCTTGGCGTCCGCACTGTTGATTTCGACAAACGGCCTGGCGATGCGCGGGCCAAGAATATCAGCTTCACTGGCACGCAGGGCACGCTCACGATTGTAAAGCCGGGTCACGGGTATAGCCAGCAGTTTAGCCGTGGCTGCTTTGGGCAATTTAACCTTGCCCTCGCTCACTTTGCCCTGCTCAGCGGCGGATGCGAGCTGAACGCCCAGACCGCCGAAATTCTTGTAGGCCGTGCCCCCGTAATAGAGATCATTCCCACCGACATCCGGGAACTGCCTATCGACCTTTGCCAATTCACTGTAGCGGCAGCCGGCCCAGCCGGGTAGATTGTGTGTGATCTCCAGCATGACGGCGGCGGCAGAGGGCTTAGCATGTCCCTGGCCGAGCATGTCGCCCAGGCGCTGGATCACCTGCCAAGCCGGCAGCGCCTCGCCCATCGGGCCTTGCGCAGTGTAGAAGCGCTGCACGCGGCGTTCGCCATTGGTGTAGGTGCCGTCGCGCTCGGCGAAGCTCTGGATTGGCAGCGCTACTGCAGCACGCTCAGATGCGCCGTCGGGGAACAGACTGAGCGTGATGATGGTTTCGACTTTCGACAGCCATTCGGCGGCGTTCGGATCATCGGCCATCACGTCCGCGTGAGCGACGATCAGCAGCTTGGGCGGATTCTGCATAATGTCGGCAGTGGCTTCCGGCAAAAAGCCCATGTAGTACTGGCCCATGCCGTTTGCGCCGGGCAGAGTCGCCATCAGGCCGTTGTTCGCCTTACCGACGTGATCCGTGCTGATAAGGAAATTGGCCGCCGCCTGCATCAATGCGCGGCTGCCTTCAAGCGTTAGCCCCTCAGCACCGGCAATGATGATCAGATTGTTAGCTTCGGCAAGCTGCTTGCCCACCGGCGTCTTCGCCAGGTCAGCCATGAACTCGGCTGCCTCGCCGACCCCGTACTGCATACATTCATCGCCAAAGTGATCGAGGCGCGTCGGGCGTGCATTGGCAACCACCAGATAGGCGCCGCGGTCATGTGCCGTCTTGACGCGCAAGCGCCAGAGCGGTACTTCTTCTTCGAGGTCGCTGGCGATAACCAGAACAGCATCACCCTTGCCGAGTGAGCCAAGATTCGTACCGACGCCAACGCCGACCTGCGCGACGAGATCCGCGCCCGCGTGTGTTGGCGGCCAGGTACCCAGCCGCTCGCTGCCAACGCCCGCCAGCAGTTGGCGCAGCGCCCACAGGTCTTCATTGCTCATCTGCGGCCCGGCAATGGCGGCGATGTCACTGCCCACTGCCTTGATCTTGTCCGCAGCCACGGTGAGGGCATTCTGCCAGGAAACCGCACGACCGGCGGCGACCGGCTGCTGCAATCTATCCGCAGCGCGCGTGAAATGATGCCCAAACCGGGCTTTGTCACTGATCCAGATCTCGTTGACGGCTTCGTTCTGACGCGGCATCACGCGCTTGATCATGGCTTTGCCGTCAAAATCGCGGTCGAGCCGGACGCACAGCGTGATATTGGAACCGGCTGCATCCCATGGATCGATGCTCGGAATGTTGGTCAACTCCCAGGGGCGCGCGCCAAAACGGAAATCCGCGCTCGTCAGCGCACCGACGGGGCAAATGTCGGTCGTATTGCCGGAAAAATAGCTGTCAAAACCGGGGTCGCTCACCGTGATAATCTGCAAGCTGCGCCCACGTTCGTAGAATGCCAGCACCGGATCGCCGACGATTTCGTCCTGGTAACGGACACAGCGCGCACACTGGATGCAGCGTTCCTCATCCAGGAAGATCAGATCACCGAGCGGGACATGCTTGTCCAGGTGTATCTTGTCGGCATAATTCATACGGCTCGTGCCGGGGCCATGCTCCATCGTCAGGTTCTGAAGTGGACACTCGCCGCCTTTGTCGCAGATGGGGCAATCGAGCGGATGGCTGGTCAGCAGGAATTCGACGACGTTCGTGCGCGCGTCATCCACCTGCTGCGTGCCGGTGCGCACCACCAAGCCATCGCTGACCGTCGTCGTGCAGGCCGTCTGAAGTTTGGGGAACCAACGGATCTTCGGCTTGCCCGCGTCGTCGAGCACCACCTGCCCTGTCGCCCGATCCTTCTCAAT
>JAHDWN010000007.1:188328-189301 GCA_023382675.1 Anaerolineae bacterium
GACGAGACACATGCGGCACATACCGACCGGTTTCATCTTCGGGTGGTAACAGAAAACCGGAATATCGTTATCTGCATAAAACTTGGCGACATCCACCAAATTCGTCCCTGCCGGGACTTCATATTCTTTGTCGTCGATGTAGATTTTTACCGTGTTCGGCATTGTGCTACTGTTCCCTTACCCAAATACCTCTCACGCCCCAGGTATGCGGCCATCATGCCGCGATTGTATCATTTCCGAACGCCGAAACAACGTTTTAGCGTTCAGGTCTTGCCTTTTCCAGGCCGACAAGCGCACGATCCTGCACAGATTGCGCGATAATGCCCCAGTCAGATCCTTCTAACTGCGCCTCCGCCAGTTCGAGCGCACGCTCGAAGTCTTCGGCAGCGCGCATCTGATCGTTCAGCTCCAGATACAACTCGCCACGCATGACGTAGTTCCCTGCCTCATCTGGATGCTGTTCGATCGCACTGCTCAGCGTCATCAACCGCTCGGCCATCAGCCCTGCGTCATCCGACACACCGAAAAGCAACGCGCGTAAACGCTGTAAAAGTCCATGCCGCGCCGGCGCTTCGCCCAACGGCACGACAGCTTCGGGCTGCGCATCAACAGCGGACGAAAAAGGCTCGTCCGACATGCACTCGACCTCAGTCCACTCTCGGAGACGCCGCGCCGCGCCGCGCGCCGCCGCCACCCGCCGTAACTGCCGTGTCTCCGATATGGCGCTTGAAATCATCCGGGAAATTCTTGACGGTGTGAATGATCGGGTTGGCCGCGAAATCGCCGAGCGCGCAGAGAGTCACGCCCTGCATGTTCTTAGCGACATTGACGATCAGGTCGATGTCTGTCATCTGCGCTTCGCCCGCCATGATCCGGTCGAGCACCTTGTCGAGCCAGTACGTGCCTTCACGGCACGGGGTGCATTTGCCACAGCTTTCGTGTCTGAAGAACTGTGTGACCTTGGCCGCGACCC
>JAHDWN010000008.1:0-95231 GCA_023382675.1 Anaerolineae bacterium
GACTTAGATCCAGATACCGTTGTTTCACTAGATCCTGTAGTTTTGCCCCCTGGTGAAATTGCCGAAGCAATAACTGTTGGAGCGCTTGACGCCACAGGTATTAGTCCAGCATGGTATTCAGGCAGATTAAACAGCCTGCAATACTATGCCATGAATACGAGGCCGATCGACTACTCTCCTGACGAAGTATTGAAGCCTGACGTGTTGGCTCCAGGATCGTTGCTTCTCGGAAGCGGACGGCAATTCCATGGCACTTCTGCGGCAACCCCACTCGCGGCGGGGACTGCGATTCTCGCGCTAAGTGCGGGGCAAAGCGACATCCCCGCATCAATCTCTACAACCGATAATTGTGCTGCAGGTTCAATGGGGCGTGAAATTCCGACCGTCAGTCTGGCTCCAAGCCAAACCAGTAACAGTTGCGGCAATTATGAGTGGGAAGATGATATTTCCAGTCAATATGTTGCTGACTTCTTGAGCCCAACACTGGCACTGGCTGAAAGAGATGCAAGCGAGAGCGCAGGCGCAGCAGCGTCTGCAGACATCGAACGTTTAGTCACACTTTCCGCTCAGCAACTTAACGACGGGAATCCGCATTCTGCCGTTTCTCTAGCGCTGCAATGCCTGGACATGCCGCAACTAACACCAAATAAAATGCCAGCGGAATGCCTCGAGGCCCTCTTACTCAGCCTTGATTCTCCTACTCAGGAAGTATTTCGTATGACGGGTCTCGAGTACCCGTACCCCGCATTGAGTGATCCTGCATTGAGTGAAGATGGTACGCACCTTGTATGGTTGGACGAAAGCGCCGTTCATATCACACGCGTCTCAGATGGTATTGAACAGTATCGACTGGTTTTCGATGAGCCCAGGCATGCGCAATGGTTTCAAGATCAAAACACAGTTGTCGCATTCTCGAGTTATCGAGTTGCAAGGTGGGATCTTACTACCCAGGACACTTTCTTATGGGAGACATCAGAATCCATATCTGATGTCAAGTTCAATTCAGATGGTACTCATGCTGCGATAATCTACAGTGTTGGGGGGGGGATGTTATCGACCTGCAGGACAAGATGTTGTTTTCCCTAAATAGCTCAGATATGGGACATGTGGAATGGAGCCATAGCGGGCAGAAACTACTTACGTCATCCAATGGTTCAATCTGTGTTTGGCAGGTGGATGAAAGTTCTTTAACGAAACAAGTATGTATGCGCCCATCTATTTCGGATTTCATAGGTGCACGCTGGAGCGCCAATGAGGAGACTTTCCTTACATGGAGTGGGAGGGCAGATCTCGGACACGTTTTGTACCATTGGGATTCTCAAAACGGCAATCTGCTTGCCGAGATGCGACATGATGCCTGGATCCGCGATGCAACTTGGAATGACGATGAATCTCTGATCGTTTCCTACCAGCCCTTTAACGTCCGCATATGGGATAGCCAAACACATCGTCAAATCGCGGCATTTGATCACGGGAATGTCGAGGTAACTGGAGCCAGATTGATGATTGAGGATGCATACCTCCTCTCATGGACAGCAGCTTTTCCCCTGTGTTCGACCGAGTGTCGATCGGCAGTCTGGCTCTGGAATCTCGAGGACCAAACTCTAGTTTCCAGTTGGGTTCTCGGAAATGGAATTGATCTTCCCGTCGCAGTCAATCCGAGTCGAAATGCATTTGCTGCGCCCGATGAACAAACTGGGATCATGCGTAGTTGGTACATAGATCGGCGATTTGTCTGGCTACCACCAAACCGGGGATCTCGGCCCGGATATGATACTGAGATTATTGAGCAACCCGTACGTGACATTGAGTTTGATCATATCGAGTGGGCAGCAAACTCTGACCATCGATTCCTGACCGTTTCAGACGATGCAGTCGTTTGGGATACGACCCAATCTGCCGGGATGCCTCTGTCGCAGCCAGGAGCAACCAGTTTTCAGTTCGATGATGTATCTGAACGTATGCTAATTTATTATCGAGGTAGACCAACAATTATCAATGATGGTGCATGGTACACCAATCTGAACAGCAGCGCAGTCGTATTGGATGCTCAAACTGGTCAAGAGATTCTCTCATTACCGTCGGGTTCTTACATTGCAAGCATGAACAGTGACGCATCCAGAATCGCAACATGGGGTGAAGGCCTCCTATCCGTCTGGGAGATCGATCCATCCACAGACCAGAGCACAAGCGATCCAAACCAATCAATTGCCCAGCTAACCACTAAGGTCACGTTTGAGACTGACGTGACACAGTTGATATGGAATCCCCAGAGTTCGCATTTCTTGACTTTGCATAACACCACGAATCCTCGAGAGATCAATGATTTTAAAGATGACCTCTACGTCTGGGATGCATCGACCGGTGAGAATACATTACACATTGAGTCTATGTATGAAATCAGAGAAGCGCTGTGGAACCATGATGGTTCACAGATACTAACGGTGCACTCGCAGTGGGAAACAGACGACAACGTGAGAATTTGGAACGCAAGTACCGGACAATTAGTCTCCACGTTACGCGGCTTGGATGGTAGCAGTGGCGTAGCATGGAGTCCTGATGATAATCGCATTGCGGCATGTTGTACTGCGGACGACAAAATCGCAGTGTGGGATGTTAACAATTCTACGCTCTTATCAAGCATAGATTATGCTCGCTCTCTTTCAAAGGTATTGTGGTGGGATGACAGCCGTCAGCTCGTATTGTATGGAGACCGTACAGTCGTTTTCTGGGACATCATTGCGGGTGAGACTACCCTTCAACTCACGCATCGAGATGCGGTCAACCATGTTGAATGGTCAGGCGACGACACCAAGGTATTCACAACGACCAACAACCATGCTTACATCTGGGATGTCACATCTGGCGAATTGATATGGGATTTACCCATTGTAAGGCCTTTCAGCAACGTTGCTTGGTCGAGTAATGGAGACTACCTTATTACAAACAGCAGCGATCGCAACACGATTATTCGCTGGCCTACAGATATCGACTATTATATCGAAGCTGCCAGGGAACGAATTGGGTTCCCACAGGTAGCGTTCGAGTCTGCTTCGGACACGAACCTCGACGAGTTAACAACAGAACCTACTGTAGTCGGTCCTTTGTCCGCGACGAATCTGCCCGAATTCGACACTGCTGCGACCACTCCGACCACTCCAAGAGCTACCTCTGTTGGTACTGCTACTGTTGACGCAGGTGGTCCCGTCAACCTCCGTAGCGGTCCAGGCACTGAGTATCCGCGGGTTGGCACAGTTGAACCTGATACAGAGGTTGGCGTTGTAGCGTCGCAAGCGAATTGGTTCTACCTGATTGTCGATGACACGACATATGCATGGATCAGATCGGACTTTCTTAACAACGTTTCGACATCTTCAACAATTCCGAGCGCTAGCGACTTGGGCATTACAATATGCAGTCCGCTGGAACTGGAGTTCCCTGAAGTTTGGGCAACTCGTTACTGGGAATTGGGTTGTGCATCGTCTCCGACGTCCTATGTGCCAGGAACCTCACAGGCTTTTGAAAACGGTCTCATGATCTGGCGCGGTGATACACGACAAATCTACGCAATCTCTGACGATGGTAGGTGGACTCACGTACCAGATAGATGGAGTGAAGGGGACGCACTAGATTGTAACGGTCCCTTCATACAACGCGGTTTCGGCAAAGCCTATTGTGATCATCCACCAATACAAGAAGTCCTAGGCAGTGCACTTGAAACTGAAGCCCCCGGCTCAACACTGTCGTATCAGCGTTATGAGAATGGCTTGATCATTTACACCCAGAGTACCGGACCACTGATTCTGTTGGACGAGAACCGCTTTGAACCTTAATAGCACCTGAACATGTAGCCATACCTGAGTTATGGATAAGCTGTTCAAAAGTCTTGTTCTGCCCAGTTGCTCATATCCAGTGGCTCAGAACAGGTCCCAAAGTTCCATCGCGCTTGGCAAGATGACTGAAACGAAACCAAGGTTCACAAGAGCGCGGAATGGTCTATCTCTTATCCATAAATGATGTTAGTCTTAGTTGTCCCACTCGCTGGCCTCTTCACCTAGCTCCGCCTCTTCCAGTAAAAGTTCGGCTACTACTTGCTTGAGTTGTTCATTCTCGTGTCGCAGGTCAGTCACATCCTCGCCGGTTGCTTGCCGTTTCGTGTTCTCAGCGGCGCTTTGCCTCCTTCAAGAGACTCCATGCTTCGCTTGTAGCATCTGTTCGGATTGATGTTTTCACGGCGGCACAACTCTGCCCCGTTCGCTTCGCCCCGTAGCCTCTCAAGCACAATCCGGATCTTCTCTTCTGCGCTGTGCTTTCCCCGCGCCTGCCGACGAATATCGCGAACCGCAGCTTCTGCCGAAACTCTCTCATCATTTGCCATCTGAACCTACCTCACGTTCTTGATTCTAGACGAGGAAAGCATTCGTCAGCGCGAACCACTCTCGGTGCCTCATGACCTCTTAACCGTTGCACCTATTCACGCTATACTATTATTTGCTTATTCTGAGAACAATGACTATTCCAATGAACAGGTTCTACCCTTCAATTACCCCTTGGGTTCTGATAATCATACCCCTATTCGTCATAACGATTACCTCCCATGCTCAAGATTTGTCCCCCTGTGAGTCGATACTTCAGGAACCTATTTCGATTGACTACAGCGTGGCTTACGGAGCGAGCAAGAATGACTCGGCGACCATTCCCGCTGGTGGTCTTGTAGAATTCATTGGGCGGACACCAGACCAAAATCACTTGATACTGCGCTATGACAATCAGTATGCGCTTTACGGTGCATTTGATCCAGACATCAAACCCCCTGATTGCGAGGTATCGCTCTGGGGAGTGCCGTCACCAACTTACCTCAGTTTGACTGAGGTGATATCTAGAACGGGGATTACTGCCTGGCATGAAGCAGGATATCTAGGTGACGGCGTGCGCGTCGGCGTCATCGACACCCGCTTCGATGAGTTGGATGTCCTCATTGAGCAGCTGTCAATACCAATGGAGCAATTCACTTTCGTGGACCCCCTCGAGACAATGATCGATCTCCATCCTGCGGCAGAGCGTACGGACTCGCATCATGGCACCAATGTCGTTGAGGTGCTTGCTACCATTGCACCCAGGGCACACTTTGTCGTTGCACGTTCCACAGATGCCGCCAGTTTCCAGCAAACAGTCGATGCTCTCATTGCCCAGAACGTACAGATCATTGTGCACGCAGGCAATGTGATCACGCCCCACCCAACACCATATCATGAGGCAATTCAGCGAGCCACTGAAGAACATGACATACTCTGGGTGAACTCTGCCGGGAACATGGGGGTTGGCTACTATCCAGGGCGCTACTCCGGTGGTGGCGGTCTGCTGCCAATTCATCAGTTTGCGGATCCCAACCGGACAGGCTTGCAACAGTCATTGATGGTGCCAGTAGATCGTAGCCGGGATGTGACGGTAACGGCAATCTGGAATGCAGGGCTGGATGATGCCTATGAATTCGAGTTGATTGTTTCTGGGAACTGCCGACTGGACGCAACAGAGACCTTTGCGCCTGTGACATCGCAGAGAACAGAAGACACGCCGCCAGGCATGGCACGTGTGACGATTTCGACGGGACAATTGACTCAGATTGGCGATTACAATACGGTTCCCGCAAGCGGCGAGCAGTTTGCCTGCACGAATACAGCAAATCCTGATGGGGTCGCAGACCACCACATCTTCATCTCATTGCGAGATGCAAATCAGAACATCCCGGTAGACACACGTTTTGACCTGTATGTTCAAGGGGCTATATCTGCCACGTTCGACCCGTACACCATGGTATCACTCGATCCGGTGGTACAAACACCTGCAGACATCATCTCATCGTTCACAGTTGGGTCACAGAGCACAAGTGAAGCGACATTGGCGTGGTATTCAGGGCGCTCCAACAGTCTGCAATACTACGAATTGAACAGCTTCGATGTGGACTACTCGGAAGATGAGCATGTTCAACCCAACCTTGTGACCTATGGCGAGATCATTCTCCCAAGTGGGCGTGAGTTTCTGGGTACATCAGCTTCCGCACCTGTTGTAGGCGGTATTGCGGCTTTAGTGCTGACAGAAATAGGAAAAGGAAATGTTGATAGAACCTATATTCAGCAGTTACGTACAGTCGTTTCGAATTCGGCTACCTGTTTGGAAAACAGTGGAACTGTAACCCGAATACTAAAAAATCTAGTGTTACCAAGTCCAGACCAAGTAAACAATCAAAATGTCTTGACTTGCTCAAACTTCACTTGGCAATCTGACATTGCGAGCAGCCTGAATCCAGATTATCTGTTGCCTGAAATTCTAATTGCTGAGGGTGATGCTGAGGCGAGTAATGCTCGGACAGAGTCAATTCGACTCGCGTCATTAGCGGATCAGGAGCTGCAGTTTTCAAAACACAATACTGCTGCTCTTCTTGCTATCCAAGCCCTCGAAATTGCGTATACCCCAGAAGCGGACGGGATTCTCATGAGGGCAATAGATGGTTTCCGCGGAATCGCATCATTTGAAACACCTGGGATAACCAATACTTTGTTGGCTGTCAGCCCGGACAGTACACAATTTCTCTCTGGTGGAGAAGATGGCATTGTTTTCTTGTGGAATTTAGAAACCGAGACGATAACTGATGTCATTCGCCCAAACAATGCTACGATCACGAGTGCCACTTTCTCTGGGGATGGCACGTTGTTGGTACTTGGTAGTGTCGATGGAACAGCATGTATTTTGCGGTTGTCGACATCAGTCTGTGAACAATTACTAATTGGTCACTATGCAAGCATCGAGGATGTGGAGTTTGACTCCACCGGACTTATAGCTCTTACCGCCAGTGCCGATGGCGTAATCAAGATATGGGATACCGGCAGTGGTGATCTCTTGGCGAATCTTGGGTCTAGAACTGAAGCAGTCCAACGGGAAATCCAATTGGATATCTCACTCGATGGACAGGTAATAATGACGAATAATGTTGGTGCCGGAGGAGTAAATATTTGGAGTCGTCGGACAGGAGAAATTATACATTCAGCCGATGTAGATGCAGAGATTGCGAGACTGTCACCAGATGGGCAAAGCGTAATTGTTTTACACGACACGGTTATTTCACGATGGGATCTCAACTCTGAGGAAATCACGGTTCTTGGAGAAATTTCACAGATGCGGGTGGTCACCGACTTGGACTTGTCATCAGATGGATCTCAGATAGCGATAACCGGGACACGCAACGTACCAACGGGTACATTCGGATACGTAATGATTCTCGACGGTCAGACAGGTGAGGAATTACTTGTGTCTGCTGGTCACGATTCAACAATTCTAGGTGTAAGATTTTTGCCGGAAGGGAACAAATACCTATCATTTGATAGTACTTTCGTCTGGCTCTGGAGTAGTCATGGTAGTCTAGTTCAAAAATAGTTACACGACTCTCACGTTGTGCGTGTCAATGCATTGGCCGTCTCACCGGATGAGTCAAAACTAGCGATGGGAGTTGAACTAATTCAGACTACTGATGTGGGTTCAACTCATTTAATCAACCAACTGTGGGTTTGGAACCAAGACGAGCAAGAAATCTCTTTTAAAGCGCCTACAGAATCGCTTGTCACCGCAATTGAGTTTTACGATAACAACACATTGATTACCAATGGCGGCGGATTTGACTTATTGATTTGGGAGATCCAAATCGGACAGATCACAAGGCGGTTGACTGGCAATTTATCTGGCATTAGCGGGATCGATTTGTCGCCAGATGGAAAATACATCATCACGAGCAGTTGGGGAGGTGACATTACAAATAGCTATGTTCGTTATCAACCGGGTGACGTTCGAATCTGGGACTATGCAAGTGGCACACACGAAATTGTTTTCAGAGAAGAACGCCTCATTAGCTTTACTGATGTTTCGTTTACAAGTGACGGTGAATATATCCTTGCCAATGCAGGTACAGAGGTATATGTATGGCAAACCAATACGCGCACAGCAATGCCTACGATACCCCAATTACCAATGAATGTAGTCAAGGACATCGATATCTCTCCAATTAGTAATACGTTTGTGCTAGCTGGAGACCAAGCTTTCATCTATGATATCGAATCAAATCAATCTGTGGGAAGTTTTATTGGGCACCCCGCTGAAGTCACAAATGCTGAATTTTCACTGGATGGTACTAACCTTATAACCGCTAGTGGTAATCCTTCACCCCAGTTTGCCGAAGAATTAGACGATTCCTCCATACGTATTTGGGAGATTTCTTCTGGGCGTTTAATACGTGAATATCGAGGGCATCAAAGAGGGATCAGAGCAATTACCTTAATGAATAATTCCGAGCAGATTATATCAAGTGACTATGATGGTGTCATTAAAATTTGGCATCTTCGTTTGTCTGACTCTATTCACAGTATTTGCTCCCATCTATTTATTCAGGGTTTCACTGAAGATGAGCAGAATTGGTATGGGGTTGATCCTTTAGATAATGTATGTCCACCATCAAACCGTGAGGCTGCTACTTCAAATCTAATTCCAGCCCCCCTTGACATTCCAGAAGCTCAATATGATGGACTTGCTGAACGCCGAAAAGTTCAGAATCACACATCCGCTATAACCAGTGTTGCGATATCTTCGGACGGTAAGTTAATTCTCTCCATTTCAGATGACCACGGTATTCTTTGGGATCGTGAGACTGGTGACAGATTGCAGGATTTTAATTTCGACGAGGGCGGAACGCGTCATCTTGATTTTTCTCCCGATGGGAGCAAATTCGTTCGGCAGACATTTAGTGGAGAACTCCAGTTATTTTCTACGCAGACTCAAGAACTAGAGTTTACGTATGATGTCACAGCAACTGCTCCATATCCCACTTCGACGGGTTTTATTTTTGCTTCAGATGGTCAGGAACTCGTGGTAGCAAATTCAAATGGGGTCACCATTTTCGAAACATCGACAGGAGCAGTTAGGGATTCTTTCGAAAGTCGTGGAAGTATCGACACAATTGCTCTGAGTCCCAACGGTGAATTGATTGCAGGCGGAGGATGCGCTGAGGAGACGCGATTAGGCTGTACCGCTGGACAAATTATGGTCTGGAAGATGGAAACCGGAGAAATTGTCTTTAGCCAGCAAATGGAATCCGCTGTACAGGGAATATCGACCAACATCACAAATCTTGGTTTCATAAACAATGATCAACTTGTATCTATTTCGTTTTATGGTGCGATGCGGACATGGCAGATCACCGAAAATATGTTGTTGAGAACATCTGCTAGGGTATTCGGGGTTAACACAACATTCACTAGTGATGTGACGTTGTTACTCATATACGGTGATGGTTTAACAATTTGGAACATGCAAACAGAGCAAGATATTGCGACCTTGATTCCTTATGACACTATAACAAGTGTGGAGGCCAGCAAAGATGGCACATTTGCGGTTGCCGGGGGTCAGAGTTCTTCATTGTATTTAATTGATTTATCAACAAGAACAGTGACTGAGTCTGCCTTAGATGCGAATCCAGACATGTTAAGGCAAGAATCAGCTGTACTCAGTCCGTCGGCGGCCACGAACATTGATGAGGGAGATACACAGGCCGAACCAGAGTTTCAGGAAGTTACACCTATTCTGGAAAGTGGACAATTGGTACTTCTAAGCAACGTTGACGCACCAGAAGTCTGGGTACGTGAATTACCCGGCATCCATGAAACGAGTTGGACGGTTATACCGTCAGATTCTGTGGGACTAATCCTGAGCACAGAGACTCGCAACATAGACGACCGCATCTGGTATCAAATTGAAGTAGTTCCCAGTGGCATCACTGGTTGGGTCGAAGACGAGCTGATATTTGATGCGAATTCCAACAGAGATTTAGCTGAAATATACGAGGCTTCGTGTCCGGGGGCAGGAGGATTTCATTTTGAGATCGGCCAGCGGTTCATCGTGCCTTACGGAGATGGTCCCGCCAATGTATACACTGAGCCTAATTCTCAACCACAAGTTGGGACTATTTATGAAGGTGAGGGAGGCACAATTGAGGAAGGTCCAATATGCGTTGAAGGTCGGCGTGGTAATCTTCTTTCATGGTATGTCCGCACCGATAGTGGCATACAAGGCTGGGTATCCGAAGGTTATTCTGATGACATTTTCCCATGGATTATTCCGTCAGCTATGAGTCCATAGTTCAACAGAATATGCGAAAATATCGATACAAACACGAATTAGGAAAAATACACATGGAAAAGGTGATGTTCAAGCGTGTGCAATCGATCCTCAAAATGCTTGCTGGATTGGTGGTTACTGCTCTTCTTATTGTTACAGCAGTTGTATTGATGGGGGATTTTGGACAAGTCTATGCTCAAAGCAACGAAATCAAAATATGTGAGCAGAACTTCTACTACGGCGACCAAGCTGTCCGGTCCGCTCAGGTCTGGCAATATCAAAGTCCGTCGTCGGATGTGACCGAAACCTACATCGTTGAAGATTTTCGGGGTACGTCAGTTTGTAGCTATTCTCTAGTTGATTTAGAGCGAGATGTTGTCTTTTCTCACGAAGGCAGCGTTCGTCAGTACCAACGCGCTAGCAATACCCCACCCGAATTTCCGTGTGCCGAACCGTTGGCAGGTGGTGATATCAGTGGTTCAGCAATCGATGAAGAGTATCGGGTAACGTACAACATACGCACCATTGCGTCTAGCACTCTGATTGAAATTGACTATCCAACAAACTTGCTTCTAGCGCCAACATTTGTAGGCGAGTTCCCCTTGCTGGCTCCGGCAGAACTGCGCCCGTATGATGGTCGTGGCTTTGCGGTGGACATGTCACTAGATCAGATCAGAACCGAATCCGGCATTACTATTGAAGGCTCCATTGACGCCGATGCACTTAATGCAATTGTTGAGTATCTGCTTACAGAGATACCTGGCTGGGAACTCGCCCCTCAAGATCGCACAGGTTTTCCTGCAAACCCATATGTGGTTATTGGCAATCGTGATGTTTACCTGTCATTTGTAAACCCAGAGTCAGAAGACATCCTTCGCGTAGAGTTCCACCTGAATGCACGAAATCAAGTCCTGCAGATGTTGGTGACGACACCACCTGTGCCTCAAATCTCGGAAGTTGTAGGAATCGAGGCAATAGAAGGTTCTTCGGGAAATCTTGCAGCGAAAAGCAGTTTGTTTGAGGGATGGAATGGCGCAGAGGATGGTCCCGATGGTGTTTACCTCGATGGAAGAATAGAGTCCTATACACTCTTCGATGGTGATCAAACCTGGTTTTTGGATCTTGAGGTAGAGGGTGATGATTACGAGGTTATCTACAGTCGCGTGGTAACGGAGGCATCATGTGATCCTGACTTATTCCTTCCAGCATGGGCAACGGAGAATGATGACTAGAAGATTGATCAAGATTTCTTTTGTTTTCGTATTGCTGTGCTTCGTTTTGCCGTCCAATGCTTCGGCACAAGAAGAATGTGATGTGCTGTTCTCTCACATCGATCCGGCATCGATCTCAACACAAATTGAAGAGTGGCATCACCGTAATGTTTGCGGTCAAGGGATTCGAGTAGCGATTTTAAGCAACGCATATCCAGTACAAGAAGCCGTAAGTGGCCTGGTGGACGTGGGTCTACTTAACGTTCCTCCGATTGCCGAGTCAAACTGGACACGTGAGAATAGCAGTGAACGTGACAGTGAAGTTATACAGACATTTCATGCTGTTGCTCCGGGCGCAGAAATATACTTCTATCGAATCGCCCGATTATCCGATTTTGATGAAGCATTAGGTTGGTCCCGAAGCAACAATGTAAAAATTGTCGCGAATCTTGTTACGTTGATTGGAACACCTGAAGAGGATGTTCAAGAGCTTGTAAATGCCATGAACAGCGCCAGCGAAGACGGCATACTATGGCTCAACACTGCTGGTAATTACGGGAACAGCTTTATCGAGGCTTCATTCGACTCCACAGGATGGGATCTAGAAAGCTGGCACTACTTCAGTGAGGATGGTCAAGGGTATTTGCCAATTCAGCGCATTGATCCGAATAGAAATGTGATTGTCTACGTTAGCTGGAAAGATCCAGATACAGACTATCTTCCGGTGATCTTTAACGGCATCGAACCCTTGGTTGAAGCAGATATACCGCCAGAAGCGTACACAACAGACATGGATAGACGTTTAACTCGACTGTCCTTTACCCCATCACAAGATGATCTCTTCGTTGGATTGCTAGATCGCAATGCACAACGTCAGGACGCAGTAGACCATCAGTTTCGCATGTTTCTGGTCAATGCTGCGATTACAGCCAATATCAATATCAGCGGCAACTCTATTCCGTATCCAAATGACAATCCCAACACACTCACTATTGGTTCCATAGCATCAGACACGAAATTGTTGAGAAGTTCTGAGGCATCAGCACTCGGCAAACCAGAGATTAGGACAATGGGGCAGTCTCCTATTCCGGGTAGTCACGAGGATGGCACTGCCTTTGCGACAGTCATTGTGGCTGGATCTGCGGCAATTTATTGGAGTCACAATGCCAACGCGACTGTACCGACGATAACCGACGAACTTATTGCAAGTTCCCCTAACACGGTATTCTCGCTTCGCAATCCACCTGTTAGCCCTTTACCAGTTGTTGGAGGAATATCATTTCTTGTTGTCATGGTCGCCAGTGTCTTTGCATATCGCGTTTATGATCGCCAGCGTGTACTAAGGGAGACACAATCGCTCCAGTATAAGGCTGTCCCACTTGATGGCAAACGTAAATTCAGAATCAGCTTTGACTTGCCAATTCGCTCAAACGGTTATCCTAAACTGGGACGTTACTTCCAGCATCTCATTGTAAAGATAAACGTTGTGCCGCCACCTAAACAAATCGAGAGCGTTGACACATCTTTACCCAATTGGAACGTTGGACGCTCAGTCGGTGTGGAATACTCATTGCGCGGTTTCACGATTACAAAGGATGGCAACTATGAACGTCCTGTGGTTTCCGTTATGCGGACTTCATCTGAAACTGTCGAACTGGACATATTTCTCAAAGTCAAATACGGCTTGAGACCACAAATCAACGTAACATTAAATAATGTTGTATGGGATGACATCCCAGAGAACATCCAATTCAGGATAGAGATGTCTATCCGTAGGCAAGTCTTGGTATTGAGTGAAGTTCCTCTTAACACCTCATCAGAAGCTAAAGCCCCTTCCGGATCACATATGGAAGAACCACCTGTACCAAAAGACGTCGACGCGAGGAAGAAAAGAAGGACTATCTTTGTGAGCTACAGCAGCCACGACAGAACTTTCGTCATCGAAATGCTGGACCAACTCAGATCAGTTTCTCCATGTGATTTCTGGATCGACATTGAACAAATAGAACCGGGATCCGCATTTTGGCATCGTGAAATACAGGCTGGACTGGATAAAGCTGAGGCCATGATGCTGATCGTTTCTCCAAGATCGATGCGATCAGATGAGGTTGAACGCGAGTGGACCTACTTTCTTTCAAAAGAACGGTTGATATTGCCAATCGTATATGAGAAAGCTGAATTAAACTATCGGTTGCGTCCAGCGCAGTATATCGTAGTAAACTCTGGAAATCTCGACGAAAAGGTCTTAGGGCAGATTAGTAAAGTGCTGAACTGCGCGAATGATGTTGAGGATTAGACGTTATGCGATTGATACATATTCTGGGGTTCACGCCAGTGAACACTTAGCCTTCTAAGCTGACAGTTTGCGGGTGAAGCTGAAAACAGTTTCAATCGGACAGCGCCCCATGTTGCGATAGCCAAGGGGTGGGCGCTCGCTGTTGTAGTCGTGCAGCCAAGTGTCAAAAGCGGCTTGCAGGTCGCCGAAGTTGGTGTTGATCATGCGGATGAACGCCAACTTGATCTAGATCCTTTGGGCAGGTCAACTCTGCTGTCAATTTGTGCGGGATTCTTAACTCTTGAAGGGGACTCAAAATGTTTTTGGCAAGAAGGAACGACCTGCGTTTATTTCTTCTGGTTCTTGTTTCAGTCTTACTGTTCACTTCCTCGATTAGACTATTGGCCCAAACCCATGAGCCGGTTGGCACATCACCTGACGTAACCGTGGAACCTTCGGAAGACGCGTTAGCTGCTACAAGCGACGGCGTGATAACGTTCAGCGACTTCCCAACCGGTACTGTAGTAGCAAAGAACCTTATCTGCGACGTTCTTCCTTGCTCAAGCGGTACGATAGTAGTCGTGGAGGACACCACCGAGGAGATCGCGTCGCTTGACCAGCCCGCCAGTTGACACAGTCACTGGCGGATCAGGGATCTTCTGGGCAATTCCCTGATGCGGTCGCATGGTGTTGAAGTAGTGTGCATAATCACGGAGCACATACTTCAGATGAGCTTGGTTAAGGATGATGACTCGGTCGAGGCACTCTTCGCGCACAGAGCGAACCCAGCGTTCGGCGTAGGCGTTGGCACGAGGCGCACGAAACGGTGTGCGCACAACCTCGATGCCTTCTGACGCAAAGACGGCATCGAAGGCAGCTCCGTACTTGCCATCGTTGTCACGAATCAAATGGGTGAAACTACATTTCTGTGTTTGCAGTTTCCAGGCGAACTGACGCGCTTGCTGGGTCACCCAGGCTTGCGTAGGATGCGCGGTGACGTCGGCAATGTGAACACTGCGCGTCCCAACTTCGATGAAAAAGAAGACATAGACTGTTTGCAGGCGAATCGTTTCCACGGTGAAGAAATCACACGCCAACAAGGTCTCCTTGTAGTGATTGAGGAATGCGCGCCATGTCGAGGACAATTTCTGCTCGGGTACGGGCAGCAGGCTGTGACGGCGCAGAATCTGGCGTACGCTCTCGTGGCTGATCCGGTAGCCGAGCTTTTTCAGTTCTCCGGTGATGCGGTCATCGCCCCAGCGATTCTCACGGGCAAGTTGAAGCACGAGCTGGATGACCTGGGGCTCGATGGGTGGTCGCCCGACATTCTTCGCCTGATTGTAGAACGTCCACTTGCGTTTGACCAACTCGCGATGCCATCGCAGTAGGGTATCCGGTTTGAAGATCGGGATGAGTTGTTCCAGTTGTGCCTTCCGTAGATCAGTGCAACGTTGGAGTTGCTCGACCAAGGTCAAGAGCAGGAACTTTTCACTGCGGGTGATGGTCGGCCCGCGTTTCTGATGCCTCCCCAACATCAGAACCTGCTGACGAAGCAGCAGCAATTCGAGTGTTTTGTCATCGGGTGATATACGACTGAAGCGAAGACTATCCCAAAACAGACTCACGAGCAAATGGATGAGATGCCAAATCATCGATGTATGGTTTGATTGAAACGGTTAGGTCGCGCGATTCTATCAGACCCCAACTGGATCAGCCTGAGTTTGATTAATTGCTACTACAAGCTACTCGAACCGCATCTATCCAACGCGAGATCCGGTGGCAGGCCCCGTAACGTGGACTTACGTGAGATTGTGAATGGGATCTTTTATCGAGAGCTCACCGGATTGCCTGGGAGATGCTGCTGCATGACTTGCCGCCAGCCAAAGCAGTCTGCGATTTCGAGGTGAACGAGGGCATGCTCTGGATGGACGACGCGGAAAGGGAAAAGCCAAACAATGTCGTTGATGGCCTTGTGCCAGAGCTTGTGACGGGTCGCGAAGAGATGATGTGACTGATGAACGGGTGGCAAACACCTTTACAGCGGCTTCCGAAATGAAAGGGCGGTGTTACCCGCCCGAATTTTGAAGACACATGTCGTAGCCTTAGGCAGAAGCACCACCTTTCCACCATTGGCGTAGAGGAGGGACCAAAGCCACATTGTACACACGAGCGTTCGCCCCCCGTCGGCCCCGAGTAAACATTGTACTCAATATAACAAGCCCGGTGCATTGCTTCGGGCTTTTTGATTCTTTCCGATTCGAGAGAATCGGAACGCGGGTTCGCCCTTCGACGGATAGCACAGGATCGATAGATGGCTTCGTGAAGACAAAGGTCTCGTCTTTGCCACCATTGTGCGTTGTCATAGTTGGTGAACATATGCTGAGCGTTCGAAACTCACTTTCGATCCATTACGGTCTCTCTAAACCTCACCCACAGGGCACATCTCACGCACGACCTTGAGGAATGAACGAAGCACAGTCGACTTGTTCCCCTGCCGCCACACCGCTGCCATCTCCGCCGTGACTGAAGTGCCGAATACCTGCCGGTACACGACCCCATGTCGTGGGAAGCTCAGAGCCGAGCTTGGAACTAAAGCGACGCCGATTCCTCCAGCGACCAGCCCAACGATTGTCTGTATCAGCCATACATCCTTTTGCACCGCACGCGGCGCGAAGCCCGCCGCGCGACAGGTCTCGATCACTTTCATGTGGAGTCCGGGCATCGTGTAACGCATCGGCAGGATGAATGGTTCGTCTGCAAGGCTCTGTAGGTCGATGGTCTCCTGCGCTGCAAGCCTATGACCTTCCGGCAGCGCGACGACAAGGGTCTCGCGCGATACAACCTGGAACGCCAGCGCATTCTCCTCAAATGGGAGGTAGAAGAAGCCGACGTCGACCGTGGTGTTCAGCAGTCGCTGCACCACATCATCGGGCTTCATCTCTTGTAGAAATACCTCCACGCCCTGAAAAAGCTTGCCGAAGTGGTGCAGTAGCGGCGGCAGCACAGCATTGGATGCTGAAGGCACAAAACCGATGCTCAGTCGCCCCACTTCGCCAGCGCCGACGCGCTCGACCATGCGCGCGGTCTGTTCCAACTGGATCAGAATGCGTCGAGCTTCGTCAAAGAGCAGCTGCCCGGCGTCGGTCAACCGCACGCCGCGTCGCGTTCGTTCAAAGAGCTGTACGCCCAATGCCTCTTCCAGCATCTTGATATGGTAACTCAAGGGTGGCTGCGCCATGTGCAGCCGCTCGGCGGCGCGGCTGAAATTCAACTCCTCAGCTACCACAAGGAAATAGCGCAGTCGTCGTGTGTCAAGTTTCAAGTCGTCCATATCGTCCAACTTCCATACAAATTTTGTATATTACATCATGAAACTTATATTAGACATTCTTTCTAGCGCGGGTCATAATGCCGACACTGTACGCGCGCCAGGAAAATTGAGCGTTTTGCAGAACTTACTAGCATCGGCCTCCTTCTATATCTCACGTGCCACTTGCTCGAGTGGCAGAAAACTCTTTTCAGAGCCACAGCCCATACCCCCTCATCGATGCACGGCTGTTTAAGCAACAGCAGCAGAATTATGCGTTTGACCCTTGAGATATTTACGAGGTGCTTACAGATGTTATTGGCAGTCAAGAGAGTTTCGAGAAACTTCGGCGGGCTGCTCCTCCAACTGGCTGGAGAGTAAGTGAAAAAAACGGGCGAGCGATTGTTATGAGCATCACCTACCAACTGTCGATCATTGCCGAAGACGATCCATATCCCAAGTACAAATGGCTGCGCGACAACGACCCGGCGCATTACTCCGAACGTGAGAATGTCTGGGTGCTGACCCGCTATGAAGACGTGTCGAACGCATTTCGCGATTGGAAGACGTGGTCATCTAACCGGCGCGGCAACCTGCTTAACGACATGCCGGAGCGCGTCGGCAAGACACTGGGCACGATGGACCCGCCGGATCATGCGTTCGCGCGTGGATTGGTGAACAAGGCCTTCACGCCGAAAACGGTCGCAGACTTGCACACGAAAGTAAAGTCACTGGCAGCTTCGCTGAGCAGCGCGGCACGTGCTAAGGGCACAATTGAATTCGTTGCCGACATTTCTGCGCCCTTCAACGCGGCGATTCTGGGCGCGATGTTCGGCGTGCCGGACGAGGATTTCATCCGGCTTCGACACTGGCTGGATGACTTCTTTCTACGTGAGGAGGCACAGCCCGGCGAGGAGACCAAGCAGCAGATCGCGATGCGCCATCTGCGCAACTATCTGGACGAGCTGGTCGAGAAACGGCTCGCGCAGGGCGAAGATGATCTGCTCACGGCGATGATCCGGGCGGAGGAAGACGGCAGGCATCTGAGTCGCGAGCAGGTGGTGGTGACGACGATGACCTTTCTGGTCGCGGGGTTCGAATCGACCAATAACCTGTTCACTAATCTGACGCACGCGCTGGCGCGGCATCCCAATCTGTATCGCCAGGTAAAGGCAAACACTGACTTGATCGGTGCGTTTGTGGAAGAGGGGATGCGCTGGGATGCGGCGGCACAGGGTTTCGTGCGCACGCCGTCACACGACGTAACTCTGCATGGCAAGGTGATCCCAGAAGATTCACAGGTGCTGCTGCACATCGGCTCGGCCAACCGTGATGAGCGCCAGTTCGAAAATGCCGACGTTTTCGACATCCGCCGCGACACCAAGCGACACCTGGGCATGGGGCAAGGCATCCATTTCTGCGTTGGTGCGCCACTGGGGCGGAACATGGCATATACGTTATTCGAGGAATTATTGGGCGTGAGCGAGAACTGGCAGATCGATCTGGCACAAGCGACGCGCGTGACAACGCCGAATTTCCGCGGTTTCTCACGGCTGCCGCTGAGGCTGGCGTGAGGTGATCGGGCATGGAGTTTGCGCGCGCGAACGGTATCACTCTGCATTTCAGGCAGGACGGCGCGGGGGATGGAATGCCGCTGGTATTCCTGCATTCGTTGGGCTGCGATCTGCGCATCTGGGATGGCGTAGCGGCTCGGCTTACGCCGCACTATCGGATCGTGCGCATCGACAGCCGTGGGCATGGCTTGTCCGATTGTCCTCGTGCGCCGTACACAGTGGAGGATTTCGCCGAAGATGTGAACGCACTGCTGGATCGACTTAGCACCGAGCGCGTAGTATTGATTGGCATCTCTATTGGTGGGCAGGCGGCGATGCAAACCGCGCTGATGTTTCCAGAGCGCGTGGGAGCACTCGTCTTGTGCGACACGGCAGCGAAAATCGCGACGGCGGAGTACTGGGACGAGCGCATCAGCAATCTGCGCATGCGCGGCATGGCAGCGATGGCTGAGACGATCATGAGTCGCTGGTTCGCACCCTCGTTTGCGGAGCGGCATCCGGCAGCGGTGCGCGGCTACTACAACCTGCTGACGCGAACGCCGCTGGAAGGCTACATCGGATCCTGTGCGGCTCTGGGCAGTGCGGATCTGGGTGCAGCCGTCGGTGAGATAGCCGTGCCAACGCTAGTTTTGTGCGGCGCAGAGGATGCAGCCACGCCACCGGATCTCGGGCGTGAACTAGCGAACAGCCTGCCGAACGCACACTTCGACACGATCGCGGACGCGGGGCATACGATCTGCGTTGAGCAGCCAGAAGCGACGGCAGCGGCGATTGCAGAGTTCATGAAGGCACAGACCTTATGACGGAGACAGGTACGAGACGGGGATGCGGGTGCGGCGCGAAGTATTGGGCGATGCGCATGTCGATCGCGCCGAATCCAACAAGACGGCGTTTGACACTGACTTCCAACGGTTGATCACAGAGATGGCCTGGGGCAGTGTCTGGTCGCGACCAGGGCTGGATCGTGCCACCCGTCACCTGTTGACCATCGCGATTCTGGCAGCGCTGGGCAAAGAACGCGAACTAGCGATGCACATCCGCGCCACGCAGAATACCGGCGTAACACCCGATCAGATCAAGGAAGCCTTGCACCAGGTCGCGCTCTACGCCGGAATTCCCGCCGCCAATTCGGCTTTTGACGTAACAAAAAGGACTTTTGCGCAAATGGCGAGTGATGTTCACGAGGAGACGGACTGATGCAGGAGCTACCAAGAGTATTGACATCATTGGACTGGAACGTGCAACCGCCTTACCTGCACGCCCCATACAAATCGACCGTGCTGCGCTCACCACAGAAGCCGCTGATCCCGCTGCCGCAGACCCTGTCGGAATTGACCGGTCCGGTCTACGGGCACGAAAACATCCGGCCACTCGACAACGACCTGACCAAAAATGCAGTCGTCAACGGTGAACCGGTTGGCGAGCGCATTATCGTCGTCGGGCGAGTGATCGATGAAGACGGCAGACCAGTTCCAAATGCGTTGATTGAAGTCTGGCAGGCGAATGCGTGCGGACGATATATTCACAAGAATGACCAGCACCCCGCGCCGCTCGACCCGAATTTCACCGGCGCAGGACGCGTCCTCACGGACGCCAATGGTGAGTATCGATTCACAACGATCAAGCCGGGCGCGTACCCGTGGCGCAATCACGAGAATGCCTGGCGACCGGCGCACATCCACTTCTCGATCTTCGGCACAGCATTCATCTCGCGGCTGGTGACACAGATGTTTTTCCCCGGCGATCCGCTGATGCCACTCGACCCAATCTACAACGGCATCCCGGATGAGAATGGGCGCAAACGCCTGATCTCGGAATATGCGCATGATATCACCGAGCCGGAATGGGCGCTCGGCTACCGCTTCAATATCGTGCTCAACGGCAGCCGGATGACCCCGTTCGAGACAAAGGATGCGTAAATGAAACACATGCAAACCCCCAGCCAGACGGTCGGCCCATTCTTTCATTACGGATTGATGGTTGAGCAGGATCAGAACGTGCTCTATGACGAGATGACGCGTGGCCAGCGCATCCACATCAAAGGGCAGGTGATCGACGGCAAGAGTCAGCCCGTAACCGACGCGATGATCGAGATCTGGCAGGCAGACGCGGGCGGACATCACAATCATCCCAGCGATCCGAATCAGGCCCAGGCTGACCCACACTTCAAAGGCTTTGGCCGCGTGGACACCGTGCATAACGGCCAGTTCCTATTCAGGACGATCAAGCCGGGCCGTGTCGCCTATGATGCGGAGGCGGATCAAGCGCCGCACATCAACGTACGTGTGTTCTCGCGCGGGATGCTGATACACGCCTACACTCGGCTCTATTTTTCGGACGAAGAAGAGGCCAACAAAACCGACCCAGTGCTCAACCTCGTACCCGCCGACAGGCGCTATACCCTGGTGGCCTCGCGCGAAGATACCGGCGAGCTGCCGACCTATTGTTTTAATGTCGTGCTGCAAGGCGAAATGGAAACCGTCTTCTTCAACCCATGATAGGCACCATGATCGAACCGACACTCCTGACCCGTACCTTCAGCGACGACACCGTTGCCACACTGTTCTCCGACGCGGAGTTCATCGCTCAGATGCTGGCGGTCGAAGCAGCGCTGGCGAAAACGCAGGCGGCACTCAGCGTCATCCCGCACGAAGCGGGAGAGCGCATCAATGCGGCGCTGGCGAACCTCGCGGTTGATATGGACGCACTGCGTGCCGGAGTGGATACCGATGGGGTGCCGACGATTGCGCTTGTCAAACAACTTCGGGCACAGGTGAGCGGCGAAGCGGCAACATATGTCCACTGGGGCGCGACGACACAGGATGTGATGGATACGGCGCTGGTACTGCAAGTTCGTGCGGCGCTAGCAGAGATCGATACGCGGCTGCGTTCGGTCATCGGCCATCTGGCGCGGCTGGCGGACACGCATCGTCACAGCCTGATGGCCGGTCGAACGCACTCTCAGCAAGCAGTGCCGATCACATTTGGGCTCAAGGTCGCGGGCTGGCTTGTGCCGCTATTGCATCACCGTGAGCGACTCGAGCAGATCAAGCCGCGTGCCCTGGTCGTGCAATTTGGCGGCGCGGCGGGCACGCTGGCGGCTCTGGGTGATGATGGCCTGCGAGTGCAGTCAGCGCTGGCAGCGGAACTCAATCTCGGCGTGCCACTGACGCCATGGCATACACAGCGGGACGCGCTGGCCGAGGTCGCGGGCTGGCTGTCATTGGTGACAGGCAGCCTGGCAAAGATGGCGCAGGACATCATCTTGCTGGCGCAGAGCGAGATCGGCGAGCTGCGCGAGACGGACGACGCAGCGCGCGGCGGGTCGAGCACAATGCCGCAGAAGCACAACCCGGTAATGAGTGAGGCCATCGTCGCGGCGGCAAAGGTGAATTCGACCCTGGTTGGCGCGATGCACCAGGCGCTGATTCAGGAGCAGGAGCGCGCGACCGGCGGCTGGCAGATCGAATGGCTGGCCCTGCCGCAGATGTTCGCGCTGACGGCGAGCGCGCTTTCAAGGGCGGCCTATCTGAGCGAGCATCTGGTCGTGGATACGGCACGGATGCGCGCCAGCCTAGACGCCTCGAACGGCCTGATGATGGCCGAGGCGCTCAACCAGGCGCTCGCACCGCACATGGGAAGAGTCGAGGCGAAGCAGCTTATCCAGGCGGCGTGCGCGGATGCTGTGAAGCAGGATCGCCATCTGACCGATGTCGTGCGCGAGCGGACAGACGCTGCGGTCGATTGGGCCGCGCTTCGCGACGAATCAACCTATCTGGGCACGGCACAGACAATGATTGACCGCGTATTAGATGCAGCAAACAGACAAGGTGAAACATGAGCGAAGTCGTCGTTGTCAGCGCGGTTCGCACACCCATCGGGCGCATCCGCGGCGCACTCTCTGACGTGCGCCCGGATGATCTGGCCGCCCTCGTGATCAAAGCAGCGGTACAGCGTGCGGGCATCGACCCGGCGCTGATCGAAGAGGTCTACATGGGCTGCGCCAATCAAGCGGGCGAAGATAACCGCAATGTGGCACGCATGGGCGCACTGCTGGCCGGGCTGCCGCACCACGTGGCAGCGGTGACGTTCAATCGCCTGTGCGCCAGCAGCCTCAACGCTGTCAACCAGGCCGCACGTGCGATCAAATGCGGCGAGGGCGACGTGTTCGTCGCGGGCGGCGTCGAGAGCATGACGCGCGCACCCTACTCGCTGCCTAAGAACCCGGCCGGCTTCGGCCCGTCCGGCAACATCACCGGTTGGGATACGACACTCGGCTGGCGCTACCCCAACCCGGCCCTGGAAGCGCTGTTTCCGTTAGAGGCAATGGGCGAAACGGCCGAGAATATCTATGCAATGAGCCGCGCCGGGCAGATCGCGGGGGGTGAGATCAGCCGCGCGGAGCAGGATCGCTTCGCGTTGCAAAGCCAGCAGCGCGCCGTTGACGCCATCAACAACGGAAGCTTCCAACGCGAGATCGTGCCCGTCGTCGTTCCGCAGCGTAAAGGCGATCCGGTCTTCGTCGATACCGACGAGCACCCGTTCTACCGCAAGACCGAAACAGGCTATGAAGTTGCGACCAACCTGGAAAAACTCGGCAAGCTCGCACCCGCCTTCCGTACGGGCGGAACGGTGACAGCGGGCAATTCGAGCGGCCTGAACGATGGCGCGTGCGCGCTGGTGCTCATGTCGCGCGAGAAAGCGGACGCCCTGGGGATCAAGCCGCTGGCGCGCTGGCTGGCATCGGCAGCGACGGGCGTCGATCCGCGCGTGATGGGCCTGGGGCCGGTCGAAGCGACACGCAAGGCGCTGGCACGGGCCGGGCTGACACTGGATCAAATCGACCTGGCGGAACTCAACGAAGCCTTCGCCGTGCAGTCCATCGCCGTCATGCGCGAGCTTGGCCTGCGTGAAGACATCACCAACGTGAATGGTGGCGCGATTGCACTCGGCCATCCACTCGGCTGCTCCGGTGCGCGCATCCTGACCACACTGATCCATGCGCTGCACGCGCGCGCTGAGCAAGGCCAGCCGCTGCGCTACGGACTGGCGACACTCTGCGTCGGCGTTGGCCAGGGCGAAGCGACGATCATCGAACTCATGCGCTAAAGGGCAGCAGATGATGAAACACGTTCCCCAGATCACCGCCGAGGCAGCCGCCACGTTGGTCAAGGATGGCGACGTCTTGATGGTCGGCGGCTTTGGCATGACCGGCAATCCGGTGCATCTGCTGCACGCGCTCGCCGACACGCAAACGCGCGATCTGGTCTACATCGCCAACAACGTCGGTGAGCCGGGTCTGGGCGGCGGGCGGCTGCTGCGCAACGGGCAGATCAAGAAAGCCATTGGCTCATTCTTCACCAGCAACCCGGAGGCGGTCAAGGCGGCACAGTCCGGCTCGATGGCGTTCCAGCTGCTGCCCCAGGGGTCGCTGGCCGAGGCCATCCGCGCCGGCGGCGCGGGCATCGGCGGCTTCTTTACCCCGGCAGGTGCGGGCACAGTCATCGCCGCGGACAGCGAGACGCGCAGCATCGACGGCCGTCCGCACGTATTCGTCCCGGCGCTGCGCGCGAACGTGGCCTTCATCCGCGCCTGGCTCGCAGATACGGCGGGCAACCTCGTCTACCGCATGACGGAACAGAACTTCAACAAAGCCATGGCGACCGCCGCCGATCTCGTCATCGCCGAGGTCGAGCAGATCGTACCCGTCGGCCAGATCGACCCCAATCAGGTGCATACGCCGGGCAGCTACGTTGATTATCTGGTACAGGCGCGCACGACGCTGGAAGACCTGGGCACATCCGCTGGGGTCGAGCAGTCACGCAAGAAGGTGGACGCGGCGCGTATGAACATGGCACAGCGGGCACTGGCGGAACTCAAACGCGGCGACGTGGTCAACCTCGGCGTCGGCATCCCGACTCTGGTCGCCGATCTGATCAGTGCCGAGCACGGAATCATCCTGCACACCGAGAACGGGATGCTCGGCGTCGGGCCCGCGCCGGAAGCCGGTGGCGCGCTGGATTACCCCGTCAACGCGGGCAAAGTACCGGTGACGGCTCTGCCCGGCAGCAGCTATTTCGACAGTGCGGATTCCTTCGCCATGATCCGCGGCGGCCACATCGACGTGGCGATCATGGGCGGCTTGCAGGTTGACGAGCGGGCGAACCTCGCTAACTGGGCCGTGCCGGGCAAGCCGCTGCTCGGCGTCGGCGGCGCGATGGATCTGGCATCCGGCGCGCGGCGCTTAATCATCACCATGACGCACACGAATAACGACGGTTCGCCCAAGATCGTGCCTGAATGCGATCTGCCGCTCACAGCGACCGGCGCGGTCGATATGATCATCACTGAGCTGGCGGTCTTCACATTCGAGGACCGAACACTCACACTGATCGAACTCATGCCCGGCGCGACACTGGACGAGGTGTGCGCGAAAACGAGCGCTGCGTTTGCCGAGCAGCTTTAGGCCTAGCCTGTAGTAGCAGTAAATCTTATCCGCAGTGACTGCTTACCGCTGCTAGCCAGAATATCAAGCGGTTGCTCAAGCAGAAATCCTGCCCTGAACTGCCTGAAAACACACCATGGGCTGCCTTCAGACGGCATGTACCCATCTCCAGCGAGGCTAGATCCAGCCATGCGCTGCGACTTTGTCGTCTTCGATCAGGCCTTTTGAAACACGCTGGTCTGACCACATAGAGCGTGACTGCTTGCCATCGCACTATTCATCGATTGGTGGCGTTCCATAGGTGTGGAAACTCTTGACTGTTTGTAATCCCCATGCCTGCCCCTTCTTGCGCTCCTCTTCATTCCATGTACATGTTTTCCAATCAGGGGCAAAGATTAGCCGGGCACCTGCGTTGGCAATTTCAAAGCGATTGCCGCCCGGTTCAAAGACGTACAGGAAAAACGTCTGATTAATGGCGTGTTTGTGCGGACCGGTTTCGATCGGAACGTTGTTGTCCAAGCAAATGTCAGCTGTCTTTAATACGTCTTCGCGACAATCAACGGCAAAAGTCACATGATGAAGGCGACCCGAATGTCCGGTATGGTCGGCAACAATGGCGATTTCATACGATTTATTGGTCACGGAAAACCACACTGCCTGAACCCTACCATCGTCAAATACGATCTGTTCGGTAAGCTTGGCACCCAGCACACTAGAAAAGAACTCACGTTCTTTTGCCGGATCAGCAACCATGATATTGACATGATCCAGACGGCGCAAGTTTGCACCGCGTGCTGGGAACTTCATCGCCTGATTCTTCAGCGCGGGCTTGAGTTCGTCGGGTGGGGCGTACCAGTCGGTTTCGTAATAAATCTCCATCAAGTGACCGTCGGGGTTGTTAAACTGATACGTTCGCCCATGCCCAAGGTCACCATCTGTCCATTGCAGGCCATAACCTGCCGCTTCGATTGCCTGAGCGCGCCGCTCTAGCGCCTGCGGACTGGTCGTGCGCCACCCCATATGTCCGATACCAGGCTGGTCGTTTGCCGTGAGTTTGAGCGTGTGGTGTTCGTAGTCATCCCAGCCGCGAAGGTATACCGAGTCTCCGTGCCGGGTTGTTTCCGTTAATCCCATGATATTGACGAAAAAATCCACGCTTTCATCAAGTTTGGGTGTGTACATTTCAACATGCCCCAGATGGGCAAGATCAAAAATGGGTTCACTCGCTTGGATCATTTTGGTTCCTCAATTCACTATAATTCAGAAATAACCAGCGGAACCATACGTTGCAGTGCCTCCGCATATCTAACCTCCTGCCTGCCGGAAATCCTACGAGCATGATTTCCACGGCGGGATGCTAGTTCCGTATAGTAGTCCTTGAGATAGCTTTGCGCTCCCATGACCGACATGGCCTCAACTTTTTGTTGGAAGACTGGCGTTATGTCAATGAACGTGTCCGGGTAAAACTCTGATAGTTCGGGCTGATGCGGCTCAAATAGATACCAGTCAGGCGGATTGATGCGTGCAAATGCGCTGGCGACACCTGCACCGGAAACCAGCAGCCGCGCCTGCTGCACCGCCTGATAGGCGACTGGATGATCCGGATTAAAAGGATCGACTGCGGTATGGGTGAGAATGACGTCTGGCACTTCACGTCGCATTACTTCGATCAGTTTGTCCATCGCGCCATCATCCATGCGCAGGGGATAGTCGCCGAGATCAAGGCACTCGAACCGCGCACCAACGATGGATGCGGCTTGTTCTGCCTGTACATGCCGTATGCGTTTGACATTCTCGATTGTCTGGTCGGATTGCTTCCACAATTCGCCAGATTCGCCACGTTCTCCGTAGGACAGGGCCAGAACAAGGGCATCGCCGCCGCGCGATGTCGTGACGGCAATTGTCCCAGCAGAACGCCACAGAAAATCGGCTGAATGCGCGCCAACGACCAAAAGTTTCTTAGACATATTTCCCTGCTCCCTCTGCTAGGCGCGCCGGATTCACAACGCAAAGTTGATGCACTTCGTCATCGGTAAAACCCCCTTCAAAGGCTTTGTCTGCCATCAAAGCAAGCCCGTCTTCTACAGGGGGGTTCTTCGGCTGACCGAGGTCTGTGCTGAAGAAAGAATTCTCGATGCCCGTCTCACGAACGTTCTCGAACATCTGCTGCCATGGGTATTTACCACTGTGATAGGTGACGAAACAGCGTTCGAGCATGGCCCCGCGCTCCGCCAGCAGCCTCTGATCATCGAGGGAGATGTCCTGGGTTGGAAACTCCGGATGAGTAATGACGATGCGCTTCACCCCTTGGGCGACAGCTTCGTCGACCACGGCGAATATCTCATCGCGTCCCAGATGTCCGGTGGCGAGAATGAGGTCATTCTTCGCAATGTTCTTGATCACTTCGACCGTGTCGGGCAGCAGCCGCCCATCGGCATCTACTACCGAGATTGTTCCCTTAAGCAATCCCTCTTCCTTCAGTTCATTTTGGAGACGTACCCACTGCGGTGGTGGCACACCCGGCGCATATTCATGAAGTTGTTTCGCCTCGTTTTCAGCATCGACCGTTGGAAACCAAACAACGCTGATGCCATCGCGTGAAGCCATTTCAACGGCGAGGGCGTTCATGCCTCCAACTGCCGCATTGAGGGTGATCGACCCCATTGTCTTGACAGCGGGAACAGCTTCGCGCGCAAGGGCAGCCCGCCCGCCCGTCTCAGAGTAATGATGCTTGATGACGTATCCCCCTAGACCTTGCGCCTCAAAGGCGCGGGCAATCTGGAGATCGCTGCCGATCCGCTTCATGACATCGGGTCCGCTGTGGACATGCAAGTCAAAACCGCCTTTGACAACGTCGCGTGCCCGTTGCGAGATTGGCAGGCTGTTGCTCATTCGAATGCTTCCCCTTCCAGTAATTCAGACAAGCGTTGGCGCGCTGCCAAACTGCAATGCGCTTTAACGTCAATCGAGTCCAGTAGTTCAATAACCGCATCCATCTCGTGAATCCGGCGACGTGCATGTTTGCGGCTACCGTTGACAAATCGGTCGATCATCGGCTCGTTCTGCAAGATGGTCAACATCTGCTCACGTGCATAAGCGGTGAGCCCGACCTTTTGGGCAGCTTCGAGCGTTTCCATGACAACGGCCGCGAGACCTTTATAGAAGATGCTGCGGACGAGTTTGAGCGTGGCAGCATGACCAGCCGGTTCATCGAACACCTTGATCGGCGCGCCAAACGGTTCGTACACTTCAGCAAATTGGGCAGCGCCCGGACCACTCGCCAATAATGGCGTCCGAATACCCTCCAACGCGATGGGTGCCAGAATGGCAACGTCGGTGAAGACAAACTCACCGCCTTCGAACAGCAGCGCAACATTCTGCTTGACCGTCGGCCCGCTGGTGTTCATATCAGCGTAGATTTGCTTCGCTTTCAAGACTGGCAAGATTTCTCGAGCGACGTCGACCGCGACGGCCGCCAGATTAACGCTCAGAATCAGATCTGCTTGTTTGGCGGCGTCGGGGTTGCTGTCAGCAAAGTGTAGTCCGTCAGGCAAATTACGCGGGTTCGGATCCCAGCCTGTAACCGTGACACCCTGCGCAAGCAGGTCACGGGCCAGGGTTGACCCCACTTCGCCGATACCCAGTATCGCGACATGCATAGTCGCCTACTTCCACCCGTATATCTCTAGGGTTGTCTTTCCCGAACGAAGCTGTGCGAAGGTGCTGTTTTCTTTTCCCACTCGCGCTTCAGACTTTTCGGCAGCTTCGGCAACTCTGGCGGCAGGGACCACGACGATACCATCGCGGTCGCCCAGCACAAAGTCACCCGGCGCAATCGTGACCTCATTGATGGTGATGGGGCAGTTCAGTGAGCCGTCGCCGTGCTTCGTCGTCCCGCGAATGCACAGCCCACGACAAAACACGGGGAACCCGAGACGTTCGATAGCGTCGGCATCGCGGACGCAGCCGTCGATGACCAGACCCGCTATGCCACGCTCCATCGCCGCAACTGACAGTATTTCGCCCCAATAGCCCGCTTCAAAGTAACCTGACATCCGGGCGACCAGGACATCGCCGGGTTCTGCATTCGCGACCGCGCGGTGCAGCAGGTAGTTGTCGCCAGGCATTGAGTCGATTGTGTAGGCTCGACCTGCCAGCTTCATTGCCGGGCTAATGGGCTTCAGAGCGGAGGGCAGCGCGCCCTGCTTTCCAATCGCCTCGTGGATCGTCGCGGCGGAATGTTCGGCAAGCCGCTTGAAGGCGTCTGTTTGGTCCGTCATGCTGTCCCGCTTTCTAGACAATTTCTTTGAGGGGATGAAGACACAATGCTCCATCCCCATTCGCCACTTTGGAATCTCAGTCGCCTATCGCCTCACGTTCCTCAAAGGGAGGGGCGGGATAAACCAGATCGGCGGTCGCGAATTCGAGTGGGTAGACCAGCTCGGCACGACCATGCTGATATTGCAGGATGGCGGTCGGGACATTGCCCGTACCATCTTCATTGAAGGTCACATGACCGATGACCGTATCCATATCGGTTGCAGCCATCGCGTCGCGGATAGCGTCACGGTCGAGAGTCCCGGCAGCTTCGACAGCTGCCGCCGTGATCTGGACAGTCGCATACGCCGGACCGACGAGTGGGTCTGCGGGACGTCCCATCATCTCGATGTGCTGTTCGTTCAGCGCATCGACGCCTTCAAACGCCATTGCGTTGTGCCAACCGGGCATGAACGCAACGTAGTCGCCATTCGAACCGAGCGCTTGAATCCATGTGGGCGCATCTGGCGCGCGGATGATGTTGGAGAAAGGCGGCACCCAACCAAGCTCCGCCATCTGCGTCACGATGGCAATGCCATCGGGCGGGCTGGGCAGCGCCAGCAAGATTTGTACGTCTGCGTCGCGCATCGCCAGAATCAGATCGCTGAAGTCCTGTGTTCCCGGCGTATATTCTTCGTGAGCGACGATTTCGTAGCCATTTGCTTCGGCGTCTTCAGTCCAGAATGATGCAAACTCGATGCCCCAGTCGGTGGATTCCTGCAAAATGCCGACCCGCGTCGGGCGAATGTCCTCGTCCAGAGTATTGAGCAGTTCAAAAGTCACGCGGCTCATGTCTGGCGACTTGGGAAACGGCGAGAACAGATAGTGGTAGCCCTGCTGGTGGATATCCCACAGCGCAAAAGCGACGCCGATATAGGGCGTTGCGTTCACTTCACCGACGGCGGCGGCAGCGGCGTGCATGTCACTGCCAAAACCGCCGAGGTAGACGACCACGTCGTTATTACTGTACAGATCTTCCAGGTTGCTGACCGCCTTCACGGGGTCTGATTCGTCGTCCAAGATGGTCAGGTTGATGGGAATCTGCCGTCCGTACTCCTCCACGTAGATGCCGCCATCGGCGTTGATGTTGTCAACCGCCATCCGGTAGCCCCGCTCAACCTGCGCTGCGGGTCCCGCATAGCGCCCGGAAAGGGGAATAGATGCCCCCCACTCGATGAACTCAGGACCATTGTCCTGAGCGACCGCGCTGATACTTGACAGCAAGAACAGCACGATCAACGCAATTGCAAATAACAAACGTTTCATGTCAACTCCTCCTCTATTCTCAGTTCTATTCCGAAGCGAAACACGCTCCGTCACCACCAATTATTAAGGGCTGCCAGACCAACCAGCACCGTCTAGTGCTCGGTCGACGCGCCAGCCGGAATCAAGCGTTGTCCTCGTCGCTTGAGTAGTTCCACGAACCCGCCCGGCAGCAGCAAAACGATTGCAATGAACAGGATGCCAAAGATGATCAGATGTATATTGACCAGATTGGCTGCCAGCACGTCCCGGATCAGCACAAAGAAGATTGCGCCAAGCAAAGGGCCCGCCACCGTGCCCACACCGCCGACATAGGTGACAATGACCGCATCGAATGTCCAGACGGGACCAAACGTGTAGTTTGGGTAGTAGCCAACATGGAAGAAGGCGAACGCGCCGCCCGCCAGCCCTGCGAAGAAAGCGCTCAAGACAAATGCCAACATTGAGTGCAGAAATACATTGACGCCAAGCGACCGTGCCGCTTCCTCGTCTTCGCGTACAGCCATCATGCCAAGTCCGATTCTCGACCGGCTCAACCACACGGAGACCCCGACGATCAGCGCCAGCACGACTAGCGCCAAGTAGTAGCGCGGCTCGATGTCGTAGACGCGCAGTTCCGGCCCCGGCAACCGTGAGACGCGCGGCAGGACATTGCCCACGGTCAGGCGCATCGCTTCTGCCAGTGCCAGCGTACCTATAGCGAAATATGTCCCTCGCAGCCTCAGGGCGGGCGCGCCCACAATCAACGCCACAATGGCGGCGACGACTCCGCCGACGGCGAGGGCAGCGAGGATATGCCAACCCTGATCCAGCCACAGGCTGCGCGTCACCAGCGAGCCGATCCCGAAAAACGCGCCATGCCCCAGATTGATGTGCCCGACAAAGCCCCCGAGGATGTTCCAACTTGACGACAACGCCGCCAGGATGAACAAGGAGATTAGCAAGGTAAGCAGGTCTTTTTCACCGAAGGGTAGCTGGGGCAGCGCGATTAGGGCGACAACCAGCAGCAGGATTGCTCCGGTTCTCCAGTTAAGCATGGGAACCTCCGAACAATCCTTGCGGGCGGATGCTGAGGATGATGAGGAAGATGACGATCCCGACGAGTTCGCGATACGCACCGCCAAAGGCGAGGGCGCTGGCAGATTCCGCCACGCCTAGCAGGACGCCCGCCAGAAACGTCCCCGGCACGCTGCCTAGTCCGGCGAGGACGACCACGATCAGGGCTTTGAGTGTCCACTGCAAGCCGATGTTCGGGCTCACACTACCCTGCAGGGTCACAAGCATGCCGGCCAGCCCTGCCAAGGCTGCGCCCAGCGCGAACGTGACGAGGTAGGTACGGCGAATGTCGATGCCTGCGAGCGCGGCAGTCCGCCAATCTTCGGCGGTGGCGCGGATGGCTTTGCCCCAATAGGTACGACGCAAAAACCACCGCAGAGCGACCACCACGATGATGCCGATGATCAGCCCGGAAAAGCGAACCAGCGGCAGGCGTATGCCGAGTATTTCCCACGCAGCGGTGGAATAGGAAGTCGTGATGCTGCGCTCGTCAGCGGTGAAGAGGTGCGTCGCGAGCGTTTGCAGGATCAGGGTCAAGCCGAAGCCGATGAGCAGCGAGTTCTTGATGCGGTCTTCTTCGTCGAAGCGCACCACACGCGCGAACAACCCAAAATGCAGTGCAAGCCCAATCAGGAACAGCCCCGGTACGACGATCAGGAGCGAGAGATAGGGGTCGAGTCCGAGCAGGTTGAACGCCCAGAACGACCCATAGCCCCCAAGCATGATCAATTCGCCATGTGCTACGTTGAGGATTTTCAGCACGCCAAAAACGATTGACAGCCCTAGCGCTGCCAGCCCGTAAAGCGAGCCGATCAAAGCGCCAAATAAGAGGGTTTGAACAATTGTCTCAATCGACATAACAGTCCCGCTCAAATTCCAAGATAAGCTTCTTGTATGCGCTGATCGGCTAGCAGATTGTCAGTGGTTCCTTCGCCGACGATCGCGCCATTCTCCAAAATGTAGCCGTAATCTGCGATGCCCAGGGCGATGTTGACATTCTGCTCAACCACCAGCACGGTCAATCCTTCTTCACGACAAAGGCGCTCGATCAGTTTGAAGGTGTTCTGGACGATCAGGGGAGCAAGTCCGAGCGACGGTTCATCGAGCATGAGCATGTCCGGTTTCGCCATGAGCGCCCGACCGATAGCAACCATCTGGCGTTCACCGCCGCTCAATGTCCCGGCTCGTTGGGATTGGCGCTCGTGCAAGCGCGGGAACAGCTCGAAAACGTGTTCCAGCGTCTTGTCTTTGAAGGGGCGCGCACGTAATGGAAACGCACCGAGTTCAAGGTTCTCCAGTACGGATAGCGTGGCAAAAGTTCCACGCCACTCAGGCACGAGAAACAAGCCCGAATTAACGATCTTATGGGTTGGTATTAGGGTGAGGTCCTGGTCGCGAAAACTGATGCGACCTTGTGTCGGCTTCATCATCCCCATGGCAGTCTTGAGGGTTGTCGTCTTGCCTGCGCCGTTCGAGCCGAGCAAGGCGACGATTGACCCTTGTGGCACTTTGAGGGAGACGCCCCACAGCACCTGTAGCTCGCCGTAACTGACGTGCAGATTTTCAATGATGAACATGCGAGTCTCCCAGATACGCGCTAATGACCTCTGGATTACTCACCACATCTGCCGGTAAGCCTTCGGCGATCTTCGTCCCTGCGTTCAAGACGATGATCCGTTCACTGCAACTCATGATGGCCTTCATGATGTGCTCGACGACGATCACCGTGATATTGCGGTCTTTGAGGCGCTTGATGAATTCGACGGCTTCGGAAACTTCGGTCGGATTCAGTCCCGCCATGAATTCATCCAGCAGGATCAATTGGGGATCGGTCGCTAGGGAACGGGCGATTTCCAGCCACTTGCGTTCCATTACCGTGAGGTGCTGCGCTTCTCGCTCTGCCTTGTGTGCCAGATTGACCGTTTTTAGGGCGGCATAGGCCTGTTCTCGAAGTTGATCACGCCCGTGCGTCGTCCGTGATCCATACATACTGCCGATCAGGACATTTTGCAGTGCCGTCAGGTGCATGAATGGGCGTACCGCCTGAAAAGTTCGGGCGATGCCCTGTTTGGCGATTTGATGCGCGGGCAGCCCTGATATAGTCTCACCGTTGAAACGGATAGTTCCCTCTGTTGCGCGGAACGTCCCGGTGATGATGTTGAACAATGTCGACTTTCCAGAACCGTTGGGACCGATCAGCCCGACCGTTTCACCGCGTTCGACGCTGAACGATACGTTCGAGAGCGCTCGTAAGCCGCCAAAATCCTTGACGATCTTTTCTACTTGCAATAGCGCTGGCATAAGGGCAAAGCTTTCTCAGAAATCTATCTCGAACAACGAAGCTCTAGTGCGTTTTTGACAGCACGTTAGTCACTCACAAACGTCAGATAAGTTAGCGCAGAGCAACGCTTCCACTTTGGACGTAGCATTCAGACTGGTCGGTTCCTAAACCGCGCAAGTTGTGCGAGACTGCTCTATTTAGGGTCTGATAATATCCCAATACTGCTCAATATCTGCTTTGAGATTCGCCATGTGTCTGCGAAAGGCCGTATCAATACCTCCCAGGTTGTTTCCCTTGAGCGCATTCAGCAGCGCCTCATGCTCAGCTAAAGAACTTTTCCCACGCAATGGGATCATAACCTTCCGCAGGACGACCCGCCCCGTGATCAGCAACAGGCTGTCGGCAAGCTGCCTGAGATGCGGACTATCAGAAATATCGAGAATCAGGACGCGAAAATTAATGGCAGAAGATGAATAGAGATCAAAATCATTTTCATCGATTGCCGTCCGCATTTTTTCAATCAGTTCTTCGAGCTTCGCGAGATTACCCTTTGTCATTCGTGAAAACGCCCGGCGGTATGCTTCCAGTTCCAGGGCCTCGCGCGCGACGAAGACATCTAGAATCGACTCCAGGGTGACATCGGTGACCGCTGCGCCCTGGTTGGGCTGCAAATCAATCAAGCCGTCGGCGACAAGACGTTGAAAAGCCATACGCACATGATTTCGGCTGACCCCTAGTTCTTCAACAACCTTGGCTTCAGTCAATCTTTGGGCTGGCCGAAATTCCCCAGACAAAATCTTGTCTCTTAGGATCTTGTACGTGTCAACCGTCCGCTTCGCCACACTCGCGTCCTTTCTTGATGGATAGAAAGTAACATCAATCGGAAATGTTGTCAATATATTTGACAATATTGTTCACAATTTTGCCAACCAAGACAGATCACCACGAGTGAATTCAATCAGCCCATAGAAGTCAAACGAGCATAATCGAAGATGAGCAGGCTCCCAATCAGAACAATTGTGGTTCCAGCGGCGGACTGACGCAGGGTGTTCGCGATCTCCAGACTCAGCGAAAGCTGATTTGGGCGGCAATCAAGAGCGATACACTGAGCTTTGACTTCGTCATCATCGTCACTGCGACCACAGCCCGGTTGCGCGGGCATGTTGCAGATAGAACGCAACTCCGATTCTGATCTCGGTGTGGACTTCAACAAGTTTTCCACGAATTCAGCCAGATTTGATTAGGCGCGGGACTTACACTGCTGATGCTCCGTCCAAAAGTGATGAGTCTTGCCAACGACCATCACAATGTTCTTGATCTCACCTTCAAGGCGAAAATTGGGACCAGCCGGGAAGAACAGCGTTCGGTTTTCCCGCCTGAAGCCGACGTTCTCGACCACTTGAAGTTTGCCTCGAGCACAAACATGCCAGATTCGCGTCCGTTGTTCACGGTTTTGAACTATGACATCAAGTCCTGCGGGAAGCCTCCACACATTGACGGCGACATTCGCAAGCGCTACCACGGATACTACGAGAACGAATACTGCGAGCACGCGATCTTCGTCTACGATTACGAAGTGAACAAGGGCACACTCTGGATGGGGGATTCTGGATGGGAAAGGCGTACAAAGTCGTGAACGGCACCGTGCCCGAACTCGTGATGAGTCGCGAAGAGACGATCTGGCTGATGAACTGCTGGCAAAATGCTATGCAGCGACATCCGAAATGAAAAGGGCGGTGTGAACCGCCCGGAGGATGTAGACGTAAGTCGTAGTTTCAGGCAGTAGCACCACCTTTCCACCATTTGCGTATAGGCGGAACCAAAGCCACTTTGTACACACAAGCGTCCGACCCCCGTCGGCCCCGAATATGTATAACGAAATTGCTCAATATGACAAGTCCGCTGCATCACAGCGGGCTTTTTGATTCTTGCACATTCGAGAGAATTGGATCGCGGGTTCGACCGTTCATCAACAGCGAATCCACGATGAATTGCTTCGATTAGACGAACGACGACTTATGGTAACCCGACTTCTCGCAACTTCCTCCACTCACTCGCGAAGCACATCTGATTCTGTGCATACCTGTTAAAAGTTTGCTGTCTGTCTTGTGCACAATGAAGCCTGCAGGTAGCGTGATCCGTGTTATACTCTCGGCCACAATTAACCACACGGGAGGGAATCGTGAGAACCAGACAAATAACGATCCTATCGATCCTCGTGTTGCTGCTGGCGCTGATGATCTCGACACCGCTGGCCGCACAGGATGACATGCGGACCCTGGTCGTTTCGACCTTTGGTTTCAACCAGGATCTGATCGACAAGAACGTTACCGCACCCTTCGAAGAAATGTACAACGTCGATGTGATCTACGAATCAGGCAACAACTCCGAACGGTTGGCTCGGCTGGAAGCGATGGGCGAAAACACCGAAGTCGATGTCGTTCATTTCGCGGGCGCCTTTGCCGTGCGGGCCAAGACCCTGGGCCTGCTTGAGCCGATTGATCCGGAGATGCTGCAAAATTACAATGACCTCTACGAATTCGCCAAGGACCCGCTGGGCGATAACATGGGTATTGGTTATGCCATCAATAGTCATGCCCTGGCCTATCGCTCGGACATGGTTGAGGAGCCGATTACGTCCTGGGGGGACCTGCTGCGCGAAGACCTGACAGGCTACGTCACCGTACCAGAGATGTCCACCACCTTTGGCCCGGCCAACATCATCATGATGGCGGCGGCGATGGGCGGCGACCCGACCAATCCTGACGACTGGGAACTCGGATGGGAAGTCATGCCGGACTTGGCGAAGCAGTTGGTGACGACCTACACGCGCAGTGCCGATCTGGTTGCCCTGTACCAGCAGGAAGAGGTCTGGGCCTCACCTTATTCGAGCTTCGCACGCGGCAACCTCATGGAGACCGGTGTGGAGATTGAATTCGTCATACCTGAGGAAGGCGTAGTCGGCGACCCGATTGTCGTGAGCATTGTCAAAGGCACCGAAAACGCAGATCTGGCCCATGCCTATATCGATTTCCTGATTTCGGCTGATGTGCAGGAAGCTGAGGCGCTGGATCTGGTCGATTCGCCCACCAACATGACAGTGGAAGTGCCGGACGACATCGCACCGCTGCTAACCTACGGCAAAGATCTGATCGACAACCTTGTCTTCATGGATCAGGGCGCGATCAACGAAGTACTCGACGAATGGCTGGAGCGCTGGAACGAGATCATGCTGCAGTAAGCGAAAGGGATTTTGATGCTGGTGGGAGCGATGGTTCCCATCAGCATTTTATAACCTTATGCGCCGGACAATCACGATACTGGTTCTGCCAGCCCTATTGTTCATCTTCATATTCTTTGTGCTACCGCTGCTCTTTCTCCTGGCCCAGAGCGTGCAAGACCCAGAGACAGGCCGTCTCACGCTGGCCGGTTATGGCGATTTCTTCCAGCGGGAAACTTCGCAGATTATCTACGTGCGGACACTGCGGCTAGGCCTAACGATCACGATCATCGACATCGTGCTGGCCTACCCGGCATCCTACTTCCTGGCGCGGATGCCAGCCCGCCGCCGGACGCTGGCGATGTCACTCGTGATCCTGCCGCTGATGACCAACCCGGTCGCGCGCACCTATGCCTGGCTTATCATCCTGGGACGCACTGGCCTGATTAACAACGTCTTGCTCGGCCTGGGCCTGATCGACCAGCCTGCCCGACTCATCTTCACCGAAGGCGCGATTATCCTCGGTCTGGCGCAGTTGTTTCTGCCGCTGATGATTCTCTCGCTGGTCAGCGCAATGGAAAATATCCCGGAGGACATCGAGCAGGCGGCACGTAGCCTGGGCGCGAACAGCCTGACGACCTTTCTGCGGGTGATCGTGCCGCTCTCAGCGGATGGTCTGGTCCTGGGGGCGACGCTGGTTTTCACCGGTTCGATCACGGCCTATGTCACGCCGGTTATTCTGGGGGGCAACCGCATGCTTATGCTTTCGACCCTGCTGCGGCAGCGCGCGCTGATGGCTTTCGACGAACAGGGCGCTACTGTCGTCGCCGTTGTCATGATCGCAACTGCGCTGGCCGTCAATCTGATCGTTCGCCTCTTCCGGCCCAAACCAGCAGCGCAACGGTGAGCATATGAAACGATCACGCTGGTATTATGTCAGTCTGGGCATTGTCTATTTTTTCCTGCTCGGCCCTTTTCTGATTATCTTTGCAGCGGCTTTCGGTGAAGAATCGACGCTCTCGTTTCCGCCACAGGGTTTTTCATTGAACTGGTTTGCCAACGTCTTCGCCACGGAGCAGTTCATCTACAGCTTCTGGACCAGCCTACAGCTCGGCTTGCTGGCGACGGCGATCGCGCTGATCCTGGGTACGCCGGTCGCCTATGCGCTGACGCATTTTCACTTTCCAGGCGAAGGACTGGTCGAAACAGTGTTTTCGCTGCCGATCCTGGTACCGGGGCTGGTGATCGGCCTGTCGATGCTGCAATTCTTCGTCTTGTTCGGTAAGTTCAACATCGTCAGCGGCTTGCTGATCGGCCACATTGCCATTCTGTTTCCCTATGCCGTGCGCGTCGTCTCGGTAAGTCTGCGCAACCTGGACCCCTCGGTCGAGGAAGCCGCCATCAACTTGGGCGCGAACCGGCTGCGCACCTTCTTCCTGATCGTGCTGCCCAATATCCGCGCGGGGATCGCCGCTGCCTTCATCCTGGGCTTCATCACCTCTTTCAACAACGTGCCAGTCTCAGTCTTCCTGAGCGGGCCGGGCATCCAGACCCTACCGATTGCCATGCTCAGCTATATGGAATACTATTTTGACCCGACCATCGCGGCGCTGTCGACCCTACTGATAATCTTCTCGATTGTGCTGGTGCAGGCCGCCGAGCGTGTGCTCGGCCTGTCGCAGTTTGTGTGAGCTATGCTGGAAATTACCGATCTGCGCGTTGAGTATGAAAAGGGCGTCCCGACGCTCGATCACTACGATCTGACCGTTCACAGCGGCGAACTCGTGTCGCTGCTGGGGCCAAGTGGCTGCGGCAAGACCACTACCCTGCGCGCGGTGGCGGGTTTTGTTGTACCGGCCAGCGGGCAGATCACCGTCGCCGGGCGCGATGTCACCCGAATCCCGCCCAACCAGCGCGATATTGGTCTCGTCTTCCAGAGCTATGCCCTCTTCCCGCACCTGACCGTCGCACAGAACATCGCTTTTGGCCTGCGCATGCGCGGTGTGCGGGGGTCTGAACGTGACCGCCGGGTCGCCGAAGCGCTCAAACTGGTAGACCTCGAAGGCCTGGGCGGCAGACGACCGGCCCAGCTTTCTGGTGGCCAACAGCAGCGCGTAGCGCTGGCCCGTGCCGTCGTGATCGAGCCGCAGCTGCTCCTGCTGGACGAACCGCTGAGCAACCTGGATGCCAAGCTGCGCGTCACCATGCGCACGGAGATCCGCCGCTTGCAGCAGCGGCTGGGTGTGACCACACTCTACGTCACCCATGACCAGATCGAAGCGCTGGCGATCTCCGACCGGGTGGTCGTCATGAATCAGGGCCGCATCGAGCAGAGCGGCAGCCCGGAAGAAATCTATAAGCAGCCAGCGACGCCCTTTGTGGCTGATTTTCTTGGCTTCGAGAATCACTTCGCCGGGACTGTCACTGCCGTGCAAAACGGTGAAACACAGCTTCAGGCCGCAGGTCGCTCGTTTACGGCCATCCATGCTGATCACGATCTGAATCCCGGCAACGACGTGTGGGTCTACTTCCGCTCTGAGGCCGCACAACTTGCCGCGGCTCCTGCCGCAAACAGCCTCCCGGTCGAGGTGCTGCTGCGCACCTTCCAGGGCAGCGCAGTGGAATACGTCGTGCAGAGCGCTCAGGGCGAGTTCAAGGTGCGTATGCCAGAGGATCAGTTGCGTTTCGACCCCGGCCCGGCGCATCTGCTGCTCAACCCGCAGCAGCTCATTGTCATGCCCAAGACCTAAGGAAAACCTGTGTCTGAGAAACCAGAAGTTCAGAAGCATATTCGCTGTGTACCGGGCGATGTGGCCCGCTACGTCCTGCTGCCCGGCGACCCGGCCCGTGCCGGACGGATCGCCGAACAGATGGAGGGTGCGCGACTTGTCGCGCAGAACCGCGAATACACCATCTATACCGGCGAATCGGCGGGGGTCGGCGTCAGCGTCTGCTCGACCGGCATCGGCGGGCCATCTTCGGCCATCGCTATTGAAGAACTCGCCAACATCGGCGCAGAGGTCTTCATCCGTGTCGGGTCGTCCGGCGGACGGCAGCCGGATATTCCTATCGGCACGCCGGTTGTCGTGACCGCAGCCTTTCGTGGCGAAGGCACGTCGAATGCCTACTTACCGCCGGAGTTTCCGGCAGTGGCTGACCTGGAAGTCACTAACGCCTTGATCCAGGCGGCACAGGATAGTGGTGAGAATTGCCGCTGGGGTATCGGTTTCTCCCGCGATGCCTTCTACCGGCGCGATGCCGACCTCAATGAGCAATTGAAGGACGCCGGGATCGTGGCTGCCGAGATGGAAGCTTCGACTATGTTCATCGTCGGGACCTGCCGCCACGTCCAGGTAGGGTGCGTCGTGGCGACCGATTCGAATATCTGGCTGCCGGAACAACCGACCCTGGCCGAAAAAGAGGCACTGTATTTCGAGGGCGAGCGCAAAGTGATCCGCATTGCGCTGCGCGCCGTGCAGATTTTGGAGGCAAGGCGAAGCTCATGACCCTCGATCTGATTCTCTATAACGCGCAAATTGCCGACGTCTTCCGGCTGCGTTTTTTCGAAGGCTGGGTCGGCATTCGTGGGGGCCATTTCGCTTACGTCGAGGAAGGTGTGCCACCGGACGACTTCACCACCACCGTGCGTCAGGATGTAAACGGTCTGTTCCTGGCTCCTGGCCTGGTTGAATCGCACATGCACATCGAGTCCAGCCTGATTACGCCGCGCCGCTTTGCCGAAACCGTGCTGCCTTACGGTACGACCACCATTCTGAGCGATCCGCACGAGGTCGGCAACGTCGCCGGAGAACAAGGCGTGCGCTGGATGTTCGCCGCCTCGCGCAATTTGCCGCTGAAAATCTACCACTCGATCCCGAGCTGCGTCCCGGCCACGGATCCCGAGTATGAATGGACTGGGCAGGTCTTCAGCGCCGACGTGATTACCAGGCTGGCCGAGGATCCATCCGTGATCGCGCTGGGCGAGGTCATGGACTACCGGGGCCTGATGGGCGACAACGAACGCCTTCAAGCTATCGTCCGGGCAGCCTGGCGGGCGGGTCTGATGGTGGAGGGGCATATCCCCACCCTGCGCGGGACAGAGCTTTCGGAGTATCTTGAATATGGCGTCGGCTCGGACCACACGCTGACCTACCCAGAGAAGATCGAGGAGCAGATATCTAAAGGGCTGGCCGTCATGCTGCAAACCAAGTCGATCACCCCGGAGAATATGGCGACGGTCATGAACTTGCCGGATCGTTCGCGCGTCTTCCTGGTGACCGACGATCTTGAACCGCCGCTATTGATCGAAGGGCATCTCTCGCGCATTCTGCAGCTTGCCATCCAGCACAATCTCCCGCCGCTGGAAGCCTGGGCTTCGTCCTCGATTCGCCCGGCGCGCTACATGGGCCTGCGGAATACCGGCGGCATCGCCCCCGGTTTCTGCGCTGATTTCGTGCTGATGCGTGATCTGGTTGCGTTCCCACCGGAAGCAGTCTATGTCGATGGTGAGCGCATCGCCCAACAGGGGAGCATCGCGCCGGTGCAGTGGCCCAACCTGCCACCCATGCCTGCGGAGTATGCTGTCCCCGGCCCGTTGGAACCGAAGGCCTTCCGCCTAACCCCGGCACAGCCCGGCACGACCCCGGTCATGGCCAACGCCGTCGTCATCCAGAACGCGCTGACCACCCTGACTCAACTGGAACAGATCAGCGTCACCGTCGATCACGATGGGAACCCGGTGTTTGAAGATGGCGATGCGCTGGCGTTGGCCTCGATCTTCGCGCGCGATGGGTCGTCACAGATGGTTGGCATTATCAAGAATACCGGGCTAGAGGCCGGGGCCTTCGCCAGTACAGTGGCGCATGACTGCCACAATCTGTTGGTGATCGGGCGCGACGCCGTTTCGATGAGCCGGGCAGCTCAGGAGGTTCATGCGCTGGGCGGCGGGGTGGCTGTGGCGCGGAACGATGACCTGTTGGCAAGCTTGCCCCTGCCATATTTTGGTCTGTTGAGCGATGCGCCGGTGCCGGAGGTTGCTCAAAAGCTTGAGGCGATAGAGATAGCGCTACGTGGGTTGGGCATGACCCATCAACGTCCGTTCTTGCTGCTGTCGATCATGAGCCTGAGTGTCAGCCCATTTGTGAAGTTTACCGATCGCGGCGTGATTGATACCGAACTGCGCCAGCTTCTCCCCCCATGGGCCTATCCATACGCCAGCGAGGAGTAGTCAGTCGCGCGAAGGCTAGTGAAAAGCTGCCCACGCAACCATCCGAAGGCCCAAAGCGCCAGGTGGTCTTTAAAGGCTCAGAAGTCGTGAGACACCAAGGGGGTGGGATGAGATGATCTGGCTGATGAACTGCTTGCAGACCGCCATCAAGCGGCTTCCAAAATGAAAAGGGCGGTGTCAACCGCCCGGAGAATGTAGACAGATGTGGTAAATTCAGGCAGGAGCACCACCCTTCCACCATTGGCGTAGAGGTGGAACCAGAGCCACTTTGTACACACAAGCGTCCGACCCCCGTCGGCCCCGAATATGTATAACGAAATTGCTCAATATGACAAGTCCGCTGCATCACAGCGGGCTTTTTGATTCTTGCACATTCGAGAGAATTGGATCGCGGGTTCGACCTTAGGCCGCGGGCCAATACTTCTATATGGCTTCAACTGTAATACGCGATTGCCGTCTCTAATTGCGCCGTAACTGTCGGAGCATCAACAAATGACTTGGACAACCGGTTTGGGAATCGCCAAGATTGGAGAGGGCTTCACTTTCGTGCGCGCCAGTTTGAGATTTGAACTCGGACTTCGTGTCTTTCCTGCGTGAACGCACTGATTCGAAGTGCATCATAGGAGAGCGAGCGAAACTGCCCACAGAAGGCATTACACGACCTCACAGGAGCATCTTTGTAAGGTCAGGGATGGTGGCGGTGAAACTGTCATCCTCGCCTTTAAGTTTGCGCCAGTGATGCGCTTCAAACACAGTCTCCAGGTCACATCCAATCCAGACTAGACGTGACTTGAGTAGCAACGTTCGTTCCTCCTTGTTCCATCCAAACGTGCTGACGATTTACATATAACTCGATGGGCTGTCATCATTCGCAAAGGCACGGGCTCCAACTTGGCGTGCGAGTTCGCTTTGCGGGGGGAACTCACTCGAAATGATTTCGACGATAGTGCCCTCATCTGCCCAATCATAAAGCTGCCGTGCCTGCTCATCTTGTGACATCACACAGCCCAATGTGTACGGCGTGCCTACAGTGTTGCCGCCGAGATAGCCGCCATTCGGCAGCAATACCGCTCCGTGAAACCCATTGACCAATCCCGGTACGGCTTCATAAATACCCATGAACCAGTTCATTTCCCACTGCCCGCAACCAGCATCACCGCACAAAGTGTAGCTGCTGCCATACGCAACAGGCTCATGGTTCAGAATCTGATAGACGCCCGGTGAGGTGGGAGCCTCGTCAATCCCGGACGAAATCTGCCAACTGAAAACCGCCTGACCATCCTCAAAAGCAACCAATGATTGGGTTTCCAGATCGACCACGATGCGTTTATTGGCTACGACAGGCAATGGCAGCGTGACATCGCGCGACGGCAGATTGATCACATCGCCGGGCGATATTACACCTAAGTCCCGATCAGGATTGGCTTCTTCGATCAGGAAAAAGGGGATGCCCGTTTTGCGGGCGATTCGATAGCCCGTGTCGCCGGCAACGACCTCATAAGTCGTGGGATCAAAACGCATCTGCACCTGCGCCTGTGTGGAACCCGTGGCGAGCGAAAGATTGATGGCGCCAATCACGTCTTCGGAGTCCAGGAAGCTACCTTCCGACAATCCGGATGCAGACGTGCTGTTCAGGGTATTGACGTAATCTGATACAGGGACATTTCGCGCAACCAGGTTGCTTTCTCCTGCCTCAATCCAGGTGCTTAACGTCTCAGGAGAAGCCGTAAAACTCACATGCCGATCTCCGAAGGGATCATAGGCTGTGAGTTCGAACGGGGCAGTCACAAACCGCTCTGCCATTTCCAGCAAACTATCAGGGCTTCCTATCGCGGGCCGCAATGGAGTAGTGACAAGCGCGACATCATCGGTAAGCATGTCAAGTGGGGACGCGAGCACCCTGCTCAGGGTTGCACCAACATCGAGAGCGATGCCGTTCTGACCGGATATGCCTGCAACGGTGCCATTTTGCCATTCATAGCGTGCGTTGATCGGCGCAACGTAAACGTCATCTGCTAGCGCTTCGAGATACTGGCGCATTGCCATCTGATCGACTGAAACCATCGGATCAACCCAATAACCGAACGGGATTCCCGCCAGACCGATGCCCTGTGTCGCTTGTAGGCTAGCCTGTGTATCCAGACGCAAACCAAGCCCGGATGGCGTCGTTTCCCACTCACGATTGTCAGCCGTGAGGCGAATGACAGTGCCCTGTGACCACATGGTTTCCAAAGCCTCTGCCGCATCCTCATACGTCAAGCCACCAAGCGCGACATCGAGTACGAATACGTTCGGCGGTGTACGCCCTCCCCAAAAGATGCTGACGAGAAATAGGGACACAAAGGCAATCGCCGGGAGCACAAAAACTCTCAGACCTTGAGGACGTTTCTCCTTCAGAATCGACGCCCAATTCACATGCCATCGAGCGGACTTAGCCTGCTGCTCGTCGGTTATCGCTTTACGTACTGCCATTGGCTGCCGGTTGGATCGCCTCTGACGCGCTTGTTGGCGCTGTCTGGCACGCCCTCGGGCCTGTCGCGTGTTATCCATGTCAGCCCTGCCTGAATTGCTTATCATCCTCAATATCCTCAAGGAGTGTCATGTATTCATCACGCGAGATTTCGCCTTTGGCAAAACGTATGTCAAGGATGTCTCTTGCCGCTTGCGGCACGCCTTTTCGCTTTTCCTTTTGTTCAGGCACAGCGTTCGCGTTGTTATTAATCATCTGCCAGACGACCGCTGCCAAAACGACGACGAGACCACCAAACACCATCATCATTTGAAGTCACCTTTCTCTGATATCCCTATGCCGATAGCCCATGCGAAGGAGTGGGTTACACACGGCCAGGCCGTGCGAGCTAGTCGGACTACGCAGGTGTCAACTCAGCTTTCGCTTGAAGCTGACCATCTTCCAACCACAGCACTCGATCTGCGATTTCTCTCAAGCGATGATCGTGGGTAACGATTACAATCGAGCGCCCTTGAACACGTCCCAGTCCGCAGCACAATAGCTCCATGACTTCACGCCCGGTTTTGCTGTCCAAATTGCCGGTCGGCTCGTCGGCAAGTATGAGCGGTGGGTCATTTGCGAGGGCGCGAGCGATGGCGACTCGTTGTTTCTGTCCCCCGGATAAGTCGGCGGGAAGATGGTCTGCACGTTGTTCAAGCCCTAATAATGAGAGAAGCTCTAATGATCGTTGTGGTGCCTTTGCGCCGTTTGTCCCGGCCATATTCATAACAAGCTCAACATTCTCACGAGCGGATAGCGACGCGATCAGGTTATATGCCTGAAATACAAAGCCAATGGATCTTAAGCGTAGCTGTGCGAGTTGACGCTGATTTAGTGCGGAGGTCAGTACATCATTGACGCTGACCACACCACTTGTTGGTTTCAGGAGTAACCCGGCCATGCTGAGCAGCGTTGTCTTTCCACTGCCCGATGGCCCCATGATCAAGACAATCTCTCCGGGTTTAATCTGCAAATCCACATTGTCTACGGCACGCACTTCCGTATTTCCACTGCCGTAAACCTTGCTTATTCCGCTCAACTCCAGGCTGATTTGTGTTCGCATTTTCGTCACCGCTATGCTTCAAAAACGACCAGTGGATCGACATTGCTGATTCGTTGTAAAGGTAGCAATGACGCCACTGCCGTAACGAGTATCAAGATCGGAACATGAGATAGCCACTGATACGGCTCAACTAGGATCAGGATTTCTGGCGAGATTTGCACGACAAGCGCCGACACAAGATAGGCCAGCACGACACCCGTGAAAAATCCGACACCCGCGATTACAAACGACTGCACGAATACCGTGCTCATCAACTGAGCCATGCTTGCCCCAATGGCCTTCAAGACGCCGAACTCGCGGACCCGCTCCAGCGTTGCGGTGTACACGGTGATGCCAATCACCAACACACCAATGATGTAGGCAATCACGTTCATCAGCTGAAGAATGTCAGCGCCCATTTGACGTATCATCTCCTGGTCACTGGCGACAAATTCTGCTTCAGTCAGGAAATTCGCTTCCGGGATCGCTTGATTCAGGTCGGCAGCCAGGCGAGCTATGTTGATTCCTACCTCCGGCTGAATAAGCACATAACTGGCAGCGCGGGGTGAGACATCCATCAAAAGCGCCATTGCGGTTTTGTTGACAAACACAACATTCGTGGCGATCCCAAAGGCCCCTTCGCTCAGCCCGGTAATCCTTAGTGGAAATCCGAGTATGCTGACTGAATCTCCCAACCTCAGGCCATAGCGTTGAGTGAGGTTCCTATCGATCACGATTTCATTCAGACCTGGACTGTCGCTACCTTCGACAAGAGACCATGGGCCGCCAAAGGGGATATCTGAATCAATGCCGAAGACGTAGCTGTAGATAACCGTGACGCTAATCTCAACGCCAGCGCTTGCGTAAAGCACGCCCACCGCCTGGTCTACGCCGGGAAACGCTTGAATCTGTTCTACTGTGTCGGCGGGCAACCTGGATGAACTCATGTGGAGATTGGCAACGCCATTTTGCATCGCCCAAAGCGCAACAGGCTGATTGCGAATATAGAGTACGGCATGTTCCTCCGAACCGGCGAACACGCCGCTCATGACGAGGATCAAGAGCACAGCCAGGGCTACCCCACACACACTGATCGCAAAGCGTAGCCGTTGCTGCAAAAGATTTCGCCAGGCTAACTTCGCCACGATTGCCCCCACTTACGCCTTGAAAACAACCGACGGATCGACGTTGGCAATCTGTTGAATGGGCCACAAAGCGGATACCAACGTCATAATGAGTGTTGCTAAACCGATCACCGGAATAATCTCAGGCCAGATAGTGACCGTAAACTGAGGCCACAGATACTCAATAAGTTCTGCCGCCAAATAAGACAGGGCCAAGCTGAGCACAAATCCTAACGAAGCGCGCGACAACGTCTCGCGAATGACAAGCCAACGCAACCAGTTGTTGCTGGAGCCGATTGCTTTCAATGTGCTGAATTCTGCCAATCGGTTGATGATGCTGGTGTAAATGATGAGACCTGTGACCGCAATGGCAATGACGGCGCTGATAATCAGCATGACGGCAATTGGGCGGTCAAGGATAGTCGCCATAAACTTGCGATCCGTTGCCGCCATTTCATCAGGGGTAAAGACCGCCGTTTCGGAAAACTCCGTCGTGATGGTCTCGGCAACCACATCACGGTTAGCCAAAGGGGATAAGCGCAGCAAGAAGAAGCTGGCATCACCTGACAGTTGCAGCACATCCTCCGCCGAAGCTAGCGGCATGAAGATGTACGGGCTCATCCATGACGCTGTTTCTCTGGTTAAGCCGACAACGGTAAACTTGCTACCTAAGACATTTATACGGTCGCCGACAGCTACCCCACTGCGCCATGCTAACCAGGAGTCGAGCAGGATCTCGTCGTCAGCCTGCAATGTGCGTCCGCTTCCGATGTTCCACGGGCCGCCAAAACCTGTTTCCGGATTGTAGCCAATCACGAGTACAGGCAATTTGATGCTTGCATGGGAGAATATCATGTCGCCTACGATGACGTGACCGATCTCTGTGGTGCCCGGCACAGTTTCGATGTCCTGGTGGAGAGTGGCGGGCAAACCAGAGTTCGCATAGAACAAGCCCCGGGAGCCAATCTGCGAAACGACAAGATCTGCCCCCGCGTGATCGATATAGGCAGTCAGTGTGGCCCTCTCGAAATCCTACTAGGAGAGTGATCAACATCAGCGCGGCGGCGATGCCGGTGACGTGGAGTGTGAGTTTGCCTCTGTCATGCCAGAGGTTGCGGCGCACTATTGGGACACTCACGGCTTGTTCTTTCAGCAAAACCCTCTGATTTAAGGCTACTACGCGCGTCTGAAGAAGCCATGCGCTATTTGGCGGGTTCCGTCCAAACAAAAGACCGGCTCAGCCGGTCTTGAGTGGTTGCATCCAGGGACTGGTTACTCAATGCGATAGTTACGCATCAAGCCCAGATCCTCGTGTTCGAGATTATGGCAGTGAAACACGTAGAGTCCCGTATCACCGCTAAACCGCATGAGCAGCCTGACCCGTTCTCCCGACATGAGAAGTACAGTATCTTTCCACCCCACGTCGACGTAGCCCGCGCTAACGGTCTCCCATCCGTCACGGAAGGCATCATCTATTATGCGATCCAGAATCTGGAACTGAACGCCATGGATGTGCATCGGATGCGCCATCTGATCCTCAGTCGTCGCATTGCTGCCACTCATGTTCCCCATATTGTGACCCGGCATATTGCCCATCCCACCCATGCCGTCACTGTTCACGACGTTAACGAACTCCCACACCTCAAGCGTATTCGCCCGGACAATTTCATCGTCCGCCACGGCTTCCATCTCGAAGCTGCGCCCGTTGAGCGTCCAACCTTCGTTGAGCATCGCAATGGCGAATGTGCGCGGCGTCCCCGAATTGACCGCGTCTTCCAGGCTGTAACGCTCGATTGTCGACAAACGCTCAGGGAGCAGCGAAGTCTCGGTCGATTCCTGAACGACGTTGACCTTTAGCACAGAGTATTCCTCTCCCTGGGGTAAGGTGGTGGATTCCGGCATTGCCATGCCACCCATCATCATCCCACCCATCTCAACGCCCCGAAAAGACAGGCTCTTCAAGAGCAGCTGCGCGCCAACGGGCCATTCGCCAAAATCGACCCACAATTCAATGCGCTCACCAGGACTGAGAGTCACGTAGGGGCGTTCTGTTGGGACTTCCAGTAGTCCACCGTCCGTTCCGATCACTGTCAGAGGCGTACCATCCTCCCAACCGAGCTTCAACATACGAAAGTTCGACCCATTGAGCAGACGCAAACGATAGGCGCGAGCTTCGACATCAAGCTCGAATTCCGGCTTGCCGTTGACGAGAATATGGTCGCCGAGAAAACCCATCATCTGGGTCATCATCTGCGTCATCATGCCGCCGGTGATGTAAGCCAGTTGATTGTCGGCATCAAACGAACGATCCTGAAATACGAGTGGCAGATCATAAGCGCCATCAGGCAACCCGACAGCAGCCTCTTCATCATCACGCACGATAAACAGACCAGCCAGCCCCTTGTAGACCTGGGTCGCGGTTGCACCATGGGGATGCGGGTGATACCAGTAGGTTCCCGCACGATTGATGACCTCAAATTCATAGGCGTAGGTCTGGCCGGGGGCAATTGCATAACGTGGATGAGCATCCATTGCCTCAGGCAACACCAGTCCGTGCCAATGAATGATAGACGCTTCGGGAAGCTCATTGACAAAATGGATGCGCACGCGCTGCCCCCGTCGGACGCGGAATATAGGGCCCAAATACGAATCGGGGATCGTCTGTAATGCCGCTGCATCACCCTGTAAGACTTCCCCCTGATATGTCCATACCTTCGTTGGAGTGCCCGGTAGGATCGAGACTTCACGCTCAACTGCACGCAGCCGCACTTCAAGATCAGGGGAGGCATTCGATTGCGCCAAGGCTTTGCTGACGAATGACAAGCCGGGTGACATGTCACTTGTCGCAGCCCCCACTGCGCCAATGCCCGCAAACTTCAAGAAATCCCTACGACTCAGCCAATGGGACTGTGCCATGCTCTTCACGCTCCATAGTGGTAGATGAACGAATACGTCACATGGCCTTTGAATAGGATAAGGTCTGCTTATCTCTTCTGAGCCTGTTCCTCGTAGAGTAGCGGTTTTCTCAGATAGCGTGATGCGCTATTTGGCGGGTATTGAACGCCGATTACTCGTGGTTACTCAATCACTTATTGGCGCTTTGGATTGTGTTGTGTTGAGGTACAAATCGGGGTCTTTCTGGGATGCGCCCTGGCAAACCGGACAGCAAAAGTAGTACGTTTCACCACGATACGAGATGCTGCTGTAGGCTTGCTGTGATTCAATCAGTGCGCTGCACACGGGATCACGCACGCGACCACTGGGTTGGTTTTCCGCGCTGGTAGGCAAATAGACCTTGAGAGACGTTCCCTTTCCAGTCTGACTTTCAATCGTGAGTGATCCACCCAGGCCTGTTATCCGCTCTTGAATGCCAAGCAGTCCATAATGCTTCTGAAATGCCAGATCGCCCAGATGCGACGGCGGGCGAAATCCACACCCATCATCCTGTACCTGGAGCGAAACTCCCTGGGGCTGATAGTCCGCATCAATATGGATATGGGTTGCTTTACTGTGACGCACGATATTGCGGAGGGCCTCCTGCACGGCGCGAAACAGGGCTAACTCCTGCGCTTCATCCAGGCGACGCGGATCGCCTTTAGTGGTCAGTTTTATCTTCGCTTCCGGAATCATCGCGAACTGCATTTCCAGTGCGGGGATCAAGCCCAATTCCTCCAGCGCAGGTGGGCGCAAGCCACCAATTATGTTGCGTAAGCTGGCGACAATCTCCACTGCCTGTTCGCGGACAAGTTGAAGCGTTTGTATCGCTCGAACGGGGTTGGTTTCGATCCAGCTCTTTGCCATCTCGATGCCCTGCGTGACGGCAATCGTTGATTGCACCGCGTCATCGTGCAGTTCGCGGGCAATGCGTTTGCGCTCGTTTTCCTGTCCGTTGGCGAGCTGCTCCGCATATGCGCGGCTTTGTTCCTGAGCGCGCATGACGTGCCCAACCATACCAGACATTGCCCGGTGCAGTTGGCGAATTTCAGGGATGCCGCCACATTGACGATCAAACGAATCAAGCTCGCCCTGGCTCAACTGTGCCGCCTGGCGTGAGAGTTTCTGGATAGGCCGAAGCACACGCAGGTAAAACCAGACGTTGCTGGTCAGAAATAAGGCACCACCGACACAACACAGCTCGAGCAGACTGGCATGAATCATTGCTCGCTGCTCCCTTCCAGAGTGATGAACCCGTGTTGCAAGCCAATGGCAACCGCTTCGGTGCGGGTCGTCACGCCGAACTTCTGATAGATATTCTTGAGGTGTCCCTGTACCGTGCGATCCGAGATAAAGAGCAGCTTGCCAATCTCCTTATTGGTTCTGCCTAGTCCAGCGTGAGCCAAGACTTCAAGCTCGCGGTCCGTTAGCCCCTCAATCTGTGCGGACATACCGGTGATATGTTTCTCAGCACGGGCCAAGGTATTGGCATCGAACGCCTTGCGCCCAATCGCCACCTCAGTCAATGCCTTGTAGAGTTCACTCAATTCCGCAGTCTTGAGGATGAAACCATCGGCACCAGCATCCAGTAGCGCATGTACATAGGCCGGCTCATCGTAAGCGGTCAAAACCAGGATGCGAATATCAGGGTACTCGTGCCGGATGCGCCGTGTTGCCTCTATGCCGGTCAGCTCGGGCAAGTGAATATCCATCACGACCACATCCGGTTGCAGCTTTCCGGTCAACTCTATTGCTTCTCGCCCGTTGGTTGCCTCGCCGATGACCTCGACGCCAACGCTTTCCAGGTAGAGACGTGTCCCCTGTCGCACAATTTTATGATCTTCTGCCAGCAAGACCTTCATGATTACGCCCCCGCTTATCTGATTATGTTACATCATATCGCTTTGTCTTTATTCAAAGACCCGCCAGATGGCGTGAACATTTCTAATGCATCAGAACATATCCCCGAATGCCAATTCTGATTGATCGGGAAATGGGCATACCGAAGAACTAGCACGCCAACATGCGCCAAATGGCGTATTGCCGTAGGCGAAGCTCCCAGATAGGCTTTTAGAAGAAGTTTTCATTGTATTTTAATGCGCTAAGTTTAACGGGATACTCGAAAACAGTGGACAACAAATGGAGACTGTCTTGCTGCGCCCTGCCCCTGTTTTTCATAATGTGTATTTGTTCGACTTTGTTCTTGCTCGCCACTACCAGATCTAACGCCGGGAGGCAAGAAAGTGCGGGAGCAGGCGACCAACAGACGACGCAAATTCAAATACTTGATAGACGGTTCACTGATTCGGAGCTGGAACAGGGGCAAACTATTTACACGCAGATTTGTGCTGCCTGCCACGGCATAGATGGCCAGGGACAGTTCCCTGAAGCGCCGCTCGAACCCGACAGTACCGGGCGGTTCGGCGCGCCGCCTCACAACGAGACCGGGCATAGTTGGCATCACAGCGACGTTTCGCTCATCCGCTATGTCACTGAAGGGGGCTTCAGCGACTCAACGCGTTATTACACCATGCCGCCTTTTGGCGAGGCCCTGACTGATGAGCAAATTCAGGTGGTTCTCGCTTATATCAAAACCATGTGGACGGACGAGCAGAGGGCAATGCAACGGCAGTTGACCGAAGAAGAGGAAAGCATGTTCTCTAATTAGCGCTTGGGCGAACCGTAGTATGATCTCGTAACTGAGTGTCAGAGGAGGATACCTTGACCAGATCCAATAAGACGCAACGTGCAAAGGGGCAAGGGCGGCCCGCCTGGCTGATCCCGGCAATCATCGTGGGCATCGCGGTGGTCGTGGTTGCTGTCGTAGCAGCAATTACGGGCAATCGGCGCGAGCCGTTTGAACCAGAGATCGCCGGTGCGCCTCGGGCGGAATTCGATCAAACCAGCATCGATCACGGCTCAATGCGCTTTAACCAGCAAGCCGAGAGTGTGTTTCGCGTACGTAACGTCGGCGACCAACCTCTGACGATTCAGGGGGAACCCCGTGTCGAATTAGTGCAGGGCTGTTGACCGCCACGCGCCGTCGTCAGTTCGACGACTATACAGCCCGGTGACGAAGCGACCATTACGCTGCGCTTCACCATGCACGAGGGGATGGATGGGCAACACGAGTTCAGGGTGCATGTCCCGACCAATGATCCCACACAACCTGAAATCCCGCTGACCGTGTTCTCGCTATGGAGCGCATAGGGATTGACCCAAACAGTGGCGAGACGCCTCTGTCACTAGATCGCTCCTCGTTTACGCAAACATGGCGCACCCTGCTCAGAAGGTGCGCCATGCTTCCCCGCGTGCTACCACTACCTGGTGTTAGCCAGGCTGCGCGGCAAGCTGTGTGCGTCGCAGCAGTTGCGCGTTGATCGCCACGATGATCGTGCTCAAGGACATGAAAACCGCGCCAATTGCCGGAGACAGGATGAAGCCAACCGGTGCCAGAATCCCGGCGGCCAGCGGCAGCGCCACCACGTTGTAGCCGGTCGCCCAGAGCAGGTTCTGGATCATCTTGCGGTAAGTGGCACGGCTGAGTTCAAAGATCTTGACCACATCCAGCGGATTGCTTCTTACCAGGATGATCCCGGCAGACTCAATCGCCACATCTGTGCCGCTGCCGATGGCGATGCCGATATCAGCACGGGTAAGCGCTGGCGCGTCGTTTACGCCATCGCCGACCATTGCCACTTTCTTACCCTGCCGTTGCAGTTCCGACACCTTCTGATCTTTATGCTCCGGCAGCACCTCGGCGAAGACCGTGTCGATGCCTAGTTCACGGGCAACTGCGTCTGCAACCTGCTGGCTGTCCCCCGTGAGCATTGCGACTTCAACGCCCATCTCGTGCAACCTCTGAACCGCCTGCTTGCTCTCCTCGCGCACCACATCCGCCAATGCGAATGCCGCCACGACCTCGTTTTCGACCACCATGTAGACGACGGTCTGGGCGTTGTCATTGGCCTCTTGCCGGAAACGGCTCGTGTCACCGGCAAGGTCGAGTTCAAGCAGTTCTAGCAAGCGCGGGCCTCCGACGTAGACCGTTTTGCCATCATATGCTGCCTTGATCCCGCGCCCTTTGATGGCCTCGAAACTGCTGATCGTCGCAGGCTTCACGCCCGCCGCTTCTGCTTTCTCACGGATGCCGCGTGCAATCGGATGCTCCGAGTCACCCTCGACGGCCAGCGCCAGCGCCAGGACATCCTCTTCTTGCCACCCCTCGGCAGTGATCATGTTGACGACGCCAAAGCGCCCTTCGGTGAGCGTGCCGGTTTTGTCAAATACGATAGTGTCGATCTGACGGGCTTGCTCCAGCGCGAGGCGATTACGCACCAGGATGCCGTTCCGCGCACCCATCGACGTACTGATGGCGACCACCAGCGGGATTGCCAAGCCCAACGCATGGGGGCAGGCGATCACCAGCACGGTGACAACGCGCTCTAGAACCTCAAGCTGTAATCCAACCGCTGCTATCCACAGCACAGCGGTCAGGGCGGCCACTGCCAGGGCGATATAGAACAGCCAGCCGGCTGCCTTGTCCGCCAGGATCTGCGTGTTTGATTTGCTCCTCTGCGCTTCCTCGACCAACCGCATGATACCGGCCAGCGCCGTTTCATCGCCCGTCGCGGACACGCGAATGCGCAAGCTGCCATCCCCGTTGATCGTTCCGCCGATAACCTTGTCGCCCTCGCTTTTCTCCACAGGCTTCGATTCGCCTGTGATCATCGCCTCGTTGAGGTCCGAGTGCCCTTCGATGATCTCACCATCGGCAGGGACGCTTGCGCCAGGGCGGATCAGCAGCACATCGCCATTGCGCAACTCGGCGACGCTGACTTCCTCCGTGTTCCCGTTGTCGGTCACGCGCTCCGCCGTGTCCGGCATCAGCTTTGCCAGCTCGTTGAGCGCGCCCGACGCCTGGCGCACGCTGCGCATCTCCATCCAGTGCCCCAACAGCATGATGTCGATCAGGGTCGCCATCTCCCAGAAGAACCCGCTGCCCGGTGAGGCGAACAGGGCGAACAGGCTGTAGACAAAGGCGACCGTGATCGCCAGCGAGATGAGCAGCATCATGCCGGGTTTGCGGTTCTGAACTTCCGGCACCGCCATTTGCAGGAAGGGCACACCGCCATAGAGAAAGATCACAATCGCGAAGCCGGGGCCGATCAGGGTGCTTCCGGGGAACTCTGGCATGGAGAAGCCGAACCACTCCTGTATCATGGGGCTGAACAGAAGTACCGGGATCGTGAGGATGAGACTCACCCAGAAGCGATTGCGGAACATGATCTCATGCCCGCTGTGATCCACGCCATGTCCCCCGTGTCCTTCGTGACCATGGTGGGTATGATCCATCGACTGCTCATTATGGGCTTCATGCGTATGCGCATGTTGCGATGCCATTGCTTCATGTTCCATTGTTCATCCTCCCTATTGATTATCGACTAGCGTTCGCCCGCTGGATTGCCATGCCCCCATGCCGCCGGGCACGTCGTAAACTTGCGTATACCGTAATTCGACCAGGTCGCGTGTCGCCTGCTCACTCATGTTGCCGGAACGGCAGTAGAGGATGATCGGCGCGTTTTTGTCCGGTAGCGCGCTTGTGAGGGCATCGACGTTGTTATAGGCAATGTTGTAATCCGTCCCCTCAATTTCGCCCTCATATGGAATGTGAACGTTGACCACGGTATATGACCTGGTCGTGTCCGCCATCACGTCTGCCAGTTCGTCAATTGACATCGTTTGATAGGCGGCAGTCTGTGCGCTCTCGTCGGGAGTAGCGGTCGGACTGGGGGTGTTCGTTGACGAACACGCGCTGGCAAAAATCACGATCCCTACAACCAGAAGTGATAGAACTCGCATGACTGGCCTCCTTCAGAAACTTTATTGCCGCTGTATTACGATAACTGAGTGCTCAAGAGATAACACCAGCTATCTGGCGTGTTTCTACTTCTTGGAGGCTCTGTCACAGCCATTTCTTGCGACAAATACGCCATTTGGCGGGGGATATATCGCTCTGGAGCGATTATCCTTTATATATGTAGGCACGGATGAATGGCGTTCAAGTGATGGACAAACAGCGGAAAGTACGCCTTGTTAAAGCAGCCCACTGGACATTTCAACATTGGCTTGCATTGTTCATCATGTTCTTTGGATTGTTTAATTTACTCCCATTTCTTGCACCCGTCGCAGCAAAGGTCGGATTCACGCAAGCTGCAGATGCGATCTACACCATGTACGCGCCGCTCTGCCATCAGATGGCGCAGCGCTCCTTCTTTTTGTTTGGCGATCAATTGATGTACAGCCCGGAGCAACTACCCATCGGTCTGACGACCAATTCGACGGCCAACATGCTGGCACTGAAGGGATTCGACGGGAATGCAATCATCGGGTGGAAAGTGGCATGGTCGGATCGCATGGTCTATATGTATGGCGCGACCTGGTTCGCTGCTGTGATCTACGCTGTCGCGTCACGGCATCGTCGTGTGAAACGGCTTTCCATCGGCCTGTTCATCCTGCTCATGCTGCCGATGGCTGTAGATGGCATCACGCACCTGCTCAGCGACCTGAGCGCTGGCGGCCTCTTTGCGGGTTTTCGCTATACAAATGATTGGCTCGTAGACCTAACCGCGAATACCTTACCGACGTGGTTCTATGCTGGCGATGGATTGGGATCGTTTAACGCCTGGATGCGTCTGGTCTCCGGGCTTGGCTTCGGTATCGCCCTCGTCTGGACAATTTTCCCGCTGCTTGAGCAAGAGATGCACCGCAGTGGTCAAATACTCGCTGCGAAACTTCGACACCACAATGAAAATCAAGTGATTGTCTCACACCCATTGTGAGTATGAAGAGGTAATCCCATGAAATTGCACAAACAACTTCACCGGCCCGAATTCGACACTATGGCGCTGATATTGGCCGTATGGATTTGCACGTTGCCATTCATTGCACTCGTAGTTGTTCCGATGTTCGGAACCCCGGTTGGGATAGGCGTCGCAGTCGCGCTGCTCATCCTGAGCATGGTCGTGTGCTGGGTTCTATGCATTCCGACGGTTGCACGACTATTCAAGCCTAGAAGGTAGCGCCTCGTATAACCCTGTGTATGGAGTCGTCTGCGTTCGCCCTAAAGTGGCCGAAGATGAATCGCCGTACAAAATCCTTGGTGAAGCTGCAAACCTATCTATGCCACCTGTGGATAAAGTAGGGATATTCTAGAACCTTCAATTCGGAAATGATGTCGCCCGGCACAGTAGCGATGACGAAGTAGGCATTCGCATGATCCGACTCCACCAACAGGAAAGACCAGTCTGCATCCCCAATCAGCCGGGTGCCAGGCTCTCCAATGCTGTCCAGCGTCGGAGGGGGCTGTAATTCACCTCGCAGATACTGCGCCACAGTTGCCACGCCCTCGACCGGCAGGCTGAAACGCACAACGCCATCACTCAGCCCGGCGTCGCCGGTGATTTCAATGCGATTCCCCGCCGGGTCATGCAGAGTCTGATCATGGCTGCCCTGTGACAGATTGAGCGTGAATCGGTAGGTCGGTTGAGCGTCGCCCTCTGCCGGAACAAAACACAGCTTGGTCTGGCCGACTCGAAGGTCAAGACGCTCCGGACTATGAAACAATAGTCTGAAGCCCAACCGATTCACATAGAAGTCCGCCAGCCCGTTCAGATCATTTGTTTCAAGTTGCAGACCAAGAAATGCCATGCCTCTCTCCTTTAACGAGGGTACAGGCCGCCCATCGGACATTCAAGCGAAGTTGGCGTTCTCACTGCCGAACGGCGGCGTGCGCCCCCAAATGTTGAACGCGAAACTATCCGTCGTGATGATGGTGTTCGGAATGTGCAGTAGATCCACCGAGGTAGCGTTCGGGGTCTTCATCGAACGCCTTTTTGCAGCCCGGAGAGCAGAAGAGGTAGAGTTTCCCTTTGTACTCCGATTTACCCGCAGCCGATTCTTCACTCACTTGCATTCCGCAAACGGGGTCTGTGGTGACGATTTCCATCGGACATCCCTTTCCTTAATTCAATTAACGGCCAGCGATTGAGAACCCGTGCCAGGTAACGTGCTGTGGCACGCCTTCTACCTCAACTATATGAATTCTTGGCTCTTTGCACCACAGCCAAATGGCGGGATTGTGGCAAGCAGAATGCTCCTGGCGCATCTAAGGACAGCCATTGAAACTGAGACGAGTTGGAGATGTTTTGGTATAGTAGGCTCTATTCCCGATGCTGGCGAGCGAATATATGGCCGACCCGCAACCACTATTCACAGTCTCGAACCATCACGCTGAGTCGTGCGGGAAGCCGCCACACATTCACGGTGATGTCCGCAAACGCTACGAGAACGAGTACGGCGAACAAGCAATATTCGTCTACGACTACGAAGTGAACGAAGGCACGCTCTGGATGGGAGATGCCGGGTGGGGAAAGCCGTACAAAGTCGTGAACGGCACTGTGCCCGAACTCGTGATGGGGCGCGAAGAGATGATCTGGCTGATGAACTGCTGGCAGACCGCCGTTAAGCGGCTTCCGAAATGAAAAGGGCGGTGTGAACCGCCCGGAGAAAATTGACGTAAGTCGAAATCTCAGGCAGAAGCAGTACCTTTCCACCACTTGCGTAGCGGTGGAACCAGAGCCACTTTGTACACACAAGCGTCCGACCCCCGTCGGCCCCGAATGAGTACAAAAAGTGTTCAATGTGACAAGTCCGCTGCACTACAGCGGGCTTTTTGATTCTCATCAATCCGAGAGAATCCGATCGCGGGTTCGACCTTCGATCAGCATACTCCAGAAACTGCGACAGACGGGTGTGTATCTGCCACTCCGCTGAGCAACTACTTTATACCTGTACCTAGAGCACCGAACCCTTCCATGAACTGCCGCCGCAAGAACAAGAACAGGATGATGATGGGCACTGTCGCCAGCGTCGAGCCAGCCATGACCAGGTCGTAAGACGGGTAATATTGTGTGACCAGCGTGCTCAGCCCCACCGCCAACGGCATTCGTTCGGGACTACGGAAGACGATCAGCGGCCAGAGAAGGTTGTTCCAATACTCTAGGGCAAATAGCACCAGCAGCGTCGCAATCGCCGGTCGGCTTATGGGAACCGCGATAGAGAAGAATAAGCGATACTCGCTCGCTCCGTCAACGCGTGCTGCGTCGAGCAGTTCATCCTCGATCGACAGCATATACTGACGCATGAAGAAGATGCCTATTGGGTGCGCTGCCAGCGGCAGAATCGCCCCCACAAGTGTGTCAACTAAACCCATTTTGACGATCATGACGAACAGCGGGATGATCAGCAGGTAAAACGGTATCATCTGCGACAGAAGGATTAAGATTAGCAGCGTGTTCCGGCCACGGAATCGGTATTTCGCCAGCGCAAATCCGCCCATCGCGCAAATTGTGACCGAAGCGATGGAAAAGCCGAGCGACTGAACGACTGAATTGGCGAACCAGTTCAGGTATGGAACGCTGCTGAATAGCCTTGAATAGTTGTCGAGCGTCGTCACAGTCGGAAGCATGTTCGTGCCGGAAGTAAAGATCAGGCCAAGCGGCCGCACTGAACTCAGCACCATCCAGTACAGCGGAATCAGGAACAGAAAAGCAAGGATCAAGAAGATCACAAGGATAGTGATCTTCGACACTGTGAATTGTCTGCCACGACTTACCTGTACATCTGTCGGTGAAGCCGTCGAATACTGAGAGGCTGCGCTCATCTTGGTTAACCCTCTCTCTGAAATGCGCCGAAGAACCGGAACTGGATGAGCGAAAGAATGAAGATGATCAGAGCCAGAACCACGCCCATCGCAGCCGCCGACCCCAGGTTAAACGAATTGAAGGCCGTGCGATAAATCAGATAGGCCAGGCTCAATCCGCCATCACCAGGTGATTGTCCGCCAGGATAGAGGATATAAGGCTCGACGAACACCTGAAAGCCGCCGATAATCGTCAGAATTACCACAAATAAGGTCGTTGGCCGCAACAAAGGCAGGGTAATCCGCCAGAACATTTGAAAGGCATTCGCGCCATCAATCGCTGCAGCCTCATAGATTTCTTTCGATATGTTCACAAGACCGGAACTGAAATAGATAATGTTGATGCCGGTCCAGCGCCAGGCCGCCAGCAGTATAAGCGATGGAATCGCCAACTCAGCCACTTCCAGCCAGCGCTGCGGCTGTGCGCCAACCTGTTCAATGGCACTATTTAGCAAGCCGGTCGGGTTCAAAACCGCCCGAAACACTGTGCCGACTACCACCAGTGAGGTTAGCGCGGGTAGGAACAAAATGGTACGAAACACCGTCGCTTTAACCACACGACCTGAGTCGAGCAGGACAGCGATAATCAGGGGTATCGGAATCAGAACTATCAGCGTGCCGACGGTATACAGGGTGGTATTGCGAAGCGCGACACCAAAGCGAACATTCGAAGCCAGCGCCTCGTAATTGGCTACGCCGTTGAACTCACCTGTATTGATCCCCTGGATCTTCTGGAAGCTCATCAGCACGGCGAGAACAACGGGGAAGACTTTGAAGACGAGGAACAGTATCAGGAATGGCGCCAGAAAAACCCACGGAGCAGCTTTTCGGCTGTAAATGAAGGTTGTAAGCCTGTTCATAGAACAATTCCCAGTCTACTTGATGAGGTGTTCAGGCTTCAAAAACAGTCTGGCACAATCATGCCGGGGTGGACGACGCCCACCCCGGTATGACCATGAGCTATTGATTATTGAGCGGCCTGCTCAACCTGGTCTGCCGCCGCTTGCAGAGCCGTTGCAACATCGGCGTTATTGGCGAAGATCTCGTAGTAGGTCTGTGATCGAAGCACATCGACCGCGTCTGCATACAGTGGGCCAAGGTATTCGACCGCGAGGTTCGACTGCAGTTCCTTGATGGTCGTGAAGACCGACTCGTTGCCGAAGTACTCAAGTGGCGCAGCAAGCGCCGGATCGTCGTAGATGTCCGTGCGGAGCGGGTCGAAGCCCAGGTCTGTCCAGATGCGAATGGTCGCGTCTCTCTCAAGCTTGGTGAAAGCCATGAAGTCCATGGCCAGCTGCAGTTTTTCCGGCGCGATCTGCAAGGTGATGGCCGTGCCCGTGCCGCCGCCCATCGTACTGGTGTAGCCGCCCTCTTCGAAGACAGGCATTGGCCGAACCAGAATCTTGCCGTCGAGATCGGTCATAAGCTGAGAAAAGCGGATCATGTACCACTGCGGCATCCAGACGGAACCGAACATGCCCTGGACCATCGCATCATAGAAAGCCTGATCGTGGTTGCCCGTTCCAGGTGTAAGCGAAGCGATCTGGGAGTCGTAAATCATGTCCTTGACGAACTGGACGGCATCGATGTTCTCCTGGCTCGTGAGAATGAAGTTGCCATCCGCGTCATAGATACCGCCGCCGTTCATCAGTTGCAGCGCCAGTGCGCTGAACCGATCTGCGGTTTCAATGTGGGTCATCCAGCGATCAATTTCGCCATCGCCATTGGTGTCCGCCGTGACTTGCTTGCCGGCTTCCACGTAGTCATCCCAGGTCCTGATGCTGTCGATGTCGACGCCTGCCGCGTCCATGACATCCTTATTGTAGTACATAACGAACGTGCCGACGTGATAGTCGATACCGTACTGCGCCCCGTCCTTCTGATAGGGCGCGAGACGAGTCTGCAAGAGCACGTCGCTATACGGTGCAACAACGTCGGTCAGATCGTAGAGCTGTATCTCACCCTTCATGAACGTCGGGAACTTGGCGATTTCGATGTCAACCAGGTCAGGCGCGCCGACGCCGGATAGCAGGGCCGCCAGCAGGTTATCATGCATGGCCTGATATTCGGAAGTCGTTGCATTCAGCGTGATTTGACGATCCGGATTGGCTTCGTTCCAGCGCGCGGCTGAATCTTCCCAGAAGGTCTGGTGAGCGGGTACAAATGTCCAGAACGACAGTTCCGTGGCGTCCTGTGCACCGACGACCGGCGCCATCGCCAGAACGCCAAGCACGACTACGAGAAAAAGAGAAAGAGCTGCAGTACGTTTCAACATCTTCATATCTCCCTAACCAAGTATTTCAAGCGAGATCACTGACGAGAACCGTAACCGAATGCGGCGCAAATGTGTGAACGTATCCCTTCCTTTCTACTTTAAGGTCGGTTCTGGAAACACCAACGGTGGTGGGATGATCAAATGAGTTCTCTGATTTAATATCCGGTCCATTTACTTCGAAAACTTGAACCGGGCCAGAGAATCCACCAGTATCGCCGAGAGTAATCGCCGTCTCCAACGCTTTGGTTTTGCTGCGATTGACGACGTAAAGCGCCAGTTGTTTCTTCTCTTCGTTGAGTGTGGCGGCAACATCGAGCGTGCGAACCCCGATGTGGTTACCCGTGCTAAAGGTGTCGCCTTTCCAGAACACGTCGAGCGCCGTCGTCCCACAGGTATTGCTGTAGAGCTCGAATGGATAAAAGATCGTTTGTAGGAACAAGCCGTTCGGGTTGGTAAAGATCGGCGCAATGACGTTGACGACCTGCGCAAGATTTGCCATGCGGACAGAGGCAGCGTGGCGAATGAACGCATTTAGTTGAATTGCAACCACCAGCGCATCTTCAAGGTTGTAGATTTCTTCAAGGGTGTTGGAGAAATCGCCAGCTTCTGAGCGTTTGCGATACCAGACATTCCATTCATCGACGCCGATGGCAATCGGATTCTCTAGTTTGTGCTGCAAGCGCAGCATACGCATCAATCCTTCATAGGCGCTCAGCCGATCCTCGAGCAGTTCTGATACAGCCATGTAAGCTTCGAAGTCGTTCGTCGGGTTGCCAACATACCAGTGAATGCCGAGGTAATCGATCAACTTGCCCGCCTGCTCGACCAGCAGTCCGGCTCGCGCGACAATATCACCATCCCAGTCGGACGTCACAGCAGCGGTTAGCTTGATGGTCGGGTCAACCCACTTCATCACTTTGGCAAATTCCAAATACGCGCGAGCATATTCCTCGGGCGTCTTCGCCCCAATCTGCCAGTGCCCATCCACCTCGTTGCCGATGCCCCAGTACTTCACGTTGTGCGGTGCATCGAAGCCATGCTGGCGCCGCAATTTGACCAGTGCCGTCTCTTGAGTGCCGTTACAATACTCGACCCAGTCGCGTGCCTCACGCATATCGCCATCGCCGCAGTTCACTACCAGGAACGGCTCAGTCTCCAATTTGCGACAAAACTGAACGAATTCATTGGTGCCAAATCGATTGGACTCGACTGAGTTCCAGGCAAGCTCCGCGCGCGCGGGACGCTCCTCAACCGGGCCGACACCGTCGCGCCAGCGATAGCCCGAAACAAAATTGCCACCAGGATAGCGTAGAATGGGCATCCGAAGCCGACAGAGCGCTTCGAAGACGTCGGTGCGAATACCGTTTTCGTCGGACAGCGGCGAGTTTGGCTCGTAGATGCCTCCATAGATGCAGCGCCCAAGGTGCTCGGCAAAACCCCCGAAGATGTTGCGGTCAATCGACGCGAGAACCCGATCCAAATCAACGCGTATTTGATCCATGACAGAATCCTATGGGGATGTGGGGTGAAGTGGTTAAGTTGATCGGCCCGCGTGGAATATTCACCCTGCCGCATCGACGTTCAGCAAGGGGACTCACGCTGAAGCCAATCGCTAACAAAGCAAAGAGTGAGAGTTGTAAACCGCTCACTTGACGCTTAATGAACAAACAGCCTATCATAAGTAATTATTGCAAGCTTCAAATAGCGCTATATTTTGATTTTCAGCGCGAGAATGCTTGCGTATTTGAATTATATGAGGATTTTTTGAACAAGTCAAATGATTCGTTCAGGTTTGTTTATCGATTTGTTTAGTAAACACCTGAGGATTCTGAAGCTGTGGTGAAAAAAAAACCTACGATGCGTGACGTGGCGAGAGAAGCCAATGTCTCCCCTGCTGCTGTCTGGATGGCGATTCATAATAAGCCCGGGGTCGCCTCGGAGACATCCCAACGAATTTGGGAGACGATCTCGCGTCTGGGCTATACGGTCAAGAGTGTCTCAGACGACCCTGTTGCGCACACCGTTGGGCTGCTGATCGAGAAGGGCTCGATCCCTGCCATCATGGACAGTTTCTATGGTGACGTGATCCGAGGTTTTCAATCCGAGGCACAGCGCAATGGCTATCATGTCAATCTCGTCATGTACGACCGCGTTCATGAACGTCTTGATCTACTTCGGAATGGTTTCACCAGGTCCATTGCTGGGCTGGCGGTCGCCAACGATGGCGATATCACGCCCGATATGGTCATTGAACTCAAGAAGACAAACCTACCCGTGATCCTGATCGAGAATCACCTCGACAGTGAATATATTCCTTGCGTATTGGGTGACAACTTCACCGCTGGCTATATGGCAACCCGGTACCTTTTGAGTTTAGGGCACCAGGACATTGCTGTCCTGCCGGGGCCAGAAAAATATAGCAGTCTGGTCGACCGCTTGCGCGGTTGCATGGCGGCAATGGCAGAGGTTGGATTGCTCATACCGCCTGAGTGGCTGCCAAAACCACTGTCCGGCTATCCCCTCAAAGGCTATCAGCAAATGAAGGAAATCATCGCGCTGGATCGTCGTCCCACAGCTGTCGTTGCCATCAGCGACAAGACGGCCATCGGCGCGATGGAAGCGATCAGAGAGTTCGGCTTACAGATTCCTGATGACATCGCTATTGCCAGCATCGACAACATTGCTGAAAGCGCTTACACCCGCCCTTCGCTAACGACCGTGCATGTTCCCAAAATGGAAATGGGCATATTAGCTTTTCAGCGGCTTCACCATCTCATCACAAGTAAGAATGATATTCCTGTCAAGAACATCGTTTACAGCGAACTCATCGTGCGCGAGTCATCCGGGCCGGCGCGCAACTTGTCACTGACCGGGGACAGAATATGAGTTGAATGCACCGAAACCCAATGGGTTTCTGCCACGGGCAACAACGCTGAAACCGCAGCGAAAGCCGCCAATATGACCGAGGATAACGCCTCCATCGTCTGGACAGCCTTGCAGATGGGCTCATCGCTGTCCATCGCGCAATCGGATATTGACAAGCTCCATGACCGTTATCAGAACGTGTATGAACAGTAACTCGCCTGAAGGGCATAAATCTGATGATCAGCCTCAACAGTTATGAAATATGGTTTTTGACGGGGAGCCAGCAACTATACGGGCCGGAGACCTTGGAACAGGTCGCCAGCCATTCGCAAGAAATCGCCGCTGCCCTCGATGCCGCGCCTGCCATCCCAACGAAGGTAATCTTCAAGCCGGTTCTCACGTCACCCGAAGAAATCCACGCCATTTGTCTCGAGGCGAATGCAACGCCAGGATGTGTCGGTGTCGTGGCATGGATGCACACCTTTTCCCCTGCGAAGAACTGGATCGCAGGGCTGGCAGCGCTAAGAAAGCCGCTTGCGCACCTGCACACCCAGCACAACCGGGATATCCCGTGGGCCGACATCGACATGGACTTCATGAACCTGAACCAGGCGGCTCATGGCGATCGTGAATTCGGCTTCATGGTGAGCCGAATGCGCTTGAATCGCAAGGTAGTCGTTGGCCATTGGAGCGATCCGGAAGTGCAGGAACGCCTCGGTGTTTGGGCGCGTGCAGCCTGTGCCTGGGCCGATGCTCAGGAAGCCCGCGTGGTACGGTTTGGCGATAGCATGCGCTCCGTGGCAGTCACCGACGGCGATCGCGTTGAAGCACAGATACGGCTGGGCTATCAAGTCTATGGTCACGGCGTCGGCGATCTCGTCGAGCAGGTCGACGCGGTCTCCGATGCAGACGTCGATACGCTCGTCGCGGCGTATGAAGATGAGTATCAAATGGCTGCCGATTTGCGCAGAGGCGGCGCACGACATGCTTCCGTGCGCGATGCTGCCCGCATCGAGATTGGCCTACGGCGGTTTCTCGAAGCGGGCGATTTCAAGGCATTTACCACCATCTTCCAGGATTTGCACGGGCTGGCGCAACTGCCCGGTCTGTCAGTCCAGCGCCTGATGGCCGATGGCTATGGTTTTGGCGCGGAAGGCGACTGGAAGACGGCGGCGCTCCTGCGCGCAATGAAGGTGATGTCTGTCGGGCTGGCAGGCGGCACGTCCTTCATGGAAGACTACACCTATCATCTGGATCCATCCGGTATGCGCGTGCTCGGTGCGCACATGCTGGAGATCTGCCCCACGATTGCCGATGGCAAGCCGAGTCTCGAAGTCCATCCGCTCGGTATTGGCGGCAAGGCAGACCCGGCGCGGCTCGTCTTCAATACCCCGCCCGGCGCGGCGATTAACGCCTCACTGGTGGACATGGGCAACCGTTTTCGCCTGATCGTCAACGATGTCGATGTCGTGCGCCCGGATCAGCCGATGCCAAAGCTGCCCGTTGCCCGTGCGCTGTGGATTCCCAAGCCTGATCTCAAGGTCGGGGCAGCGGCCTGGATTTACGCGGGTGGCGCGCATCACACAGGCTTCAGCCAGTCACTGACCGCGGAACACATGGCCGATTTCGCGGATATCGCAGGCATCGAATTCCTGCACATCAACAGCGAGACAGGGCTGAACACCTTCAAAAATGAACTGCGCTGGAACGAGATGTACTACATGCTCGCGAAGGGTCTTTAGCCATTTGAAGAGAAGCTCTCCTAAGGGGCAGCACTCTCGAACAGCCACTTCCTAGGGCGTTGCGCTGGAATCTGTCGCTGCAACAGTAGCGAAGATGGCTCAGCACGACACTCAGGGAACGCAGGTCAAACTGCGCGAAGGTGAGCAAGGCGCGGCGCGCCTGTCGTGAATACGGTCGATGCGATGACACCTGGCAGTACGGCGTAACGCGAGCACCACAGATAGAGCGAGTACCTGAGAGAGCAGATCTGATCGGAGACTCGTCTCAATCAGCCAGACTAACTTTCCGCATTCATGCCTGGAATGAAGGGCCAGCCGTCATCGTCCCATTCGAGCGGGCTAATCCGGAGGGTCGGAGTTCCACCCTGAACAAAATCATAGGCATGGTAGACGATGAAATCCTGGTCATTCTCACGCAAGATTGCATTGTGTCCAGGCCCTCGATAGCGGCTGGTTGGGAAGGTAATTTGTGTGCCGCCATCATCCATCATGGGCACACTCTCACGGTCAACAAACGGCCCTGTGATCGATGATGAACGGCCAACCCGCACATTGTAGGTACTGTCGGTTCCCCGGCAGCATGCATCAAATGACACAAAGAGATAGTAGTATTCACCTCTGCGAATCATAAACGGACCTTCGACAGCACGTGGGTGGACGGCGCGCGATGCTAGTGAATACAACGTCTCGTCTTCGCTGGAACGTTTGCCTGTCTCATAATCCAGGCGAATCATTTTGATGCCACTCCAATGACTGCCAAAGACCAACCAGGGGATACCGTCAGCATCAACAATGAGATTGGGATCAATCGCATTGTAAGAGTCTGTGTGATCGGATTTCACCACAATTCCTTGATCGACCCACTCGAACTCATCATCTTCATAGTGCAGGGTCTTGTTCGTCACCAGGCCAATTGCAGAGCGATTCGACCCGAAAGTCGAGATTGAGTAGTAAAGGTGATACTTGTCATTGTAGTAAGCAACATCCGGTGCCCAGATGCTGTCTGCGCCAGGCACATAGGCGGATGCTTCCTCTGGCATCCTCCGGAAAACGGGTCCACCGCGCGAAATGTGCCAATCCACCATGTCGGATGAATAGAGGACACGTATGCCCACGCCAGTGCAGAACAAATAATAGATATCATCCTGCTTGATCATCACCGGGTCATGCACGTTCAGGATGGAACCTGTGAGGTTCAACGCGATTTCGCCCTCGTCGCTCTGCGCGTGGGCGGTGATTGACGAAGCGAAGGGCAATTGGCTGCCCAGCATGGTACCCAAACCAATCAGACTGCTACGCAAGAAATCTCTACGTTTCATCGTTTTTTCCAAATCTTTGATAGGACCCTATGAAACATCTTTAGGATAGTGCAATTGTATGAATCAATGCGAATTCTAGGCAGGATTCGACACGGGTCAACCACGTTACCTCTGCGAACTGCGATGGTTCTAGGGGCATCAACCATCCTTTGAAAAGATTATCCACGCTCAGGCGAGGCCGCGGTTGACAGGCTTGGTCGAGCTCTCGATACATCATGCGGCGAAGCCGACAACAACAAATCTACACAGCCGACTCCTCCTGGTGGCTCAGCAGTCACCACATCTTACGAAAAGTCGAGGGAACAAGCCAATCCTGGTATTGAGTCATGACGTGAAGGCGCGAGTTTTCGCCCCTGTAGTCGTTGGGTGAAATCTGCATGTGTCGCTTGAATATCCGCCGAAAATAATCCGGGTCATTGAAGCCGCACTTGGTCGCGATCTGGCTGATCGTCAAATTGCTGTTGAGCAAGTATTCACATGCCTTGTCAATGCGGCGGCGCTGAATCGCTTCTATCAAGGTGCAGTGGTATGTCTGCCGGTAAACGCGCCCGAGATAGTCGACATTGTAGCCCAACGCCTCGGCGACCTTGCTGGCGGTGATCGGGCGATCGAAATTCATGCGAATGTAGCTGTGTGCCCAGGTGGCAACCACATTCAGACCGCTGGTATCCGCGCTCCCGCATGACTGCTGTGCAACTTCAAGGAGCATGAGCGTCGTCAACATGTTCGCCGAGAGGGGGCGCAGCGTGCCGGTTTCCTGGGCATTCAGGAAAATGCGAAACAAACGCTCCAGGGCTTCAGGCTGTGCAAGTTGTGCCACCTGGGGGAGAACAACCGGGGGCCCCAGGGTCTCGCTGGCGCTGGGGTGGGTTCGGCGATTGATCCCTTCCATCTCAAAATGAATCCAGTAGAACTTGAGATCCGGCGGCATTGGTTTCGTACTGCCATGTTGTCGCCCAGGCCACAGATGCAGGGTTTGTCCTGGCTCAATGTGCAGAGTCTGATCGGCCTCCCACATATCCAATTCGCCCTGTATGACGAAGATCAACTCGTGCGAGTCAATGACACGGGTGGGATGCATCGCGCCGCCACGCGAAATGAGCAACCCTGCGTTTTGCGCCTTGACCGGACTTTTGATCTGGATTTTGAGATCGTCCACAGCCACGTCCTCACGTCGAAAGTCGGATTTGTCCTGGTATTGTACTATTCTGGTGCGTTTCGAACAAACGCAGAAGTGGCTACACTAATAAGTAGAATTATTTAGAATTGGAGTAATATGTATGGTTATTGAAGTCAGTTCCTCGCCCAAGCCCGTCTATTTGGACCACGTAGAGTTAACTGGCGGATTGTGGCAAGAGCGACAAGCCACCAACCGCAGCAGGACAATTCCGGCTATTCATCATCAATTGGAAACAACGGGGCGTCTGGATGCGTGGCGCATGGACCCCAATCGTGAACGCCCTAAGCATCGCAGCGTGATCTACATGTTCTGGGATTCGGATACCGGCAAGTGGTTGGAAGCCGTCGCCTACAGCCTCCATACACATCCCGATCCAGAGCTGGAAAAGCAAGCCGACGGCATCATCAGCCTGATCGAGAAGGCACAGAAGCCCGATGGCTATCTCAATACCTGGTTCGGGAACCTGGAACCTGAGAATCGCTGGCGTAATCTGCGTGACTGGCACGAGATGTACAACGCAGGCCATCTCATTGAAGGCGCTGTCGCCTATTACAAGGCGACCGGTAAGCGCACGATACTCGATGTGCTGAGCCGGTTCGCCGATCACATCGACAGCCGCTTTGGGCCTGGTGACGGACAAAAGCGCGGCTACCCCGGCCATCCTGAGCTTGAGCTGGCGCTGGTGAAACTCTATCGTGAAACCGGCGACGCACGTTATCTCAACCTCTCGAAATACTTCATCGACGAGCGCGGCCAGGAGCCAAACTACTTCGACATCGAGTCGCGGGAGCGTGGCGAAGATCCGGCGGATTTTTGGGCGCAGACCTACAGATACTGCCAGGCCCACAAACCCATTCGTGAGCAAACTGAAGCGACGGGGCACGCTGTACGCGCCTGCTACCTGTATGCCGGAATTGCTGACGTCGCGCTGGAAACGCAAGATCAAGAACTCGTCGAAGTCTCGCGTCGATTGTGGGATGACCTGACCAGCCACCAAATGTACATAACCGGCGGTCTGGGGCCTGCGCACTCCAATGAAGGCTTCACCTTCGCCTACGATTTGCCGAACGAGACGGCCTACGCTGAGACCTGCGCTGCGATTTCGTTGGCCTTCTGTGCACATCGGATGTTCCACCTTGATCCGAACGGGCGCTACATCGACGTCATGGAACGCGCGCTGTACAACAATGTGCTGAGCGGCGCATCGTATGAAGGCGACCATTTCTTCTATGCCAATCCGTTGACTTCCTACCCCAACGTCAACCCGTATGAGCATTGGAGTGGCATCACATCGGACAGACACTATCGCCGCCAGGCGTGGTACTTCTGCCCATGCTGCCCGCCGAATTGGGCGCGGATTGTTGCCAGTATTGGGGGCTACTTCTACTCAACCACTGCTGATCGCCTCTACGTGCATTTGTACAACCGCAACCAAGCCGATTTTGCGTTCGGCGGCAAGGCTGTTCGCCTCGAACAGCAGACGGATTATCCATGGGATGGCACTGTCCAGTTCAGCGTCGGGGCGGAGACGCCTGTTGAGTTTGAGCTGGCGCTGCGCATCCCCGGTTGGTGCCGCAGCTTCACGCTCGAAGTGAACGGCGTGCCCCAGCCCATTACCCCTGTGAACGGCTACGCGGTTATCGCGCGACGTTGGGAAAACGGCGACCGCGTGAAGCTCGTGCTCGACATGCCGGTCGAACGCGTTGCCCCGCACCCGGAGATTCGTGAAGATGCCGGTCATATCGCCCTGCAGCGCGGGCCCGTCGTCTACTGTCTGGAAGAAGTCGACAATGGGCCGAGACTGGCAAATATCGCCATTCCGAGTGAATCGCAACTGCAGGCAAGTTTCGACGCCGATCTCTTTGGCGGTGTCAGCATCATTACCGGGGATGCGGTTCGCGCAGAACCATCATCATGGCCTGGCGAACTGTACCAGCCACTCTCTGTTGTTCAGTATTCGCGGTCGCCATTTCGATTCAAGGCAATCCCGTATTATCTCTGGGCGAATCGAGAACCAGGCGAAATGCGCGTCTGGATACGAGAATGGTGATCCAACCGGACTATCAGACAGAGTGAAGGGAGCGTGTCTGGACAAGAACCGGTCTGTTAGGCAGATGAAAAAACTTTGACCAACGAGAGGAGCTTCTAGAATGGCTAACAACAAATTATCTCGGCGGGAGTTCTTGAAGGTTGCGGGGGCATCGGCGGCATTTGCCACCACCCTGACACAATTGGGCGGCGCACTGCAAGTCGCAGCGCTGCGGCGCCAGGATGTGACGACGATCTCCTTTGCGGGTTGGGGTCAGCCCGCCGAGCAAGAAGGTGTATTGGCGGCGATTGAGGTTTTTCAGCAGGAAAATCCAGGGATTGAGGTCGAATGGAGGCACACGCCTGATACAGACTTCACCACTGTGTTTTTGTCGAATATCGCTGCCGGGACGCCGCCCGATACCAGCTTTATCGGTTCGGGCGACTATGAGACGTACCGTAACGAGGGAATTCTCCTCGACATCACCGATCGGATCTTGAACGATCCTCTGCTCGGTCAGCCGGATTACTTCCTGCCGCAGGAGGCTTCACGCTGCGCCGATGCTAACGGACGCTGGCACGGCATCGGCTCCACATGGGTTGCACCGCATCTTTACTACAACGCCAACCTCCTTGAGGCCGCTGGCATCACGCCCCCCGGCTTCAAAGATGACGAGATTTGGGACTGGGATACTTTCGTTGCCAATGCCAAGCTGTTGACACTGGATGCCAATGGTAACCATCCCGATGATGATGGATTCGACCCGGACAATATCGTGCAGTGGGGCGTGGACTACTCCCTCGTCCCGAATCCGACCTATCTGATTGCGGCGGTCTATTCGAACGGCGCCAAATACATCACCGATGACGGTCTCAGCGGACTGGACAGCCCAGAGGCGATGCAAGCGTTGCAGAACCTCGCCGATCTGATCTATGTCCATCACGTCGCACCGCCGAGCAGCTCGATGGCAAGTCTCGGCATGACCAACGCGCAGATGTTGGACACCAACCGCCTCGCACTGGTCGTAGAAGGGTCGTGGGCGCTCTCATGGATTAACCCGACAACGCTCAGTGTGCCCATGGGCGTCGGTGCACTACCGAAGATGGCGACGACCGCCACCTATTTGCAGGCGCATTTCCACGCAGTGCTGGCAGGCTCTCAACATCCCGATGAGGCCTGGCAGTGGGTTCGCTTCCTGGCAACGCCCTTCTACACGGAACAGTTCATGAAGATCGGCTTGTGGCTGCCGAGCCAGACGGCACAGACGACCGAAGAAGGAATGGCGGCCTGGATCACGGAAGGCATTCATCCGGAGAACTACCGCGAATTCGTTTCCGAATACCTGCCCAAGTACGGCGTTGCGGCCCGTATTCCAGCCGGTTTCACCGAGGCGAGCAGCAATTTCCTCACGCCTGCATTCCAGGCCATAGCCGACGGCTCGCTCGCCGTTGATGTTCTGCCAGAAGCAGTCAGGCAAGCGAATGAGATCATCGCCGCTGCGAGTGCCTAGTGGTTTTCTATAGACCGATTTGTAGATTGGGAGTGGCATGGTTCGCCATGCCGCTTCCAACTCTCTAGGGCGCATAGCGAGAAAAGTGTCATGACAACAATCCCTAAGCTCAATAATCTGGCCGCGAGCGTGGCAAGAGCGCCAGACCGCCTACGTACACCGGCGTTTCGCCGTAACGTTACAGGGTTCTTGTTTATCTCGCCGTTCGTACTCGGTTTCATAATTTGGTTCCTTATTCCCGCGCTCATCGCTCTCTATCTGTCGGTTCATCAATGGAATCTCATCAGCGCGCCCGAATTCGTCGGACTGGATAACGTTGAGCACCTTTTTAATGATCCACTGCTGCCACAGGCATTGAAGGCGACGTTTCTGTATACCATAGTCTCTGTTCCTGTGGGGCTGATGCTGAGCTTCGGGCTTGCCATGCTGCTCAACAACCAGCTCCCCGGCATCGGCATTTTTCGTACCATCTTCTATCTGCCCAGCATTATCCCCGCAGTCGCCAGCGCCGCCTTGTGGGCGTGGATGTTCAATACCGAGTTCGGCTTGATAAACGTCATCATACGCGCGTTCGGCGGTCCCAAAATTCCTTGGCTGCAAGCTCCTGCTTGGGCGCTGCCCGCGCTCATCATCATGAGCCTGTGGAACCTCGGCGGTGCAATGATCATTTTTCTGGCAGGGCTACAGGGGATACCAGATATTTACTATGAAGCTGCCGAAATCGACGGCGCTGGACGCTGGACGAAGCTGCGACATATTACGCTGCCCTTGATGTCGCCCGTCTTTTTCTTCAATCTGGTGATTGGTTTCATCAGCTCATTTCAAGTCTTTATTGCAGGCTACCTGATCACTGATGGCGGCCCCGTGAACGCCACCCTGTTCTTAGTCCTGTATATCTACCGTACAGCATTTCGCAGCCTCAACATGGGCTATGCCGCGACCCTGTCGTGGTTGCTCTTCATCATCCTTATGGGACTGTCGTTTCTGGTGTTCCGCTACATCGGGAAACGTGTTTACTACGAGAATCCGGGCGAGTAACGAGGTGATCCCATGACTACACTCGACCTATCCCAATCCGAATTAGCGGTTGGATCCCGCGAAGGATATGCGGGACGGCGTCAAAGTCGCGCGGCACGCTTGCTCGCTTATGCCATCCTCATCTTCGTGGCCTTGATGATGCTTTTCCCGTTTCTATGGCTGATCAGCAGTTCGCTTAAGTCTCAGCTTGAAATTTTCAATTATCCGCCGAGCTGGATTCCGAATCCGCCCGTCTTCCAAAATTACGTTGATGCGATGACCTTCCGCCCGTTCCCGCTCTATCTGCGGAACAGCCTTGCCATCGCCATATTGAATGTGATCGCCGTGGTCACATCTTCCTCCTTGTGCGCGTATGGCTTCGCGCGGATTCGCTTTTGGGGGCGTGATTTCTGGTTTGGGATCGTGATTGCCACCCTGCTGTTGCCCAATATCGTCACGCTTGTGCCGCAGTTCATCATCTTCACCCGCCTGGGCTGGGTGGACACCATTCTACCGCTCACAGTACCGATATTCTTTGGTGGTGGGGCGTTCAACGTCTTCCTGCTCAGGCAGTTCTTCCGCACCATCCCTGAAGAACTGGCAGACGCAGCACGAATCGATGGATGCACTGAATTCGGCATCTACTGGCGCATCATGCTGCCACTTTCACGTCCAGCGCTGGTCACCGTTTCGATATTTACCTTCCTCGCCGCTTGGAACGACCTGATTGGTCCGCTCGTATATTTGCGGACGCCAGACACTTATACGGTTGCTATCGGTTTGGCGCAGTTTCGCGGCGCGATGACAACTCGCTGGGATTTGCAGATGGCAGCGGCAACCTTGATGGTGCTGCCGGTAATCATCCTGTTCTTCTTTGCACAGCGTTACTTTATCAAAGGGATCGTGATGACCGGGCTCAAGGGGTAGACCAGACTCCGGCCCTCATTATTCACGAGTCCAAGTGTGGGAGATCGTTATGAAAACGCAGCAACTCGGTCGCACTGGTGTTGAGGTCAGCAAGCTCTGCCTGGGAGCGATGTATTTTGGCTCCCGGAACGACACTGAGACCTCCCATCGCATCCTCGACCAGTATATTGAGGCGGGCGGAACTTTTATCGATACCGCCAACATTTACGCCATGTGGGTACAAGGCTTTCAAGGCGGCGAGAGTGAAACGCTGCTTGGCAAGTGGATGCGTGAGCGGGGCAATCGAAACAATCTATTCATTGCCTCAAAGGTCGGCTTCGACTATCAGGATGTCCCGATTGGCTTGAGCGCCAGGCTCATCGAGGAAGAATGTAACAAGAGTCTCCGGCGCATGAACATCGAGACGATTGACCTTTTTTACGCGCACACCGATGATCGCGCCACGCCGCTCGAAGAAACTCTTGAAGCATTTGACCGGTTGGTCAAGGCTGGGAAAGTGCGTTTCGTTGGCGCCAGCAACTACCGGGCATGGCGGCTGGAACGGGCACGCTGGATCAGCGAGACCAAGGGCTACGCACAGTACTGCTGTGTCCAGCAGCGCCACACTTATCTGCCCCTGCGCCCCGGTGCAAGCTCAGGCCGACAGGTCGTGGCGAACGCGGACTTGCAGGATTACTGCCAGGATTCTGGCACAACACTTCTGGCCTATTCGGCGCTGTTGAGCGGTGCGTACACGCGGGAGGATCGGCCGCTGCCCGATGAGTATCGCAGCCCAGATAATGAGACGCGACTTGCGGCGCTGCGCGCAGTCGCCAAGGAAATTGGCGCGACGCCCAATCAGGTCATCCTGTGCTGGATGATGCAGTCATCGCCGTCTGTACTCCCCCTGATCGCGGCCAGCACCGAAGCGCAACTGGCTGAGAATATCGGTGCTTTGGCGTTCGAACTCAGCGCTGAACAGATGGAACGGCTCAACACAGCCGGTACGAACTGAGCGAGGCGACAATGCGGGTAGTCGTCATCGGTGGCAGCGGACACATCGGCACGTATCTCGTGCCAATGCTGGTTGAAAACGGGTACGAAGTCGTGAATATCACGCGCGGGCAGAGTGAGCCGTATTTGCCTCATGCAGCCTGGAAGCGTGTTCAACCGGTAGTGGCAGATCGTACAGAAGAAGATGCAGCAGGCATATTTGGCCGGCGTATACGAGATTTGAAGCCGGACGTGGTGGTCGATCTGATTTGTTTTACGGAGGAGAGTGCCCGCCAGATCGTCGACGCGGTGCGCGGGCGGATCACTCACTTCTTACACTGCGGCACCATCTGGGCGCACGGCCACAGCACCACCGTACCGGCCACAGAGGACTTGCCGCGCGCGCCGTTTGGGGAATATGGCATCCAGAAAGCAAAAATTGAGGCGTACCTGCTGGATGAAGCCCGCCGCACAGGGTTCCCGGCCACCATCCTGATGCCGGGTCACATTGTCGGGCCGGGCTATGTGCCGTTGAATCCGGCCGGGCATTTTAACCCGGAGGTCTATAGCCTTATTGCGCGTGGCGAGGCGCTATGTTTGCCAAATCTGGGACTGGAAACGGTGCATCACGTCCATGCCGCAGACGTAGCGCAGGCCTTCTTCAAGGCAATGACCCATTGGAATTTGAGTGTTGGCGAGAATTTCCATACGGTCTCGCCAGCCGCGTTGACACTCCGCGGTTATGCCGAGGCTATTTTTGCATGGTTCGGACATCCTGCAAATTTGACCTACTTGCCGTGGGAAGATTGGCGCAAGACGGTATCGGAGCTAGAAGCACCAGCCACTTGGGATCACATCGCTCACAGCCCAAACGCGAGCATCGAGAAGGCGCGGCGATTGATCGGGTACGAGCCACGCTACACGTCTCTGGAGGCGGTACGCGAAGCTGTCACGTGGCTGATAGACAATCAAAGACTCCAGGTGTGATCGAGCCAGCTAATCCCATGCATTAGGCGTTTTCAGCAAGTCAATGGCACCCGGATCGATGTGACGAAGACTTCGTCCGACATAGGTAGTCTTCGCTTGTTGGCAGCTTTGGCCTTGAAGTGATACGCTACGAAGGGTGATCGGTATGGAGCAATCATAATAATACATGTACGCGCGCGTGATTGACCCCCGTCGGCCCCGAACACAAAATGTACTCAGAGTGACAAGTCCGCTGCATCAGAGCGGGCTTTTTGATTCTCGTCTATTCGAGAAAATCCGATCCGGGTTCGATTCACTGCCTATTTTTCTTGGATTGCATTATCCGAGGAGATCTGTCCGTAACAATAGGCGATTTGGGCGACCATTGCCCCACGAGGCGAAACCCCAGCTATACGGTTTTCAGCGGCGGGCTATTATGTGCTAGTAACTTCATAGTCCGCCGCTGAACCGTGCCCATTCAAGGGTTACGCAGGCAGGCCGATCAGCAAGACCTGATCGCTGGATTCGCCAGTGTCCCCCGGAACGGGGATGCCCCGCGCGTTGAAGCCGGTGACATCATAATGATAGGTGAAGGTGTTGCCCTCAATCGGCTGGACGAGGGCTACCATCTGCTCCCCGGTCTGGCTCGGTGTGAACAAAACCTCCGCGCGATCCGGGTCATCTCCCGGCCCGACGAGGTTGACCTTGAGCGCCAGCAGCTGCGTCGAAGACATATCAGAGTTGAGCAGCTTCACCTTGATGCGCTTGGTCACACCCGTGCCATCGCTGACGACCAGAGGGCTGAGCACCTCACCGCTGCTGAAGGAGTCCGAGAAAATCGAGCCATCAGCGCGCACTATCGTTAGGTCGTAGGTGTATCCTCCTGGTTCCTGCGACAGCGTCGGTATCTTGATGTTGCGGCCCGTGAGATTGGTCGGGTCAAGAATGATCGACATGGTACGCCGATAACCGCTTCCCGGTTCTTCGTATTCGAAGTTGAGGTTGGCTTCGATCAGATTGTCCTTGTCCAGAAGTGGCACCAGACGCACGTCAAGCATCCCCTCGAATGGCTCGTGGATGACCAACGTTGGGCTGGTCTCTGTTTTCCAATCGAGGCGATAGCGCAGACCATCCTTCAAGAAGTAGGTTACCTGGTATTGATACTCCTGGTGATCCGGATCGGAGAGTCGCAGCTTCCACTCGGCATTGGCAGAGCCGCCGGACGCCAGGACGAACGACTTCTCCGCGTGGAAGTCATTCGCTGCATCGTCGTACTTGAGGTTGACCTGCACCTGCTCGACTTCTCCGCTGTCCATATCGCCCAACGAAATCGCGATCGGGAACAGCCCGACGTTATCAAGTGGGTCGATCGTCAGGCGGCGCGCGCCGGTCACGACCCAATCCGTGGTCACGTGCGACTCTTTGCCCACCCAAGGTGAATCCGGGCGGAAGAATACGTCCGTACGATAGCGATAGGTCATGTTCTTGCGGTTGTTCAGCCAGGTCGTGAACGTGCGGCCCGCATGCTCTTGCGGCGTGAACGCGAAGCCATCCACGTGTTCGGCAGGCTCGTTTACCTTGCGCTCACCCGGATACTCCAGATTGACATCGATCTTACTGATGCCAGCCGCTTCCATGCCTTCGGCGGTGGAAATGTCGGCGATCAATCGCTTGAAGAAGTCGTCGTCCAGGCTGACTGCGACAATCGCGCGATTGAGATCCAGCCCATCGACCATGGTCGAGAACAGACCCTGAGGCGCCGCGGGCTGCGCGACGGCTGCCGATTCTGAGTACTCAAACACGCGGGTCTTCAGCTCTTCCTGATGATAGAACTTGAGCGAGAACGCGACCTGAAACGGTGACATCGACGATGCAGCCGAGGTCGAGCCGCCACCCCCGCCCGCCGACCCTGCCCCTGCGCTGCGATTTGCCTCGGCAGTACTGGCCACGTCGCTGTCGATGGTGTTGGGCGGGCCGGACGGCGTCGGAGCTTCCGTGGTCGGTGCGCCGCGCTGTGGTGCAGGCGTCCCTTGCTGAGAGCTACCTAACGCGCCCAACAGGTTCGTGAGCTGGCCCAGCAGTCCGCCGGAATTCGTCCGGTTCATGAAGCTCGGCGGCTGCATGGCCGTCTGGAAGAATTCCTTGAGCAGATCGGTCTTGAACCAGTTGAACGCTTCGTCGGCCTGCTTGCGCAGATCGTCGTCGTCGGTGAACTTCAGGACTTCGACCTTGATCGCGCCTTCATCGCGCAGCTTCTGGAAAGCGACACCAATATCTACGCCGAGCGATACGGCCTGGATTTGCCCGCGTGCGCCAAACTCCGCTTCCAGATGATCGTAGATGCGGTGATACTCCGCCGTGATGCGGACGTTGAACGCCGGGCGCAGCCCCAGAAATTCCAGATCGTAGATCACGCCGATCGGGCTGATACCGGAACGAAGCCCGGCCTCGAACAGCGTGGCTGCCTCTTGCGAGAGCGCGACGGCGAAGGTCGCACGATTGAAGCCGACAATTGACGGCATGCTTGTGCCGTAGACTTCCTCGAAGAAGCGGAAACCTTTCGGCTCGTCAGGCTGCGCGCCTTCGGCCTCGGCGGCGTCCTTCATGATCGAGAGGCGCACCGAACCTTTGCGGAACGGGATCGGCGTCAGCTTGACGTTGCCGGTCGCGAAACGGGAGAGTTCCCCTTTGATCCTGTCAAGCTCGTCGTCGTCCACGCCTAGGTCGACGGTGAAGGCGAGGAAGCCTCCCCCCAACGATTGTTTCAACTCAGGGTCGAAATCCGGGTTATCCGTGATATCGCGCCGATACTTGAGCATCACGAATTCCGGAACGCCGTCATTGCGCGCAAGGCGCGGGCGTTCGGGCACGTAGTAGAACAGATTGGGATCGGCATGATCGCGGTAGATGACCAGACCACGAATCGGGCCAATCGGTGCATCAAGATATAGCATGATCGTTTCTCCTGTTTGACCTCATTAGCCGATTGCGGTGGCGGGAACCCAGTAGCCGCGAATCCAGGTGCTCAGGTCTGCCTCGGTAATCGACTCCAATGACTGTGTTGGATCTTCATACCGTCGCGGCGGATTTGTCGCGTTTCCACCGGCGGCCACGCCGGGCGCCGGCGCCGAGCCGGGATACTGTGGATTCTTGAAGAAGATGCGCGAATTGTCCCGGCGAATGCCGAGCACGCCGTGCCCACTTGAATAGGGTGCGCCCCAGAAGACATCCAACACCATCGCCTGCTGAAGACCCGGCAGATCGCGCACGAAGCCGTCGCGCAGGCCGGGCTGCGCTGCCTGCCACTGTGCCATTGTCGCCGGGCTTGGGATGTAATGAGTGGTGAAGTTGACGTTGAAGATTCCATCCAGCACCCGTTTTGTCTCGTTGGAAAACAGGCCCGCACTGATCGTCTGCTGGAAGATCTGGTTGATGTTCTGCGGCGTACCGATGAGCGCGGGGAAACGGCTGCCCTGCCCATAACGAATCATCGTCGCCTGAAAGCCCAGTTCCGAGTAGGTGCGCATCAGGAATGCCGACCCGCCAACGCCGGTAGCGTAGCGCGCGATCTGGTAGATCGCCGCCGGGATGCTCACCTGGTCGCCGTTGGCGAGGCGGGTTGTCCCCTGCCTGCTCAACAGCCCGACCATCAGGCGCGCATACTCCGCCGGGTTGACGCCGATGAGCAGTGTCTGAATGGTCGTGACCACGCACGTGCCAGCCGCACCCTGGTTGATTTGCCCGTTGGGATCGAGGATTTCGCGGATCACGTCGTCCAGAAGCTGCTCGTGCGTCGTCACCGCCGCCATATCCGGATGCGGCGTAATCGTGAGCAGCGCGAGCAGGTTATCCACCAGCGACTTGCCACCGCGAAGATCCGTCTTCTCGATGATCGGCGTGACCACGTTCGAGCCGATCATCGTGCGACGATCGAGCAGTCGCGACATGTGGCGACGCGCCCATGGTCCGGCGAACAACCACAGCACCAGCAGCTTGCTGCGTAGTACCGCCGGTGAGCTGCGGAACACGGCGTGCCCGAACAGCGCAGCCAGCGATTGACGATTGGTATCCGACTCCGGCAGGTCGCGCCAGATGGCACGGATGATCTCGCCCGTCAACCGGGACGGGATGCCGGGCACGGCGTTGACACCTCCGATGGCCTCCTCATCCGGAATGACCTGTGAGGATGGCGTCGCGCTGATGCGCAGCATCCCGATGTGCGGTGCGCTCTGGGCGAACGGCCCGCGCAGGGTCGCGTCATCCGGCCACATGACCGCGCTGCTCGAACCGGGCGGCGTCACCCGCACCCGGTAGTAAATGTTGTGGGAGAAAGTCGAATTCGGCGGCGAATTGAGCGTCTTCAGGCTTTCCTGCAAGTAGGCGTTCCAAAGATCCGCCGGCATCGTCCACGTCGCGTGGTTGTCCACCAGCGTGATCGTCTGTGGAGGAATGTTGACGTTATTGACCGTGCCGTCGTCGTTCGTCAGGCGTTCGTTGAAGAGCACCTCCGTCGAATAGTAGCGCAGCGGATTCGGCGCATAAGTACTGGGGCTACGCAGCGCCTGCGGATCCCACGCCAGTTCGATGACCGCCGATCCATTCTCATCGGCGCTGATGTCGAACACGGGCGGGCTGCCACCGCCGGGCCAATTCTGGATGAATGGATGAATGCGTACCCATTGCATGATTGTTTCCCCCTCTGTTAATTCGGACTAATGGAGCGCACGCCTGGGCGTGGCTCGCTAAGCGAAAGGTAAAACTCCATACCGGTGAACTGCCCCTGGCGAAATTCGATCTCGAGTGCGCGACCGATTCTCGCGTTGGCAGGGCTGGCGGAGGCCACGAGCTTGTACAGCGCCTCTGCGTAGCGCCCATCGCCGCCCAACTGATTGATCAGTGCCGCCAGCCGCTGGCTCTTGCCCGTGTCTTCGCTCACGCGGGCCCATGCGCTTGTGCCGATGCGCACGATCTCCTCGCCATGGGCCAATTCATGAGCGATGCTCCACGGACCAACCGTCGCCGAGGGCGTGAACAGGAAGAGCGGCTGCAGCAAGTCGAGTGTCTGGTTCCACAGACGCGGTAGCCCCATGTTGGCGAGCACCTTGTCAACTCCCCAGCCGCGGTCGATCTGCCAGCCAACCCGTGCGCAGTGTGCCGTGTACATCACCGTGTAGATCCGGCTCAGCGGCCCAAGGACGGCGTGATAGGCGCGCAGGCGCCGCTCCAGGCCAAGCATCTGCGCGATGGTCAGGGTCTCCGACCAGGCCGTCTCGATTTCGCCGTGAAAAGTAATCGAGCGCGCAGTTTCCGCAGCCCCGACGTTCGAGCGCAGCCAGTGCGTGACCGCTCCGCCACACTCACTGCCCTGTCGGATGAGCACGCGCATCTCCCGCGACCCTGGCGTGATGAGCGAGAACATCAGGCGACTACCGCCGTCGATGCACGTCCGCCCGATGTCCGAGGCGACACAGTCCCCGTACAGCTGGTTCGCGATCTGATGTGCGTCTGCGCCCACGCCGGACAACAGCGCGCTGTGGAACAGCAGCGATTGCACGCGTTCATCCGTGTCGATGTTGAGTGTGCTCATATGTTTGCGCCTCCAATGCTCACGCGGGCGGTGTCGACGGAATCATCAGAAACGTGTCCGAAGACACCACCGGGCCGAGCTTCTTCTCGAAACCTGTCGTCAGGAAGTAGCGTACAACGTAGCTGTACTCCCGCAGCGAGGGGTCACGCAGTTCCAGCGACCATTTCTCGCCTTTGCCGGGTGCGCTGAAGGTGAGCTGTTTGCGCGACTCGTAGTCGTTGGTTTCGTCCTCGTATTCCAGGTTGACTGTGATGCGCTCGATACCGTTGGTCGAGAGCTCGGGGCCGATCAATTCCGGCTGGATGTCCCAACGTTTGGCAAAGACGAAGCCCACCGGCAGTGTGCTGCGGTCGTCCTGTACCCAATCGGTCGAGAACATGTTGCCGTCGGTATCAAGGATGGTCTGGTTGTATGCGTAACGCGTCTTGGTCGGGTCGGCGACCACGAAGATCCACTCGCGCGCGTCGTTGATCGTGTCCATGTCGTAGCGCGTCGACCACGTTTCCAGAATCCCGTTGTCCTCATCTTCGTAGCGGAAGTCGAGCATCAGCTCCATGATCTTGGAACGATCGCCACCGATCATGATCCGCACTTTCATCAACTGGCGCGGATCGTCGATCAGGACAAAGTCGTTGACCGTCTCCTGCCATTCGCTCTCGATGATGTCGTCACCATGGAACATGAACTGGTACTCGACATCCGACGGTGCGCCCTGGCGTGTGCGGAAGGCGAACGTATGATGCGTCCTGCTCTCATCCAGGACTTCGCTATCGATATAGCGCCAGCCTGTCAGCGGATCGGTGTAACGCAGGTTGATCTGCACCTGCGGGATCACGTCAAATGGAAACTTGCGGATGAGCTGGAATTCGACCTGCCGTCGCGCGTAGAGATCCGTGGGCGTGACCGTGATCAGATTGCCTTCGCCGGGAATCCAACCGCTGTCCAGGCTGCCCGATGGCCCCGGGATCGCCGTGGACCGGAACACCGGGCGATAGCGATGCAAATGCGCCATGCCGATCTGCGGTTGATACCAGGCGGCGAATGACGCGCCCTGAGTTGAATTGGTCAATCGGGCCGAACGAATCCGGGTTTCCGTCGTCGGCTTATTGTCGACCGTGTGCCCATAAGCGAGATCGACCAGAACTTCAAACAGGCCGTCGCCCTCGAAATCGGCGTTTGCCTGAATATTGAAATCAATCGAGCGCCACAGGTCATCCTCGCCATCGACCACCGTCACGATGTCGTCGCGCGTGACGCCGAGATCTTCAAAGAAGACGCTCAGATGCGCTTGCGGCGCGATCTTGCGCTCGACCGCGCGGGAGATCGTGTAATCGGCGCTGAACGACCGGATCTCAGAAATATCGAGCGTCTTTCGGGTGTAACCGACGTTGACCGCCGAAGCGAGATTGCGCATGCGCCGGGTGAAATCGACGATGCCATCAACAACCTCGGTATCGGGTTTGAGCGGGTTGGGCTGCGCTTTGAAGAATTTCTCGGTCACGAAATCTTGCAGCATTTTGCGCACTTCGTTGAATTCGCTCTCCATGCCCTCTTCGCCGACGCCTTCGATGGTGCCCTCGATCTTGATCACCTTCTTGTCGATCAATTCCTCGACCAGGTTTTCGATGTCGGAGTTGAAGACGATGAAGCTGGTCGTGAACTTCTCCAGCTCACTGTGATAGATTTGCTCCCAATCGGCCGTCACCTTGACGTTGAAGGCGCGCTGCATGCCGACGAAATCAAGCTCGTAGACGACACCTGCAGGGATGAAGCCTTCGAACGCGCCGAACAGGAGCGCCGTTGCCTTCTTGGTCATCTGCGCGCTGAAGATGGCGCGGTTCTCGCCGTACAGCGACGGCATCCCGCTGGACTCCAGGAACGTAACCCATTCCTCTTTCGGTTCTTCTTCAGGGTCGCCGCCCGGCGTACCAGGGCCACCTGGCTCTTCGTCCGGGAGCACGGTTTTGCGGTCGAGGAAGGTCAGGCGCACGTTGCCGCCCCGATAAAGCAGCGGCGACAGGCGCGGCAGATCGTCGAGTTCGAGGTCTTCCTGGATGCGCTGCGCCACCTTGTCGAGTTTCGCCTGCGGATACGAAAGCACGGTGTCGAAGAACAGGAATCCGGCCACGTCATCGCTGTTCGGGTCAAGATCGTCCAGCGCCTCGCGATAGATCAGGAAACGAATAGCCGGGCGGTTCTGTTCGTCCAACGCGATATGGGGACGATTGGGAAAGTAATAAAACTGGCGCGGATCATGATAGTCCGCGAGGACGACCACGTCGTCATAGCTGTAGTAAGGCGGGTGCAGATACAACATTGTCTGACTTCTCCTCGCTCTCCGAGGTGGGAGCCTGCCCGGCTGTGGCAGAGCAGGCTCTCTCGTCGGCTTAGTTGGTGGGCATGTAGCGCGGGATGATGACCTGGTTCTTATCCAGCCGTATCGGTTCGCGTTCTGAGACCGTCCCATTGCCAAGGTAATAGGTGACGGTGAGAATGTACTCCTTGGGCGAGCTGTCCTTGACCTGGAAGCGGAAGCGCTGCGACTCGCCGTTTTCGAACACGAGCGTGTCGCTGTATTCCAGGTTGTTCACCGGATCCTGATAGTCGATCGTCACTTCGACCAACGGTGTCGTCGTGAAATCGATCAATTTCGGATGGAGAATGGCGGTCACCTCCGGCACTTGCAGCTTGGGGATGACGAGTGCTGTGACGTCGGTGCTGGTCGCTGGCTGCTCGATCGTCTTGTCGGGCATGTTGTACGTCAGTTGGTAGCTGTAGTTGCGGCGCTTGTCATCGGCAATCGGGAAGGCCCAGTTCTGCTCGCCAGTGCCCGTCAGCGCGAAAGTTTCAACTTCCTGGATGCTCGCCTGCGGGTCGTTGTAGCGCAGCGTGGCCTGCACGACCGGCGTCACCTGGAAGTCGACCAGCGCCGGGATAAGCTTGACATTCAAGCGCGGCTTCTGGCGCACCAGGATCGGCAGCGTTTGATCGCCGTCGGCCTGGAGCCATGCGCTCTCGAACGGTTCCGCCCCATCTTTGAACGCCGTCAGGATCTTGTACTCGAACTTACGCTTATTCGGGTCCTTGAGCACGACTGCCCAGGACAGAAACTGATCGACACTCGTCAGGCGGCGCACGTCATCGATGAAGTAACCGCCGACGGGGTCGTTGTAGCGCAGGTTGACAATTGTCTGTTGCACGGTGCTCCAGTCGCCCACGGGGACGAGCTGCACGTCGAGGCGCTTGACCGTATTCGGCTCATTGATCACGAGTTGGCGATTCATCGTCTCGTCCCACTCCGTCTCGACGGTCTGGTCATTCTTCAGGAAGAAGCGCGTCCGGTAGCGCACCGGGCGATCCCATTCGGTGAAGATGTAGCGCTCGTAGGTGTTCTCAAGCTGGCCGTTGGACAGAATGACCGTCATGCTTTCCTCGGCAACGTTGACGTCCGAGTAGTTCAAGTCCACCTGGACCGACTTCGTGACCTGTGCGAAATCGACGTTGCCCGCCAGCACCTTGATCGCGATCTTGCCGGGGTCGGCGACGGTGACGTTCAGGCGCGGGCTGGTTTCCGTCTCCCAGTCGGTGAATTCGCCTGGCTCACGCCCCTCGAAACCGATGCGGTAGCGGTACTCGTATTCCCGCTTCGCGCCGATCAGGCTGGGGTCCCAGGTGCCGCTCGTCTCGTCTTTCGTGAACGTGAACGTCTCGAACTTCTCGACTCTCTGGTTGTTCTCATCACGACCTGTGTAGCGAATCTGCGTCTCGACAAACGCGATCGGTTCCGAATCCCAGTCGGCGAAGCACGTCACCGTCAGGCCGAGCGTCTGGAAGAACGGATCGTTCAGATCGACGACGCGCACATACTTACGCAGTTCGCTGGCGGACTTGCCGGATAGAAACGCCTGCAACGTCCCCTGTGGGTTTACCGGCCAGTCCTTCAAGCTCGTGATCTGCTCGTGGTATTCGATGTGCATCGATTCTTCCGAGAACTCCGACTTGAGATAGAAGCGGTCGCTCTCGCTATCGGCCCAGTCTTTCGTCGGGTCATCCTCTTCGGTTGGTTCCGCGGGTTTGCGGTCGAACCATTTCTCTTTGATCATGTCCATGACGAGCTTGAGGCCGCCGCTGCGCAGGTCACGCATGAATTCATCCGGCAAGTTGTACCCGGTCGAAAATTGGACCGTGATCAGGCCGGACTCGACCGCCATCTCCAACTGCTGATCCGAGGTCGCGAACGAATCCTCGTCGCAGCCGTTGCCCTCGTAGTCATGGAAGACCGAGCGCGCGGACATGTAGAGACTCCGCGAATCCGCGGTGATGCGCATGTCAACCGGAGGCATGCGCGCCATGAATTTGAGCTGGTAGGTGACCTGGATCGGCGTCAAGTCGGTCGCGCCGCTGCCGTCGAGGTTGGTCAGCGTCTTCTCCATAAAGGTCGCGCCCGCCTCGGTCAAATCCATGTTCGCCGAGACGACATTGTTGCCGGTCAGTGATACGGGTCCTTCCGCAATGCGGTGACGCACCAGAGCGTCGCTCTGTGGCGCACTGACGGTGAACTTGCCTTCCGTCCAGGTGGGGTGGCTGATGATCACCTTGGGCGGGGCATCACCGGGTGGCGCGCCCGGCCCTTCCGGCCCCAATCCCAGCAGCACATCGTCGACGCCGATCGAAACGTTCGACGACATGCCGTTGATGTAATGGAAGCTGGAAAGCCGCATCGCTCGGATATCGGTTTGGCGGCTCTCCGCGAGCGCCTTCAACTGATTCCAATAGTCATTGACATCCTTCTGCAACTGCTCCACGATCTTCGGGTAGTCGGCTTCGCGTACGGACATCTCAACGTCAAAAACCATGAAGCCGCCGCCGCGTGGCAGATCTGGATTTTCTTCACGATCCTGGTCGCCCAACGCGTATTTGATCAACAGAAACACGGGGTTGCCATTGAAATCGCGCCGGATCGAAACGTAGTCCGGGATCAGGTAGAATTTCCAGAACTGCGTATCATCCTGGTAGGCTGTCACGCGGAACTCCGGAAAATAACGGAAAGCGGGTATCTTAAGCATGAGACTCCTCCTCCTCGTATGACACGATTCACGAACTAGTTAGAAACATAGGCCGGGATAACGATTCGCCGCTTGTCTTCGAAGTTAGGTGCTGCGTCTTGCGGAATGGGCCTGCCAGCTGTGTCGAAGTAATTCAGGACATAGCTGACCCGCGTCAGGCTGGTATCCTTGACGTCGATAGTCCAGGTCTTGGTTTCCTTTTGCATGAACTCCAGGCTCTCGAAGAGATGCAGATGGTTCTGGTCGTCGTCGTAGCGCAGATCGACCGTTACCAACGGTGTGACGCTGTAGTCGACGAACCCACCGAAGATCTTGATTTCCAACGCGCCAGAGCTCGGCGGATTGTAGGGTTGCAAGACGACGAATTCGTCGTGCTCGGTCAACTCTGGCATGACGACCGGAGCTGTATCGACCGGATAGTGGGTGACCTGCACCTTGTATTCCAGCGGCGCGCCTTGCGGCACATCAAGCAGCCACGCCTGGCTGGCTTTGTTGGTCGCCGTGAAGACAAACGTCGCCTGCTTGTTCTGGCCAGCGGCCACATAGCGCAGCGTGACTTCGGTCGTGGGCACCCGTGTGAAGTTCAGTGCATCTGGAACAAGCGTGATCCGGTAGCCTGGGCGTGTGATGTTGATACGCACGGTCACGTCATCACTCGGCATCCAATCGACAACCTGCGTAGCACCGCTACGGAAACTGGCGATGTAGCTGTACTTGAAATTGCGTAGATTCTTGTTGCGCAGCTCGACCTGCCAGATCTTGAACTCGTCCCGTGTGCGTAGGACGATCGTCTCAGTCTCGTGAATCTGGTTGGCCGCGTCGTCGTACTGTAGATTGACCATCACCTGTGTGACGTCTTCCCATCCGTTGCCGGTCGGCAGCAGGGTCACACGCAGGATGTTTTCAAACGGTTGGTTGATTAGCAGCTGCGGCCCGCGATGCTGGTGCCATTCGCTGTCCTCGCGCACCTCGCCGGACTTGAGCTTGAATAGGCTTCGGTATTGCAGTGGCTGGCGCGGCTCCATGAAAATCTGGCGGCTATACCTATCATCTGGTGTCACGCCAGTCAGCTTGACCACCTGTTCCTGGCGTTCGACGTTGTTCGCCGGGTCTTCGTAGGCGAGCCGAACCTGGACATGATCGATCAGGTTGGCGAAGTCTACGTCGCCCGCGACAACCATCGTCTCCACGCGCCCCGTAGGAACTGAGAGATTCAGATCGCGTGCGTCTGTTGAGATCCATTCGCTCATCGGCGTTTCGCGGCCACCTTCGAACCCAACCTTGTACTGGTATTCGTACTCGCGAACGTCGCCGATCAGTGACGGATCCCACGTCTTGATATCACTGTCCGATTTCGTGAAGGTGAACACCTCCGTCTCGGTGCGCGTTTGACCATCGAAATCCTTGCCGCTGTAGCGCAGGTTGACCTGCACGAACTGGATCTGGGACTGCTCATAGTCAGCGAAGACGCGCGCCTGCAACCCGAGCGTCTGGAAGAATGGATCTTCCAGGCGGATGACGCGCACGAACTGCTTCAGCTTGGCTTCGTTCATGTCGCGGAAAAACGTCTGCATGGTCGACTGTGGGCTGATGGGCCACTCGATCACACTGCGCTGCTCAAGGTCGAAGCGGATGCTCATCGTCTGTTCGTCGTAGGTCTTCTTCAGGTGCTTCTTGGTATTGCCGCGGTAGTAATAGTAGTAATTCGCGGGCTGCGGATTCTGCGAGTCGAAATCGTCGTCGCCACCACCGCCATGCTCGTCCTCTTCAAACATCTGCACCTCGATCATCTGCTTGACGAGATCCAGCGCATATTTACGCAGTTCTTCCAGCACCTTTTCCGGCAGCGCCCCGCCGTTATCGATCTGCACCTTGATGGCGCCGGTCGAAGTGGCGGTCTCCGTCTGTTCATCGGTGAACTGGAAATCGTAGGTCGTGCAGTAATCCCGTCCTGCCCCGTCCATCTGCTTGTGGATGTACTCGTAGACCTTCTTACTATCGACCTCGACGTGAATCCGCACGTCAGGCAGACGCGCCCAGAACTTGAGGTCGTAACGCACCTGGATCGGTGTCAGGTCGGTCTCACCGGTGCCCTCGTTGCCGATCAAGGTCTGGCGCATGAAGTCGGCGCCCGCCGCCGTCAGCCCCATGTTGAAGACCGACACGTTGCCCGCCATTAACGAGGGCTTGCCCTCGGTCAGCAGGCTGGTCGTCAGCGCGTCTGCAGTCGGCGCGAAGACCATGACCTGGCCCTCGGTGAATGTCGGCGCGCCGAAGAGCACCTGCGGCGCCTCGGTCATGCCAGCGACGTCCGGGCTGTTGGTGGCGCGTTTTTGCTGGTAGGCGGCGTTGACCTCCGTCTGGAGCGTCTGGCGGATTTTCGCCAGCGTTTGCTCCGGCACCGAAAGCTCGATGTCGAAGTTCAGGTAGCCGGCGCCGGTCGGCAGATTCCTGTTTGCTTCGCGTTCCTCGTTCGAAAACGAGAAGTTGACCAGCAGGAAGATCGGGTCGCCGTTTTCGTCCAGGCGAACCACCGGTTCCGAGGCAAGCGGATAGAACTTATAGAACAGCGCGTCATCGCTGTAGATCATGACCCCGTCAATCTCTGAGTGCGCGGGAACCTGAAGCATAGGAACTCCTTTAGGAACAGCTTTCTTCAGTCAGGGCGTTTGGATGGGGATGTCGTCACAGCGAATGGAGCGCACGACTGACAATCTGTTTATGTCGTTGCCCCCCCATTTGGTCGACAGATTGGTCGCATTTTCGATCACAAGACGTGTGATTCCGCTTGCAGGTAGTGCCAATTTGCACGCTGGCGAATCCTGTGCAGCGGCGATCCGGCGCGCGAGTTCAACCAATGCGATCGTCTCCAATTCTTCGACTGCGCCTTTGGCCGAGCGCACGGTCAGATGCACCGTGCCAGCCGCGTGTTGAGCCCGCAGCCACGGGATCAAGACGTCGGCCAGCGTCATCGACCAGTCGGCATCTGCGCCAAGTGTAAGATCATCCGTGGCGCTATCGAGCGCCCTCACATCGGCCGAAATGTCGAAGCTGGCGTCGAGCAGCGTCGCCCGGTACGTCAGCTCCGCCGCGACGACCGCGGGCAATCCGACAGCATTGACTGGCACCGTCGCATTCAGAACGGCATTTGACATCCCTGTGGACGAGGTGCGTCCCTCTGCGAGCCGCTGGTGTGTGTTCCACACGTAGACGAGCACGCTCTCGAACGGTATCGGCAGCACGCGCCCTGCAGGCGCGGCTGTGCCCAGGCGCGCGTAGTCATCAGCATTTGGGCCAAAGCGCACCTCACCGACGAGGTAGCCCATCTTTTCGGGCATGAGCAACCAGCGCAGAATGTGACGGCCGTGTGCGGGGGCAGGGTCAAGGATGTCCACGTAGAACAGCGTCGCATCCGCGGAATCGGCCAGCAAACGATAGCCCCCGAAGCGGGTGGCTGTGGGTACTGCGATCATGCGCTTGCCCCTTTCACTCCGGCACCGGTGGACGAACGAGCAGCGACGTTTCGGATGCTGCCGTCCAATCTGTGATGGCTAAGGGCAGCGTTTCGCCGGTGAATTTGCGCGCAATGTATTGCAGGCGATATTCGTAGCGCACTGGGTCAAACACGCTCGCCCGAAAGTGATTCCAGAACAGGGGCCGGTCGGGTTCGAGTGGGAGCAGCCGTGCACTATTCCCCTGGTCTTTGATCTCGATCCAGACGCCGACGAAGTGCGAAGCGACGTCCGGCGCCAGTGACAATTCGATGCGATCGGGTTCGAGCACCTCGAGCAGATAGGCTGGCAGCCGCAACTGACCACCGGTTACCGCGCCCTGGTACAGCAAGTACGGCGTCCCGTCGGCATCGGTCGGCGGCAAGGCGGTCGCCATCACCGTCAAGTCCGCCAGCGATGCAGCGCCCGGCAGCGGTATCCACGACGTGCGCTTACCAGGCAGCAAACGCACCTGCTTGAGGATGACGTCGTCCGTGTTCGTAACGGCGAGATCGACTCCTGCGGTGTGATCGAATAGCTCCGGATCGACCTCCGCGCACAAAAACTGGAACTCGATTGCGTCTGGGTCAATTTCCAGAATCAGAGACTCGACCGGCACATAATCGCGCTTTTTCACGATCGGCCAGCCTGTCCCGCCTGGCGGCGCCATCACGGTCGTCACCCGGTAAGCCAGGTCGAGCGCATTCGTCAGCGCCGGGAAGAAGGTCGTGAATTGCGCGACGTTGTCCTCGCCGCGGAAGTCGTATGAGGCGAACTCCGGCACGCCCTGCTCGCCTATGAAGCGCACGTCGACTCCGACTCGCCGTAGGTGATCCGGGTCGATCGGCAGCTGGTTGACGATATGCACGGTGGCACGCTCGAATGGCGTGATCGTCTGCACAGATGGGAACAACTGCCCGCGCAAGTCTTCGTCAAGTGTCTCGTGATACAGATCGCTCACCGACCACGTCAGCAGGTGTTGGCGGGTTTCGAGGCGCGGCGTACGCACGTCCCACGAGAGCACGGGCGTGATGGCGAAGGCCTCTGGTTCAAGCGCGTACAGTACCGGGTCAGTCTCCAACACACGTGTGAAGCACCGGTCGAGCGCGCGCACAGCTACCTCCGCAAGAATCACATCTCGCGCTGGCATCGTCGCGCCGCTTTCAAGTGCGTGGTACTCGATCAGCCGCTCGCCTACCCGGACGTCCGGCAGGCTCAGAAACGCGGCCACAATCTGATCGGCACGGGCAGGCTGCGAGTCAAGTTGGCTAGAGAGCAGTGTAAACAGTGGCTCTGCCTGGATACTCACAATCCACGGGTACACCGGAACCAACCCGCGATAATTCAGTTGTACTTCCAGGTCGATCACGGCGGCCTCTTGCTCAAGAAGATCGCGAATGAGCTGTGTCTCGTGTTCATTCAAGCCCACTGCAGGCACATAGATTTCGTCGCCTGCAAACAGCAGGTCGTACCAATCCCCTACTTCAGCCTTGGCATCTTCGAGGGGGGAGCGCAACCGTAAACGAAACTGCCCGCCCTCAAAGACTACGGGGCGCGTCTTCCACCCTCCTGCCGCCAGATCAGTCTCCATGGCTTCGTCGCGCAGCAGTCGGTGACGCATCCGCAGCAAGCCGCCGCCAACGCTCGCACCGCGATACCGCGCGAGGAAGAAATCCGGCAGCCTTGCACCGGTCGTCGCTAACGCTAGGCGTGACGGCAGCAGATGCAGTAGTGTCGGATCAGCGTGATCGGGAAACACGTTCGCGACCGACGCCAATTCGCTGAGTGGGGTCAGCCAGAGCATCAGTTTTCTGCCCCCGCCGGAACAATGGTCAGTTTGGCGTCACCCAGCACCGGAATCCACTCGCTCTGATTGCCGACCTTGTGATCGCTGCCGTGCAGGTTGGTGACGCGATATTGATAGGCCTTGGCGTTCGGGTCGTTGAAAATGCGCGCGAGCAGCGGCATCGGTAGCGTCACCGCCTGCTCGGCCTCTGAGTCGAGCAAGATCGCCACGTCAGGCTGAAAATCGACCAGCACGCCGGACAGCGGATCTTCATCCGGTGAGGCCGCAGCACCGAGGAAGCCCGGTTCCAGCGCGACTTTGACCTGGAAGGTGTTTTCGCTGTAGCCGGGGTTGACCGACAGACTGCTGATCAACTGGATCAGGTTGATTTCGGCGCTCGCTGTGACCACAGGCGTGATCTGGGTGACGGTCGCCGACGGCGGAAAGACGAAATAGTCGACGTCCAGCGTGCCCTCCGGTGGGATGGGATCGGCGGGCGGCGTCGTATTCGGGAAAGCCGTCGCCTCGTTCTCCAACGGAACGCTGTGCAGTGCCTCTACCCGGACAGGCGTCTGTATGCGATTGGTGAGGCTGACGCGATGCAGATCCGCGGGTGGCTGTTTGCCGTGATACGTGCTGGTGAAGACCTCGCCGACGGTGGATTTGAACGATAATTCGACCGGGATTTGCGCCTGCGCGTTGCCGATGAGCGTGGCATCCAGCCTGCCTTCGAGACCGCCGGCATCGCGCAGCAGGGTCAGAAGCTGCTCGAACTGCTTTTGCGAGAGGTCGATGGTGTCCTGAATGCCGCCGTCAAGGTTGATGATCGCTTCGTCGCGCGGGACGTCGGTCAGGCTCATGCTCGCCTCGTCAAGCGGCAGCCGGAGGATCAGGCTGGTGGACGTTGGCGCTAACGGTGCGAAGTGCGCGTTGGGGTTATTGATCTTCTGACGGGCTTTATCGAGCAGTCCCTGCTTGACATACGGCACGGCCACGTATTGAATCAACACGCGATAATGAATGGTCGCGTCGTTGCCCTCGCCCTGCGTGACCACGTCGTTGTAAAGGATCTTGAAGCCGGGCAGAAACGGAAAGCTCGATTCACGCTTGAGCCGGAATTCCTGGGGCTGATAGTAGAACTGGTCGCGAAAGGCCGAGTCCTGATAGAAAGATAGGACTTCGGAGCCGTCACGGACTTCATCTTGCAGTAAGATGTGATTGGTCGTTGGCCGCAGTTCGTTCGGGATGTCGAACATATAGGCGTTGACCTCGACGTTGAAACGAAAGCCGATTCGTGCCCTGCTCTCGATGCGTGTGCGCACGAGTACCGGCTGCTGATCCTCCTGCAGCAGCACGCGCAAAGGCAGCGCTTTGACCGCTGCGTTGGTCACCCGCAGCGAGTAGTCGCTGATCTGAAGCATCTCCCTCGTCGGTTTCGCGTAGGCGCGCGCCAACGCGGGCAGCGCGACCGGGGCGGGTTGCGTCACGGGCGGCGCAGGCGGAACGCGGACCGGCGGCGGATCAATCGGCTGGGCGACGACGATTGGTGGCGACGGTGGCAGATTGACGACGGGCTTCAACAGATCCGGTCGGGCGCGGATAACGTGGCCGATGTGAGGCAGTGGCGTCAGAGTCTCGCCTGCCCCCTCGGGACGGACTGTCGCCGATGAAGCGGCAAATCCGGAAATCCTGGGTTGAGTCGATGATGAATCGGCTGCCGGTTTCATTGCGGCGAGTAAATTGGGATTCAGGCGCGTCATGCTGCCCATTGTCGGGTTTGCGGCAATCCGTGATGCCGCGCTCATCTCGCTCAGCAGTTTTGGCGACGCTTTGATGACTTCACTGAGCGCGTCTTCGTCGGGTTGAATGACTGAGACATTGTTCATCAGCGCACCTTCGGTCACGAGATGGTCAATCGGCAGCGCGCTGCCGATGTTGCCTGCCATGATCAGGCCGACAGTCTCAAGTAACTGTTTAGACCTCCACGGCTGGATTACCTGTTCTTCAAGTTGGAAGTGCTTGACCGCCACCATCATCTGTGGTTGAGCAGCTTCCCGAACGATCTCGCTCGGCAGCGTTTCGGTGAACAGCGCTTTTTCACGCCCTAACGCGGCGAGCTGGATCGATTCCTTGATGTTGCCGACGACTACCTGTCGCCAGGTGCGGTGACCAATGGTGGCAACACAACGGATTTCGAGACGGCAGTCGTACAGGTTGTCCGTCATCGCCTCGTATAGCCGGTCGAACTCGCCTTTGGTGAGAATTGGCAGCTGGGCGCGCCGCACCTGACCACCAACCGATTCAAGCACGCCGATTTCCAGCGGCTGCAATTCCGGCCCCTCGACGAGCTGGCCGGTTTGAGCATCCCGTACCGGCACGCGGTAGATCAGATACGCGACCGCCAGATGTGGGATGACCTTCAAGCGCAAACCGCCCGATACTTCTGGCGCGTCGCCAATCAGCTCGACGGTTAGGAACGCGAGCGGTCCATTGGGGTCTTGATCGGCACTGCGCCACTTGAGGCGGCTGGTATACAGACCCGCCGCATCCGTTTGCAAACGATAGGTCGGTAAATAGAAGCGCGTATTCGAGTCGGTTGATGAAGGATAGGGCACACCGGGTTCCAGCCTGCCATTTGGCGAGACAGCGATTTCGTCCTCACCGCCGACGCCTTCCGGCAGCGCGACTTTGTCGATGCTGTGCCTGTACCGGCGCATGAAGTCGCTCTGAACGAGCGCTTCAAGTCGTGTCGCCTTCAGTTCATCGCTGATGATGTAATATTGTTCGCTCATG
>JAHDWN010000008.1:95241-175321 GCA_023382675.1 Anaerolineae bacterium
TACGGACGTACGTGGAGCGACGGCGGGTGACTCGGGGCTGTGGGGCGTTCGTGATCGTGGCAGCAATCTCTGTGCCTGTCATGCGCCTGACTCCTGAAATGAATTTTCGACGACGGTGCTGCGTGGTTGTGTTCGATCGGAGGCCGTGAATAATGTGGACCTCTGTAGCCCTTATGTAGACAAGTGGGAAAATGACTACATATTGCTTTCAGGGGGATGCGTCCCAGGGGACGATTTATGCAGCGCTCGATTGGCGGAACAGCGCATGAGGAAGCGTCATGGATAATGTGATGATCTCCTACTCGCGCGCGGACAAGCCGTTCGTCAAGGACGTCTGCGCACAGCTCGAAAGCCATCAACTCAGCCTGTGGGTTGACTGGCACGACATACCCCCGGGCCAGAATTGGTGGGAACTCATCGCGGGGGGCATCGCCGGTTCCGAGAACGTAGCGCTCTTCATCACCCAAACCTGGCTGAAATCGCGCGTGTGCCACAAAGAAGCCGCGGAGGCGATCCGCCTCGGCAAACGCATTATCCCAGTCATGCGCGAGAAGATCGAAATCGAACCCATCAGTGCGGGCTGGCCGCCAGAATGGAAGGCTACCGCCCTCTCCAATTGGGCCTACATCAGTACGATTAACTGGTTGCGCATGTATGGTGATGCGCCGCAAGCTGCAGACGTCGATCAGCTGGTGGTGGCCATCAAGACCGATCCAGAATTCGTGCAGACGCACACCGATCTCATCAACGACGCATTAAAATGGCAGCAAAATGGCGAGCGGGCGGATTTCCTGGCACGAGGGCGGGCGCTCACCCGCGCGGAAGATTGGCTCAAACAAAGTCAGACGAAAGCAGAACCGAAGCCAACGCCATTGCTGACGCAGTTCGTCCTCGCAAGCCGTCAGGCGAGCAGCGCGCGCCAACGCCTGACGCTCGGCGCCGTAACCACTGCGCTTTTCATCACCGTCGGACTGCTCTTACTGGCGCTCTTCTTGCGCCAATTGGCTGAACGACGTGGCGCTGAAGCGCGCAGTGTATCCTGGGCAAGCGGCGCACAGCTCAACTTGAATGAACACAATGCCAGTTTGGCCCTGGCGCTAGCGCTCGAGGCCAACCAGTTGGATGACCCGCCACACTTCGCGCAAACCACACTGTTCGATGCGGCATACGCGCCCGGCCTGCGCCAGGTGATCCATGCGCACGATGCCGAACCGAATCTCGCCAGGCGTTGGGTATGGCGACTCGCGTCGAGCCGCGACGGGCACTATCTGCTGTCGGCATCATACGACGGCAGCTACGCACTCTGGGATGCTGAGACTATGCGCGAGCTCGGCCGATGGCAACACCCGGCAGTCGGAGATAATCCCTCACCCCAGATTCTTGACGTGGCCTTCAGCCCGGACGATCAATCCTTCATTTCCGCTGGCTACGGCGGGCAGCTCATCTGGCAGGCGACCACGACCGGCACAATATTGGCGCAGATGCAGGCGGGTCAACCGCTCTTGAGCGCGGCCTTCTCCCCGGACGGCATGGCGGTTTACAGCGGCGACGCCGTCGGGGAGATCACGCGCTGGAACCCGGCATCGCAAACCGTCGTCTGGACGGCAACTCTCCCGGCAGCACCAGGGCAAGCCGCGATCAACCGGATCGCCGTCAGCCCGGACGCGCGCTGGCTGTTGGTGGGCAACGACGCCGGAACCGTACGACTGATCGATGCTGAGAACGGTTTCACGGTGCGTGACTTGGCCGGTCACAGCGACCGCGTGCGCGGGATCGCCTTCAGCCCGGACGGGACGCACGCACTCACGGGCTCGCGCGACGGCTTCATGAAGCTGTGGGACGTGAAAAGCGGCGAACTGCTGCATACCTTTGCGCATCGCGCGGCCATTTACGACGTGCGTTTTAGTGCCGATGGACGAACGGCGTTCTCCTGCTCATTCGATACGTCGATCGTCAGGTGGGATCTGGACACCTATCAGCCGATCCTGACCTTTGACGACGTCGCGACCGCCGTCGCCAGCTTGTCCCTCAGCCCAGACGAGACACGACTGTACACAGGTGACTCCGATGGGCTGATCGAGGTTTGGGATCTACGCCGCGGGGATGAGATGACCCGTGTGCAGGCGGCGGAGACCCGTCTCAACACCGTCGGACTGAGCAGTGATGGTCGCTATGCCCTGAGCGGCGCTGCCGATGGTGAAATACGTCTGTGGGACGCCGCCACCTGGGACGAGCTCCGCTCGTTCAACGCAGGCAATGCAAGCATCACCAGCGTCGCGTTTAGCCCAGATGCGCGCCACGCCGCGGCAGGTGATACCGCGGGTGCCGTACACATCTGGGAGGTGAACACAGGAAGATTAGTAACCCGGTTCGGCGGACATTCGGCGGGTGTGTCGTCGGTCGTCTTCACGCTCGATGGCGAGCGAATCCTCTCCGCGGGCGGGCGCAGCGATCTACTGTTGTGGCGTGTGGCAGACGGCGCATTGGTGCACAGCTTTACCGGTCACACGCAGCCGGAGCAGTTCCAGCCCGCCATCGTCGTCGCCATGAGTCCCGATGGGCACAGCTTCGCATCCGGCGATGCTGAAGGCGAACTCTTCGTGTGGAATCTGGACGATTTCAGGCGTCTGAACATCCTCGAAAAGCAAGATGATTCGATCCGCAGTTTGGCCTACAGCGCGGATGGCCGGTTTCTGGTGGCAGGGGCGGATACCGACATGACCACCGCTGCGGTGCTGCTCTGGGATCTCGACCATCTAGAGTCGACGACCACGTTCAGCCAACGCTATGAAGGTCACAGTTCGACGGCGTGGAGCGTCGCCATCAGCCCGGACTCACGCCTAATAGTCTCGGCTTCGGACGACACGACGATCCTGGTCTGGGATCGCGTCAGCGGCGAGATACTCCGCCGTGTGACCGGCTATCGCGCGCCCGTCCGCTCGGTTGCCTATCGTCCGGATGGCAGTGGTTTCATCTCTGGCGGCGACGATGGCACACTGCGGGGTTGGCGTCTCGACGATGTGGACGCGCTGGCGCAGTGGCTGGCGGACAATCGTTATGTGCCCGCGCTCACCTGCGCCGAACGCGCCCAATACCAGGTCGAACCCCTGTGTGAGACCGGTTAGTAACCCGGCCCATTCACTTGCGGCATCCCGCCGTAAGGCAGTTCGTCGATATGGATTCGATCATCGAGTCCGATATTTATGGGTCGCACAGCGTCCGGCAACGGGCTAATTATCACGTTCGGCTGTTCGATCTCGACCGTGATGCCTGGTTGGCAGCCGTTGCACGGATTTGGCCCTGTCCCTCCAACCTGTGGCTCTGCTGCAGGCACGCAGCCTGGCCCCAAATGAGCACAAGGATCTATATGCGGCACGGTAGTTGTGCCGATAGTGCCTTGATTGCCCGTTCCCACTGTAGTCCGCCCACTCGACGAGGACTGCCCAGTTTGACCCGCACCTGGCCGTGTCCGGCCGGATTCATCATTAGACGATCCTTGACCGGACGAGTTTCTAGACGATGTCTGGCCAGATGTATTTCCCGACGACTGTCCAGAAGGATCACCGGTAGATGGTTGTCCTTGTTGCCCGCCAGCGGACGAAGTATGTGGCGGAGACTGTCCGGCGGTTTGTGGCGGCTGCCCATTTGTAGACATCTGCGCAGGCTGTACGGCATCAGGCACTGCTACGGTCACCGGCGCTTGAGGCGGATTTGCCGCGATCGTCTGCGCTGCCGTCAGGGCCTGCTCGTCAGTCGGCGTCGCCAGGGCGAGCTCCGGATGTTCGAATGCCAGATTGCGCAGCGTTGCCAGTGAAACGCCGTCCATCGCCGCGTTCGCCTGCCAGTCACCTGTGACCGACCCGCCAACACCATCCAGGCCGATTTGCGTCGTGTAGCCCAGAGGGACAATCGTCACATTATTGGTGAACTCGGATAGAACAACAACCGTGCCGTCGAGCGGCGATAAAACCATGCGATCGCGGGTCGAAGCGAGACCAAGCGCAAATTGATCGGTAAATGTGATCCAAGCTTCGTTGATGCGAACATGATATGGTGGCATGATCTCAACTTCGTGTGCGTCGACAATCAGGATGGCAGATTGCTCGCCCGAGCACGCAGGCGAATGTTCATCGCCATGAAAGCCGAGAGTCACCGCAACTTGATCGGGAATCGAGGCAGGCGTAACACCCCCAGCCCCAAACACGGAAAGCCGAAAACCATCTGCTGTCACCAAGCTGTCCAACAGCGGACATGCGCCGCTTGTTTGTGCAGCAGCCGGTATAGCCCCGCTCATGACTGCGATTGCCATGAGCAAGGCAAGGAACATTGGCCGTATCTTTAGCATAACCATGCCTTCTCGCTCAATGCTATTTCGGAATGCACCAGCAATGTACTTATGTCGCGACTATCGGCCTTGTTTACAATTGCATTTTCGTCTGTCTATGACTGGGAGGTGTTCCTGAGATGTGCGAGGCTACGTTGCAATAAAGGGCGTATTCATGTCGGAGTAGAACTGTTCGAGGCCATAAATTGGTGATGATGAGCGAGGCTGACCGAACGCGTGAGGTGGTCTCAGCAGTTTGGGTACACACGGATCGACGTGACGAAGACCTCGTCCGGAATGCGTAGTCTTCGCTTGTTGCCAGCTTTGGTCTTGAAATGGTAATCTACGAATGGTGATCGTTATGGAGCAATCATGATAATGCATATACGCGCGTGATTGACCCACGTCGGCCCCGAGTAATGAATGTGTTCAATTTGACAAGTCCGCTGCAATACAGCGGGCTTTTTATTTGGCACCCTTTCGAGAAGTCTCTAACGATCACGGGTTCGACCAATGTTGGTTGAAAGCGGATCCTCATATCTTCCGCGAAAGACGTCTCTTCGCGAACGAAAGTTAATCGATGTTGGGCAAGACGTCTGCTAGCCGCGTATTGTGAAATGATAAGTGCCCGCCCCAACACGATGAGTCAGCCCATGAACGACATCCCCATTCATGGTAGTGTGCCCATCGCATGGCAGATGCACCGTCGCGGACGTATTTGGAGGCACCGTAACTGTATATTCGAGCACACCATTCTCCAGCTTCCAGTCAGAGACAAGTTGACCGTACAAAGTATCGAGCGCAGCACGAGCATAAGACAAACCGCCACCTGGCTGAGGCCGCAAGATCGCATGTTTGTAGCCAGGGGCAGCCGGATCGAGCTCAATTCCGGCAACGACTCGATACAACCACTCACCAATGGCGCCGTAGGCATAGTGATTAAACGAATTCATTTCGGGCGTCTGGAATCCGTGATCAGGTGTCCATCCATCCCAACGTTCCCAGATTGTGGTTGCTCCCTGTGTCACCGCGTACAACCATGAGGGCCAATTGGTCTGCATGAGTAACCGATATGCCTTATCAAGCTGCCCATGAGAACTCAGTACATAATTTAGGTACGGTGACCCGACGAATCCGGTCGATAGGTGCATCTCGCGGCGTTCGAGGTCGGCGACAAGTTCCTGGGCAGCCACCGGGCGCAACGAATCCGGCAGCAGATCGAAATGCAGTGCAAGAACGTAAGCAGTCTGCGTTGGGGTGAACAGGTCAGAATTAAATACGTTTGAGGTGATCTCTCCGTAGTCGACGACCTGCAAATTGCCGCGCGAGAGTGCATCCGCCTCGTCCATCTGTCGGCGCATTTTGGAGGGGATAACGGCTGTTGCGGGAACGGTGCTTCCGACCAGGTAACGGCTGGCGAAAACTGCTTTGACGTCCTCAAACAACTGTCGATAGCGTTCCACATCGTCGGACTTACCGAGCACTGCGGCAATCTGAGCCATCAGCCGTGCATCGTAGGCCAGAAATGCCGTGCCGATCAAATCACGAGGAGTGCTGGCGTTGATAGACAGCCAATCGCCGAAGCCCGGCCAGCCTTCATAATCTGGCGCACAACGCACATAGCCTGGGCTGGTTTGCACCAGGAAATCCATAAAGCGCGTCATAGTGGCATAGCTCTGCTCTAGAATGCGCGTATCACCGTAGCACAGGTAGATTGTCCAGGGGCAGATGATAGCCGCATCCGACCACGCCGGGCCACCATCCGTTGGCACGTCGGTCGCGTACGGCACAACAGCCGGGATGGATCCATCTGAGTTCTGTGCATCGTCTACATCCAGCGCCCACTTCGTCATGAAACCCGCAACGTTCATGTTGAACGCAGCGGTTCGCACAAAGACCTGAATATCGCCGGTCCACCCCAAGCGTTCATCGCGCTGAGGACAGTCCGTCGGCACGTCGACAAAATTGCCTTTTTGTCCCCAAAGAATATTTTGCTGGAGTTGATTGAGGAGGGGATCGGAGCACTCAAACGTTCCAGTCTGCTCCATCTGTGAATGCAACACGATTCCGGTGATCGTTGCGCGCGTAACCTCTCCGGTATGGCCTTCGATCTCAACGTAACGAAAACCGTGGAAGGTGAATTTTGATTCCCAGATTTCTTCGCCACTGCCTTTGAATGTGTAGTAATCGGTCGCGTGAGCGCTACGCAGATTGGTGTAGTAGGGCGATCCATCGGCGTCAAGGACTTCGGCAAAGCGAATCGAGACCGTCGTTCCCGCAGGAGCCGATCCTTTGAACCGCACTCGGCCGACCATGTTCTGCCCAAGATCAAATAGAAACCGCTTCCGGCCCATCGACGACCGATTGATCGGCTCTGCTATCGGAGCTAGCTCAGCCGTTCGGCGAACCGTCGGACCATTCAGGGCCATGACACGCAGTTCTGGATGCTCAAACGTGATGGCAGGCAACCACTCTGACGCAGTGAAACTCGGTGTGTCCCATTCGGGTGTCTCACGACGCGCGTCGTAGGCTTCGCCCATGATAAGGTCACTGTGGCTAATCGGCCCGAATTGATAAGACCATGATGTGTCTGAAACTATCATGTGCGTGCTGCCATCTGCCAGTGTGACTTCAAGTTGCGCCAGGAGTTGTGGACGATCTACGTAGTTCTGGCGGTGTAACCAACCGATGTATCCTACTGCCCAGCCGTCCCCAAGTATCACACCGATTGCGTTGTCACCCTGGCGAACAAGCGGAGTCACATCGTAGGTCAGATACTGCACGCGTTTGTGATAATCCGTCCATCCAGGTGCGAAGACATCCTCGCTGACGGGCTGCCCATTGATTGAACATTCGAACAACCCTAATGCCGTGACATATAGACGCGCCGATGCCGCATGCGACGGCAACGAAAATGTCTTGCGCAAATACGGAACGGGAAAAGTACTGCGCGCGCCTCCGGCAAATGGTGTACCGATCCATTTGGCGTGCCAGTCGTCAGAGTGGAGCAGTCCCATCTCAAACCACGCCGGTTCGCTGGTCGCTGCCGCCCCGGTTTCGTCCCAGACGGTGACCTTCCAATACACTCGCTGGCGGGATGTTAGCGGGGTTCCCCCATACACCACATGCACCGATTGATCCGAGTCAACTCTGCCACTGTCCCACACATCAGCCTGTCCGCTGTTCAGTGCATCCAGGCTGGAAGCAGCACGAATCCTGTATGCGTCCTGTCTAGCGCCTGGGCGATCTGTCTGCATCTGCCAGCCCAAGCGCGGGCGCTGTACATCGATTCCAACTGGATTGGTGCGATATTCGCAAATGAGGCTGGAAACAATTGGGTTACTCATGGACGGGTTTCCTTTGATGAATAGTTCCAAGAATGTACCGCATCACGGCCCATGATCGGAGGGAGTTGGTATTGCTTGACAAATTCGTATTGGCTCTATATTCTTAATTTACACGAGTAAGCTGAGTCGTGTCAAATTATGATTGTTGGCTAATCCGAATTGCTTATGAAACGCCCTACTCAAGTTGATGTCGCCCGTTTGGCCGGTGTTTCCCGCGCAACCGTTTCCTATGTCGTGAACGACCCAACGGATCAGCGCATACCCATTTCAGCGGAAACGCGTCAGCGTGTCTTGAACGCTATTGCTGAATTGGGCTACGAAATCGATGCACGAGCACAAGCCCTGCGCAGCGGCGAAACCAAAACCATAGGCGTTCTCATTCCGCTGTACGAAAACCCCTTCTTCTGGCAAATTCTAAGAGGAATCTCAGCGGAAGCCGAGAAGTCTGGCTACAGCGTGCTTCTAGCGCATAGTTCCTTGACGCCTGAGCAAGAGATCCGAAGCATAAGAGAGTTACCTGAGCAGCGCTTGGATGGCCTGGTGCTCTTGATGGAGTTCAAGTTGCTTCCAGACCAGGTACTGGACCAGCTTCGCAACTCGAGCCACCCTATCGTCGAGATATCTGCCACGGACTCGGAGTTTGACCTTGTTCGCCAGGGCTATGGCGCAGGCACAAAAGCCCTGATGTCTCATCTCATCGAACTAGGACATGAACGCATCGGCTTCATATACGGCGTCGCGATGCCTGCGCAGGGTTTTGACCGGTTGGATGCATATCGTCAGGCACTGGAAGAAGCGGGACTGACCTATGACGAGACTCTGGTAAACCAGTGTGGCCCTCTACTGGACGACGGTTATCAGGCGGCACACGATCTCTTGAATCGACCGGATCGTCCTACCGCACTCCTGGCGATCAATGACTTATTGGCAATGGCAACTATACGAGCCGCCAATGATCTTGGGCTGAGGCTACCGGACGATGTGTCGGTCGCGAGCTTCGATGACATCCCGTTCGCCGGCTTCACCGTTCCACGTTTGACCAGCGTTTCCGGCCATCCTGAACAAAATGGTCGAGACGCAGTACGCCTCTTACTGAAGCGACTCAATGATCCGGATCGCCCTCATGAGGTCATCACCAGCGGCTGGCAACTCAATATCCGGGAATCTACTGGCCCAGCGCCCAGGAAACACCCATGAAGTCCCCGAGCCGACACTTGCAGCTCTGCCGCGTTGCAGGACCACCCAGGTTTTGTGAACAGGAGATCCCATTTTGATCTCTTGGAAGGTATGCATGGTAACTAAGGAGTACCACAAATGATAAGAAAATCTATTTTTGTTCTGCTCTTGTTGGCGCTGAGCGTATCAGCTACCTTTGCACAGGATAGCGTCTCGCTGATCTATCTCGTCGATGAAAGCCAGAACAGCCAGGATATGGCAACGGCGCTTGCCGAAGCCTACATGGCTCAGCATCCGAACGTCACCATAACTGTTGAGAGCCGCCCTGGCGGCACGGAAGGCGACAATATTGTCAAGACGCGCCTTGCGACAGGTGACATGACCGACATTTTCTTCTACAACTCAGGCTCACTGCTTCAGGCGCTCAATCCGACGCAAACGCTGGTCGATTTGTCAGATCAGGCGTTCATCGCAAACGTTCAGGAATCGTTCCTGCCGACGGTGTCCCAGGGTGACGGTATTTACGGCGTTCCGACCGGTACCGGTATGGGCGGCGGCATCCTCTACAACAAGCGGGTTTACGAAGACCTGGGTCTGAGCGTGCCGATGACGTGGGACGATTTTGCGGCTAACAATGCTGCGATTGCAGAGGCGGGGATCGCGCCGGTTCTGGCAACCTTCGGTGACACGTGGACAGCGCAGCTGTTCGTACTGGCAGATTACTATAATGTCGAACAAGCTGACCCCGGTTTTGCAGAGCGGTATACGGCGAATGAAGCCAAGTATGCCTCGACCCCCGCGGCGTTGGCCGGGTTCACCTATTTGCAGCAGGGTTTTGAAGATGGCTGGTGGCAGCAGGACTTCGCAACGACTCGTTTTGAACCGGGTCTGGCACTGCTGGCGAATGGAGAAGTCGCACATTACCCGATGCTAACGTTCGCCCTCTCGACTATTGCGGCGAACTTCCCCGATCAGGCAAATGACATTGGCTTCTTCGCGCAGCCCGGCGCCAGTGCCGATGCCAACGGCGCGACTATCTGGATGCCTGCTGGGACGTACATTCCGCAGACGACGACCGGGGCAAAACTTGAAGCGGCGCTAGGTTTCCTTGGTTTCATCGCTTCTGTCGAAGGCGTAGACGCCATCAATGCTCAGGTTGCCCCCAATGGCCCGTACCTGATCAAGGAGTCTTCCCTGCCGGATAGTGTGCTGCCTGCCGTAAAAGATCTCGCTGCCTATATCGACTCCGGCAATTCCTATCCCGCACTTGAGTTCCTGTCGCCGATCAAGGGTCCCAATCTGGAGCAACTTTGTGTCGCAGTCGCAACGGGTCAAATGACTGCGGAAGAAGCAGCCGCGAACTACGATCTTGATGTGGAACGTCAGGCGCAACAACTCGGACTGCCTGGGTGGTAGTCTGAGTTCAAACTAGTCGTCTATTTGGCTTCGAGGACTGGCTGTTCAGACAGCCAGTCCTCCGCACTGCCTGCCGTCTCCGCGAGCGAGGATGTTGTAACGGAATGATGAGTGAATCGCGTCCGAAGTACATTCTGCGAACATATCCCCATTGGTTTTACATTCCCGCCGCCATCATTTTTGCGATTTTTTTCGTCGCGCCCACGGTACTTGCGTTTTATTTCAGTCTCACGCGCTGGACGCTGTTCGATGCAACATTCATCGGGCTGGAAAACTATCAAAGGTTCTTTGGTGATCCACAACTCAGCGCCGGTCTGCGCAACACCGTCATCTATGCGGTGATAACCAGCGGTCTCAAGGTGATCATCGGGTTGCTGCTCGCCACACTACTTACATCCCGGCTGTGGTTGAAAGATCTGCTGCGTTCAATCATTTTCTTTCCAGTCTTGGTAAGCACCGTGGCGGTCGGCATCACCTTCAGCGTATTGATGCAGCCCACGACCGGTCTGATCAACACGGTCCTAAGAACGACGGGGATGGGGCCGCCAGACTGGTTGGGCAATCCCGGCATGGCGCTGTTTTCGGTCGCAATGGTTGATGTCTGGCGCGGGCTGGGCATCGCGACGATGATCTACATTGCGGGAATCATGTCGATCCCGGATGACTACTTCGAAGCGGCGAAACTCGAAGGCGGCGCCTGGGTGAAGTTCCGTTATGTAGTATTGCCGCTTGCCCGAAATGCGACATTCACCGTGATCCTGCTTTCGTTCATAGGCGGCTTACGCACCTTTGATTTGATCTGGACAATGACTCGAGGTGGTCCTGGTTTTGCGTCCGATGTGCTGACCTCAGTGATCTATAAACAGTACCAGGCTGGTTTCTATGGGCTTTCGACAGCCGGCAACGTGGTACTGTTCATCCTCGTAACTATTATCGTTTACCCCTTGATGCGCTTCCTGAATCGCCGGGAGCTTGCAGAATTATGACGGCCATTCGCAAAGTCCTTGCCAACACCTGGCTGGATGCCATATCGTTGATAGTGATCGGGATAGTCTTTGTCGTACCTTTCATTTTCATTTTTCTGACAGCTTCTAAAACGGGCCCAGAAGCTGCGATGTTTGAGTTCTCCCTGCCCACAAATTTCCAACTCTTTGACAACATTCGCGAGGTGTTGGAATTCCGCGACGGGCGAATGCTCCTGGCGCTGTGGAACAGTACTATTCTTACAGTCGGCTCAATCACACTAATTGTATTGCTGTCGGCATTGGTCGCATTTGTGATGCAGCGGCGGCAAGATCGAGTAGCATCGCTCGCCAGCTCTATCATGCTAGCAGGCTTGATTCTCCCTCCAGCGGTTGTGCCAACCATCTTTGTCCTGCAAAACATCGGCTTGTATCGCACTTTGCTCGGACTGATCATGGTGGAAGTTGCGGTGACTATGCCGTTTGCCATCATCACACTGCGCGCGTTCATGGCAACTATCCCGCGCGAAATAGACGAAGCTGCCATCATCGACGGTGCGTCTCCTATGCAAGTGTTCTTTAGGATTGTCCTACCATTGCTGCGCCCGGCAATCATCACTGTGATCGTGGTGTCATCAGTCGGGATTTACAACGACTTCGCTGGTCCACTTTACTTCCTGCCCGGCGCTGAAAACGTGACCGTGCAGTTGACGATGTACAGCTTCATAAGCCAGTTCACGTCACAATGGCACCTGTTGTTTGCCAATGTATTGGTCATCACTATCCCTCCGTTGGTGATGTTCTTGTTCTTCCAGCGGCAGATCGTATCTGGCATGACCAAAGGTGCGATTAAGGGCTGATGTGTGCTGACTGGAATTGCAGCCGTGGATTGAGGACGGATCATGTCACAGTGGAAGATGGCTGAAGGCGTGGTCACCCTATACGTGGGTCATTCTTCGGCTGATGTCCGGTTGACAGGCGCTCTGTCGCTCGTCCTCACTGTAAGCGTTCCGAGGCCGTGAGACACCAGGGCGTAGAGCTAAAAGTGGCTTCCAACCGAAATCAGGCGAGATTAGATTGAACCGGTGGCAAGACATGAGAGGGTGTTCGCAGATGCAAGGTTAAAGCAAGACCATCGTCGTTTCGCGGTGTGAGCAAGACATAGTTGATGCGGTACCCAAGCCCGTCGGCCCCGAATGAGTACAAAAAGTGTTCAATATGACAAGTCCGGTGCATTACACCGGGCTTTTTGATTCTTACATATTCGAGAGAATCTGATCGCGGGTACGGCCTTTCACCAACCGATCGCGCTTGACGGGCAAGCCCAGGCGTCCACGACCGCCTCAGTTGCGCTCGTCGAGAATGCCCCTAACTTCGGGAAATCTCCGGACGCCAATCCGAAATGCAGATCGTCGCCGCCAAACCCTGTCGGATACCCGTGTTCATTCTGGCATTTTATGGATGGACACCTAACCCCTAATTCGAATGATATCGCCGTCGTGAAACACCAGACTGACAGGTCTGTTTGGCTCATCCCCTTCAATCTGGGCGATTTTCTTGCCGAATCTCGACCATCTCAATCGTGCCGCCCCGGCGCACCCGGCTCTGAACCAGCTCCGAGGAAAGCCGTCTTTCAATCCGCACCAGCTTTGCGCTTCGGGTGCGAACTTCACGTATTTCCTCCACAATCTCCGCTTCGTCACGGACGGGAGCGGGGACGGCAACCGCATTCTGAGCGTTCACTAACTGTACCCGCAGTTGCCAACGCTTCCTCAACACACTTTCCTGGTCGAGGAAGATGCCGTATATCAGGTTGAGCAGGGATGCAAAGCCGAACAGGACGATCACGGTAATGACCATATCATCGTTATCAGGGCGGGGCGGGTTTGTAAATAGCTCCCCAACGATAGCGGCAAGCGCCAGAGCGCGCAACAAGGGAATCGCTGTATCGATGAGCAGCACCAATCGACTCAGGCCGGCGCCCAGGCGCGCGGCATAGATATTCATAACGAACCGGATCAATTCGAGCACAAACGCCAGCCCCTCGACAATGAGCCACGCCACGGTCGCCATACGCAGCGCCTGATTGAGCCAACCAGACATGGTTGCCGGATCGGTCGAGAGCGGATAAGTCACTTCATCATGGCGAACCAACACGATCAAGGCCCCCGTAATGATGCCGGAACTGACGATAAATTTGACCAACCCGGTGATGAACCAGGCTGTGCCGGTTACCGGCTCGTTCTGGATGCCAAACCGATACAGGCTGCCGATGATTTGCCAGATGCCCGCCAGCAGGTAAAGCCCACCGAATGTCAGGGCGAACGTCTGAGCAATCAACTCATTATCAGTTCGTGTGGCTGAACCCGTGTCTCGCCCGACGCCCAGAAATACGAACATGATCGACATGAAGGCGAGAATCTTGAGCACCTCGCCCAGGACTCGGCTGTAGCTGCCGATCCATAACGAAGGCACTTCATCATTCAATGCTGCCAGCACACCTGTCCGGCGTTCCGTCCTGCGCAACTTATTGGTGATGCCAATATCCTTCAAATAGGCGAGGATGCCCAATACCAGATACCCGGTACCCCCGATCGCAAGCGCGGCGATACTCAGGTTGCCAGCCGCGGTCTTATCACTGCAGATCTGACGTGCCTGGTCATTTTCTGGTGTTTGACACTGTTCCTGCGTCGTGGCGTCGACCAAAGGCTGATTCCCCTGGAGACTGTCAGCCGTCCGGACTGTCATCACGGACGAGGCGACAAACAGGGCGGCAGCGACCAGCTTGAACAAGCCAAATATGGACCGAGCGATCCAGATCCAGCGTTCGCGCTTCTGCTTCGGGGTTACGCTCGCCGGTCGCCCCGCTCTGACCCATTTCACAAAAGAGCCTATGTACAACCGAATCCAGTCGACCCCCTCGTACAGGAGCACGAAACCAGCGGCAATAAGAAGCAAGATGATCGCGATGTAGCTGTTGGAATTGGCATACAGAGCAATCGTTGCCGTAACAGTGAACAATCCGGCAACCGTATTCCCGAAAAAGATAAGACCTGCCCACCAGTCTCTTTTCTCCGGTTGTGTCGGGTCGATTTCGTAGCCGCCGCTTTCGGTGATTTTGGCGCCTCTCAGGCTCAACGTCATGCCGGAAATGGATACAATCGCCAGCAGACCACCGCTGACAATCCCGATGACCAGCAGAGCAACGCTCTGGCCCACAGCATCCGACGCCTGGAACAGCGTGACAAACAAGCCCAGTATCAGTAGTAAGTTCACAAATTCTGTAGCGAGGCGGCCCGTGAATCCTTTTGCCAGCAGGCGATTGATAGCGACGGCATTGGCGCTGCCACCGGGTGGCGGACCGCCCCCACCGCCTATCTGAGGCCCCACGACATCCAGATCGGACAAACTATCTCGAGCGGTGGCGAACCCTTCGTCGTCAGAGTCGGAGAAACTGTCCCTGGCAGTGACGAAACTTTCGTCGTCCGAACTTGAATCAGAGACCGAAATAATTCGCCTGCGAGAACGCCTTGCAGGTTCCAGGCGTTCCTCGACTTCTTCAGCATCCCTTACAGCGTCTCGCACATCGGGATCGGTTGAGGAGCTGTCTTCGTCAGCGCCGACGCCAGAACCGCTGTCATCGGGCAAATCGCGTTCATCATCGGGCGGTACACCATCAGTCACAGGATTCCTCCTAGTTCTTCCCAATCTGTCTGTGGACGGGCGCGTCGCACGATCTGCGTTACACTGTGTGCCTCACCGGACAGGAGTCGCCCCATGCTCGGCAGACTGCGCATCCCCTTCTTCGTCCTGGCGTTAATCATGCTGCTCGTCGTGATCGGTTTGGAGACCGGCTCGGCGCTGTTTGTGAAGGCCGGGGGCATCGGCGCGGATACCGCTGCCCGCATCTCGGACGATGCGAACCGGCAAGACATTGAGCGGGCAAGGGCGGAAAACGGCGCGCCGCCCGGTTTCGCGGTCGCATCCCTGGCGCTGATTGACGTCATCCTCCTGTTCACTGTCGCCCTGATGGGCGTCAGCATGATCGTGCCACAGCACATCCACGCGCGCTTCCAGGGCTGCGCGACCTGCCTCTTCACCTGTCTGTCATGTATGCCGGCAATTGGCGTAGCGCTGGCGGCATTGCTGGCAGTCATGACCATGATTCTGCTGCTCATCGCCTTCCCCTTCGGTACGATCATCTATGCGATTGTGTACGGAAGTTTCCCGCGCGGCGACGTGCTGGTGCTGCTTTCTATCATCATGGGGCTAAAAATCCTGTTCATCGTACTCCTACTGCTGGCGCACCAGCGCTTCCTGCAAAATCTGGGGCTGATGCTGCTGATCCTGCTTTCGCTCGCGGGCGGTGTCATCGTCAACTTCATCATCAGTTTTCCGCCCGGTCTGCTCGTCAGCATCGCCGATGGCGTCGCGGCGATCGTCGTCGCGATCCTGTCGATCCTGTGCCTGATCCCGCTCTTCGTGGGCGCACTCATCGGCATCGTGACCGCGCTCAAACCCGGCAGCCTCCCCCAACTACGGATTCAGGAGTAGCACGCACGGCGCGGTTTCGCTGCAATCCCCGTCAATCGTCAATGTCCCACCCGCACGATAGATCGTCAGCCGCACGTCGTCCTCCGGCGACGGCGTGGCCGTGGTCTGCGCGTCCGGGGTCGCTGGCGGCGGCAAAGGCGTCATGCGCACGTTGACCGTCAGCCGCGCAGCCTGCTCCAGTTCCAGGTTCAATTCGTCGCCATCCCCTATGCTCATCAGGCGCAGCCGCAGTCGCCGGGAAATTGGGTTCAAGCCGATGTCGCTGATAGCCAGCTCACAGTTATCAACCATGCGCAAACGCGGCGGCTCCGCCCCAGCGTCGATCATGCAGTTGTCCTCGTCCTCAATCGTGATGTCGCCCAGGCCGATGTCGAACGTCAGCCGCTGCGAGATCGAGTCCATCCAGGCGGGCGGCGTCTGGAAGGCTTTCAACTGCTCCTCGATGTCGCCGTCATCATTGTTGTTATCTCCCGACGTATTGCGGATGCCTACACCTGCGCCGACGACGTACAGCACAACCAGGATCAGGACGAGGATGATGAACAATCGACGGCTCACATGAATACCTGACTACTGCCGGAATTCCCGGTGATTGTTGCTCAGGTTATTGTCGCCGGCGATCTCAAGGTCAGCCACATAGTGCGCAGACACGAGAGGAGGCGCTGCCGCCGACCGCATCGGCAGCACCGTTCGTTCTCCAGGCGACAACGGCGGAACGTCAATGTTCACGGACGCGGTACCGCCATTGATTCTCGCGACGCTCACAGTCACGTTCAACCGCAGGTTACCCGCGGGCGACGACGCCTGGCCCACGTTGGCGATCGCAATATTCAAGGTTCCCCCGGATGACGTCATGGAAGTGATCGCCACATCGATTCCCTCCAGCGCGTTGACCTGCAACTGGAGAGCGGCAATCTGCTGTCGCAGATTATCGATAGTGACGCTCAACGCAGCGATCGTGCCGTCGCGAGCGTTGACATCTGCCTGTAGGTTGACTATCCGGGTCGCCTGCGGCACGAGCGTCGCGGTCGCTATGGCGACGCGCGTCTCCTGCGCCTGGAGGGTCGCGACCTGATCAACGCTTTCGATGCCCAGGAACTGGCGATCCTGCGCGAGCGCCGTTATCGTCGGCACGAGGCGGTTGCTGGTGATTCGCTCGCCGCCCACGAAGGCGCCAATGACCGCGCCGACAGCGATGAGCAGGAACAGCAAGACCAGCAGCGTGCGCCAGGGCAAAATCCGGCGTGTCAGGGTCAGCGAGAGTTCATCGCTGAGCGTGTCCGGTTCTTCGCCAGCCGTGTCGGTGATCTTCATGATGAAGCGGTACTTATAGGTTCCCGGACGCGCTAGCGCCTTGGCTCGGACGTTGACGAGATAATCATAGCTGGCACCAATTGCGTAATGCCGGTCAACCGGTGGCGTGACTTCAAACCATGATGTCACGCGCTCCTCTTCCGGGAGGATGTGCGCTTCGGCGAACAGCGCGCGCCCACTGAGGTTGACAACCCGCACCCGGAACTGGCCACGTCCGAGTCCATCGAGCTTCAGCGGCTCGGCCTGTGGGGAGGTGATTGCGAACATCTCAGCCATCGGCGGTTGCTCCTCAAAGCTGCCTACGCAGTCGGCGTGGCGGTCGGTGCAGGCGTGCTGGTGAATGTTGGACTGGGCGCAGGGGTCATGGTCGGCGTGGGTGGCAGGGCTGTGGGCGCGAGTTCCAGGACAATCGACTCAGGCATCGACCACTCTCCCTGCCGCTCGGCAGTGCGCGTCGCCAAACGAATTTCGTCATTTTGAACGACGAACAGATACAACTGATTAAGCACACGGGCCAGCGCCGGCGTGGTCTGGCTCGTAAGGGATTGCCCGTCTTCGCCACCCGCGACGGGAATGACCTCATAAGGGACGCTGACGACGCCACTGACATCAGGCGGGACCTGCAGCATCAGTAAGTTGCTGTTGTCGGCAACCTGTTCACGCATGACGAACATCAGCCAGTCATCGACCAATGGCGCAGCGGCCAAGCCCGGCTCGTCAAATCTTGTGGCGCTGGCGTCCATCGAATTCGCGGTCACGCTTAACGAAGAACAGGGGCTGCAACCATCTTCGAGCAAGATGACCGTATTCAGGGGATTGGCGGCAACTACCGACGTCGAGGCTCTGACGGCAACGTAGTTACGATTCTGACGAACAATCGTGATCGGCGACTGAACGGGGCGGGTCGTATTGGCAAACGCCCAGGCGCTTGAGTCCGACAGGATCGCCGTCCCTTCCGGGAGATTGCTGGGCGTGACCTGACTCTGGGTGATGGCACCGTAGTTGATGACAAAGCGATTGCCCACAAATCCCAGCGCTGGTGGTCGCGGGTTTGCATCCGAAGCGCCAACATGGCCGAAATCGTCCCAGCGCCCCGTCTGTGGTGTGTAGCGCAGCACCCTATAGCCCTCTTGTAAAGGAGTCGGGGCAGCAGGCAAGCGCAGCTCGAGCCCGGTATAGAGCAGGTTTGGGTTGGTCAGGTTGTTGGCTTGCATCAGTTCAACCTGGCTGCGCCCGACTCGATAAGCGATGCTTTCCAGCGTGTCTCTCGGCTGAACGATGTAGCGATTGGCTTGTGGCTGCGGAACGCGAGGCAATTCGAGTACCACGCCTTCTCGCAGGTTAACGTCATTCGTCAGGTTGTTCGCCTGCATCAGTGCGCTTTGCCGACGACCGGTGACTGACGCGATGCTGGCGAGCGTGTCGCCTTCGCGTACGACGTAGGCTGCGGAGACACCGTTATCTGTCTGAAAAGCCAGGTACAGAGCATCGTCATGCCAGAGAAGCGACGGACTCGCAAACGTGATCGCGTTGTATTCCTCATCCGCCAGGTCAAATTGGATCGGTGAATCGGTGCTCGTCCATTGGCGCGTGAGTGTGTCAAAAGTTGCCAGGTACAGGCGCAAGTCATGTCGTCGATAGACTACATAGATGTTGCGCCCGTCTGTCGCCACGGCGGGCGATAAGCGCGTCTCCATCGCCCTGGCGGTGGCCACGGGCGGCGCGGGGCGCGTGAGCAATACGATCAACCCCACGACGACGACCGCGACCAGTGCCAGGAGCAGCCACAGCCAGCGCGACCCGCCAGCGCGTGAATCGTGCGGAACGGCGAAGGCGACCTGCGGGCTGAAGGTATGATTTTCGTCTGTGTTGTCTTCTTCGCCGATGCCGAGCGCGAACCGGTACAGCCCGGACGTCGCATCTTCCGGCACGCGCACCATGGCGGTGTACACAACCGTATCGCCGGGTTGGTAGTAGCGTCGGGCAGCTTGTTTGAGGCTCAACCATGGCTGCGCCTGCGGGTCTTCGGCGACCGCCTGTGCGGTCGCCCATATCGGCGTGCCGCCCACATAGGTCACGGTGAACAACGCCGCGCTGCGCCGAGCCTTCCCATCCTCGTCCACCGGTTCGCTCAGCAAGACCGTGTTGTCCGGTGTTGTCACGTCGAATAATTGCACCATGACCGAGTCCTGCTCCTCTGCTTGGTCCCATTACGCTGGCGACACCGCTCGACCGGGACACTCGCCCCGGCATAACACCAGCCGTGAGGGGGGATCGTTCGCGACAATCTCGCACCTGAGATGCGCCGGTTTCTGCGTCCGGATGATATATTGGATCATGGCGCGATGTTCAGGCCTGCGGGCATCTTCCGGTATGAACAACTGTATGAAAAAGGGTTGAACGCCGCCGTCGCCAGTTGGGACTGCTTCGCAAAGGCTGTAGCCATTCAGCCCGGTCGCGACCGAAACGAGGCGAATCAAGCCACAGCACGTCCCGCGCCATCGAATCAAGGACATCGCTTCCGCGATCAGGTGCCGCAGCAGCCCCTGCTCAACTGCCCAACCGCTGGTCTCCCCGTAGATGCGCTGCTGCATGAGCGCGATCCCGCGTAAGTAGAACCAACCCGCCAGAAATGCCAGAAAACGATCAGGGCTGTCGTAGGCGTTCAGGTAGCGCTCTAACTGCGCCAGTGTCTCCTCGACCGGCGCTTGCAGATCTTCCATCACGTGCAGCAGCCCATCGAGGGCGTTGCCGTCATCCGGCTGCCACGAAATCTGGTAGATATCCGGCAGCAGGCCGACAATATCAGCCCGTTTCATCTTCGCTCCTCACATCCAGGTCAAGCTTGCCCGCCACAAACAGATAATTGGGCGGTAGTGTCAGGAGATCCTGGGTACTTCGCGACGAACACAGGCGAAAGCTTGTCAGCGGCTCGTCGTCCGCTGCGCTGGCGCAGTAAACGCCTTTCGCTCCGGCGACCATGAGTGTGCGCCGATCGTCGTTCGCACCCAGCGTCATGCCGTCAATGCGCTCGAACTGCCCCAACTTGGCCAGCGGCAGCCCAGAGGTCACCTCGGAGGACGTCCAGACGGGCGTCTCCTCCGCGAGATCCGCCCATAGCACGCCTCCGCCGTGACTCGCCGCGTAAACCACGAGGTCATCGAACGCGAGCACGGTGGCGCTCCCTCCCTGCCAGTTCAGCGGGACTTGCCAACCAGCCGGATCATCCTGAACGCCATGCAGCGATTGATAGAAGCAGCCATCGCCGATATCCCCGCCGCTCGCCCAGGTTGCCGTCCACAAGCGTGGCGGCGCATCGCCGGATGGCATGCGCGGCAGTTGCACCGCGACATGGCGGACATCGTAGCCTTGTAATCCCAGATCGCGGAACGTGTTGCTGCGTCCGCCTTCGACCGAAACATAGACGCCGCCCAATTCCTGAGCGGCGACGGCGACGCCCACAGTGCCATCATCCAGACGAAAACTGGTGACAGCGTAATAGCCCTGCTCCGCTCGGCGGCGATCGACCGCGATCGCTTGAACGGAGCCATCCACCATGTCCAGCCGTAACAGGCCGGAGTCGACCGCCAGCAGCAGCGCATTCTCGTACGGACTGGCCAGCCATGCGGCGTCATGCACCTTCACCTGGAAGGGCTTGCCCGACGTCCAACTGTGACCGCAGTCATCACTGAAAACGATCACCGCGCGCGCCACTTCCCGGTCGTTAATCACCGCCGCCAGGCGTCCTGCGTGGTTGGGGTCAGGCACCAGTCGGGTGATGGCCGGATGCTCAATCCCTTCGATTGGCCCGAACTGCTGCATCAGTTCCCAGCCCTGCCCATCATTGAGACTGCGGAAAACCTGCGCGCCATTCGCCCCGGCGAACCACGTCGCAGGTTGGTGATGATCGGAGGCGAGCGCCGTCACATCGGCGTCCGGCGCGTCGTCGAGTGTGAGCTGCACATCCTGGACCCAACGCACACCCGGAATACTCAGCATCAGGTCGTACAGATAGGAGGTATGCAACGATGACCCGAATTGCCAGCCCAGGCGGAAGCGCGCGGCCCCGGCGCGGAAGGCGTCTTTCGTCGCTGCTTTGTCCGTAAGGCCTGGCAGCGGCGTGATCGCTTGCCGCAGTCGTGACTCCAGCGCGTCGGCGATATCCTTCAGCGAACCCACGTCGCGGAATGTCACTACCTTCGCGCTGACATTGACGACTTTGTAGTGCGCCCAATCCATGTCGAGCGTTACACCGAGTGGTCTGCGTGCCTGCAGCACTTCGCGCGCGCGCTCCAACGTGGCATCCGTTTGATGGGCATAGAGTGCGTCGGGCGTGATCTGGTGGCTCAGGCGCAGCTCACGCGGCAGATCCGGCACCAGCAGCACTTCGACCACACCAGCTTTTCCATGTGCCCATTGTTCTGCCTGGGTGAAGGCTTTGGCACGCACGACCCCCGGCACGTGTTCGACCACAAGCTGTTCATAATCCTGCGCCGTAATCGCACGATCGCGAACGTGGACGACGTACGCGCCACGTTCCACGGCGTCCTCAATCGATTCGAGATCGCGCCCGCCGGTCGCCGCCTGGCGATTGGTAACCCAGACGCCATCCAGACCGCCATCCAACAGCGTCGTCAGCGTCTGGCGTGGGACATTGCCGACCGTCCCGCCGCCGCGCCAGTAGCGTATCAACAGTTCGCGCCCGGCTTCCGGAAGCGCCGCCAGCGCGCGGGCCACAGGTGCGGCATCACCTTCACCAGCCAGATTACGGGCAACCTCCGGCGCAAACAGGATCTCACCTGCGGCGCGATCGGCTGTGTAGGCCAGGCGATCTTCCACCGTCAAATTAGCAAAGGTCTCCACCTCGCTCCAACGCCTGTAGGGTGTCGAGCCGTGGTAGAGATAAGCGTAGCTTTTGTCAAGCTGCGAAGGATCGACCTGAACGCCCACCTCAAGCGTATGGACGCCGGGCAGCGAGGCGAGAATAGGCCCCTGCTTGACCCGATAGCGCGTTCGTATGCGCCCTTCATAGGAAATGGTGGAGACTTCGTCGACTTCTTCGAAATGATACGCGAGCACGTCAGCCTCGGGCGCCTCGGCAGTGAGCTGGACGGGCGCGATCGTGTAAAACACGGGGGCATCCGCTTGCGCGCCCAGGCTGACCCGCGTGCGCGCCGGAATGAGGATGGACTCTGGCCGATTATCGTCTTGCTCCAGACCAAACGACAGCATGACCTCGGCAGCCGCGGGCGGCAGCAGTGTGACGCCCATCAAGCGCAGGAATTCGACATAGAGCTTGAGCGGCAACCGATTGAGCCGATAGAGCATCGTTTCCGTCAGATAGGCGAACAGTTCCAGCAACGTGCGCCCCGGGTCGCTGGGAGATAGATCCGTCCATTCCCCCGCTTTGGACGAAGCTTGTAAGCGCGCCAGTGAAGCTTCGACCAGCTCATCGTAGGTTCGGTCGTCCAGCTTAGGCACTTCTAGAGGCATCATCACTCCTCAGGGTTATGAGCGTCTCAGCTGATGCTTTCGCTCGCCAGATCAAAGGTCACTGCCAGTTGATCGACCGCCTGGGTCACCTTGATACGATATTGCAGCTCAATGAACATCACGTTGGGCCGGTCGGGCATCGGGTTGGCGTCGAGTTCAACAATCTCAACGCGCGGCTCAAAGCGCGTAATCGCTTGTTCAACATAATGAATGGCGAGTCCGGCGGTTGTCTCGTCGTTCGGCATGAACATGAGCTGCTGCAGATTGCAACCGTAGTCCGGGCGCATGACGCGCTCGCCCGGTCGGGTCGCGATCAACAGGAGCAGCGCCTGGCGCACCGCCGCCGCGCCTTGCACCATCTCAGTGCCGTGAACCGGATCGATGTGCAAGCCCGGCGGATGCTGCCCCGGCGTCGCCGAGAAATGAAAACGCCACGCGCTGTAATCCAAACCGCTAGCCTTCATCACAACCTGTTCCTGAACTACTCGTCATGCCCATGCGCCGCCCTCGCGCTAGCCTTCCGAATCCACAAAATGCTGTCCGGGATCCTGGACGTTATACGTGACCATGCCCGGCGGCGTGCCATCCGTCAAACCGGTAACAGACTCCAGGCAGATCGGCTTGCCCTGGATGTAGACAAGCGATGAATAGCCTTCCTGCACCGCCAGCGTGTTCTGGCACGGCTTGATCGTGAGGCCGACGTTGGGACAGCCCGAAATCGTCCGCCCGGCCGGGTCGCCATGCACCATGACCGGCGAGCCATCCACAAAGACGAAGTTCTGCGAAGCATACCGGGCGACCTTGCCCGCGGCATGCGCGCACAGCAACGTGGCCTTTCGGGTCAAGATTTTCACGGCGTCGCCTCCATACGTGTCATCCCCTCACCCCTGCTCGAAATTAATCCGGCTGCCGCGGATACGAATCGGATGACCGCCTGCGTCAATATCCAGCGGCGCGTCCGCGCGCAAGCGGACGGCATCCGGCGTGAGTTCCAGGCGGCTGCCATCACGGTTCTCCAGAATCAGCGTCCCATTGCGGTCGTCCAGGAGTATGTTCTGGCCGCCCGCCGTGCGAATGATGGAAGCCATTGTGCGCCCGCCGGATGTCACACTGCCAGGCGCCGCGCCTGTCCCATAGATGCCACCGAGCACCAGCCCCTGAGCCGGATCGCCGTGCGCCAGCACAATCAGGACGGTGTCGCCAACATCCGGCAGCACGAGCAAACCACGCCCCTTCCCCGCACCGGCAATGACCACCGGAATCCAATCGGTTTCCAGGGAACCGTAGGTCGGCAGATGGACGCGCACCCGCCCATGTAGCCCCTCGTCGACCTTGCTGACGACGCCCAAGGTGATGACTGCCGAGCGCCCGCGCGCGATCAGCGCCGGGGGTTCACTGCTGAACTGTGTTCTGTAGCCGTGCTCGCTGTCGTGTGTGTGCGTCACCTGGGTCAGCCGGTAGTTGCCGCCGAACGGCTGTAGCACACCGGACACATTGACGATTAGGCCGGGGCGCAGATGGCTGTCGCCCATCGCGATTCCGTCGACGACACGCTCTTGTGCTAGATTCGTTACAAGGGTCATCTGACCCAATGCGGCAGCATGTTCAGGATGGTAGGCGGTCTCGTCGTACAGGCGCGCCAGACCATCCAGATTGAACTGCCCCGGCTCCATGCCGTCATACAGGACTGGCAGCGCACCGGCGTTAACCGTCTCGGACTGGGGCTGCGCGCTGTCTGGGTGCCAGCCCTGCGTCGCTGCCTGGCGTACGCCCGGATAAGCGTTGCGGCTGAATCCTGCTTCGATCAAGGCCTCGCCAACCACCAGAGGGTGAGCTTCGCCGGAGATGATGCTTGAAGGATCGAGCGAAATGAGCAGCAGCGTGTCGCCATCCAGGTACAGATGCATTCCTGCGCGCTGAGCCAAATCGATCAGAAAATCCAGGTCATTGTCAATCTGAATGAGGTATTTCCAATCCTCGCCGGCCCTTCCGGTGTCTACGTTCGCGCCGACCGACCCCGCGATGTTCTTCGCGATATCGTGGACGTTCATCGCCTCCCAGACGCGATACGGATGCTGTTTGCGCAGGCGATGGAGGGCATCGTATGCCCGCACGACCACGCGCGGCGGCGTGTCCGGCTGGATGAGATAATCGAGCGCGGTCACCTGGCCGCTGAACACCTGTGCCGCGCTATTGCGCAAAGCGATCGGCGCGCCAATCGGCAGCGCCTCAAGCAGGAGATCGACCTGCGCCTGCGTCATCACACTGCCGAACGAGATTTCGCATTGCGTCGGCGCGTTCAGGACCTGGCGCACGACCAGACTCGTCATGACGGCATCGACCGCCGCTACGAATTGACCCGCGATCTGCAATCGCAGATGTTCACTATGGAATTCTCCGCGGACAAGTCGCGCCGACATCAAGGGATTGGTCTCCTCACCATGCTAAAGCACCTCAGGGATCGCCAGCACCGTCCCGGGCGGCAGATCACTCGGGTCTAACAAATCGTTGAACTCAGCGATCAAGCGCCACAGCCCGGCCTCACCGTAAAATCGTTCGGCCAGTTCGGGCAGCCGATCGCCCTCGCGGACTTCGTAGATCCTAACATCCGTCAGCGGTCGCGACACTATCAGCGCCCTCAGCTCAGCCAAAGTCTCGGCGTCGATCAGGCGCGACCGTCCTGTAACCAGCGGTGCAGGGTCGGTCTGCAGCAGGCGCAGACTGACCCAGGAGCGTTGCGGTTTTCCCGATGGGCTGAAGTCTTCCGTCCATTCCGCCAGGTCTGTGATAATTCCCGGCACATTCCAGGCCTTGCCCCAGATCAAGCGAACCCGCGGCGGTTGACCGAATCCGCTCGCCAGTCCCGCGTTGTAGGTCAGGCGCCAGAGTGGCGCGGTCAGATCGCGAACATCGTCCAGGACGCTGGCACCGGCACCCAACTGGATATCAAACAGGAGTTGAAGTTCAAGCTCCGTCTGCCCGCCACCCGTAAACATGATCGTGTCGTACTGGCGCGGCGACCTGCCAATGATGTTCGCGTTTGGCGCCGCCCGGACGCCACTGCTTCGACGCATGACGACTCTTTCCGGGTTGAGCAAACACGGGATGAGTTCCAGCGTCGAGTCGACATGAAACAAGACCCGTTCCATCAGGCGCGCCCCTGTTGCTCACGGCGCAGGCGATTCGCGCGCAGCGCAGCCAGTCCATCCGCAGGCGATGCGGCGTCATGCCCCGACGTGGACGCTGAGTCACTTGCCGCAGTCCGCGTCAACGATGACGTCGGGAGCGCCAGCCAGCGCGATTCCGCGGGTTGCATCTGCGTTCGATGCAGCGTTCCATTATCGGCATACCGGGCCGCAATGCCTTGCTGAACATCTTGCGCCAGCGGCGTTGTACGCAGTGCAGGATCAATCGGTACGGCAGTCGTGGGCGGCGCAATCGCTGCCGCCTCGATCTGGGGCGAGTTGGGCTGTGCGCCATGCACTGGCGCCACCTTGGGCGCAGCCCCCAGCGGCGTGGTGATTGGCTCGCGTACGGATGCTGATGCGTTTGACGTGGTGGCTGGCAGCGCCGGCGGTGGTTGGGGCGAATAAGCGTTCACTGCCCGGTCGGGCGTGACCGCGCTCGGCGCGTGCCGGGTTTTCACTGCCTGTGCCTGACCCGTCTTGTGCGTAGAGAGCGTGACACGATCTTGCTCAAGGGCGCCGAGGTGCAGATCGGGCGCGGTGGGTTTGCGCAACTCAGGGCTGACCGGCTGCGGCACCCGCGGATGACGCAAGCGCTGCGTGGGATACTCCAGATCCGGCGGCGTGTGCGCAGGCGACGACGCTGCCTGGCGATCTTGCCCGGCATACGGGTCCCGCAAAGGGGACACTTCCGAACCGATCTCAGGCGCCGGACGACGGGCGACTGGGACTGGTGCGGCAGCTTCCGGGACTTTGGCCGCCGGGGATGATTCTTGACTCGCATCGTCCGGCAGAATTAAGCCTGTGCCGTCCGCGCGCAGCAACTGCGGCGCATACTGCCGCACCACCTCCAGCCATTCCTCAGGCGGCTCAATCACCGGGCGACCAGGAGCGTCCCAGGCGACCCCGAGATCGTTGGGCGGCTCCTCGAACGGACGCTTTTGCGAGGCGGCGCCTTCGCCGGTCGGCGGACGATCAGACATGCCTAGCCACCGCCCAACTCAATCGAGTCGTAGACGAGAGTGATCGTCTCGATGGCGACTTCTTGCGCCAGCGAGTCGAGCTGTGCTCCACGCCAGGCGGCCACCCAGGAATTGAACAGGTTATAGCGCAAAACTTCCGCCCCCGCGCTATCTAACTGAATGATGGACACCGAGCGGCGTTCGACCACGCCGGACAATGGCTGCATAAGCCAGTTGAAGACATCCCGCTTGGGCGTGATGAAGCCATAGTGCAGCGTGACCGGTTCGTAGGTGACCTGCCCAGGCAGATGGCGCACAACCTGCTTGTTGCCCGCTTCGCGAAAGCGTATGACCTCGATGCTCACGCCTAAACCGGTCGCCGCGCGAAAGGCGCCCGTATTGATCCCAGAGATTTCGAGCCGGAAATTGAACGCGCGAGCCGGCTCTGTATTGCGACCAAGCACCATGGCTAGCTACCTCCCTGAGTATTCGATTCAACTTCAGTGCGCCCAGCAGTCTGTTGAATGCGGAAAATGACGAACTCGGCGGGCTTGACCGGCGCGATGCCGACAATCGTGATGACCATGCCCTGGTCAATCGTGTCCGATGTGTTGGTTTCGGCGTCGCATTTGACGAAAAATGCATCCTGGGGCCTGGTGCCCATGAGCGCCCCGCCTCGCCAGATGATGGTGAGGAAGGCGGTCACGTCCCGGGTGATGGTCTTCCACAGGAATTCGTCGTTTGGCTCGAACACCGCCCAGCGCATGCTCTCCTGGATGCTCTCCTCGATCATGTTGAAGAGGCGACGAACGCTCAGGTATTTCCACTCGCTAGACGACGCAGCCAGCGTGCGCGCACCCCATACCAGGATGCCATCGCGACGGAAGACACGGATGACATTGACGCCGTTGTCGTTCATCACAGCCTGGTTGGCCGACACGGTGTTGTGCGTCAGCCCAACCGCGCCGCGAACGCTTTCATTCGCGGGCGCTTTGTGAACGCCACGCGTCGCATCGGTGCGCGCCCAGATGCCGGCGACGAAGCCGGACGGAGGCACCGTGATCAAGCCGTTGTCCAAGTTGATCGGATCGCCGATCGTCAGCCAGGGGAAATAATAGGTCGCAAATCCATCCTGCGAAGCGATCCCGTTCTCGCCATCGCTCGACACGGGCAGCTTGGTGACATCCGCGGGTATCTTGGTGGGGTCTGGCGCGTCAAGGATCGCCACGCGATCGGCCATTTGTTCGCAGTGGGCGATCAAATCCGTGTACTGGGTCTTGGTGGTGTAGCCGGGCGCGGCGACGATGGCCACCTCGTCTATGGGTTCCAACTGCTCAAGCGCACTCTTCAGGCTGGCCAAATTCCCGATGTTGACGACATAGCAGCGCGCCCCGCCATTCAGGAAGAATCCATAGACGGCCGATGCCAGCGGCGTGGTCTCATTCAGCGGCGCGCCCTGGGCGACGTTCATCACAATATTCTTATCGTCATCCGGCTTACGCCCCACACGCTTGCCCTCTTTGTTCTTTTCGATGATTTTGCCCGTATCATCGCGAGCCGGTTGGTACAAGAACGTGCGCACAAACTGGAGCCAACTGTTGATCAGGACCGGCTCTTTGGGTGCACCCGGATATGGCGCTTTACCAATGAAAGCGGCGGTACTGGTGCCGACTGGCGTAATCGGATGCCCGTAGGCGGGTTCCTCATACACATAGACGCCGGGAGCGCGTTGACTGAATAGAGCCATGTTCAATCTCTCCTGTGGTTGTGTCTTTCGCCCTGCCTCTGGATGTCATCCTGACTTGATGCACCCTGCACGCTGCGTGACCATCAGCTTGCGAAGAGCACCATCAGCCGTCAAAATTGAATCAATAGCGGTTTTCCATTGTTCAGACGCGGATCAAATTCGACCTTGCGCGTCCGTCGATGATGCCGAGCGACCACCTGCGCCTTATTCAGGCTATCGACCGAAGGAAAATGAAAGTCACCGTCAATATTGGTTTCGGTGGTTAGGTTTTGCGCTTCCACCTCAACGGTCACGCCCGCGAGCGGTCGCGACCGAGCATCCACCACGCGACCGAACAGGCTGTGCAGCGCCTCGAAGCGAAACATGACCGGCTGAGCCGTCTCTGCCGTCACCACCCGCACCATCTCACGCCCACGCGCGCGACAACGCAGCGTGTAGGATGTCTCGCCGCCGATCACGCGAAAGTGAAAGCGGCCACTGCTGTCGGTCGTAGTGCTCATGTCCATGCTCTGCACGTCGATCGTGGCATTTGCCAGCGGCACGTCGCCGGGGCCGACGACCTGGCCGGAGAGCACCTTGATCCCGCGAAAGTCGACTGCGGGAACCTGCGTGACGATGGGCTGCGCGGCGTACTGCGGGCGTTGGATGCGCATGACGAGCGCAACGCACGGTTGGGGTTGTATGCCGAATGCCTGCCAATCCGAGGCGGACAGAGCGGCGTCATCGACATCGATATCGGTCTGCATCATCGCCTGGAAAATCAGGCGATCCAACCAGCGAAAAGCCTGCATTGCGTCGCGCGCGCTCACCCACAACAAGTAGCGCAGACGCAGTCGAAACAGCGTCGTGCGAGTCGTTCGCTGCGGCGGTTCCGGTGCAATTTGCCACAAATACAGGTTGATACCCTCGGTCGAAGTCATGTCCTGAGTCAGATTGACGGTCGCATCTGGCACATGCGAAGAGACCCAGTCGCGCAGGCGACTGGTCGCATCTTCAATCGTCATGTCAAGAGCACTACCAGAGAGCGAGGAATCCACGCAACTTTCCCCCTGAGATGATGATGCGGAGAGGTGGTCGGCCTAATCGCCTGGTTCGTCAGATCTCGGAACCATTCCACTATCTGGCACGACCGCCGGACAAACCGCCGAAACTCGAGGGCATCAATGCGATTGGTTGGCGGATCTAGAGTTCGACGACCGAAACTAACTGACCTGAAATAAGGAGCAGATACATTAGTACAGATATTCTGTCAGGTTTATACCACTGAACCTGCGATTCAACAAAAATCCGCAAAACCCGATACGGTGCTTGAAAAATCGATGCTCACACTAGGAGAATCATGAGAGATGCCATGTCTGATTCGCGTCCGCTCTTTATCGTCTCGAATCATCACGTCGAGTCTTGCGGGAAGCCTCCACACTTTGACGGAGATATTCGCAAACGCTGTCACGGATACTATGAGAATGAATACGGTGAGCACGCCATCTTCGTCCACGACTACGGCGCGAACGAAGACACACTCTGGATGGGGATGCCGCGTGAGAAAAGCCATACAAAGTCGTGAACGACACTGTGCCCGAACTCGTGATGGGTCGCGAAGAGATGATCTGGCCGAAGAACTGCTGGCAGACAGCCACATCAATGCTGCCTAAAGACCATGAATGAGCCGCGCGCCACTCATTATGTGTTTTCAGCACGTCAGTTGCATACGGCTCGACGTGACGAAGACTTCGTCGGGCATGAGTAGTTTTCGCTTGTTGCCAGCCCTGGGCTTGATGTGATAGTCTGCGAAAGGTGATCGATATGGAGCAATCATGATCATGCATATCCGCGCGCGTGATTGACCCCCGTCGGCCCCGTTGAGTACAAAAAGTGTTCAATATGACAAGTCCGCTGCATTCCAGCGGGCTTTTGATTCGTGCAGATTCGAGAGAATCTGATCGCGGGTTCGACTGGGTCTGCTTGAAGGAGGCTTTACCAGCTACGGCAGGTGGACGATCGTGTTGACAGCGACGGTCACTGACTCAGCGGCATAATTGGCCCTGTCATCCAGCAGGGCCGCGGCTTACAGCAAATGATGCTGTCTGGCGACAGCGATCACCTGTGTGCGGCTGTGGGCATCCAGCTTGACGAAGATGTTACTGACGTGCTTCTTAACCGTGCCAATACTCACGAAGAGCTGCGCCGCAATTTCCCTGTTCGATGCGCCATCGGCAATCAGGCGCAGGACTTCAAGCTCGCGCTCACTGAGTGGCTCAAGGCCGTCGCCAATCCAACGCCGTGATTGCGCTACGCTGGTGGAAGGTGAGGAATCGTCAAAAGCAGCCAGCAGTCTGCTGACATAATCCACCGTGACGCCGCGCAGCAACGCCAGCCGCAGCAGGTCGGCCATCAGGACACCCTCGTCGACGAACGTGCGCACGTAGCCTTCCGGTCCTGCCAGCGCCAGGGCATGTGCCAGCGCTTCGAGTGCGTCTTCGCCGCGGCCCTGTTGCTTGAGCGCAAGCGCCTGAAGCGCACGGATGGCAATGACACGGCCCTTGCGTCCTCCGGCGCTCGCCGCTGCGTACAGCCGTGTGAGCAGATCCTGTGCCGCATCGAGTCGCCCCTGCGCCATCTGGATGCGGGCCAGCGTCATGTGTTCGAATTCAAGGCCAGGGTCGAGTTGATCTGCTGTCGTTGGCTCGATAGCCTGCGCCCACGCGTTCGCGGCAGCTATATCGCCCTGTTTGAGCGACATCCAGGCCTGCCAGGCAGAGACGGCGATGGAGGCAGGCGTCAGGTTTTCGCGCTCCATCATGTCCACCGCGCCCTGCATGATCTCACGCGCACGCTCATCGTTGGCGGACAGGCGTTCCAGGCACGCCAGCAGGACGTAACTGGGCAGCGAGACGCGCTTGAGTTCATAGCCTTCGGTCGCCAGTTGGCCTTCGATCACGTCCCGGTGCGCGCCGGCGAGATCGTTGCGCTCGTAGCGTACCCAGGCGCGGCTCATGCGGGCGACGCCAAGCGCGGGTTGCCCTTTCCAGCCGAGCGTGCCCGCGCGCTCGAACAAGCTGCGGCAGATCGCCTCGATCTGCCGCAGCTTGCCCTGGATCAGATAGATTTGCGTCAGGTATGCGAGCGCGACCAGCATGGTAAACAGGTCGCCAGCTCTATCGCCCAGGTCGATGGCTTCTTCGAGCAAGTTTTGTGCTGTCTCGATGTTGCTGTTGAGCGCGAAATGTGCGTTGCCCACGATCATCATCGCCCAGGCGCGCCAATTCACCAGCGATTCTGGCAGTTGGGCGAGCGCCTGATTCCCGGCGGCGAGCGTGATATCCTTAGGATAGTCGAGCTGGATCGAGATCGTCGCTCGGATGGTCGCTGCCTGCCCCTGGAGTGCCGTCTGCGTGGCAACGTCCGCATCGGGCAACTCGGCCAGCACTCGCTCGACCTCGATCAGGCGTTTCTCCGCTTCGACAAAAGCATCTATCGCCGTCAGCATGAATGCATGATTCAGTCCAAGCTTCGGGCGCATCCGCATCACTTCGTCTGGCAGTGATTCCATCCACCGGAGGACAGTCGTGACCTCGCCACGCCTCCAGATGCGGTCGCCGTAGGCTTCAAGCAGCCGCGCGACCCGATCGCTATCCTGGGCCAGGATGGCATGTTCAACAGCTTCCCCTACCCAATCATTCGCTTCAAACCATGCGCTGGCGCGGCGATGCAGCTCCGGCAGACGATCCGTGTGCCTATGTTTCAGGCGATTGCGCAGCACCTCGGCGAACAGATGATGGTAGCGATACCAATAGCGTTCGTCGTCGAGCATGATCAGGAACATATTGCCACGCTCGACGTATTCGAGCGTTGATTGCCCGTCGCTCCTGCCGGTCACTGCATCGCACAGCGGCCCACACAGACGATTCAGAATCGAGCTTTCCAGCAAGAAGTTTTGCAGGTCTTCCGATTGGTGGCTCAGCACCTCTTCGATCAGATAGTCGAGGATGAAGCGGTGACTCCCGGTGAAGGCTGAGATGAACCCCGCGATGTCTTCGCGGCCCTTCATTGCCAGGGCAGCTAGTTGAAGCCCGGCGATCCAACCCTCAGTCCGCCGCTCCAACTCAGCTATCTGCTGCGTATTCAGATGGATGCCGAGCGACCGCTCAAGAAAAGCCGACGCCTCATCCGCTGTGAAGCGCAGATCATCCGCGCGGATCTCCATGAGTTGGTCGCGGCCACGCAGGCGTGCCAGCGGGAACGGCGGGTCTTCCCGGCTGATCAGCACCAGATGCATTTGCGGCGGGAGATGTTCAAGCAAGAAAGTCACCGCATTGTGCACGGCCTGCGCCACAATGACGTGATAGTCGTCCAGCACGAGTACGAGCGGCTGCGGCGACGCTTCGAGATGATTGATCAACAGGGCGAGCATCGTCCCAGGGGCCGGGGCTTGCGGAGAGTTCAGCAGCGACAGGATCTCGTCGCTGTCGATGCCCTCCAGCCTGGTGAGTGACGAAATGACGTAGGTGAGGAAACGTGCCGGGTCGTTGTCGTCCTCGTCCAGCGACAACCAGGCAAACGAAACGTCTCTCCCTGCGTCTGAAACGAGCCATTCACTCAACATCGTGGTCTTGCCGTAGCCGGCAGGCGCACAAACGAGCACGAGCGGTCGTTCCAGACTGACGCTGAACTGCCGAGTCAGACGTGGGCGTGGAATGCGGTCAGCGCGCACAGGGGGAGGTGTCAGTTTCGTCTGAAGAATGCCGGACGCTGCTGCAACCATCTGGTCATCCTGACCCGTAAGCGGCGAAAGTCTAGCGCTGGCAGCTCTCTCGTGCATTGAGTTGCAGCACGGGAAAGGCAGAAGCGACTTAGAGCAGATCGTACTGCCGCGCGATGGCGACCACTTGTGTGCGGCTGCGCGCATCCAGCTTGACGAAGATATTGTTGACGTGCTTCTTGACCGTGCCGATGCTGATCACAAGCCGCTGTGCAATTTCGCCGTTCGACGCCCCACCGGCGATCAGGTGAAGCACTTCAAGCTCACGCTCACTGAGCGGCTCGACATCGTGGCCGATCCACTGACGCGACAAAGCGCCGTTGCGAGAAGGCGTTTGACCGTCGAATGTGCCCAGCAGTCGGTTAACATAATCCATTGCTATGCGTTGCGACCGCGCCAGCCGCAAAAGGTCGGCCATCGGTGCGCCTTCATCTACAAACGTGCGGATGTAACCCTCCGGCTCGGCTAACTCAACAGCGTGTTCGAGCGTGTCTAGAGCCCACTCAGCTCGATCCTGGGCATTCAACGCCAGTCCTTCCAACATCAACACCTCAAGCTGACGGGCAATCGAGTTGGTGAATTCCGCCGATTTGCGCAAGTCGGCTAGCAGGCTGAGCGCTTGGCGGAGCGAAGTGTCCCCCGCCTGTGTGATCAGATCTCGTATCGTCGCTAACTGAAGAAGGTGGGCATCAAACGGCGAGGGAGGCTGGCTACGCAAATCAAGGAAAAATCGCCTGAACGGAGCGAACGCTTCATCCCTGACCCATAAGTGAGTCACGTGGAGAACGTAGGTTCGTGACGCCATCGAAGGATAGTTATCCACAATCAGGCGAATGCTTTCAATGGCGCGTTGACAGGCTGCTATATCCCCGGAAATGCGGTAAATACGGGCCAGGACAGCGTGTCCCATGAGAGCGTGATACGGGAGGATCTCTTCGCACCGTTCGATGCACTGCTGGGCATAAGTCGCCGCCGCCTCCAGTTGATTCTGTTCGAACAGAATCAACGCCAGTCCTCCATAAGCAATCCCAACATTAAGAATCAGGACGTTCTCCTTTTTCGCTTCCACGGCCTCTTGAATGACACGCCGATACGTTACCTCAGCCTCGCGCAAACGCCCTTCGAGCACGTACGTATCGCCGATATGGACCATAGCTCTGGTAGTCCAGCTAACATCGCGCAATCTCTGCCCAATTTCGACTACCTGGCTGTAATTAGCGCGTGATGCCTGGAGCAGGTAGCGCCGCTGATAGACATGCCCTTTCACCACCAGTGCCGTTGCGCGTAGGTGGATTTGGTGCTCTGGCAGTCGCCGGAGTGCGTTTTCCGCGGCTTCGAATGCCTGCTCCATTTCATTGTTTACAATCGCACTCATGGCTTCCATCGTATCGGCATAGCCGGTCAGGGCTTCCATTTCGGGCATTGGCAGCGATAACGTAGTTAAGCCTGCTCTGGCAATAGCGACGTGCTTCTTGGCAAGTGCGGCCCGTCCGAGAAAGCCATGCCACATCCCAATGTTGATTGCCAGAAGCGGACGGCGTAGCAGCACCTCATCTGGAATGGCAACATTTGATTTCACGCCGAAGCTGTGCCAGTTGTCGACGAAGTACTGGTTGCCCGATCCTTCCATAATGGAAGCTGCCAATTCAAAGTCATGGATGGCGATAGCATGCGCGACCGCCTCGTCAATCAGGTTCTCGCCAGCCAACCATTGACTGGCGCGCCGATGAAGCTCGTCAATTTCCGACGCTTTGACACGTTTGAGGGTTTTACGCAATACCTCCATAAACAGATGATGATAACGATACCAATAGCGCTGGTCATCCAGGGGTATCAAGAACAGATTGACACGCTCGATCAGTTCCAGGGTATGTTGCCCATCCGCTCTGCCTGTCACCGCGTTGCATAGTGGTCCGCTTAAGCGATTGAGAATCGATGTTTCCAGTAAGAAGTTCTGAAGGTCTTCCGTCTGGCGGCTTAACACCTCTTCGATCAGATAATCGAGGATGAAGCGGTGACTCCCGGTGAATGCCGAAATAAACCCGGCGATGTCTTCGCGTCCCTTCATTGCCAGGGCAGCCAGTTGTAGCCCGGCGATCCAACCCTCAGTCCGTCGCTCCAACTCGGCCAGTTGCTGAGTATTCAGATGGATGCCCAGCGACATCTCCAGGAAGGCGGCGGCTTCGTCCGCCGTGAAGCGCAAATCATCTGCGCGGATCTCCGCAAGCTGGTTTCGTCCGCGCAGGCGCGCCAGTGGGAACGGCGGATCTTCCCGGCTGATCAACACAAGGTGCACCTGCGGTGGGAGATGTTCGAGTAAGAAAGTCACTGCGTCGTGCACAGCCTGCGCCGCAATGACGTGATAATCATCCAGCACGAGCACGAGCGGCTGTGGAAACGCCTCGAGGTGGCTGAGCAACACCGTCAGCATCGTCCTCGGAGCAGGGGCTTGCGGAGAATTCAACAGCGACAAGATCTCCTTGCTATCGATGCCATCCAGACTGGTCAGCGACGAAATGAAGTAGGTGAGGAAGCGCGCCGGGTCGTTGTCGTCCTCGTCCAGCGACAACCAGGCAAACGAAATGTCTCTCCCTGCATCAGAAACGAGCCACTCACTCAACAGCGTGGTCTTGCCGTAGCCGGCAGGCGCACAGACGAGCACGAGCGGTCGTTCCAGACTAACGCTGAACCGCCGAGTCAGGCGTGGGCGTGGAATGCGGTCAGCGCGCACCGGCGGAGGTACCAGCTTCGTCTGAAGAATGCCGGAGACTGATGCAACCATCTGGTCATCCTGACCCCGTAAGCGGGGGAAGTTTGGCGCTGACAGCTTTCCCGTGCATTGCGTTGGACCAGTGGAAAGGAAAACGCGGCTCAGAGCAGATCGTACTGCCGCGCGATGGCGACCACCTGTGTGCGGCTGCGCGCATCCAGCTTGACGAAGATATTGTTGACGTGCTTCTTGACCGTGCCGATGCTAATCACAAGCCGCTGTGCAATTTCGCCATTCGACGCCCCACCGGCGATCAGGTGAAGCACTTCAAGCTCGCGCTCGCTGAGCGGCTCAAGGCCGTCGCCAATCCACTGCCGCGACTGCACTACGTCTGTGGAAGGGGAGGCTTCGTCAAAAGCAGCCAGCAGCCTGCTGACATAATCCAGCGCGATGCCGCGGGCCAGGGCCTGACGCAGCAGTTCGGCCATCGGCGCGCCCTCGTCGACGAACGTGCGCACGTAGCCCTCCGCCTCTGCGAGCGACAAGGCACGTTCGAGCACGTTGAGCGCTGTGTCCTTATGCCCCTGCAATTGCGCGGTCAAGGCCAGGAGCACACGGATGGCGATGACTCGTCCATCGCGCCCGGCAGCCTCGGCAGCGGATAACAATCGCGTCAGCAATTGATGTGCGTCGTCCAATCGCCCCTGTGCCATCTGAACCCGTGCCAGCGTCATGTGCTCAAACTCAAGCGCGGGATCGAGCTGATCGATAGCCACTGGCTCGATTGCCTGCGCCCACACCCTTGCGGATTCGAGATCGCCTTGCTGGAGCCACAGCCAGGTCTGCCAGGCCGCTTCGGAGACAAATGTCTGGCGCAGATGGCCTGACTGTGCCGTCTCCACTGCCTGGTGCATCAACTGCCGCGCTTCCGCGTGGTCGCCGTTCAACTGCTTCAGGCGCGCCATTCTCACATTCACATCGATGGCGAACCGTTTCAGCAGGTACTTTTCGAGGATGCGGCGCGCCTCAGTCATGTCTTCGAGTGCGCCCTGGATGTCATTGCGCTCGTAACGCACCAGACTGCGATCAATCCGTCCCTGCGCCCTTGAGTTGGGGTCCATGCCGCTTTGCAGGAGTTGTTCGGCTCTGAGTCCGGCTTCGCTCAGGCGCCCATGGACGATGTACATGCGCGACAGTTGCGACAATCCCACCATGTACATGAAGCTGTCGTTCGCTGCCTCACTCAGGCGAACCGCCTCCAGCAGGTAGCGTTCCGCTTCTTCCATCTCCCCATTCGAAACGAAGTGCGCGACCCCGACATTGACGTCCGCCCAGGCACGCCAGCGCAAATCCGCGGCAGGCAATCGGGCAAGCGCCTCCATCCCAGCGCCAATGGTTGTCGCGCCAGCATGGCCGAGCAGGAGTGACACCGTGGCGCGAACTGCGGCGGCACGGCCCTTGATCGCCCTGTGCTCGTCATCTTCGGCGTCGCGTCCTATCCGGGCTAACGCTTGCTCGACCTGAGCAACCCGTTTCTCGGCCTCGACAAAATCGTCGAGCAGGGTGAGGATGAACGCGTAATTCAGCCCAAGCTGAGGATGGTCGCGGATTGCGTCCTCCGGCAGCATCTTCAGCCAACGCAGAACCGTCGCCAACTCGCCGCGCATCCACATCGGCTCACTATATTGATCGACCAACGACGCAGCGCGTTCGACATCCTGCGCCCAGAACGCGTGCTCAACAGCTTCGGCGATCCACCCGTTTTGTTCGAGCCAGATGCTGGCGCGGTGATGCAAAGTGCTCGTAATGCCAGGACTGGCGCGCTGCAAGCGTATACGCAGCATTTCGCCGAACAGGTGATGATAGCGAAACCAGTAGCGTTCATCGTCGAGCATGACCAAGAACAGGTTGCCGCGTTCGATTTGCTCTAACATGGCCTGACTATCAGTCCTGCCCGTCACTGCATTACAGAGCGGCCCGCTCAGGCGATTGAGGATCGATGTCTCCAGCAAGAACTGCTGAACGGCTTCGGTCTGGCGGTTCAGTACCTCCTCGATCAGGTAGTCGAGTATGAAGCGGTGGCTCCCTGTAAACGCGGAGATGAAGCCCGCCACATCGTCGCGACCTTTCATCGCGAGGGAAGCCAGTTGCAGACCTGCGATCCACCCCTCGGTGCGACGATCCAGCTCTGATAGCTGCTGCGCGCTCAATTGCACGCCGAGCGCTTTTTCCAGGAACACCGCGACTTCATCGGCGGCGAAACGCAAGTCGTCCGCCCGGATCTCTGCCAGTTGGCCGCGCCCGCGCAAACGTGCCAGCGGAAATGGCGGATCTTCCCGGCTGATCAGCACGAGGTGGACGTGCGCAGGCAGGTGTTCGAGTAGATAGGTTACGGCGTCGTGGATGGCCTGGGCGGCGATCAGGTGGTAATCATCCATCACCAGCACCACCTGGCCCGCAAGACTCAGGAGATGATTGATCAACATCGTCAGGATGGCGCGCGGCGGAGGCGGCTGCGGCGCTTGCAGCATCGACAACACTTGATCGCCGTCGATGTCACTGCCCGTCGCCATTGTGCTCACAAGATAGGTCAGAACGCGACCGGGGTCGTTGTCGTCTTCGTCGAGTGATAACCAGGCAAGCGAAACAGCTCTCCCTGCCTCGGTCATGAACCACTCGCTTAGCAGCGTCGTCTTGCCATAGCCCGGAGGCGCGCAGACGAGGATGAGTGGCCGTTCAAGGCTGGCGCTGAACTGCTCAGTCAGGCGTGGGCGTAGGATGCGGTCAGCGCGCACAGGGGGAGGAGTCAGCTTCGTTCGCAGCATACCCGACGCTGATGCAACCATGTGGTTGTCCTGACCCCGTAAGTGGCGGACAGTGTAGCGCTCCCGCTTCCGTGGCGCAAGCATAAATATCACGGCGAACAATCAACCCCGGAATACGCCTTTCGGCTACCCGCAATCAACCCTTCCGTCCCTTACAGTTGGGTCATTGACGCGACACAGCACTGTGTGTCAACCAGCAGAGGAGGAAAACAGTGGTCACCAACAGCTCCGAGATCGTCAGCCATGAGTTAGCCAGCATCGAAGCGCGCTTCGCCGCCTTGTTCATCGACGGCTTGATCCTGGCCGCCATCGAAGGTGTCGGCTTCATGGCCGCGCGCGAGCCGGGTGCGGGCGTCGGCTTCGTCGTCGGTCTGATCTATTCCTGGTTCTTCCTGACACGCTACAACGGTCAGACGCCAGGCAAGATGATCATGAAGATCCGCGTGATCAAGGCGGACGGCAGCGCCATCAGCGATGGGGATGCCATCGTTCGTTACATCGGCTATTTCGTCAACGCGTTCTTTTTCATCGGCTGGCTCTGGGCGCTGTTCGATGAAAGCCGCCAGGGCTGGCACGACAAACTGGCCAGCACCTACGTCGTCAAGACGTCGTGACATCAAACACACCGATCGAATCAAGAAGGAGATAAGACAATGCGTAAGTTAAGTGCCCTTGCAATTCTGGCAGTGGTGTTCTTACCGCTGGTATTCGCCGCCATGACCATGCTCGCAATTCGCCCGTGGATCTTCGATCGTGGTTTCTACGAGCGCCTCGTCGGTGACGAGCGGCTCTACGAAGGCATATTGAACGATGATCTCGCCAGCCGCTTCGAGCCGGGCATGTTCACGCGTGAAGAACAGCTTCCCCTGGGTGCGCTGAGCATCGCCCTGCACGAGGTCATGACCGCCGACTATCTGCGGACGCAATCGCTGAACGTGATCGATGACGTGTTCGAATTCATCGAGGGGCGCACGACGACCTTCGAGGTGCAGTTGGACATCGTGCCGATCAAGTCCGCCCTTGTGGGTGGAGGACGCACGCGCTTCGCGACTGCTCTGGCGGATGCGCTGCCCGCGTGCGCCGACGGCCAACCGTCGATTGCGCCGGGCGGCCATCTGACTCGCTGTATCGCAGCGGACCAATCGGTCGCAGACGCCGCAGCACAGATCGCGGCGGCCCTGCCCGCCGCCCTCGAAGACACGCCGGATCAGATTGTCGTGGCCGCGTCGAGCAACATCCGTACCAACGGGTATGATGTGGCCTGGTTCCTCGGCAGCGGCATCCACAACGTACTCGACATGGCGCTCATGATGATGATCTTCACGGCGCTGGTGGTCGGCTTCGTCGGCGCTTATGTGGGCGGCGACAACCTGCCCGAACGACTGAAATGGTTTAGTTCATCGCTGTTTGCGCCGGCATCGCTGTTCGTCTTCATCGGACTGGCCCTGAGCGCGCCTTGGACAGCCGGTTCGATCAGCAGTGCGATGGCTACCAGCAGTTGGAATGGCGTCGTCTACAGCGAGGCCTACCGCGAGGCTGTGGCGAGCGTGGTTATCCCGGTCGTGCAGCAGTTGGGCAGCGGTTTCCTGGTGACGGGCTTCGTCGTCTCCATGTTCGCTCTGGCCGTCCTGGTCGCGAGCTGGATCACGCGCAGTCAGGGGCAGGGCGTCACCAAAATGGTGCAGGTGCCGGTGCGCAATCCGTAACCAACGTCAAGCTAATTGTCAGGGTGTGCCGCGTCGTATGCCCTGACAGCGGCTTCTCACCCGGACAGTCAAGCTCTTTGCTACCTAGAGTGAGCGCATCGATCGCTGAGTTGAGCAATAAGGAGGGAACGATGGGTGTACTTGCATCGACAAGCCACACTGGTGAATACGTAACCGGCGATGTGCGCAAGCGCGGCTGCCTGTTCTACGTCAAACGCGGGCTGAAGTGGCTCGCGATCATCCTGGTCGTGCTGGTGCTGCTGGGCGTGGGCTACCAGACACTTGCCACCGAACTGGATAGGCGCAATTTCACCCCGCGCGGCCAGCTCTACAGCGTCAACGGCCACCAGATGCACATCGTCTGCGCTGGTGAAGGCAGCCCGGCAGTCATTCTGCAGGCCGGTTCACTGGCCGAGTCGACCTGGTGGTATCGCGTCCAGGCTGAACTGGCGGCGCGCACGCAGGTCTGCGCCTTCGACCGCCCCAGCATGGGCTGGAGCGAACCGGTCGACGAGCCACGGACGGCGCCGATCATGAACGGCGAACTTCATGCCCTGCTGCAAGAAGCGGGCATTTCCGGCCCTTACGTGATGGCCGGGCATTCGTTCGGCGCCAGCCTGACGCGTATCTACGCGGCGGAATATCCGGACGAGGTCGCTGGCATCGCCCTGGTCGATAGCCATCTGGTGACGCCCAAGCACTTCGCCAGCCAGGGCGACATCGATTCGAACATGGCCTACTGGAATGTCGTCAGCGCGTTGTCTTCGGCGCTCACCCGCGTCGGCGTCACACGGATCGTCGGGAATGGCGATTTTCAGCGGGCTGGCTATCCGCCGGAGTTGGTGCCGGAATTGACGGCCATGCAGGCGCGCAATCAGGCCTTCGACGCTTACTACGCCGAGAATGGCCCGGCGTTCCCCGCGTTGCAGGAAGCCTCCGCCAGGGCCGAAGACCTGGGTGATTTGCCGATGATGGTCATCTGGGCGGGCCAGACCTACGGCACCAACCAGGCGAACCCATCACTGCGCCCGCTTGCCGAGGAGCTTTCGACCTATTCGTCGAACAGTGCATCGCGCATCGTCGAAGGCGCCGATCATCTTTCCATCCTTGGTAATGCGCAGTATGCCCGGCAGGTGACGAGCGCCATCCTCGACGTGATCGACGCCGCGCAAACGGGTGTACCACTGGCGCAGTAAGCACATACGGGAGGGGCAGATCCATATCTCCCCTCTCACAATCAACCCCTAAATACGCCTTTTGGCTACCTGTAGTCAACCCGTTTTCCGCCTAGAGTGAGCATATCGAGCGAATAGTTGAGCAATGGGGAGGGAATCATGAGTGTGCTTACGTCTGCAGGCGTCACTGAAAAGCGGGCGCCTGAGTATGTGCGCAAGCGCGGCTGCTTGTTCATGATCAAGCGCGGGCTGAAGTGGTTTGGCATCATCCTGATCACACTGGTGCTGCTCGGCGTGGGCTACCAGACGCTTGCCACCGAACTGGACAAGCGCAATTTCGCCCCGCGTGGCCAGATCTACAGCGTCAACGGCCTCCAGATGCACATCGTCTGCGCAGGCGAGGGCAGTCCGGCGGTCATCTTACAGGCGGGCGGTGGCGCGGACGCGCTGTGGTGGTACTGGGTGCGGAATCAACTGGCGGAACACACGCGGGTCTGCGCCTACGACCGTGCTGGACTCGGTTGGAGCGAGGCCGCCTCGACGCCGCGCGACCCGGCCACGATCGTCGGCGAACTGCACACCCTGCTCGGTGAGGCAGGTGTCCAGTCGCCGTATATCATGGCGGGGCACTCCTACGGGGCAATCCTGGCGCGTGTCTATGCCGCGCAGTACCCGGAAGAGGTCAGCGGCCTGACGCTGGTCGATAGTATGCCCGTCAGCATCGTCGACCAGAGCATGGTCGATGAGGCGCGCCTGCCCTTCTATCTTGCCAACGCGCCGCTGTTCCTGCTCCAGTACATGGGAATCACCCGCTTTGTCGTACCCAACCAGATTCGGGAGATGGGTTTTCCTGATGAGCTGGTGCCGGAAATGGTGGCGCTGCGTTCACGCAACCAGGCGCTCGCGACGGATGTGGCCGAGAAGGGGTTGGACTCCTACCTGACGCTCGCCCACGCTTCGGTCGCCGCCGGCGACATGGGCGATCGTCCGATGGCGGTGCTGTGGGCATCTGAGTCCTACGCCAACTACGACCCGGATGCGATGGCCGAGATTGCCTCGTATTCGTCCAACAGCGATATCCGCGTGATCGAGAATGCCAATCACGGCTCGATCCTCGGCAGCGAACCGCTCGCCCAACAGGTGACGGACGCCATCCTCAACGTGATCGACGCCGCTGAGACGGGCGAACCGCTGGCGCAGTAGCAAAGGATTGGAGGCCAGACGTGCGTCTACCCTCCCACAATCAATCCACGCCTTCCCCGTCCAGAGTGCACGTATCGAAGAGAGGTAGATCGAAAGAGGCAATCAATCATGAGTAGGGCGACTTCTATAACCATGCCTTCAGATCGTGAACAACGCCAGCGCGGCTTTCTGTTCTATGTCAAGCGCGCGCTACTGGTGCTCATCATCCTGTTGGTGGGGATTCCCCTGACAGGAGTGATATACCAGGCGGCTGCCGAAGCCAGTGACCGGCAGGCATATCCACCGCCCGGACAGATGGTGAATGTTGATGGGCACTTGATCCACATCAATTGTACCGGCACAGGCAGTCCAGTCGTCATCCTCGAAGCCGGAGCGTACAGCTTTTCAACGGAATGGTACTGGGTGCAGGAACAGCTTGCCAGCACCAACAAGGTTTGCTCTTATGATCGCGCCGGTAATGGGTGGAGCGAACCGGCTGCGGTACAGCGCGACGGGCTGACGCTCATGCGCGAACTGCATGATCTGCTGACAGCAGCGGATATACCTGGCCCATATGTACTGGCAGGTCACTCGCTTGGGGGGCCTCTCAACCGTATTTATGCTTCCCAGTATCCAGACGAGGTTCTGGGCTTGGTGCTGGTGGACTCTGCCGTCCCCTATGTGTGGCCCGAAATCAGCGACTTTGAGCAGTGGAAAGCACAAAACGAAACGGCTTATACGCTGATGACAGTCTTGCAGCGGATCGGCGCAGCAAGGATCATTATCAGCAGGGAATTCCAGGGTTATAGCTATCCGGCGGACATCGTCAACCAGCTCACCGCATTCAAAGCCACAGCCCAGGGCGTAGACACCTGGGATGCCGAGTTTCGTCTGGCGCAGTGGAACTTAGGCCAACAGTCACAGGCAGCGGAAGATCTGGGCGATCTGCCCGTGATCGTGATGTGGGCCAGTCACCCGGAGATTACTGCTCCCGATGAACGAAATTACCTGGAATCCGTCTGGGCCAGCATACCAACATTTTCGTCAAACTACCTCGTTCTGAGTGTCGAGGGCTCGGATCACGGCTCTATCCTCGGCAAAGAACAGTACGCGCAGCAGGTGAGCGATGCCGTCCTCAACGTGATCGACGCCGCGCAAACGGGAGAACGGCTGGTGCAGTAAGCGCGAATCGGGGAGGTGGCGCGTCGTCCGCCTCTCCAAACAATCAACCTCAAATACGCCTTTTGGCTACCCGCAATCAACCCCTTTGCCGCCTAAGGTGAGTCTAACGAATCTTCAAATCACCACGGGGAGAGAGCCATGGACTTCAGAACTCTATCGCGAATGCGCGGGGCTGTGCTGCTGATGCTGGTGACGGTGCTCATCACAAGCAGCCCACAGCCGATCAGAGCACAGACTGACGAGCCGGATTTCGCGGCGATTGATGCGCAGGTCGAGGTGCAGATGCAGGCACTCAACCTGCCCGGTCTGGCGCTCGGCATCGTTCACAACGATCAAATCGTGCATCTTCGGACCTTCGGCAGTGCCGACCCATCAGGGCGCGCGGTCACCCCGCAGACGCCGTTCGCGCTCGCCTCGCTGACCAAGTCGTTCACGGCGCTGGCGATCATGCAGCTGGTCGAGGCGGGCCAGGTCGAACTGGATGCGCCCGTCCAGCGTTATCTGCCCTGGTTCACCCTGGCGGATGCCAACGCCGCGGCGCAGATCAAGGTGCGTCATCTGCTTAACCACACGAGCGGCATCTCGCGGCTGACGGGCAACTACCTCCTGCCGACGACGGACTACCGGGTGCCCGACCCAGAAAGCTACATCCGCGGCCTGAGCAGTGCTGAACTCGCGCATCCTGTGGGCGAAACCCCGGAATACAGCAACGCCAATTACGCCATCCTCGGCCTGATCGTCGAGGCGGCCAGTGGCACGTCCTATGAGCAGTACGTGACGGTCCACATTCTAACGCCGCTGGACATGGTCCATTCGACTTTCTCGGTCGACGCGGCGCAGCAGGACGACATGGCGACGGGCCATCAGATGCAGTTTGACCGCCCGGTGCCGGTCGACCTGACCTTCCCCTACGCCTTCGTCGCTGCCGGCGGGTTAATCTCCACGACAGAGGATATGTCGCACTATCTGATCGCCTATCTGAATCAGGGGCGCTATGGCGACGAGACGCTGCTCTCGCCGGAAGGTGTGGCACAGTTGTGGACGCCGCCAGACTACATCCCGCTCGATGCGCAGAGCAACTACGCCATGGGCTGGGTCGCCGACGCGCCTTACGCCGATTCGGGCGTCGATCACAGCGGCAGCCACAGCGCCTTCCACAGTCACATGGCCGTGTCGCCGGAAAGCGGTTGGGGCATCGTCATCCTGGTCAATGCCGATCATCTCCTGCTGTTGACTCAACCAATTGAGTTGATGACCTGGGGCGTCATCCGCGCGCTCGAGGGACAGCCGTTACCTGAAAGCCCTTACATCACGCGCGTACTGTTCGTGAGCACGTTCGTCATCGCCGCGCTGCAATTGGCCTTTCTCGTCTGGGGTGTCTTCCGGCTGCGGCGTTGGAGCCGGGACCCGGCGAGGCGTCCGCACGGGGTGCGCCAGGTGACGCTGCGCATCGTCCTGCCCATCTTGCTCAATCTACTGGTGGCCTATGTCTTCCTGATCGGCTTACCCGCATTCGTGGGCCTGCCCTTCGCGGCAGTGATGACCTACATCCCGGATTGGGGCTATGGCCTCGTGGCGGGCGGGGCGCTGGCGCTCGGCTGGCTGATCTGGGACGTCGCGACTGTGGTCGTCCTGCGCACGAGCCGCGCAGCGCAGCCTGCCGACGTAAGGGAACTGCGCGCGGTACCCGGCCAGCCTGCCCGTTGACCGGGCGAGGAGGAGCGGCGCGGTCGCTCCTCCGAAAATCAACCCGCGAAATACATCCTTTGGCTATCGGCCATCAACCCCCTTTTGGCCTATCGTGAGAATCATGAGCGAATTGAAAAGGTTATCGAGAAGGAGACCAAAATGAACATTCGCACGACAATCAAGCAGCATCCCGTCGCCAGCTTCATCGTCCTGACGTTGGGGCTGTCGTTCGCAGCCATGCTCTTACCGGTTCCGCCGGAGAGTGCTTTCACCATCATTGCATTCATTGCGGTCACATTCCCAACCATCGTCGCTTTTACACTGGTGACACTCATGGAAGGTCGCCAGGGCGCGGGCGCTTTCCGGCGGCAGATTTTTCGCTGGCGCAGCCCATTGAAATGGTATCTGCTTGCGCTTGCCATTGGCTTCATTATTCACTTCGGCAGCAGCGTTGTGGCGCTGGCCGCTGGTCAGATTTCGGCCATTGAAATCAGCACACCCACAGCCTTCTTCATCGTGTTCTTCCCATTCGCACTACTGGAGGAGATTGGCTGGCGAGGCTTCGCGCTGCGCCGCTTGCTCGACCGGCATTCGCCCTTCACCGCCACCTTGATCGTCGGCATCCCCTGGGCGCTGCTGCACGTCGTGCTGTTCGTGTTATTTGTGCCGGATGTGTCCCCGATTGCGGAAGGGTTGGTTGTCTTTACCTTCGCGCTCCCGCTGACCTGGATCTTCGTCAAGAGCGGGCGCAACGTGCTGGTCGCCACTGTGATGCACGGCGCTATGAATGCTTTCGGTTTCGTCGCCGCTGGCCTTCCGCCTGATAACGCGCTCTGGTTTGTGCTTGCCAGTGCCTGCATCGTCGTCGTCGCCCTCATCCTGATCGATTGGCGCACCTGGTTCGCACATCCCGTCGAGACCGCGACCGTCAAGCCTGTGACAACCGTCGCACGCTGAATCGTCAATGTTCGCGATTTGAACGGGTTGTATTCACAAGGGACACGAAATGAATCTCAAAGCAAGTATCCGTCAATATCCCGCGACAGCGTTCGTCCTCTGCGCGTTCGTCTTCTCAGTGGCCGTGAGCTTTGCGCCTATTGGCGATGCAGACAAGTTCATGATTCTGGCGGCGCTGCTCGTGCCGATCCCGACGCTTGTCGCGCTGGCGCTCGCATTGCTGACCGGCGGCATCCGCTCCTTCCTGCGCGAGACCTTCAGCGGGCGCTCGTCACTGCGCTGGCTGCTGATTGCCGCTGGGATTGCGCTGGTGGCCCGTGTCGCCGTCAGCGTTCTCGCGCTGCTGACTGGCGCAATCTCGTCTGTCGAAATGAGCGCACCTGTCCTCCCGCTCATCATCATGATCTATGTCTTCGCTCTCCTCGAAGAGGTCGGCTGGCGCGGTTATGCCGTGCGGCGGCTGGTCAAGCATCGCTCGCCCATTGCCGCGCTGCTCATCACGGGGATACCGTGGTCGATCATCCACATCTTCTTCTACATGGCGCAGGCCGCCGATGTGCCCACGCTGCTGCAAGTCTTCATGCTCAACTTCGCCCTCACGATCATGGTCACGTGGGTGTACCTGCGCAGTGGACAAATCATCTGGGCGGCCGTGATCCTGCACGGCTCGCAGTCCGTCTTCAGCGTTCTTAACACCAACATCGCGCCCGACCTGAGCCTGGCGTACAGCGTCATCAGCTACAGCGTGATCGCGCTGGTCATCCTCGCTGCCGATTGGCGCCTGTGGTTCGGGCGCCCGGCGCAAACGTCCACTAATCCAACCATGCAGTCCACTTCGTTGGATCCTGTGCAAAGGAGTGCTTCATCATGACGACCGCAGTATCTTCAAACGTCCCTCAACCGACCGTGAGAGCCAACAAGCGTGGCTGCCTGTTCTATCTCAAGCGCGGGCTGACGATCCTGGTCATCCTCGTGGTCGTGCTCGCCGTGCTGGGCTTCGTCTACGAGACGGCGGCGGAAGCCAGCGACCGGCAGACTTATCTGCCGCCGGGGCAGCTCTTGAGTATCGACGGCCACCAGATGCACATCGACTGCGCTGGCGAAGGCAGTCCGACCGTCATCCTTGAAGCCGCGGGCGGCCACTTCTCCGCCGAATGGGCACGCGTACAGCCCGTTATCGCGCAATCGACGCGCGTCTGCGCTTATGACCGCGCCGGTTACGGTTGGAGCGAGCCTGGCCCGGAGCCACGCGACGCCCAACAGATCGCGAGCGAACTGCACAGCCTGCTCGCAGCTGCGAACGTCGAACCGCCTTACGTGCTGGTCGCGCATTCGGTCGGCGGCATCTACATCCGCGTCTACAACGCGCAGTATCCGGGCGAGGTAGCCGGCATGGTGCTGGTCGATTCTTCGCATCCCGATCAGTGGGCGCGCCAGGGCGAATCAATCAGTACGATGCAGGCGATGGGCACCGTTTCCGCCGTCCTCTCACGCCTCGGTCTGATGCGGCTGGCTTTCGGCAGCCAGGACCTTGGCCTGCCGCCCGAACAGAACGCCGCCGTGATCGCGAATCTATCGTCAGCGCAGTACTGGGATACCCAGCGCGCCGACACCGCATCCATCGAGCAGAGCCTCGCGCAGGGGCAGGCCGCCGGTGATCTCGGAAATCTGCCGCTCGAAGTGCTGGCCTCGATCGATTATCCCGAAGGCGGGCATCGGGACATCGAGATCGCCTTGCAGCAAGAATTGGCGGCGCTCTCCAGCAACAGCCATTTCCAGGTCGTTAATGGCGCGCGGCACATCACGCTGGTGACCGGCGAAGCCTACGCCCCGTTCGCCAACGACGCCATCCTGCGCGTGCTCGAAGCGGCGCGCAGCGGCGAGCCGTTGGCTCAGTGAGAAGAATGAGGAGCACAGAATGAACATTCTGACGGTCATTCTAGGAGCCGTGATCGGTTTACTGGCGCTGGCATTCGTCTACCAGGCAATCGCCACGCAGCGCGATAAAAGCCGCTTTCAAGCGCCGGGCCAACTGATCGATATCGGCGGTCGCCGCCTGCACCTGAACGTGATGGGCGATGCCACAGCCAGCCCAACGGTCATCCTCGAAGCGGGCATGGCCTCCATCTCGTCCAATTGGGCCTGGGTGCAGCGCGAGCTTGCACAGCATACCCGCGTCGTCGCCTACGATCGTGCCGGGTTAGGCTGGAGCGACCCCGGCGTCAAGCCGCTGGATGCCGCCAAGAGCGCGCGCGAACTGCACATGGCATTGGAGCAGGCAGGCATCGACGGGCCGTATGTGCTGGCCGGACATTCATTTGGCGGGCTGGTTGTGCGCATGTTCGCCGACCTGTATCCGGACGAGGTTGTCGGGCTGGTGCTGGTGGATTCATCACATCCTGATCAGTGGATCAACATCCCGGCGGCCAAAGGCGGCCAGACCGTCGCTATCGGCAACCGCGTGTCCGCCTTCCTGGCGCGCTTCGGGCTGATGCGCCTGTTCCACCTCGAAGAATCGTACATCACCGGGCTGCCAGCGCAGGCACACGCCGAGATGCGCGCCTACCTGGCGACGCCGACCGGTTGGTCGCTCGGAGGGGACGGCATCATCGCCTGGCGCGACCTCTCGCGCCAGCAGGTCAACGGCGCGCGCGGCCTGGAAGATCTGCCGCTGTTCGTGCTCAGCGTGACCGAGCAGGATCACTACGCCGAGGTGCTGACCCGGCTGCAAGCGGAACTCGCGAAGCTCTCGACGAACAGCAAGCACGTCACGGTCGAAGGCGCGACGCACTACACACTCGTCTCGAAGAAGGCATACGCCGACGTCGTCTCGGACGCCATCCTCCAGGTGATCGAGGCGGCGCACACGGGCCAACCGCTAACGCAGCCGTAGCCGGTCGCCAGCGCCAGTTAATCGCGTCCTCATTGGCTGGGGCGGCGCATCCTCGCTGCCCCCGGCCAACAATCAACCCTCAGATACGCCTTTCGGCTACCCGCAATCAACCCCTTTGCCGCCTAAGGTAGAGCTATCGAAATGTTGCCTAGAAAAGGGGAGAGATCGTATGAGCGCCATAACGTCGGCTAGAGAAATATCTGCACAAGGACGTGGTGAACGACACAAGCGCGGCTGCCTGTTCTATCTCAAGCGCGGTATCGCCGGGTTGCTTGTGCTCGTGATTGCAGCCATCGCAATTGCAGTCATTGCGTGGTCGCGTGGCCTGGTACATTTTCCTCCACTCACTGGCCAGTATCCGGTTGGCAAAGTCGACTACTATCTGCTTGATGAGTCGCGCCCGGAAATCTTCAGCGAAGCGCCAGATGACTTGCGCGAGTTGATGGTCACGATCTATTACCCGGCAGACATACCCGAAGACGCGTCACCCGCACCGTTTACCGAAGGCGCACTGAAAACAGCGTTTGCAGATGTTACACGGCTTCCCGGCTTCGTTCTGGATACCATCCGCTCGCGCAGCTTTACCAACGTCGCTATCGCGAGCAGTACGGCCCAGTTCCCGGTACTCATTTTCTCGCCAGGTATGGGCTTCATGCCACTTCTCTATACGCCAACCCTGGAGGAAGTCGCCAGTCAGGGCTATATCGTCGTGGCACTATCGCACCCCTACAGTACCGGTGCAACGGTCTTCCCAGATGGTCGCGTAATCAGGTCCACTGCTGAATTCGGCAGCCGGGCGTTAAGTCAGATTTCGGCAACGGCGACTACTGAAGACGAGTTCGCCGCGGTGGTTAACCAGATCGGTGATGTATGGACCGGCGATATTCGCTTCACGCTCGATCAGTTGGAGCGCATGAATGCCGAGGATCCCTTCCTGACAGGACGCCTGGATCTATCGAGGGTCGGTGTCTTCGGTCATTCGATGGGCGGCGGCGCAGCGGTCGAGGCGCTGCATGACGACCCACGTTTCCTGGCTGCAATCAACATGGATGGCTCGCTGGTTGGCGATTCGGCCTGGGAAGGCATCAATCGCCCGGTCATGCTGATGCTTTCGGATGAACAGGCCTCGGTGACAACCGACATACTGATTCAAGCCGGAGCAGCGGCAGAGAATGCCGAGTTTATCGTCGCGCGTGGCGAGATGACTGTGCAAACCGTTTTCGAAAACGGCGCACCAGGCTACCTTTTCGTGCTGGATGGCTCCAAACACGTCACTTATACCACCGGCAGCGCGCTGTCAGCGGCGTTGGCCTTCGGGGCGCCAGCCGACGCTTTTGGCACTATCCCGGCGGAGCGCGCCGATCACATCATCAATGCTTACATTGTCAGCTTCTTTGACCAGTACTTGAAAGGCGAGCCGTCGCGACTGCTAGAAGGCGCTGAATCCGCGTATCCCGAAGTGACACTCAATGTTCACGTTAACTAAACTAGAAGGACGGGGGCGGCTCAAGCGGGCCGCCTTTGCTCATAATAAACCCCCAAAATACGCCTTTCGGCTACCCGCGATCAACCCCGTTGCTGCGTAGAGTGAGGCTAACGTAGGCTACTACCAGGAGAACCGATCATGAGCAAGGTGAAAAGGCAAATGAGACCAAACGCACGTACACCAACATCAAGTTTGTGGAAAGCGCCGAGCAAACGCGCAACCGAATCCCGTTGCTTCGAAACTGGTGAAATGCTGCGAAAGGTTGGCAGATAGCTACAAATCGATGCCAATCGCTAGAAGCAAGTTGCTAGCTTTACCCATATCAAATCCAGTCAATCCGAATTCAATAACTGAAAGGACAAAATCATGAAACGAGCACTGTTGTTTTTTAGCATGGTGATACTGCTGCTGCCGGGAATGCAAATCGGGGCACAGACCACCGATGAGCCAATGAGTCTGGTTGATGCCATGCCGCGTGACTTCGATGAGGCTATGCTGGCGCACCTGACTGCCTATATTGAAGATGCGGTTGAGCGCTATGGAGTACCCGGTGCGTCCGTTGCCGTGGTCCAACATGGTAAGGTGATCTACACCAATGGTTTCGGCACGACTGAACTCAATGGTGATAGACCGGTCGATTCACAAACACTGTTCATGATCGGGTCAATTACCAAGTCAATGACCTCACTGGTGCTGGCAACAGAGGTCGATGCAGGACGGCTTACCTGGGACACCCCGGTGATGGACGTACTGCCCATGTTCGCCCTGTCTGATCCGGCAGTGACCCCACAGATTCGCGTGCGTGACCTGCTAAACATGACCAGCGGCGTCGCCCCCTACGACATGGTGGCGCTGTTGGACGATTTCACACCCGTAGACATGATGCACTACGTCGCGGGCATTCCGCTGCTGGCGCAGCCGGGAGAGCAGTACTACTACAACAGCTTCATGGTATCGCTGGGGGGTCTGGCAGCGGCGAAAGCAAGTGGTGAAGCAAATGATGACCTGCTTGAGAACACGTACTTCGACCTCGTTCAGCAGCGCGTCTTCAATCCGTTGAACATGACCGCATCCACGTTCGACTTCGACTCAGCCCTAGCAGAAGAAAACCATTCTGTGTCTCATTCGATTGACATTTTCACCGGTGAAACGGTGGCCGTTCCCGTTAACCTGGAACGCTTTGCTGGTTCGGTTAGTCCGGCAGGGGCGGTCTGGTCGAATGCCGAGGACATGGCACGTTACCTGGTCATGCAGCAAACACGCGGTTTAGCCCCGGACGGCAGCCGCATTGTCTCGGAAGAAAACCTGCTGGCGACACAGAGCGTTGAATATGCCAACCCAGATGGAAGCGGCGCTTATGGCATGGGCTGGGCGATTGATGATTATCATGGATTGAAGCAGGTAGGGCATGGTGGTGTCACTCTCGGATCGGTTAGCTATCTTGCTTTCCTGCCGGATGCCGATCTGGGGGTTGTAGTGCTTACCAATCATTTTCTGGCACTATTGGACTTCAGATATGCCGTGTCGGAGTACGTGTACGAACTCGCTTTTGACCTTGAACACACTGCCGATGCACGTCACTACGGTGCCTATGAGGAGGCGCTGGGCTTTTTATCACAGGCTGCCGACATGTTTCCGGTACGTCCTGTTACAGCAGATGAGGCGGCGGACTATGTCGGTACGTATGAACCGGGTTTTGCGGTTACATACGATGATGCCGGAGAACTGCTTTTGCAGACAGCGTTTGACGAACCGATTCACTTTCTGGCACTGGATGGTGAGGCGGGCGCGTTTTTCGGTACAGGTGCGATGAGCCTTACCACGCTGCGATTTGAAGTCGATAGTAACGGACAGGTCACGGCGCTGTTGTCCACACTCATCGATGACATGCAAGGTACGCCACCAGCACGACTGGAGAAAATCAATTAGGTAAATTCACCAACCGACGGGGCACATAGATGCCCCATTTTTGTTTCTGGATTCCGCCCAAAGAATAGCGATATTTGAGAGGCTTGGCGATGGATGTAGACCGGTGGCCTGCCAACTGCTACCCGAGGGGCGCTCACTAATTGCCCCGGCCAACAATCAACCCTCAGATACGCCTTTCGGCTACCCGCAATCAACCCCTTTGCCGCCTAACGTAGAGCTATCGAAACGTCAGCAAGAAGGGAAAACATGATGAGTACGATTACGTCGTCTGGTGACGCATCTGTAGAGTTGCACGACCAACAGCACAAGCGCGGCTGCCTGTTCTACGTGAAGCGTGGACTCCTGGCAGTAGTCATCCTGTTGGTTGCGCTGCCGGTACTCGGCTTCACCTACCAGGCAATCATGGCCCCCGGCGATGCCGAGCGCTACCCGCCCATCGGCCAGATGGTGGACGTTGGCGGGCACCGCCTGCACATTTACTGCGAGGGCGAAGGCAGTCCCACCGTCATACTGGAGGGTGGAGCAGGCGTGGCAGCACTGTCCTGGTATTTGACCCAACCGCTGATCGCGGAACACACGCGTGTCTGTGCCTATGACCGCGCTGGCCTCGGCTGGAGCGAACTCGGCACCCCGCCGTATACCCCCGAAAGTACGGCCCGTGATTTACATACGCTGCTCGGCAACGCGGGCATCGAGCCGCCGTATGTCCTGGTGGGACACTCTGTTGGCGGTAAGCATATCCGCATGTTTACCGAACTGTATCCCGATGAGGTCGTTGGGCTCGTCTTTGAAGATGCCCGGCACGAGTCGGCTGATCCAGTCAGAACGCAGGCGGAGTATGAAGCGGATTCGGCGGCCTATGAATCGGGACTTAATTTCTATCGTGTCCTGCGGGATCTGGGTGTGGTACGACTATTCGCTGTTCCATTAAGCCGTTCGATGGCTCCGTCAATGAACTACTTGCCTGATGACGTGGTCTACCGCCTGGCATTGTTCGAGGTCGAAGAGGACACGCTGCAATCCAAGATCGATACCCATGACATCTTAAGCAATGACCTGCTCAGCAATGCGCGTCCACTTGGCGATCTGCCCCTCGTCGTCCTGACGTCAACACAGGGGTTGGAAATGCAGGAGGGCTGGGACGCGGCGCAGCAGAATCTCGTCGCGCTGTCAACGAACAGTCAGTGGATCGTCGTCGACAGCAGACATGACATTCACATTGACCAGCCGCAGCAGGTTGCCGATGCTGTAATGAGCGTGATCGCATCTGCCCGCAGCGGCGCGCCGCTGGCGCAGTAATCAGGTGGTGGAGGGGGTGATGCTGATCGCCCCTCCAGCAATCAACCCTGGATACGCCTCTGGAATACCCACAATCAACCTCTTTGCTACCGAAAGTGGCGGTAGCGAACAGTTTGTACCCAAGAAGGAGAAATGATGATGAACTGGATGAGATTATCCGGTACAAATGGGGCAGCTCGAAGAACTATCGGTGGAATGCTGATCGTCGGTCTGGTCTTGTTGCTGAACATCACGGCTGTACCTGCGATGGCACAGGATGTTGTTGCACCGGGTCACTTCGAGGAAGCGGAATGCCCCATGATGCTGCCGGGCGATATCAATGTCACCTGCGGCTATCTGAGCGTGCCAGAAGTGCATGAGAATGGCAACAGCCGGACGATCAGGCTGGCGGTGGCAATCCTCCACAGCCGCAGTGACCATCCGCAGCAGGACCCGGTGGTGCATCTGCATGGCGGCCCCGGCCAGGGCGATCTGCTGCGCATCTTTGGCTACTTGAACTCCTCGTTTCTGAACGAACGCGACCTGATCCTGATGGATCAGCGCGGTGTCGGCTTTTCCGAACCGGCGCTGCACTGCTCTGAAGTCGATGAGGCCACGCTGAACAGCCTGATGGCTGGGGCCAGCCGAGAAGATCTGATCGCTGGCGATGTCGCGGCGGCAGCCGCCTGCCGTGACCGTCTGCAAAACCAAGGCGTCATCCTCGATGCCTACAACACGCTGCAAAGTGCCGCCGATTTTGAGAGCCTGCGTCTTGCTCTGGGTTATGAGCGGTGGAACTTGTACGGGACTTCGTACGGCACGCTGCTCGCGCAGACCATGATGCGCCTTTACCCGGACACGATTCGCAGTGTCACGCTGGAAGCGACCATGCCGCTGCAACAAACTGCCGAAGAAACTACCATGTTCGGACGCGCTTTGAATGCAGTGTTCACCGGCTGTGCGAGCGATGCGGCCTGTAATGCAGCCTACCCTGTACTGGAGGAACAATTCCGCGCAGCGGTGGAACGGCTCAATGTGCAGCCTGTAACCCTGAGCGTGCAAATCGTTCAGAATGGTGGATTCATCGAGGTCCCGATGGACGGGCAGTTGTTCGCCAACATTCTGTTCAATCAACTGTACTCACCCGCCGGCATTGCCTTTGTTCCCTTCATGATCGACCAGGCCGCCAATGGCAACGGACAGGTGATGACCATCCCCGCATCGCAACTATTCCGCTTACTGCGCAGCGGGATTGACACGGGAGCCAGGCTATCCGTTACCTGCCAGGATATTTTGCCATTCGCTCCTGAGGAGGATGGGGCAACGACCGCTCAGGCGTATCCGTATCTCGCAGGCGTTCAAATCATCACTTCGTGGTCAATCCATCAAGTCTGTCAAACATGGGGAGTCCCGGCGCAAAACTCCGATTTCGCGCAGCCAGTGAACAGCACAATTCCTACCCTGCTCCTACACGGGCAGTACGACCCACGCCTGACAACCGAATACGATGTTCAGGTTGCGCAGACTCTGCCGAATAGCTATGTCTACGTCGTTCCCGCAGTGAGTCATCAGGCGCTGTTAGCCTCGCCCTGTGCACAAGCTATCGCAACGGCCTTCGTCAGCAACCCCATCCAGGAACCCGGGTCAGATTGTCTGACCGCAGTCCCTGCGCCCGCCTGGATTCTGCCAAGCGAAGTTCATGCCACACCAGCGATGGTGAACCTGATACAGGCAACAATGGAGCCTCTGAACCCGCTGATGCTCATGCTGGTCGTGATCTGTTTGCTGGTCTTCGCCGCGGCACTGATCCGTGCTGTGCGCGTAACAACGCTAGAGCCTGCGATTCGCTGGCTGTCGGCGCTGGTTGCGCTGTCAGGCATGGTCACACTGCTGGTCTTGATCGCCCTGATCCTCTCGACCCTGGGCAACAGCACACTCATCGGTTTCGGTATCCCCGGCAGCATGGCCTGGATTCGCTTCCTGCCGCTGGTGGTGGGCGTAGTTGCGGCCGTGTTCGTCGTGCTGGTGGGTCTTCAATGGCTGCGCCGCACTTCAGAGTCAACCCGAAGTGTCATTCTCACTTCAGTGGTCGCCATCGCCGGGCTGTACGTAAGTGCCTGGCTGCTGACACTCGGTTTTCTGCCTTAACCCGGCCCATGCAAAAACAAGGGAGTCTGCGATTGAAGCGGCTCCCCCCAACAATCAACCCCCTGAATACGCCTTTTGGCTACCCGCAATCAACCGCTTTGCCGCCTAGAGTGATTATGTCCGGTGGTTAGTTCTCAGGAGACAACCCATGTCAACTACATCGCAGCCGCTCTTGATCAAATTCGCGGTCATCGTCGTCATCTGGTATCTGGCATTGGCCTACTTGCCACAAATCGCTGGCACCTGTTTCGACGGCGAGTGCGGTTTCAGCACCGGCGAGATCGTCATCTCTTTTGCGATTCCGCTGGCAGTTATCGTCGCGTCCGTGCTGCTGGAAATGGGTCTGTATAAGAAAAACCTGTCACAGGCACTCAGCGACATCGGTCTGACCCGCTTCAGTTGGGCAGGCATCCGCAGCGCAGCGATCTACATGCTGCCGCTGCTCGTCTTCTTCCCGCTGTTTGCGCTGCTGACGAATACCCCGCTGGCGACGCAACCCAACTGGCAATGGCGCCTCATGAACGTCTTGTTCATCAATGGCATCGCCGAGGAAGTCATGATGCGCGGGTTTGTCTTCCGGCATCTGCGCGAAGGACGCTCCTTCTGGCGCGCGGCGGCGCTCTCAACAGCCTATTTCGCAGCCTACCATCTGGTGTTGATCTTCACCGCAGGGCCACTGATTGGCATGATCGCCGTCGTGATTGCTATCCCTGCCGGCTTTCTTACAGCCTACGTCTATGAGCGAGGCAGCAATACCGTCTGGGGTTCTGCACTGTTCCACATGCTGTACAACGGCCCGGCGTTTGTCTTCGCCGTTCCGTCCGATGTTCAGCCTGCCGCCAGTTCCCTATATCTCGTTGTGGGCATCCTGATTTCTAGTTTCGTCGTGGTGCGGGCCTACCGTGCCGGCTACGAGCGTGGGGAAGTACAAACGATTCGTCAACCTGGTGTTGTCGGCAGCGCATAGACGAGAAAGCGATGAGAGCAATAGCGATGACACTCTACTACGAAATCCGCGTCAAAGGGCACCTGGACAAGTCCTGGGCAGATTGGTTCGAAGGGCTGGCGATCAGCCACAAAGACCACGGAGAAACGCTGCTGTCCGGCCCCTTGACCGACCAGGCAGCACTGCACGGCCTGCTCAACCGCCTGCGCGGCCTCGGCATCGAGCTGATCGCAGTGAACCCGATTGACGATGCAGACACGAACTGCGAGGAGGATGCCGATGAATGAATAAGACTTCAGCACACCTGCAAGAGAAGCTATCACCAGATTGCTCTGAGTTTCGCGAAGGAGGAGGAACACATTATGAGCGACACGAATACGCTCGTCATCAATACCCAGGGCCTGACCAAGGCCTACAAAGGGGTCAACGCTCTGCAATCGCTCGACCTGAAAGTGCCCAAGCATTCGATCTTCGGCTTTTTAGGCCCGAACGGCGCGGGCAAGACGACCGCGATCAAACTGCTATTGGGGCTGGCCCGCCCGACCAGCGGCAGCGCCTCTGTCTTCGGGCTGGATATCGTCAACGACAGTACGGAGATTCGCAAGCGCGTCGGTTATCTGGCGCAGGACCCGCGCTACTACGAAGGCATGACCGCCCGCCAGATACTGCGCTTCACCGCTCGCTTCTTCTACAGCGGCCCGACGGCTGTCATCGAAGAACGTATCGACAATACGCTGGACCTGGTAGGGTTGGAAGATAAAGCCGATCGCCCGATCAAAGGCTTTTCCGGCGGCGAACGCCAGCGGCTCGGCATCGCCCAGGCGCAGATCAACTATCCCGACCTGCTGATCCTGGACGAACCGGCGGCGGCGCTCGACCCGATGGGCCGCCACGACGTGCTCGAAGTGATGGAACGGCTGCGCAAGCACACCACTATCTTCTACTCGACGCACATCCTGAGTGACGTGCAGCGCGTTAGCGACACGGTCGCCATCCTCAAGAAAGGCCAGTTGATCGCGCAGGCGCCGATTGAGCAACTTCTGGCCGGGAATGATGGCGTGGTCTACACCATCGGCATCAAGGGGCGCTTGAATGGCGCACAGGCACGCGTGTCCAGCCAACCCTGGGTCACGGCTGTCAACGCACTGCCAGGCAGCAATGGACATGCGCAGTGGCAGGTCAGCGTATCAGACGAAGACGCCGCCGAAAGTCAACTCCTGCGGCTGATCCTGGAGGATGGCGAACTGACCGTGACCGAGTTCGGACGCAAGAAGCACGACCTGGAAGAGGTTTTCATGAGTATCGTGGGGGAGGAGCAATATGTCCGCTAACACAGCATTCCAATCGGTCGATGAAAAGGGCTGGCGCAGAGGTTTTGCCAACCTGCTGCGGCACGAGAGTGCCACCTGGTGGCGTACCCGTCGCTGGTGGATCAATATCCTGATCTGGCTGGTCATCGCGAATGGGACGCTGTTCGCCATGCTCTCGACGTCCGGGCCTGATTCGGGCGTGCCAACGACGCCAGAACAAAGACTGACCGAGGCCACAATGGTCTTCATGGTCATGGCCGGCATCTTCGGCACCGTCGGCGCGATCATCGCCATGCAGGGCAGTGTCATCGACGAGAAGAAGAGCGGCACAGCAGCCTGGATTATGTCTAAACCCGCGTCGCGCCCTGCGTTCGTGTTGGCAAAGCTGGTCGCGAACACGCTCGCGCTGCTGATTATCGTCCTGGTCGTGCAGTGCGATCATGTACGTTCAGATCGCGACAGCCACGGGCATGGCGCTGCCGCTCGGCCCGTTTATAGCGGGGATAGCGGTGCTCGCGCTGCACATGCTCTTCTACATCACGCTGACGGTCATGCTGGGTACTATCTTCAACGATCGCGGTCCGGTCGTCGGCATCCCAATCGGCTTCTTATTCGCCTCGATGTTTCTGTTGGGGGTCGTTGGGGATCTGGCCTACGTCATGCCCTGGCTGCTCGTCCCAACCGGGAACAGTCAGGGACTCGCCGTCCTGGTGGTGCTGGGCCAACCGCTGCCGTCGATTGTGCCCATCGTGGCGACGGCCATCTGGAGTGCCATCTTTGTCGGTGTGGCGCTGTGGCGCTTTCAACGCGATGAGTTCTAATGCGCGCGCGTGATTGACCCCGTCGGCCCCGTGAGTACAAAAAGTGTCAATATGACAAGTCCGCTGCATTCCAGCGGGCTTTTTGATTCTTGCACATTCGAGAGAATCTGATCGCGGGTTCAACCAGCCTTGATGGAAGGTCGATTCTTATATCATTGCCGGTGGGTAAGTCTTGCTGGCCGATGCCGATCTCGAATTGCTTGACCTCGAACCCTGGAGGTTATTGAGAGCCAAAGAATCTGCGTTAGCCGGCTGGATCACGACAGTAAAGCCCAGGCGCTCCAGTTCGCGGACATGCCGGCAGCAATTGGCGGTGCTTGCAGGTATCCCGGACTGACTTGACAACAGGCTTGTCCGCACCAGATCGGAGACGACCTCTATGCTGGCCTGGCGTCACCGGCCAGTCTGCTCCATTTTCATGCTTGGCAGTGAACGTCGGTCATGATGACTTGACAATCCAGCAGTTGCCAGCCCCACTAATCCGCTGCCGAAAGGCACTGCAACCCTGCCCGTTTCAGGGACAGGTTGAGGCAATTCATATCAGTCCCAATTCTCAATGAATGCGATATAGGTTAATATCAACGGCAATGAAGTTAGCCTCATAGATTCTCCGAGCAACCTGCAGAATATCAGAGGCAATATATGTTAAGTAGATTATTGGGCAGGGAAGCGGGTTTCTTTTCACACTATTCCCGATCCACTTCGATCAACTTGCGCGCACAACTTCTGCTCACATTTCTGCTGGTGGGTTTGCTTCCACTGGTCGCCACAAGTATTATCAATATCGTTCTTACCAGCAACTTATTACGCGGATCACAAATCGATGACGAACAGGCGCGTCTTAAGGGTGTTGTGAGCGATATTGAACGTTTTCTGGAAGCTACGACGGGTGATATCCTCATCCTCAGTCATTCTATCGCCATGCAGCAGATGGCACATGCGATAGCCAACCACGAATCGTTGATTATTCCGCAGGCACGAGAGGCGCTTGCCACCGAATTTCAGAATTTTGCCCGTCGGCGCAATACGGGCGATCAGCATGTGTATGCTCATGTACGCTTCCTAGACGTGGAAGGGTTTGAACTGGTTCGGGTCGATAACATAGACGACCAGCCCACCATTATCAGTACATATAATTTCCGCAGCACCGAAACCTATTTTCTTCAGGCTCGTGATTTGCCACCAGATGGCGTCTATGTCTCACCAATCTTTTTGTTCGAGGAATACGGCATGATCCAGGTGCCACACACACCGGTCATGAATTACAGCACGCCGATCTATGCGGATGATGAGTTAGTCGGTGTATTGGTCACGGATGTATGGGCGCAAGGGTTTCTCGATCTGGTTCAATCTAATTTGCTTTCCCAGACAACAGCATTTCTCGCCGACCAGGATGGCTACTATCTTTCCCATCCAGACACGAGCCGGTTATTTGGACGCGAACTAAACACACGCTTCCGGGTGCAAACCGACTATCCGGCTTTGGCCAGTGCGCTGGATTCAGATGGGGCCGGAACGCTTGATCTAGATGATACCTTAGCGGTTTACCAGATCGTTAGCCCACCATGGCAATCCGATTTCCATTGGATCGTGTTTTCGCTGCGCTCGTTCGAAGCCGTACTCACCCCGGTGCGGCAGCAGGAACGCACCCTGTTGCTGGCATTTTTGCTTGTGGGTAGCGTCGTAACGGTGATTGCGTTGGTCTTCGTTCGCAACTTCACGCGCCCTATTGCCCAACTGACGCGAACCTCATCGCTCATTGCCGCCGGTGACTTGACGCAACGTGCTGCTATAAAGCGCCGCGATGAAATTGGTATGCTCGCACAGTCATTTAACACGATGACCGAGCAAATGAGTGCGCTGATTAATCATCTGGAAGATGTGGTGCGAGCACGTACCCGCGATTTGCGAGTGGCAGCTGATGTGTCTAAACAAATCACCACTGTATTGGACATCGAGAAACTATTACAGCGTGTGGTGATCCTGACGGCAACCAGTTTTGGTTTCAATGCCGTGTTCATATTTCTCTTCAAAAAAGATGATCAGCGGCTCGTGTGCGCGGCTGGCTCTAATCACGAGGGACAGACGGTGACAGAAAGGAAGCAATATGATATCGCTATTGACGTCGAAAACAACATTATTGCCCAGGCAGCACGTTCACGCAAAACGGAAACGCTCAGCGAGCTCGCAGAAGTCCCGGTGAGATCGTCGCCGCACCACTTTCCTGAGACGCGCTCCGAACTCGCTATTCCAATGCTGCTTGGTGACCGTCTTTTGGGGGTATTTGACTTACAATCCGATGTTGTCCACCGCTTCAACGAGGAAGATTTGCATGTACTGACCTCGCTGGCAGAACAGATTGCTGTCGCGGTACGCAACGCTCAACTTTTCGCAAAAGCGCAGGTCGCTCAAAAGACGGCTGAGACAGCCAATAAGGCAAAGAGTATTTTTCTCGCAAATATGAGTCACGAGCTACGGACGCCACTGAATGCCATTTTGGGTTTTTCACAGTTAATCGCACGTGATCCGGCGATAACGCCCTCTCAGCAGGAATACCTGGCTACTATCTGTCGCAGCGGGGACTTTTTGCTGCAACTCATTAACAGCGTGCTGGAAATGTCCAAGATTGAAGCAGGAAGAGTTTCGCTCAACACCTCACGTTTCGATCTCCACGATATGCTTCACGACCTCGAAGAAATGCTCAAAATGCGTGCCGAGCGTAAAGGGTTGCTGCTGAAGTTCGACATGGTTAACCACGTTCCACGTTATGTCGCGACCGACGAAAACAAATTGCGTCAGGTGCTCATCAATTTGATTGGCAACGGTCTCAAGTTTACCGAAACTGGCGGAATCACAGTCCGAATTCGATTCCAGCCGGAAGATGTGTTCATCTTTGAGGTGGAAGATACCGGTTGTGGGATCGATGCGGCAGAAATTGATCAAGTTTTCGACATATTTTTCCAGACCCAGAGGGGGCAGCAATTGCATGATGGGACGGGTCTTGGCCTGTCCATCAGCAGACAATTTGTGCAGCTGATGGGGGGCAATATTACAGTCGAAAGTGAACTAGGTAGAGGCTCGACTTTTACTTTCGAAATTCGTGCCAAGTCCTGGCAAGCTACCGAGGTTGAATCGGCGCAGGTCCGTAAACAGGTTGTCGGGCTTGCCCCCGGTCAGCGTGATTTTCGGATTCTGATTGTCGAGGACAAGGTTGAGAGTCGGATCTTTTTAACCAAATTGCTAGAGTCAATTGGGTTTCATGTACTGGAAGCAGCCAATGGGCGCGAAGCGATTGATCTTTGGGAAAGTTGGAAGCCTCACCTGATTTTGATGGATATGTTGATGCCTGTCATGGATGGGTATGCTGCTACTCGACACATCAAAATGCACACGGGAGATCAAGGACCTTCCATCATCGCGATGACCGCCCATGTCTTCGAGCATGAGCGTATGCAGATCATAGCAAGTGGGTGCGATGAGATTATTCACAAACCCATTCGAGAAGACGAAATCCTACGGAAAATTCAAGATCATCTTGGCGTGGAATATACCTACCAGTATACGACGCAACCCCGACCCCTTGCCGGAAAGAGGGAGGATGTGCTTTCACCGGACGTCTTTTATGATCTTCCTCTGGAATGGGTGACAGAGCTTCACAACGTGGCAATGTCTGCCAAAAGAGAGCAATCCCTCCAGGTTATTGAAAAGATCAGTCAAACCCACCCCGCGATTTCAGCCTCCTTGATCGAACTGGTCAACAGCTTCCGATTTGACAAAATCATGGCCCTCACTAAGCCAATAGTAATGTAACAAGATTTAGCCAGCCGTCTAGTGGATTCTGGTCCACTGTCCAATGTAGCAGAACACCTTTTGCGACACAATCATGATCCCAAATAGTGTGTCGCGTAGTCGTTCCGCGCCCTGTGACGTTGAACGTGAGACGTAAAGTTCAAATATAAGGAGTTCTGAATCATGAAGAGATGGCTGAGTTTTCTCCTGTTAGCACTTGTCTTGCTGCTGGGTGCAGCCTCTGTCACCGTCGCGCAGGACATGAACCCTGCGCTGGAAGACGGCAAGATCACCATCGCCTGGATTCCAAAAGCGCTAAATAACCCGGTCTTCGAGGTTGGCAAAGTCGGCTGCGAAACGGCGGCTGCCGAACTGACCGAGGCAGGCCCGTATGAGGTTGAATGCCTCTATATGGGTTCGGTGGCGTCGGACATGGCGGAACAGGCGCGGGTGATGGCAGATGCTGTGGCACAGGGCGTGGACGCACTGGCGGTGTCCTGCAACAACGGGGCTGGCTGCGTGGATCCGATTAATGCTGCCGCCGAAGCAGGAATCGAAGTGATGACGTGGGATTCGGATTCGGATCCGTCGGCACGGTTTACCTACCTGGGCGTCAGCAACTATGACGGCGGACGCGCTGCTGCCCTTCTGCTATTGAACGAAATGGGTGATGAGGGCACCGTGGCGCTGCTGACGGGTGTTCCGGGCGCTCCCAACCTCGAAGAGCGTATTCGCGGCTTCCAGGACGTGATGGCGGGCTATCCCGGCATCGAAATCGTAACGACTGTTGCCGGCAACGACGACATCAACCAGAGCGTGCAGGTGGTCGAAGAGACGATGCAGACCTATCCCGACCTCAACGGCTGGTTCTTTGTCGGCCTGTGGCCGCTGTTCGCAGGTGAAGGTGCGATGCCGCTGTGGGAAGCAGCCACTGCCAACGGCCTGAAGACGATCAGCTTTGATACGTTGCCGGTTGAACTGGACTTCATGAAGGCTGGTCTGGTGCATGGATTGGTCGGTCAGAAATACTGGGGCTGGGGTTACGATACGATCTACATGATCTACGACAGAATCGTCAACGGTGCGGAATTTGCGGACTGGACCGACAGTGGCATGGACATCGTGACGGTCAACAACGTCGATGCGATGGCTGAGGCATGGGCAAATAGTGACTTCACCCAACCACTACCGCCCGCCTACCTACCGGACGATGGCACACTGACCATTGCCTGGATTCCAAAAGCACTGAATAACCCGGTCTTCGAGGTTGGCAAGGTCGGCTGCGAAACGGCGGCTGCCGAACTGTCCGAGGCCGGCCCGGTTGAGGTGGAATGCCTCTATATGGGTTCGGTGGCATCGGATATGGCGGAACAGGCGCGAGTGATGGCTGACGCAGTCGCGCAGGGCGTGGATGCGATCGCGGTGTCCTGCAACAACGGTGCCGGCTGTGTGGATCCGATTAATGCCGCGGTCGAAGCGGGCATCCCGGTCATGACCTGGGATTCCGACGCTGACCCCTCCGGGCGTTTCACCTACCTGGGCGTCAGCAACTACGATGGGGGACGTGCTGCCGCCGAGTTGCTTATCCATGAAATGGGCGAGACAGGCAAGGTCGCGCTGCTGACCGGCGTTCCGGGCGCTCCCAACCTCGAAGAACGTATTCGCGGCTTCCAGGACTACATAGCGGACTATCCCGGTATCGAAATTGTGACCACCGTCGCCGGTAACGATGACATCAACCAGAGCGTGCAGGTGGTTGAAGAGACGATGCAGTCCTACCCCGACCTCAACGGCTGGTTCTTTGTCGGTCTGTGGCCGCTGTTCGCCGGTGAAGGCGCAATGCCGCTGTGGGAAGCCGCCACCGCCAACGGCATGAAGACAATCAGCTTCGACACGCTGCCCGTTGAATTGGACTTCATGAAGGCAGGCCTGGTGCATGGACTGGTCGGTCAGAAGTACTGGGGCTGGGGCTACGATACGGTCTACATGATCTATAACCACATCCTGAACGCTCAACCCTTTGCGGATTGGACCGATAGTGGCATGGACATCGTGACGGTCAACAACGTCGATGCGATGGCTGAGGCATGGGCAAATAGTGACTTCACCCAGCCGCTGCCACCTGCTTACCCCTGACCATGTCACTTGTGTAGTATGATTCCGTAGACGGCAGATAGTACGCTGGTGGAGAGAGCAAACTCCACCAGCGTATGCGATTGTTTCGTTCGAGGTGTGCTTTGGCAGTTCAACCTATTCTCCGTGTTGAAGGCGTCTCGAAAACCTTCCCCGGCGTGCAGGCGCTAGATAACGTAAACTTCGCCATCAACCCCGGCGAGGTGGTGGCACTAGTCGGTGAGAACGGTGCAGGTAAATCCACCCTAATGAAGATCCTGTCCGGCGCCTACCGGCGCGATTCCGGCACCATCTATCTGGATGGAAAGCCAGTAGAACTAGGCGACCCATACGGTGCTCAACAGATGGGCATTTCGACGATCTACCAGGAATTCAACCTGACTCCTACTCAGACCGTTGCTGCTAATGTGTTCATCAGCCGCGAACCACTTGCCAGGGGCATACTCGGGCGTCTGGGTTTTGTCGACCGCGCCCGTATGGAAGCCGAGGCGCAAACCCTGTTAGATATGGTGGGCACCGCCGTTTCTCCGGATGCCGTTATCCGCAGCCTTTCCGTAGCGGAACGCCAGCTTGTCGAAATCGCGAAAGCGCTGGCTGTGGACGCACGAATTATCATCATGGACGAGCCGACTTCTGCCCTCGGCGATGAAGAAGTCCATAAATTATTCGAAATCGTCCGGGCTTTGAAAGCACAGGGGCGCAGCGTTATTTTTATCACCCACCGACTGGAAGAAATATTCGAGATTGCGGATCGCATCGTCGTCCTGCGCGACGGTCAATATGTCGGCGAGTTGAAAATCGCTGAAGCGACCATTGATAAGATCATTTCACTCATGGTCGGGCGAGAGATCGACGAAATATATCATAAAGAAGCAGCTCAAATCGGCGAAGTGATCCTTGAAGTCAAAAACCTGGCCGCTACGGGTGTGATTAAGGATGTGAGCTTTGATCTGAGACGGGGCGAGATTCTCGGCATAGCGGGTCTGGTCGGCGCAGGTCGTACAGAAACCGCCCGCATCCTGTTTGGTGCTGATCCCAAAGCGTCTGGCGAAATATGGGTCGAAGGACGCCTCGCCCACATCCGTACACCGGAGGATGCCCTGCGCGCCGGAATCGGGCTTGTGCCCGAAGATCGCGGCCAACAAGGACTGGTGCTTCAACTCTCCGTGCTCAACAACCTCGTCATGCCCACGCTTTCGCGCTTTGCCAAGCGTGGTTGGGTCGATCGCAGCGGAATTACCAGCACAGCCCAGGACTATGTAGATAAGCTCACGATCCGCACACCCAACCTTGAACAGAAGACAATGTTTCTATCCGGCGGTAACCAGCAGAAGGTCGTCGTCGCCAAGTGGTTGCTCTCTAACCCAAAAATTCTGATCCTAGACGAGCCAACACGCGGTATCGACGTGGGCGCCAAGGCCGAAATTCATGCTCTTATGAGTGAGTTGGCAAAGCAGGGTATGGGCATTATCATGATTTCATCGGAAATGCCGGAGATTCTAGCAATGAGTGATCGAATCGTGGTCATGCATGAGCGCCGTGTGACTGCGATTCTGGATCGCAAGGAAGCAACACAGGAGTTAATAATGGCATTTGCCACCGGGCAGGCCACAGAGGGAGCAATGCAATGAGTGAGACGACTGTAAACGATTCTGTTGGTTCTGTCGGCGCTAAGGGCCAAGTCTCTCCGGGTTTCTTTCTTCGGCTGTTTCGTGGGCAGGAGATTGGTATTTTCCTGGTGCTGGTCTTCATGATTATTGCGTTTACCCTGCTAACCATCCCGGAAGGCGAAAGCCTGTCCAGCCAGAAATTTCTAACGCCTGTAAATATCCAGAATATCTTGCTCAACTTCTCCTGGACTGCCATTGCCGCTTTTGGCGCGACCATGGTCATCATCACGGCTGGAATTGACCTGTCTGTCGGTTCGGTAATGGCGTTGGCGGGGCTGGCAACCGCCTGGCTGCTTTCGCCGGATACGGCACCAGCGATGTTCCTCAGTGGGGGTGAGGCGGTGCCAACCATTATCACGCCGCTGGCGATCCTCGTCGGACTCGGTGTTGGTGCGATCTGCGGCTTTCTGAACGGGTTTTGGATCACGGTAGCCGGTTTGCCGCCTTTCATTGCGACTCTTGGTATGCTGCAAATCGCTCGCGGAATCACGTATGGCTGGTCACAAGGCTGGCCGGTGCAAAGACTGCCGCAGCATTTTACTGCAATCGGACGCCAGAACTTGCCGATTGGCAACTTCAATTTGCCGCTGCCGACGATCATCATGGTAATCGTGGCGGTGATTGCCTGGCTCTTCCTGACGCGCACGGTATGGGGTTATCGTGTCTTTGCCGTGGGCGGCAACGAACAGGCGGCACGGCTCTCCGGCATCAGCACCCGCCGAACCAAGTTGTTGGTCTATACTATCGCCGGTCTATTGGGTGGCGCCGGCGGTGTTCTGCTGACGTCTCGACTGGGTGTCGCCGCGCCGACTGCCGCTCAGGGTTACGAATTGGATGTGATCGCCGCAGTGGTGGTGGGTGGCACCAGCCTGATGGGCGGTGAAGGCAGCATCCTGGGCACACTTATCGGCGCTGCTATCATGGGCGTCCTTCGCACCGGGCTAAACCTGGCTGGTGTCCCGGCTTACTGGCTTCCGGCTGCTCAGGGCACGATTATCATTCTGGCGATTACCCTCGACCAATGGTATCGCAGACAGCGTGGTGCACATGTGGGTTTCAGTAGGATGTTTGCCGGCTGGCTTCGAAGTGGAAGAGCTTGAGAGACTGACCGAAGACTTGAGGGGAGAAGTTAAGAAGCCATTTGGAAAGCCCACGGTTGTAGGGGCGAGACATGCCTCACCCTACCGGAGAAAGACCTTTTCAAACCGTCTCGGGGGATGATACCAACGGCTTCCCCCCATAATCGTGATTGGCGGCCTAAATAATGAGATTACAAAGATTAATTATGTCTTTTGTTCTGTTGTCTTCTCTTCAAACGGCTATGCTCGTTTTGCAGCAGGATACGCCGACGCCCCAAACGTGTCTCCTGGACGACGGCGTATTCAATGTCGCCTGGCTTCCGAAGGCTTTGAACAACCAGGTGTTTGAATTGGGGCGAATCGGCGCGGAAACCAGGGCAACTGAACTTTCTGAGGCGGGTCCCTGCCTCGTTGAGGTGCTCTACACTGCTCCAATTACCGCGCTGGCAGAAGAGCAAGCCAAGCTGATCGAACAAATCACGCAAATCCAGGGAATCGACGCGATTGGCGTGTCTTGCATCGACCCAGAAATCTGCGTCCAACCGATCAACGCTGCTGTCGCAGAAGGTATTCCAGTGATGACGTGGGATTCCGATTCGCCCGATAGTGACCGATTTACCTATCTGGGAATCAATAACTATGAGGGAGGAAAAGCTGCCGCCGACCTGCTCATTCGGGTGATGGGAGAAAGCGGGCAAATTGCGATTTTGAGCGGGGTGCCCGGATCAGACAATCTGGAACAGCGCATCATGGGATTCCAGGATGTGATCGCCAATTATCCCGAAATCGAGATCGTATCAACGGTGTACAGTGATGATCTGGCCTCACGCAGCGTCGAAGCCGTCGAGCGCGTCATGGAAACGCACCCAAATATCACTGGGTGGTTCTTTGTCGGTCTATGGCCCATCTTTGCAGGTCGAGGTGCCATGCCGCGCTGGGAAGAAGCCGCCCTAGAGCGGGGCATGATTACTATTTCCTTTGATACCCTGCCCCTTGAAATCGCGTTGATGGAAGATGGTTTTTTTCACGGGCTAATCGGGCAGAAGTACTGGGGTTGGGGCTACGATACGGTAGGGATGCTGTATGACCATGTGATGGACGGTCAAGAATTCGAGGATTTCACTGATTCTGGATTTGATATCGTGACGACATTGAACATGGCTGCCATGAAAGAAGCCTGGGAGACGAACAATTTTAGCGAACCACTACCGGATCCTTTTGAAGAATCGACTCGCACCGATGGCTGAATTTGTGTGCCAAGGCAACCTGGGCTGTACATCAGAGGTTGACTTTTAATGTATCACAACACAATTGACCACGAACATAGCGACATACTTATCATAGACGACACACCAGCCAACTTGCAGCTTCTATCCTCAATCCTCAAGGATCGAGGGTACGAGGTGCGTGCGGTGGTCAGTGGGGAAATGGGATTGATTGCGGCTCGTACTGTTATGCCCGACTTAATCCTCCTGGATGTTAAAATGCCAGAGATGGATGGTTACGAAGTTTGTAAAGAACTCAAGGACGACGCCAAACTCCGTGACATTCCAGTGATTTTTATCAGTTCGCTGGAAGAGACCCTCGACAAAGTGAAAGCCTTTCATGTGGGCGGGGTAGACTATATCACGAAACCGTTTCAGGTTGAGGAAGTGATCGCACGGGTTGAGACCCAATTGACGCTATACAATGTTTATCGGCAGGCTCAACAAGCCGCTACCCAGCGAGAACGGGAACGGCTTGCCCGCGACTTGCATGACGCGGTGAGTCAGACGCTGTTTTCGGTCAGCATGGAGGCGGAAACGCTTCTCTACCAACACCAGGATAATCCAAGAATCATCGAACCCTCGCTCCGGCATATTTACAAACTCTCTCAAGCGGCACTGGCAGAAATGCGGTTGCTTTTCTTCGAGCTTCGGTCAGAAGCCCTGGCGAAGACCAAACTCAACGATCTACTGACTCACCTGGCCCATAAATTGGGTGCTCGTACCAACGCAAATGTATCATTGAATACAGAGGAGATCCCGCCGCTAGCACCTCAAGTCCATACAGCTTACTATCGTATTGCTCAGGAAGCACTCAATAACATCATCACCCATGCCGAGGCTACCGACGTTCGCATTGATCTCACCCATGGCGCCGATGGGATCAAGCTGTTGATTGAAGACAATGGTAAGGGGTTTTGTCTCAATGATGTACCAGCCGACCGCTTCGGACTCCTCAATATGCGTGAACGTGCTGAGATCATCAACGCGAATCTGCAAATCGACAGCATGCCCGGTCGTGGTACTGTGATTGCACTCCTTTGGAATCCGAGTAACGGAGGCCGCCCAAATGCAGACTACTAAAACTATCCGCGTCGCGATTGTCGACGACCACGCCATTGTGCGTTCGGGGTTGGCGAATTTCTTAAGGGCTTTCGACGATCTTGAGTTTGTTGGAGAGGCAGACAACGGCGCGGAGGCACTCGATCTGTGTCGGCGTCTCTTACCGGATGTTGTATTGATGGATCTGGTCATGCCGAAAATGAGCGGCGTTGAAGCCACCGCTGCCATTTGCCGAAAGTACCCATCTATCCAGGTGCTCGTTCTGACGAGCTTTGACGACGAGAACTTTGTTCAAGAAGCACTCCGCGCTGGGGCAATTGGCTACCTTCTAAAGAATGCCTCGATTCATGTTATGGCGGAGGCTATTCGTTCCGCGTATGCTGGAAGCTCGGTGTTTTCTTCGGAAGCCACGCAAGCCCTCGTCCGGCTGCGTGACCGAACGCCGCTGCCCGGATCCGACCTTAAAGAACGCGAGCGAGAAGTCCTGTCACTGCTGACTCAGGGGCTGACCAACCCACAAATCGCGGAAACCCTTTCGCTGAGCCTATCTACGATAAAATTCTATGTCAGCTCTATTCTCGAGAAGCTCGACGTTGAAACGCGCACAGAAGCCGTTGCGAGGGCCATCAGTTGCGGAATAGTCTCGAAAACTTCGGGGTTTAACAAAGCATGACAGTCCTAGATGATGACTTTACACTGGCCAATCACGTCGAGTTGGTTGATGAGCGCTTAGCCGCCCAATCCGCAGCCATGTCGATGTTGAAGATGATCGAGATCATGGGGCGAATCTGGTTTTTCGCGATGTCATCAGCCCGAAGACACACGATAGAAAGATCTTCGGGGACCCGACAGCGTTAATGATACGGCTGCGCCAGTCGTAGCCCCGACATGAGTCCCAAATATGCGAGCGCGTCAGTGCTTCTACACTCTTAGCGCGGCTTCCCCAATCTTACTGGCCCCGTGCTTTCCCGGATCACTAAATGCGGCTTGCGAAGTTCCTGTTCCGGTTCATCTTGATCGCCTTGAAGTATCCGTATGAGCATTTGAGCTGCGCGTTCACCCATTTGGTAGGCAGGGAGGCTGATCGCAGTCAAGGGAAGCGCAACTGTGCTGCAGCCGCCTGTGCCTTCAATGCCAATTCACAGGCGAGAAAACAATGCGTCTGCGGCATTGTCGTTTCAGTTCGATGAAGGATATCTGCGATCAGTTGGCTTGCGAAAGGTAGATGCCCATCGCTGCACGGGATATGGCGCGCGCCTTGTTCGTCAGCCAGGAAGAGGTGATCTTTGCCCTCGCGACCAGCGACGTCGATGTTCTTACGAATCTCGATTGTGCCCGTCGTGCCGAGCAAGAACAGCCGCACATCCCCCCAGGTCGGCAAGCCCTTCGGCGTGAGCCAGTCAACACGGACGTAGCCGGTCGCATGATTGCTTCGCAGCAATAAATCGCCAAAATCCTCAAAGCCAGGGAACTCGTGAAACCTGGCGTTACCTACCTGCGAGTGCACAATTTCCGCATCGGTGCTGCCGGTGAAATAGAGAAACTGATCGATTTGATGGCTGGCAAGATCGTTGAGAATGCCGCCGAAACGCGTCACGTCAAACGCCCAGTCCGGACGAGGTGTGTGTCCCAATAGGCGATGCGGCCCCAATCCAATCGTCTGGATCACCCGCCCGATTGCGCCTGAGTGGACAAGTTCGCCTGCTTTCACCGTCGCCACACTGCCAAAGCGCTCGCCAAAATAGACGCTGTAGATGCGACCCGTTTCACGCTGGACATCCCGTGCCTGGTGAAGCTGATCTAGTGTCGTGAAGCCGGGCTTGGCGCACAGGTAATCTTTGGCGTGTTGCATCGCCTGAATGCCGAGTGCCGCGCGCTGGTCGGGAATCGGTGTCCCGACGATGAGCTGCACGCTTTCGTCGTCGAGGATTTCCTGAAGCTTCCGCGCGAGCTGGACACCCGGATAACGCTCGACAATTTCGGCGCGGGCCGCTGGGTCCTGATCGTAAAACCACTCAAATCGTGCCCCGGCAGCCAACAGCGCGGAGATCTGGTTGTGGACATGCGGGTGTGCCGCGCCAACCGCCGCAAACTTAATAGTCATACCGTCATCTCACCGGTGATCGCAGCTCCGTTCATGCTGAAATAGAAGGGGTCATCGGGCGTGATCTCGCCGCGTTTCACCGGCTGGCGAGTCGCCGCTGCTTTGTACAGACTGGCTGTGAATTCCAGAATGCGTCTCGCCTCAGCGCCACTCACGAGTGGGCGCTCGCCACGTTCGAGGCTATCGAGCAGATCACGAAGCTGCGCCTCGTGATTTCCAGCCACGTTTTCCACCAGTTCATTCCACGCCGCCGACACCTCTGCGTTTTCGATAGCGGGTGGCTGGGTAAAACGCCAGTTCTGGTTGTTGTGTCGATAGAGCGTGATCACCTCGACCGTTGCCCGTTGGAAATCGAGCCGCATCATGCTTTCCTGACGCGGGGACAACGCGCTGTTGATTATCGTTCCTAGCGCGCCTCCGGCGAAGCGCACGAGCACAGTCGATATGTCTTCCACTTCGATTGCGCGGTCGAGCGTGCCGGTCATCGCCTGCACTTCATCCCAGTCGCCCATTAGCCAGAGAAAGAGATCCATCAAATGAATACCCAATGTCATCGTCGGGCCGCCGGTCGCGGTTTGCCACTTGCCATGCCAGGGAGAGTTGTAATACATCTGATCGCGATACCAGAGTGTATTGCATACGCCAACCAGCGGGCGACCAAGCACCCCGCGCTCGATAAGGTTCTTGAGATGTTTGGACGCCGAACCAAAGCGCCATTGAAAAACGGTGCTGACGTAACGCCCGGCCCTTCGCTCAGCAGCGTCGATCGCATCGAAGTCAGCTAGCGAGGCAACCAGCGGCTTTTCGCACCAGACGGACGCGCCCGCTTCCAAACATTCGAGGATCAGTGACTTGTGCGTCGCGGGGGGAGTTACGAGTATGACCAGTTCCGGCGACTCTGCCTCAAGCATCTCTGTCAAACTGGTATAACAGTGCGCAATGGCATTTTCTTCGCAGACAGCGCGCAACCGTTCCGCGTGAACGTCCACGGCTGCCACCAGGTCAATGCGGTCGTCCAAGGCTTTCAGGGCTGCCAGATGATTATTGACCGATGCCCCCGCCCCCACGAGTGCAATCTTGTGTCTCACGATTGTAAGTCCTTCCAAAACCGTCCCAGATAAGTTGAAACAGCGGCTTTAAGTAACCACAAGTGTCTGCCTCAGAGATTAGGCAAATCGTGTCGTTGTTTCATCGCAAATTCCTTTCGTTCATGTCAGCGAACGCGTGCTTTCGCGAAGTACCAGGCTGGGCATCAGGACGCGTTGGTGGAGTTCCATGTCACGATGCGCGATGATTTCCAGCAAGTATTTGATCGCCAGTTCATCCTGATTGATGAACTTGAATTCGACCGTCGTCAACGGCGGTTCGGTATACGATGCGAGTTCGGAATTATCAAAACTGACAACTGAAACGTCTTCCGGGATGCGCAGGCCGCGCTCGTGCAGCGCGCGGAGTGCTCCCATCGCCATGCCGTCCGTGCCGCAAATCAACGCCGTGAAGGGCTGCCTCGTGTCGAGAATTTCCCGGCAGGCTTCATAGCCGCTGCGGATCGAATAATCGCCTTCCGCCGTCGGTCCCAACGTCAGCCCATGCTCGGCCAGCACGTTGCGCATCGTGCTATGCCGCCAGTGACCGTTGTGCAGTTCCGAGGTTGGCGGAATGGCGGCAATCTGCCGATGCCCTAGCTCAAGCAAGTGTTCTACGGCCAGACGCGTCGCATATACCTGGTCAAAGCCAACCCAGGCCAACCGTGAACCGGGCACATAATCGCGGCGCACCAGCGGGATGTTGCGTCGCAAACGATCTAACTCCTCATCTGCAATACGCAACCGCGGCGCGTAGAGAACAATGCCATCGACCAAACGTGAGGCGGCGTTTTCAAGTGCTGTGCCTAATTCAGCAGCAGTCGTCTCTGAAACAAGCAGACTATAAGAATGTTCCTTTGCAAAATGGGCCATATTCTTTGTCGAATCCGCCAGCCTCCCGCCGTAGCCGACATCCATGATGATCAGTTCCAACGTCTTCGACCGGCTGGTGGTCAACATCTGTGCCGCACGATTCGGGCGGTAATCCAACTCGTCCATGACGCGAATCACCTGACGCCGCGTCTTTTCCGAAACGCCCGGCTTGTCATTGATGACAAGTGACACCGTCTGATATGACACGCCCGCAGTCTTTGCGACATCGCGTATAGTCGGTTGCTTCCTGCTATTGCTCGTCCCCATAATCGCCTCGAACTTGACCGTTCAATATAATAACGCCGATTCATGTCCTAGCAAACATGATACACCAATCGAGCCAGTTGCGTATCAAATTCGACGATCTTATTACCCCATTTTGTGACTTTTCGACACATTCCAGGCGTTCACAGGCTCACTTTAGCGCCTTCTGACATTCAAACTGGCGTTTTTCAGGAAGACCGATCTGTGCAACAAGCCCTACTGATGCGCTTGACAAATTTGCATCTTTTCTGCTATTGCTATAATATCTTGATTGACCGGTCAAGTAATTTTGTACATTGCCCCCTTGTGTGAAAGGAAGTTAGTTCAATGAGTCGCCGTCACTTCAAGTTTGTCCTTCTCGCTTTGACGTTCATTCTCATCTTCTCACTAGGCAGCGCTGTGCTCGCACAGGATGCGACTGAGATGCGCCTTGTCTGGTGGGGGTCACAAAGCCGTCACGATCGGACAATCGCGGTCGTCGAGATGTACGAAGCCGAAAATCCCGGCCTCGACATCGTCTACGAATTCGCCAACTTTAACGACTACTGGACGCTCATGAACACTCAGGCAGCAGGCGGCGAACTTGCATGCGTCATGCAGCAGGACTATGCCTATCTGTCCGAATGGGCGCGCCGCGGCCTGCTTGCGCCGCTAGATCCCTTCATTGAGCAGGGCCTGCTCGACACCTCCACTATTGACGACACTTACCTGGAGGGCGGTCGTGTCGACGGCCAGTTGTACGGCATGAACCTGGGTTCAAATTCGCAGTCGATCATTCTCGATCTGGATGCATTTGAGCAAGCAGGTATGGATCTCCCCGATCCTCAATGGACATGGGACGACTTTGAACAGGTTGCCACCGAACTTCACGACAAGCTCGGCATTTATGCCTATGGCTCGCCGGACCTGGGCGATGACCAGATCTGGACAGCTATGATGGTCTCCCTCGGTGTCAATCCCTTCAATGACGCCGGGACAGACTTTGGCTACACCGACGACCAACCGATTATCGACCACTTCAACCGGCTGCTTCGGTTGCAGGAAGCAGGCGTGATCCAATCGTATGAAGAGATACAGGCAGCGGCGAGCACCGGGCCAGAGAACTCGCCCATCGTGACTGCCGAAGCGGCGATGCAGTATCAATGGAGCAACCAGGTGGTCGCCATCTTCAGCGCTGCCGGCGAAAACCGTCACTTCAAACTGTGGCCTATGCCCCGCCCGGAAGGCGCGCGGTCGGCCAACTATCTGAAGCCGTCGATGTTCTTCTCCATCCCCGAAGCCTGCGAGATGAAGGAAGAAGCGGCCAAGTTCATCAGTTTCTTCGTCAATGACCTCGAAGCCAACGAAATCCTGTTTGCTGAGCGCGGTGTGCCGGTATCGTCGGGGGTCCGTGAGCATCTGCAGCCGATGCTTGATGAGGTTGGCGCTGAAACATTCGACTTCCTGGAGCGCGTTGCGGCGGACGCCAGCCCGATCTTCCCGCCCAACCCGCCCGGCTATAACGACATTCGTAACAATGTCTGGATACCGCTCTTCAAAGAGCCCGTGTTGTACGAACAGATCCCGGTTGAGGAGGGTATGGCCATTTTCCGGTCTGAGGCGCAAGCAATCCTCGCTGGAAACGAGTAATATTCCAAGTACCGAAGGGGACACGGTCTGCCGCTCAGGCTGTGTCCCTTAGCATTCAAAGTATCGTTTTTTAGGAATATCTCTCATGAGCGAACCCATCGCGACACTCCCGGTGTCGAAGCGCGTCGATGAAGCGGCCAGTGAGGCAGCCAGCCAGCCAAAACGCAGATCAAGAGGCTTCAAGCAAAACAATGCGGTTGGCTACCTGTTCATCTCGCCCTGGTTGATCGGTTTCTTGCTGTTCAGTTTTATACCGATCGCCATCTCACTGTATCTGGCGTTCACGAATTACGATCTGCTCAGCGGTGGCGAATGGACAGGCTTGCGTAACTTTGAGCGCATGTTCACGCAGGATATTCGCTATGGGCGCTCGATGATTGCTACCTTCAAATATGTATTGCTGGTCGTGCCGCTGCGCTTGATGTTTGCACTGGCAGTTGCCATGCTGCTCAATACCAAGCGGCGCGGCGTGTATTGGTTCCGCGCGGCCTATTACATCCCGTCGATCATTGGCGCGAGCGTGGCGGTTGCCGTGATGTGGCGGCAGTTGTTCGGCCCTCAGGGTGTGATAAACGCAATTGCTCAACTGCTGGGCTTTGATCCTATTAACTGGCTTGGCAATCCGGACACCGCCATCTGGACGCTCGTCATCCTGGCGGTCTGGCAGTTCGGCTCGCCAATGCTGATCTTCCTCGCCGGGCTGCGTCAGATTCCATCGGAACTCTACGAGGCGGCCTCCATTGACGGGGCGACCTCGTGGCAGCGTTTCTATAGAGTCACGCTCCCGCTGCTGACGCCGATCATCTTCTTCAACCTCATCATGCAGATCATCGCCAACTTCCGTGTCTTTACGCAGGCATTCATCGTAACGGCAGGCGGCCCACTGGATACCACCCTGTTCTACACGCTCTATCTGTATCGCCGCGCCTTCAACGACTTCCAGATGGGATATGCCTCGGCGATGGCCTGGGTCTTGCTGTTGATCATCGGGTTCTTCACAGCGCTCAGCTTCCGCCTCTCACGCTACTGGGTGTTCTACGAGACGAAGGAGGGCTGAGACCGTGCAACAAGCATTGACCCTCGATCAGCTCAAATTGCAGCAGCAGCGCTCGAAGCGCAGGCGCGGCGTTGTTTACTATGTTGGCGTCATTCTGATAGCTGCATTTATGCTCTACCCCGTCGTCTGGCTCGTCGCCAGCTCGCTGAAAGCGCCGGATGAGATCTGGACGAACGTCGCATCGCTCATCCCAAGTGAATTCCACTTCGAGAATTACGCCGAAGGCTGGTCGGGCTTTGGCGGCATCACTTTTGCCACCTTTTTCCGCAACTCGTTCATCGTCGCGGGATTTGGGACGTTGTTCACCGTGGTCAGTTCCGCCATCGTCGCCTATGGTTTTGCCCGTGTCAAGTTCGTCGGCAGCGGCATCTGGTTTTCAATCATGCTGCTGACCTTGATGCTGCCGAATCAGATCTTGATGATCCCCCAGTACATCATTTTCAACCAACTCGACTGGATTAATACATTCTTGCCGCTACTTGTCCCTAAACTTGGCGGCGATGTCTTCTTCATCTTCATGATCATTCAATTCATTCGCGGCATCCCCGTTGACCTGGATGAAGCGGCGATGATTGACGGGTGCAGTAAGACAGGCATATTCTTCCGCATCATCTTGCCGCAGATTGTGCCCGCACTGGTGACAGCGGCGATCTTCTCCTTCTACTGGACATGGGAAGATTTCCTGGGGCCTCTCGTCTATCTGCAAGACCCGAACCTGTATACTGTGTCGCTCGCTTTGCGCGCCTTCGCTGATACCGGGAGTGTCACTAACTGGGGCGCGGTCTTTGCCATGTTGACACTGTCACTCGTCCCTGTCATCCTGATCTTCGTCTTCTTCCAGCGCTATCTGGTCGAGGGCATCGCGACGACAGGCTTGAAGGGGTAGCGACGTTGGTGACAGACGTGACTGATCACAGGCGACGAAACACACCGAGCGACGAGCGCACTGAGCTTGCTGAGCACGTCGAAACGTGGTCATCGTTCGTCATGGCGAACATTCTGTGGACCATTCTTTCCATCCCGTTGATCACCCTACCGGCTGCAACAGCGGGCTTGTTCGCCTTCATGTCTGCGCGCGCGCGCGGCATTCACTGCGATTTGTTCGGCACATTTTTCGGTGCAATGCGCAGGCTCTGGCTCAAATCGATGCTGCTCATGATCGTGAATATGCTCGTCGGCGGATTGATCGCGCTCAATATATCGATTTTTCCGCACATGAACACGTCGAGCGATCCCTTGGCATTTATCGCACGGAGTGTGACAGTCTTCGTGGGATTAGCGCTGCTGCTCGTCAACATGTACGCCTGGCATCTCCTCGTACTATTCGACGAAGTGCCGCTCAGTCATGTTCTGATGTCGTCATTCAGGTTGGTCGTCGCGCATCCGTGGTGGTCGCTGGGTATCCTGATCACGACGTCAGTGCCCGTGCTAATCAGCCTGCTGCTTCCGCGCGCCATCTTTCTTTTAGGAACAATATCTAGCTGCGCTTTTATCATCACTTGGGGGACCTGGCGCATCATTCGCCGCCACTTTCCCGACGATGAACCAGTAACGGAAGGATAAAAACGTGTCGCGTAAACGTTATGCGCTCGTCGGAACCGGCGCGCGCGCGGGGATGTTTGTCAATGCGCTGTGTTCGACGTATCACGATCGCGCTGAATTGGTCGCTTTTTGCGACCTCAGCGAAACGCGGATGCGCTGGCACAACCAGCAGTTGGAGCAGCAGTATCACCGGCCCCCGCTGCCACAATACCCGGCCGAACGCTTCGACGCGATGATCGCTGAAACACGCCCCGACACTGTCATCGTCGCCACCAAAGACAGCACCCATCACACCTACATCGTGCGGGCGATGGAACTCGGCTGCGATGTGATCACAGAGAAGCCGATGACAACCGACATTGAGCGTATGCGGGCAATTTATGATGCTATCGCGCGCACGGGCAAGTCACTGCGCGTTACCTTCAATTATCGGTATGCGCCTGCTTACACTCTGTTTCGCAAGCTGATCATGGATGGGGTCGTCGGCAGACCGCTGGCGGTCGATTTTTCGTGGCTGCTCGATACGAGCCATGGCGCGGATTATTTCCGGCGCTGGCATCGCCAAAAGCAGAACAGCGGCGGCCTGCTCGTACACAAGGCGACCCATCACTTCGACCTCGTCAACTGGTGGATCGACTCGTATCCGCGCCAGGTGATGGCGATGGGCGATCTGCTCTTTTATGGCCGCGAAAATGCCGAGCAGCGCGGTGAACACTACTCGTATACGCGTTACACAGGCATCCCAGAAGCGGCGAACGATCCGTTTGCGCTGTTTCTGGATCAAAGTGCGGCGCTGCGCGGCCTGTATCTGGATGCGGAAAGCGAAACCGGCTACATTCGCGACCAGAATGTCTTCGGCGAACCGATCACCATCGAAGATACCATGAGCGTTTCCGTGCGCTATCGCAACGGCGTCATTCTCTCCTACTGCCTGATCGCGTATAGTCCGTGGGAAGGGTTGCACGTCGCTGTCACCGGGACGAAAGGACGCCTCGAAATGGACATCGCCGAGAACATCACTCACTTGTTGGGCGATGGCAAAGCGAACGGCG